>NZ_CP070969.1:5420000-6020000 GCF_017086365.1 Paenibacillus tianjinensis | reverse complement strand
AGGCAGCGAAGTTAAAGGCAACGCCAACCTTCTTCCCCTGGAACTCATTGCCTGCCTCAGCGGGAAATACGACATCCATTTGAATCGCTTCCGTACCGCCACCGGGGAGTGACCCTATGGCAACGCGGCCTTCCGCTTGGCTCATCACTCCGGAATAGAGGATTACTCCCTCTTTTTGCAGCGTCATTTGCAGAATATTGTACAATTCCACGTCTCCGGAGAGAAATTCGAAGTCTACAAAGTAATCAAACGGCTCTGACCCTTCGTTAATAACCGTATATTCTGAGGCACTCTTGTCCCCCGGCTGCATATTACTCATAATGGCGGTACTTTTCGTATGCGAATTGACAGTGAGTTTAATTGTGTCCTCTGCACTTACACCTCCGGCATGCCAGATAACGCCGATCAGAACAATTAGAATGTAGGCGCCAATTATGGTCATATGATATCTTTTCTTCACTTTCCTCCGCCCCTTTCTTCTGGAAAGCAACGCTGCCCCCGCACAGCCCGACAAGAATCCGCCGGATCTAAGCTGTTTCCCCACACCATGTCGATATAAGTGGTATTTTGGAGGACTACTATGTTTGAGGTGTTGCGGCCTATTGAAACAGTACTTATAGATAGTATGGTCATATGTATGTTCGTTATAACGAATAATTACAGTATAATCAATAATTTAAATAAACAAAAACGATAGGAGCGCCTCAAATCATTGAAAATGAGCAATATATATATAATTTCAGGGTAATATCAGGGTATAGCTTCAGTTTTCTAATTATTTCTTTGGTTATATCTAAAATTAAGGTTTTTTATTAAGAACAAAACACGAAAAAAAGGAGATTATTCGGAAGGAAGTGATAATTCCCTATCCCCCGGTAATCTCCTTGTTAATGATTCAAGCGAAAAATTGTTTTAGTTGTCCTTGATTAGTTCAGCTACCAGCTCGTAGGAACGTAACCGTGCTGTATGATCATAAATCTGCGAGGCAATAATCCATTCATCCGCCCCGGTTTCCTCAAGCACCTGCAGGAGACGCTCCTTGATATATGCTTTGTCTCCAGCAATGGAATACTTCTGCTTATCGAGCAGGAGAGCTTTTTCCTGGGGAGACCATAGGCTCTCCATGTCATCAACCGGTGGCTGGAGCTTGCCGGTGCGGCCGCGGATAATGTTAAGGAACTGCTGCTGCTGGGAAGTGGCCAGCCAGCGTGCTGCTCCAGTTGTGTCTGCGGCGGTAATGCCAAGACCGACCATAACATGCGGTTTGTCTAGTGCAGCTGACGGCTTGAAGCTGCTGCGGTATAGATGGAGTGCCGGCAGCAGATAATCCGGTGCAAAGTGGCTGGCAAAAGCAAACGGCAAACCCAGCTGACCCGCAAGCTGTGCGCTGAATCCGCTTGATCCGAGCAGCCAGATCGGTACGTTGAGGCCTTCGCCTGGTGTAGCACGCACCCCGAGCGGACGTGAACCCGCGCCGTTCGGATCGAAGTAGGCTCTAAGCTCACTCAGCTGCTCAGGAAATTCGCTGCCGTCACTGCCGAGGCCGCGCCGCAGTGCTCTTGCAGCCGCCTGGTCGGAGCCGGGTGCCCGGCCAAGTCCGAGATCAATACGTCCCGGAAACAGGGATTCCAGTGTTCCGAACTGCTCAGCGATCATGAGCGGCGCATGGTTACTGAGCATGATGCCCCCGGAACCCACACGGATACTCTTGGTTCCGGCAGCCACATGCCCGATAACCACAGAGGTAGCCGAGCTGGCAATTCCGGTCATATTATGATGTTCCGCCAGCCAATAGCGATGGTAACCCCAACCCTCGGCATGGCGTGCTAAATCTAATGTGTTATGCAGTGAATCCGCAGCTGTTCCGCCCTCCACAATCGGAGCGAGATCCAGCACGGAAATGGGAATGTCCCGCAGTTGTTTCACAATAATCCCTCCAGTTATAGGCTTAAGCATCTTACAGCAGTATTTGCAGCTATGAATTGATCTACCCGGCAATTATAACATGAAATAATATTATTTACACACTTTAAGTAAGTTTGTGTCCGTCGGGAAGTGAGTAAGAAAGCGAGAAGCAAAGAGGTCTATAATACAGTTTTGGATATGTTACTGCGTATGCTCTATGAATAGTACTGCGGCTGATGGACTGGCTTATCAGAATGACTGGAGTTTCCTGCCAAAAGCCCAGTGAGAAAACCTCCAACTAATTCATCCATTTTCGCCTAAAAGCAGAATATAGGTGGAATTCCTCCAGCTAAATGCCTGTAATCTGCTGACTTTGATCCATAGAGAAGAAATTAGATGGAGAAATTCCAACTACTGAGATCAAGGAAAGGTTAGCTAAGCATCCGCCAGCTCGTCCAAGCGAGCCTTGACACGCCAGACGGGTCTTTCAGCCAGCCGCAGAAGCAAATTTGAGAAGCTTTTCAAAGATGAAGGACTTGGTCCATTAAATTGTAGCTCTACTCAATAGAAAGGGCATTGAAATAGCTCTATAAGCTTCATAAAATAAAAATGTAAGCGGTTAAATAATTCTGTTGTCAATTTACGAAGGCCTTGCTATAATCGTTTTGAAAAGCTTTTCTAAAAAAGGAAGTTACGTCTATGAAACCAACGATTAAAGATGTCGCCAGATTAGCGGAGGTGTCGATCAGTACCGTATCCCGGGTTATGAATGCGCCGGAGACGGTAGTACCGGGCAAGCGCGACAGGGTCATTGAGGCCATTAAGGAATTGAAGTATCAGCCCAATGCATTTGCGCGCGGGTTAATTTACAAGAAGTCTTTTACACTGGGTCTGCTTATTCCCGATATTGAGAACTTGTATTTTGCAGGTGTGATCCGCGGAATGCAGGATGCCTGCATTAAGCTCGGCTACAGCCTGATGATCTGCAATACCGACCGTGATAAGGAGCGGATGCTGTCCTATATCGATACTTTCCATGAGAAGCAGGTGGATGGGATCGTGTTCGCCAGTGATGTGCTCTATCCGGAGTATTATGAGAAGCTGGTGGATTGCAGAATTCCTTTTGTGCTGGTGTCGTCGCATTCTGATGAATACGAGGTACCCTCTGTAGAGGTTGATGATGAGCTGGCGGCTTATGAGGCCGTGAAGTTCCTTATCGAGCTTGGACACAAGGAAATCGGGATGATCGGCTTCAATCACGACAATTCGGTATCCGGACCACCGCGTGTTGCCGGGTTTGTCAGAGCGCTTACGGAATCCGGGCTGGAGCGGAATGTGGAGAAGATCAAGTACGCAAACCACCGTTTTGAGCATGCCTATCAGGCATCGCATGAGTTGTTCAGCGATTACCCGGAGCTCACTGCCGTCTTCTGTGTAGCTGATGAGTTCGCCATGGGGACGATCTCGTATCTCAAGGACCGCAATATCCTGGTGCCGGGGCAGGTATCTGTAATCGGATTTGATAATTTGCGGATGTCCGGTATGTTTATTCCCAAACTGACGACTATCGCCCAACCGATCTACCAGCTGGGATACCGTGCCGCCGAGAAGCTGCATGAATTACTGACTACCGGCAGTGTTGCTGTAATGAAAGAAAAAATGGAGCATAAGCTAATTGTGAGAGAATCCTCCCGGGAGAAATAATCGGATGCCGGGCTGTAAGATGAAACGCCGCTATCTTTGCAGAAGGATGGCAAGGACGTTTCCATTCGATCATGAAAAGCTTTTCAGATGGTCACTCCGTAAGGATTACCGCAATAAAGCCTGATTTAACGGTGGTTAATGCCAATTTATTCCGACAGTTTAAGGGGATTTTCTACAGTTCACTATTAAATTTAAATATTGAAATAAAAAAAAGGGGAATTATGCGGGGTGATAGTTGGAAACGCATACATTATATGATAATATGGAAATGTAAGCGTTATATTAAAGTCTCGGTGATGAGCATATTTAGCCAAAAACCAGGTTATAGACCCATTTTTGAAAAGCTTTGCAAGGAGGTGATTCTGCGGGCGGACGAGGGAGATTCCCGGAAACAGCAGACAAATGCAGTCTCTAATACAATTATAAGGGGATGTATGAAAAGATGAAGAAAGCTCCAGGACGTAAACTGTCACTCGCCATGGTTCTGTGTTTATCCTTCACCATGATGCTGAGCGGATGCGGCGGAAATAACAATAACAATAATGCTGCTGCACCAACTGATCCGCCGGCTGCAACGGAAGCGCCAGCTACTGATAACAACCAATCATCGGCAAATAACACGGAAGGCACAGCAACCGGAAGCCCGCTGGAATTGGCGATGAAAGGTGAATATAAAGGAACCAAAGTAACGATGTTCGGGCCATTTGTGGACGCCGACCAGGTGAAGTTTGAGAGCAGTATCAAGGAATTCGAAGAGAAAACCGGTATTGATATTCAATATGAAGGCTCCAAAGAGTTTGAAGCGACGATCAACATCCGGGTTGATGGCGGCAACGCGCCGGATATCGCCGATTTCCCGCAGCCGGGCTTGCTCGCCTCCATTGCCAAAACCGGCAAGGTGGTTGACCTGACTGGTGTGCTGGATCAGGAAAAGCTCAAGGCAAATTACAATAAGAGCTGGCTGGATATGTCCACCATGGACGGAAAAGACGGCAAGATCATGGCCGGGATCTGGAACCGCAGCAATGTGAAGAGTCTGGTCTGGTATCCGAAGAAGCAGTTTGATGAAGCGGGCTACACCGTTCCGCAGACCTGGGATGAACTGATGGCGCTCACGGAGCAGATTGCCAAGGACGGCGATCCGGCCTGGGCGATCGGCATTGAGAGCGGTGCAGCTACAGGCTGGCCGGCAACCGACTGGGTAGAAAATATCATGCTGCGTACCACAACTCCGGAGAACTATGACAAGTGGGTCAAAGGCGAGCTGCCGTTTACTTCTCCTGAGGTGAAGAATGCAGTAGAAATTATGTCTAAGATCTGGCTCAACAAAGATTATGTATATGGCGGCACCAAATCGATTGTAACTACAGCGTTCGGCGACGCGCCTAAGCCAATGTTCGAGAATCCGCCAAAGGCCTGGTTCAACCTGATCGGTAACTTTATTACGAGCTTCTTCCCGGAAACAGCCAAGGTTGATGAAGATTATGATTGGTTCTACCTGCCGCCGATCGATGAGCAGTACGGCAAACCGGTACTCGTAGCCGGTGACATCTATGCGATGTTCAACGACCGTCCGGAAGTGCGTGCGGTTATGGAATTCTTCACCACCGGCGAATCGATCAAGAGCTGGGTACAATCGGGCGGCGTAATCGCTCCAATGAATGACGCATCGCTCGACTGGTACCAGTCCGAGTCTGACCGCCGGATGGCGAAGCTGGTGCAGGAAGCTTCGACCCTGCGGTTCGACGGTTCTGACCTCATGCCGGGTAAAGTGGGCGCGGGAACGTTCTGGAAAGGCATGACGGACTACGTGAGCGGTACAGCCACGCTGGATCAGGCGCTGGAACAGATTCAGTCCGGCTGGAACAACTAAGAGCAATAGTTAGGCAGGCGAATCTCGGTACGCATGGATTGGAAGAGGGGCAGACCGCTGTGAATGACATCCTGCCCCTCTTTTTATTTGTCTGACCGCTTACGAAGAGAGTTTTGCTGCGCAAAACCAAGCGTATGCTTACGAGGCAAGTTTTGCTGCGCAAAACCAAGCGTATGCTTACGAGGCAAGTTTTGCTGCGCAAAACCAAGCGTATGCTTACGAGGCAAGTTTTGCTGCGCAAAACTTATAGGAGGAGCTACTATGGATGCACAAATAAAGGCGAAGAAGCCCGGTGTCACGGGCACGCAGGCCAAGCAGAGAATCAGCGTGAGGGCAGTGCTGATATCAATCGGCGTGCTGCTCGCAAACATCGTTGTTAACGGGCTGATCTTCATGTTTTTCCGTGATTCCACGCTTAACCCGCTCCTGACTGCCGTTCTGGCTGTGCTGTGGGGCGTGCTGGGTGTATATCTGATCTACTACACCCTGACCTGGGCAGTTGAACAGTACCCTGATCATATCCGCAGAAAAGTGCTTCCCTATATTTTTATCGGACCTGCGGTCTTAATCCTCGGCTGGCTGTTAATCCTGCCCGCGCTGCGGACCCTATACTTAAGTTTTTTCAACGCTTCTTCAGAGAAATTCGTGGGACTCAGCAACTATGCCGCGATCTTCAGCGACCACTTGATGGCTACGGCCCTGCGTAACAATCTGCTGTGGGTGTTTGTCGGCACGCTGGCCTGTGTCTGTTTCGGGCTGCTTATTGCCATTCTGGCCGACCGCAGCAGCTACGAGAAAATCGCCAAATCGATCATTTTCATGCCAATGGCCATTTCCTTTGTCGCCGCAGGCGTTATCTGGAAGTTTGTCTATTATTATCAGCCGGGTGATGAGCAGATCGGACTGCTGAACGCGATGGTCACTTATTTCGGCGGTGAACCGCAGGCCTGGACGAGTATGCTGCAGCCCTGGAATAATTTCTTCCTTATTATCATCCTGATCTGGATGCAGACGGGGTTTGCAATGGTTATCTTTTCTGCAGCAATCAAAGGCGTTCCTGACGATATTCTCGAAGCAGCACGCGTCGACGGCGCCGGTGAGGTGAAGATTTTCTTCGGGATTATGATTCCGTTCATCTCTTCAACCATCCTCACTGTAACTACAACGATCATCGTCTTTACATTGAAAATATTTGACGTCGTCATGGTGATGACGGGAGGTCAATACGATACAGAAGTAGTAGCGACGCAGTTCTACCGGCAGTTCTTCATGTACCGTAATTTCGGTTACGGCTCAACGCTGGCGATTGTGCTCCTGATCGCGGTATTGCCTGTCATTCTGATTAATCTGCGCCAGTTCCGCAAGCAGGGGGGATTCTAATGGTCGGCAAAAAGAAAAGAAAAGGCAGCAAAACGGTAGTTAACCTTATACTCGGCTTCATCTGCTTCATCTGGCTGCTTCCGACACTGGGGCTCTTTATTTCCTCCTTCCGTCCGGCAGCGGATATTCTGCAGACCGGCTGGTGGAAGGTATTCCCCCATCAGGAATGGACGGCAGGCGAGACCCTGCAGCTGTCCAAGGAGGTGGATCTGCGGGGGCCGATTGAGGTAAACGGCAAGACCTACAGCGATGACCAGTTAAAAGCGGGCGTGAAGGCAGACGACAGCCGCCTGATCTGGGAAAACCGCCGGGCACGCACAATTAATGTGCAGGAGCAGGGGTGGAAGACAACGCCTGATCTGACGCTCGACAACTATAACAATGTGCTGTCCGGCAAGGAGTATAAACTCAAGGAAGCCGATGGCAGTGAAACGATGCAGAAGGGCACAGGTTTATCGCAGGCGTTCTGGAATACGCTGACGATAGCAGTTCCGGCTACAGTTATTCCGGTGCTGATTGCCTCTTTTGCCGCCTATGCCTTTGCCTGGCTGCGTTTTCCGGGCCGCAAAACCTTATTCGTGATCATCATAGCCATGCTGGTCATTCCGATTCAGGTTGCACTGATTCCGGTGCTGAAGGATTACACGGCGCTCGGGCTGAACGGCAGCTACCTCGGTATCTGGCTGGCGCATACCGCCTTCGGCTTGCCGCTGGTTACCTACTTTATGTATAACTTTATCAGCCAGCTGCCCAAGGACTTGTTCGAGTCGGCGTTTATCGACGGGGCGAGCCATTTCACGATATTCAGCAGACTGATTCTGCCGCTGTCCGTGCCTGCACTGGCCTCCATCGGCATCTTCCAGTTCCTCTGGGTATGGAATGATTATCTGGTGTCGCTGATCTTTATCGGCAACCAGCCTTCCGTTCAGGTCATGTCGATGAAGATTGCGGATCTGGTCGGCTCACGGGGCAATGACTGGCATCTGCTGACTTCCGCTGCATTCATCTCGATGCTGATGCCGCTGGCGATTTTCTTCCTGCTGCAAAAGTATTTCGTCAGAGGGCTGATGGGCGGATCCGTGAAAGGTTAGCAGCGAATGGAGGAGAATGACTACCATGAAGATGAAGCCATATGAGCATCCGCCGGCGTTGTACCCTTACCGGGAGTGGAGTCTTGGCGAGGATGCCATTGAGGATGAGAATAATCAGCGGAGTGAGAGTGTGTTTGCGCTCGGCAACGGATATATCGGCATGCGCGGCAATTTCGAGGAAGGCTACCATGGAAAGGCTGGCACCTCGGTTGCCGGGAACTACCTGAACGGGTTCTATGACTCTGAGCCGATTGTATATCCCGAGGGGGCCTTCGGGCTCCCGGCGCGGAACCAGTCGATGCTAAATGTAACCGATGCGCGGATCATAGAGCTGAGTATTGAAGGGCATACCTTCCGGCTGGACAGCGGGATCGTGCACCGCTACCGGCGGTGGCTGGATATGAAGAGCGGTATACTGCACCGCGAGGTGGAATGGGAATCGCCGGCGGGACACCGCCTGCTGCTGATGATCCGGCGGATGGTATCCCTGCAGCACAAGCACCTGGCTGCGATCGAATACAAGGTGACGGCGCTGAATTTCTCCGGCACGCTGCAGTTGGTCTCTGCGCTGGACGGGCAGATTACCCGCACTGAGGCCAGCGATGACCCGCGGCTCGGATCGGGGAGTGCCGAACCCAGCCTGCTGCTGGAAGATGCCGGCTATGACGAAGCGGCGGACATCCTCTGGATGCGGCAACGGACGCGGCATACCCGGTTTGCCCTGCTGACGGCTGTAAGCCATGGGCTGCAGGCTGAGTCCGGCCGTGAGCTGAGCCGGCAGCTGATCGGCCAGAGGATCTGGGTCTGTTACGGGGCTGCGGTGCAGACCGGGGAATCCGTGACATTGACCAAATATATCACGTACCACACCTCGAAGGACTACCCAGAAGAGGAGCTGCAGAGCCGGAGCGTTAAGGTGCTCAGCATGGCTGAAACCTATGGCTTCAGCGGCTTGGCGGATGAACAGCAGGCGTATCTGGACCGGTTCTGGGGACATACCGATGTTGAGATCAAGGGCGATCCCGCACTGCAGCAGGGCATCCGCTTCAATATGTTTCAGCTGCTGCAGTCCACCGGCAGGGATGGCGTAACCAACATTGCCGCTAAGGGACTGACCGGCGAAGGGTACGAAGGCCACTACTTCTGGGATACGGAAATGTACATGCTGCCGTTCTTTACGTACACACAGCCGGCAGTCAGCCGGGCGCTCCTGGAATTCCGTTATGCCACACTCGGCAAGGCACGGGAACGGGCCGCCGTGATGTCGCAGAAGGGGGCGCTGTATCCCTGGCGAACGATAGACGGCGAAGAGAACTCCGCCTATTTTCCGGCAGGTACGGCCCAGGCACATATCAATGCTGATATTGCTTATGGGCTCAAGCAATATGTGCAGGCAACAGGAGACCTCGATTTTCTGGTCCGAAAAGGGGCGGAGATTCTCTTTGAAACCTCGCGCTTCTGGCTGGATCTCGGGCATTTCAATCCGGCGCGGGGTGGAGCCTTCTGTATCGATGCCGTAACAGGGCCTGATGAATACACGGCAATTGTAAATAATAATGCCTACACCAATCTGATGGTTCAGGACCAATTCCTCTATGCCTATGAGACCGCCCGGCTGCTGGAGCAGCAATATCCGGAGGATTACGAGCGGCTCCGGCAGGCAATCGGCCTGTCCATGGAAGAGGCGGAGAGCTGGAAGGAAGCCGCCGGCAGGATGTTTATTCCGTTTGACGAGGAACTGGGCATCTATGCACAGGATGATACGTTCCTGACGAAGCGGAAGTGGGATTTCGAGAATACGCCTGCTCATAAATATCCGCTGCTGCTCAATTACCATCCGCTGGTGATCTACCGCCACCAGGTGCTCAAGCAGGCAGATCTGGTAATGGCGGTGTTCCTGCTTGGAGACAAGTTCAGCCTGGCCGATAAAATCCGTAATTATAAGTACTACGAGCCGCTGACGACGCATGACTCCTCTTTGTCGCCCTGCATCCACAGCATCGTCTCGGCAGAAATCGGTGATTTGGCCGGGGCGTATGCCTACTTCGACCGTACCGTACGAATGGATCTGGATGATATTAACCGAAACGCCAAGGATGGGCTGCATATGGCCGCCATGGCTGGTTCCTGGATGTCCATTGTGAACGGGTTCGGCGGATTGCGGCAGTATAATGGGATGCTGTGCTTTGCTCCGGCGCTGCCGGAGCAGTGGGAGAGCTACCGCTTCAAGATTACAGTCCGAGGCCAGCTGCTGGACATCAGCGTGGACAGCGAGGCAGCCGTCTATACACTTCTGGAAGGCACCAGCCTTCAGATCAAACACAGAGACCGGATCTTAACGCTGCTCCCGCAGGAACCGGTGAGTGTCCCGCTTGCCCGGCAGCTCGAGGCAGTAATCTTCGATCTGGACGGTGTGATCACTGACTCTGCCGAGTTTCACTACCAAGCCTGGCAGGCCCTGGCCGATGAGCTGGGCATCCCCTTCAGCCGTGAGAAGAATGAACGGCTGAAGGGGGTCAGCCGCATGGAATCGCTGGATATTGTGCTGGAGGGCAGCGGACTCCAATTAACGGAAGCAGAGCGGCTTCGGCTGGCAGAGAAGAAGAACGATCACTACAAGCAGATGATCGGCAGCATCACGCCAGAACATCTGCTGCCGGGTATCCCGGAGCTGCTGGATTCCCTGGCGCAGCGGGGCATTGATGCAGGACTGGCCTCGGCCAGCCTGAATGCTCCGCTGATTCTGGAGCGGCTCGGCATTGCCCGCCGGTTTCAGGCGATAGCCGATCCGGCCGGGCTGCGCAGGGGCAAGCCCGACCCGGAAATCTTCCTGACTGCAGCGGAGTTGCTTGGAGTAACACCAGGCAATTGCATTGGTGTGGAGGATGCATCGGCGGGGATAGCCGCCATCAAGGCTGCCGGTATGACAGCTGTGGGCATCGGCAGCGCGGAGCTGCTGGGCAAAGCTGATCTTCTGCTGTCTTCAACCTCAGAGCTGACCCTGGAGAGGCTCCTGGAGCTGCTCAGGAAATAACGGAGCTGTTACACAACAAACCTAAAGCCGCGATTCTCCTTAAGGGAGAAACCGCGGCTTTTGTTGTTATATTGCACGATTAGATGGATAAGGGCACAGCTTATACCTCTGTATCAGGAAAAATCTGTCCCAGATGATGCTTCATATGGTTCAGATAATCATCAATCAGCCACTGCAGGGTAACCGTTTCGCCAGTTTCAAGCCGGAACACAAGCTCAAGCTGAGTAGGGGAGAGGCCAGATATCACCCGCAGGACGGACTGGTTGAGACTAATCCAGAGCGATAGGACCTCTTCCCGGGGGGTGCCGGCATACTGCTGGGCGGCTACCCATTCATTCTGGTCGTAGAGGGCAAGGCTCAGCGGCTGAGGCTCGTACTGCACTCTGATAAAGCGGGACAGATTGTTGAGCGCCGAGTCGCAAAGATGGCCGAGCAGCTGCTGCTTGGACCATTTGCGCCCCGGACGCGGTGCGGCTGCGTCTGCAGCATCCAGCCGGGCAAAAGCCTCGGGAACAGCGGTCAACAGCCGCTTCAGTTCTGAAATCGTAGACCCGATCATGAATCATCACTACCTCTCACATATATTGTTGTGCAGCTCCCAGTAAATAGGAGTGGTTGCCTAGTAGACGACTAAAGCTCATATTTTGTCGAAGCAGGCTCTAGCATGGTGAGATGGACACAACTGCTTCTGGTAACCGGCCAGGCAGTTCTTATGTCGTAGCGCCTTCTTCCAGTTCAACAGGCAGTATGTACTCTGCGGAGACGCTCTCTCCATGCACTTGCCGGATAATTAATTCCACGGCCAGCTTGCCCATCGCTTCTATCGGCTGGCGGATCGTGCTGAGCGGAAGTCCGAGCATATTGCGCAGCGCAATGCCATCATATCCGACAATCCTCACATCTCCGGGCACCCTTCTGCCGCGCTCCATGCAGGCCTTAAGGGCATAGGCGGCGATCATATCGCTGCCGGCAAAGATCCCGTCAATCCCGGGCTGTTCACGGAATAATTGTGCAAGCAGCCGCTCATACGCTGCGACATCAAAGCTGTTATCATCTGTATGCAGCAATGTATGCTGAACATGATGTGCAGCTGCGGTATCGGCAAAAGCCTCCGCACGGAGCCCTGATAATATATTCAGGCCGGGATGTCCGCCGATATGGGCGATATTCCGGCAGCCTTTTTCAATTAATAAAGTCGTAGCCAATTGGCCGCCAAGGTAATTATCTGAACATACATAAGGAATATCAGGTGAAATCTGCCGGTCAAAGGTGACCAGGGGCAGGTTCATCTGCTGGTAAGCCTCCACCTCCAGCGTATGGCTGCCCATAATAATCCCGTCGACCCGGCTGGATCGCAGCATATCGATATATTCCAGCTCTTTGTGTTTATCCTGCCAGGAATTGCAGAGCAGGAGCTTGCAGCCGTTACGGTAGGCGTGCTCCTCAATATAGCCCGTAAGTTCACCGAAGAAAGGATGCGAGACATGGGGAATGATCAGTCCAATAATATTGGACCTTGAACGGCTGAGCGAACGGGCCAGCTCATTAGGCCGGTAGTTCAGTTCATCCATTGCCAGCAGAACCTTTTTCTTCAGTCCCTCGCTTAGATACCCCCTATTGTTGAGCACCCGGGATACGGTGGTGACCGAAACGCCTGCCTTTAGTGCTACATCTTTAATTGTAGGCATATTGTTAGCCTCCTGTCCCTAAGGGGATTTCTAACCAAATTAATTCTAATGCGAGTGCCGGCACAGTGTCTATCCCGGACTGGCCTATTTCATCCTATTAATGATTTCAAAAATCAGCGTTTGCCCATATAATTAAAGCAGACAGTCCTATTAATAGGTAGCATAGCCCAGTTACAGTGAATGTTAACGCTTTTTTCAAACAAAAGAGGATGGAAAAAGGGTTTCAACGAATTAATTATTGTCGAAATCTTCCGGTTTTAACTTTGGGATCGATGAATGGGAGTGTACTTATGGGCTTAAGAAAAACTCATCTCAAGGTATTCAAGGGGTTCCTGTTATTTCTTATGCTGTATGGGGTCCTTTATCAGCCGGCGTCTGCCGGTGCGGAGGAACTGCCGCCTAAGAATGTGCTTGTACTGCATTCCTATCATAAAGGGTTTGCCTGGACAGACGATCAGGGGGCCGGCATTGAAGAAAGGCTCAAGAGTGCGGCCGAACAGCCTGTGATCTACAGTGAGTACATGGATTGGAAACGATACCCCGGCAATGACAACCTCAAGCAGTTCTATCAGACGATCAAGCTCAAGTATCAATCCATGCATATTGATGCCATTATTACGACGGATGATGCTGCGCTGAACTTCGCCATCAAATACCGCCAAGAAATTCTGGATAACGCACCGGTCATATTCAGCGGCATTAACGAGCTGGGTGTGGAGGGTTTGCATGATTTGAACAACATTACCGGTGTCATCGAAAAGATAAAGCCTGTCCATACGGTTCAAATGGCGCTGGAAATCAATCCGTCTCTCCGTAAAGTATATGTCTTGTATGACAATTCGGAAAGCGGACTCTCCACCGGTCAAATGGTGATGGACCAGATTTCGTCACTTCATCCGGAGCTGAAGCTCTATCCGATGAATCGCCTCTCCAGACAACAGATTCTAGATCAAGTCTCGGCCCTTCCATCAGACAGTATTGTGCTTATGACTACATATTTTAGTGACTCGACCGGAATAACGACTGAATTTGACCGGTTCTCAAGTGAGCTGGGCAAGAGCAGCAGTGTTCCGGTGTATCATATCTATGATTTCGGTTTGAATCACGGAGCTTTTGGCGGAAGTCTGATCAGCGGAATAATCCAGGGGCAGACTGCAGCCGGCCTGGCCGTGCGGATTCTGCAGGGTGAGCGCCCGGAACATATCCCGGTCGTCAACAACAGCAGCGTCCGCAATGTTTTTGATTACATCGAACTGCAGCGGTTCCATGTTTCCCTGAAAAAGCTGCCGGAGGGCAGCGAGGTCATTAACAAGCCGTTTTCTTTCTATGAGACTTACAAGGAGCTGGTGCTCAGTATCATCGCTGCGTTTGCGGTCTTGCTGGCCTTTATTTTAATTCTGTTGTTTTACGTACAGCTTGTTAAACGGATCCGCAATAATCTGGAGAAAAGCAACGAGCGCTTCGATCTGGCGACCTATGCCTCGGATGCGGTAATCTGGGATGTCGATATGTCGACCATGGTCTACTATTTCTCTGACAGCTGGTATGAGCTGCTCGGATACGAACGGGATGAAGTAGGTGAAAGTCATGGCGGATGGAGAGATCTCATTCATCCCGAGGATGCAGACCAGGAGAACCGCCAGCGCACCCAGCATCTGGAGGGCCGAACCTCTTATTATTACAGTGAATTCCGGATGCGGAGCAAATCGGGCGAATATAAGTGGTTCCAGGCCCGGGGCAAGGTACTGCGCAACGCCAGCGGCGGCTTCGTCCGTTTTGCCGGCTCCATGGTTGATGTTACGGACCGCAAAGGATACGAGAGCAAGCTGCAGATGAGTTATCAGGAGCTGGAGTCTACCTACGAGGAGCTTACGGCACTGCAGGATGAGCTGATGGAGCAGTACAACAAAGTGGTGGAGAACCAGGAGCTGCTGCAGACCAGTGAAGAGAAGTACCGGCAGCTGGCTTATAACGATGTGCTTAGCGGTTTGCCGAACCGCCTGTCCCTGACTGAAGCGCTGGAGAAGTTCATCAGGGATCATTCAGGCGGCCACGCGGCGCTGTTCTTCCTCGACATCGATAATTTCAAATATATCAATGATACGATGGGGCATACCTTTGGGGATGAATTGCTGGTGAAGGTCGGCGAGCGGCTGCTGGAACTGTCAGATAGCCGCAGCAGGCATTTCCGGTTCGGCGGTGATGAATTCGTCATTCTGTTCCAGGACAGCAGGGGTTTTGAAGAAGTCACTGCCTACGCGAATGCCCTGGTGCAGGGTTTTAAGGAGCCGTTCCAGCTTGACGACAGCATTGTACATATTTCCACAAGTATCGGAATTGCCCAATATCCGGATAATGGGGGCAATGCAGAGGAATTGCTGAAGAATGCGGATATTGCGATGTATAAAGCAAAAGAAGCAGGTAAAGGGACGTATGTCATCTACGGACGGGATATGCAGCAGCATTTTGATGAACGTATGGTAATTGAATCGCATCTCAGAAATGCAATTGCCAATCAGGAGCTGTCGCTGCACTATCAGCCGCTGGTGGATACCGCTTCAGGCGGAATCTGGGGGTTCGAGGCCCTGATCCGCTGGAACAGTCCGGTGCTTGGTTTTGTATCACCGCTGTCGTTCATTAAGATCGCCGAAGACTGCCGGCTCATTGTGCCGATCGGGGAATGGGTGCTCCGTACGGCCTGCCAGTTCATTAAGGATCTGCATGGACAGGGCTATGAGGGATACCATATCTCGGTGAATATTTCGGTGATTCAGCTGATGCTGGATGATTTCACGGATATGGTATTGGGGGTTCTGCAAGAGACCGGCCTGCCCCCGGAATACCTGGAGCTGGAGATTACGGAGTCGATCTTCATGGAATCCTTTGAAGCCATCAGCACGAAGCTGGAGTCGCTGAAGGAGAAGGGGATCGGCATCGCCCTGGACGATTTCGGGACAGGCTATTCCTCACTCAGTTATTTGAAGCAGCTGCCGATCACGACGCTGAAGATCGACAAGTCGTTCATCGACAGTATCGATACGCCTAACAACATGTCACTCGCCCGGTCCATCGTCACGATCGGGCATGACATGGGGCTGAACGTCACCGCCGAAGGAGTGGAAACGCCGGAGCAGCTCGCCTTTCTGGAACGGACCCGCTGTGACAAAATCCAGGGCTACTTCATCAGCAAGCCGATTCCGCAGCAGGATGTAGCAGACTGGGTAAAGGGCAGACGGGCCGGCTGAGGCGGGGATTCCGGGGGGAATGCATTATTTATATACATTAAAAGGCGGCTATCCCTGGTCAGGATGGCCGCCTTTTAATGTTCCTTGTTTTACTGTGCTACAGCTTCTACTTCAATTTCAATCAGCAGCCGGGGATCGATAAGCGACTTAACCTCAACCATGGTCGCGACCGGCTGGATGTTTTTGAAGAATTCACCGTGCGCTTTGCCGTATTCCTCCCATTTCGAGATATCCGTAACAAACATTCTTGTTCTGACGACCTGAGAGAGGTCAGCGCCGAGTTCATTCAGTGCTTTCTCAATCGTCTGCAGAATGAATTTGGTCTGCCCGTAAGGATTGCCTTCAAAGGCAACTTCTCCATCCCGCATTGCCGTAGTTCCGGCCACCTCAATTCGGTTCCCGATGCGGATGGCCCGGCAATATCCTACAACGGACTCCCAAGGCGAACCTGTAAATATCTGTCTGCGCTCCATCGTATCCCCTCACTCTCCATTGAAATATTCTCAGGGTCTTCTACTTCAATAGCTTGCGAACCAGCTTAATTTTATTGCCGTAAGGCGGGTACACAATGCCGAAATCGACTCTTGAGCTTCTTTTGACGATGCTCTTGCGGTGGGAGAACAGGTCAAAGCTGTGCTTGCCGTGATATCCGCCGATGCCGGAATTGCCGACACCGCCAAACGGCAGGCGGGAGCTGGCGACATGGCTGATCGTGTCATTCACGCAGCCTCCCCCGAAGGATACACTGCCCAGTATCTGCTGCTCCACCTGCTTATCTTCGGTGAACAGATAAAGGGCCAGCGGCTTCGGATGCTGATTGATGCTGCTGATCGCTTCCTCCAGCCGGCCAAATTCGATAATTGGCAGCACGGGTCCGAAGATTTCATCCTCCATCGCGGCATCACTCCAAGCAGCCGGGTAGAGCAGGGTAGGCTCAATGTACAGATCCTCGGGCTCAACTGTGCCGCCCGCAATAATCTTGGGGCGGTCCCTTTCAATCATTCCGGCGATTCTCCTCAGCTGGCGTTCGTTCACGATCCGCCCGTAATCCGGATTGCTGCGGGGATTCTCGCCGTAAAAGGCCCTGATGGATTGCTTCATCAGGGAGATCAGCTTCGCGGCAACCTCCCTGTGAACCAGCAGGTAATCCGGCGCGATGCAGGTTTGCCCCACATTGATTAGCTTCCCCCAGACGATCCGCTTGGCAGCCGTCTCCAGATTGGCCGTTTTATCGACAATGACCGGGCTTTTGCCGCCCAGCTCCAGGGTGACGGGAACAAGCTGCTTGGCGGCGGCTTCCATGACAATTTTGCCGACGGGTACACTGCCGGTGAAGAAAATATAGTCAAACCTCGCGTGGATCAGCAGATTGGTCGTTTCCTTCTCGCCTTGCACTACCCGGATATAGCCGGGCTCGAAGGTCTCCTTGATCAATTCCTCGATCACGGCCGAAACGGCCGGTGTGCTCTCCGACGGCTTCAGAACTGCACAGTTGCCGGCGGTGATAGCCCCGATCAACGGCTCGATCAGCAGCTGGAACGGATAATTGAACGGGCCGATAATGAGTACGGTGCCGTAAGGCTCACTGATGATCAGGCTTTTCGACGGAAACATGTGCAGTGGAGATTGGACCTTGACAGGCTTCATCCACCGCTTGAGATGCTTCATCATATAGCCGATGCTGTCCAGCGTGAAGCCGATTTCCGTGGCGTAGGCTTCGAACTCGCTTTTGCGGAGATCCTGATGCAGCGCCTTGATGATCCGGGATTCGTGCCTGCGGATGGCGTCTCCCAGCTTCTGCAGCTGACGAAGCCGGAAGGCCGTCTCCTTGGTCACCCCGCTGTTGAAAAATTGTCTATGCTCGGCCAGCATAAGGCCGATGTCCTGCTCGTTAACTTCAGGCATAACTGATCCCTCCAATGGGATGAAACGAATGGTTATTTCTCTTTGCCGGAATCAGCACTGTCGGTGCGGATGTAGTCATTCATAGCCTCACGGTTCAGCAGGGAAATCCGGCTGCCTTTGAACTCAATCCAGCCGATGTCGCGCAAGTAGCCCATTTCACGGGACAGTGAAGGACGCGCTGTATTCAAATGCTCTGCCCACTCCTTGCGGCTGAACGGCAGGGAGATGATATCTGAAGCTTGCTGCATGGCCTGCTCCAGCAGAAAGTAAATCATCCGCCGCCGCAGCGGGCCTGCGGACAGCATCTCGATTTTGCGGTTCACGAGCACCAGCCGTTCAGACAGATTCTCAATGAAGCGGGTCAGCATGTCTGTATCTGTGGTGAACAGCCTCAGCAGCTCCTGTTTACCTATAAACAGGATAGAGCAGGGGCCTGTAGCTGTGGCAGTAGCCGGGACTATATTTTCTCTGCGGAACAGTACGGCTTCCCCGATTGTTTGCCCCGCATTTAAATGGGCGATAGTCACGCTGCTGCCGGTGGGATGGGTCTTCTGAACCTCGACCCGCCCGGAGAGGATGATTCCGATCCGGTCCGCAGTGTCGCCCTCGGCGAAGATTAGCATGTTCTTCTGGTAGGAAGAAATGGAGTACTGCATCTTTTGCAGCAGAGCTTCAATCTCTTCTACAGGCTTGCCCCGGAACAGCAGACAGGACTGCAGTACAGCAGGATCCGGCTTCATCGATTTCCTCCAAATTTAAATTTATTCGGTAACATCCGTTACCGATTGTATGGCGAAAGTCTACTACAATAAATAGTAACTGTAAAGGCAGATGAACAGTCTCTGCCCTGTGTAACGATACCCATTTAAAGGAGTGAAGGTGCAATGAGCAGCATGTTTTGTTTTCAATGTCAGGAGGCGGCCAAAGGAACGGGCTGTACTATCCAGGGAGTATGCGGGAAGACGAGTGAAGTTGCCAATCTTCAGGATCTGATGATCTACACACTGAAAGGCATTTCCATCTTTGCACGGAGAGGCCGGGAATTAGGCATTACTGACTCCGTCACAGATAAGTTCATTATAGAAAGTATGTTTGCTACGATAACCAATGCCAACTTTGTCCCGGAAGCTTTTATTGACAGAATAAGAACGGGGCTTACCTTGCGTGACCAGTGGAGCAGCAGGCTGAAGGAGGCTGGAGCGGCGGTACCTCTCGCGAATCATGATGCCGCACTCTGGACAGCGGATACAGAAGAGGACCTGCTGGCCAAGTCGGAAACGGTAGGCGTTCTGTCGACGGAGAATGAGGATGTCCGTTCCCTTCGCGAGCTGCTGACTTATGGACTGAAGGGAATGGCGGCCTACATGGAGCATGCTGCAGTGCTGGGCTTTGCGGATACAGGCGCCCATGCTTTTATGGAAAAAGGGCTGGCTTCAGTTCTGGATGACAGTCTGAGCGCTGATGAGCTGACTGCACTTGTGCTGGAATGCGGCAAGTTCGGCGTTGATGTGATGGCTCTGCTCGACCAGGCGAATACAACCACTTACGGCAACCCGGAAATCACCAAAGTGAACATCGGCGTAGGACAGAATCCGGGAATTCTGATCAGCGGACATGACCTGAAGGATATGGAAGAGCTGCTGAAGCAGACAGAGGGAACTGGAGTAGATGTGTATACGCACAGTGAGATGCTGCCGGCTCACTATTATCCGGCCTTTAAGAAGTATAGCCACTTTGTAGGCAATTACGGCAATGCCTGGTGGAAGCAGAATGAGGAATTTGCCAGCTTCAACGGTCCGATTCTGATGACTACGAACTGCATTGTGCCGCCTAAGGACAGCTATATTGACCGGTTATACACGACAGGCAACACCGGCTTCCCGGGAGTGCAGCATATTCCGGCGGATGAGCATGGAGTGAAGGATTTCTCCGCGATTATTGCGCAGGCGAAGGGCTGTGAAGCTCCGACTGAGATTGAAACTGGAGAGATTGTCGGCGGGTTTGCCCACGCAGCGGTTATGAATGTGGCCGATCAGGTGGTAGAAGCTGTCCAGAGCGGGGCCATTAAGCAATTCTTCGTGATGGCAGGCTGCGACGGCCGGATGAAGAGCCGCAATTACTACACTGACTTTGCTGCTGAACTGCCGGGGGATACTGTCATTCTTACCGCAGGCTGTGCGAAGTACAAATACAACAAGCTTGCGCTCGGCGATATCGGCGGAATTCCGCGTGTGCTGGACGCCGGACAATGCAATGATTCCTATTCCCTTGTGGTCATTGCCCTGAAGCTGAAGGAAGTGTTCGGACTGGACGATATCAACGACCTGCCGATTGCCTACAATATTGCCTGGTATGAGCAAAAAGCGGTCATCGTGCTGCTTGCGCTGCTGCACCTGGGTGTCAAAAACATTCATCTCGGCCCGACGCTGCCGGCCTTCCTCTCGCCGAATGTGGCTAAAGTGCTGGTTGATAACTTCGGAATCGGCGGTATTACAACGGTCGAGGAAGATATGGAGCGGTTCATCGCAGCCGTATAAATAAGCAATGCTGTTCTATTAAAAAAGCCTATAGCTCCAGCCCGCCGATAACCGGCAGGAAGGAGCTATAGGCTTCTTGGCGTTCTGCAATTACGGCAGACGGTAGACTGCGAACGGCTCGCCGCTGCGGAACGGGCGGCTGGCTTCTTCCAGCTTGTCCAGGGTCTCCGCGTCCAGCTCAAGAGCGGTGCTCTGCAGATTCTGCTGCACCTGCTCCACCCGTGTAGCCCCTACGATAACCGTGGATACAGCGGGCCTGCTCATCAGCCAGGCTAAGGACAAGGCTGTGGGCGAGGTTCCGAGGTCTGCGGCGATCCGGCTGACTTCATTACCCAGTGCAATCCGCTCAGGGGTAAGGAAGCGGGTAAAGTTCGGATCGGTCTCGGCCCGTGACCCGGCAGGTGCAGCGCCGCTGCTGCTGTATTTGCCGCTCAGTATGCCCCCGGCCAGCGGGAAGTAAGGGATGATACCCAGTCCCTGATCCAGACAGAGCGGGAGCAGCTCGTTCTCGGGGGTCCGGTCGGCCAGTGAATAGCTGCACTGAATCGAGCTGTATTTGATCAGATTCCGCGCTGCGCTGATTCCGAGCGCCTTCATCAGTTCCCAGGCCGCGTAATTAGAAGCGCCGATATAACGGACCTTACCCGCCGACACCATATCATCCAGGGTGCGCAGCGTTTCTTCCAGCGGCGTATACGGATCGAAGGTGTGGATCTGATACAGATCCACATAATCCGTCTTCAGCCGGCGCAAGCTGCCTTCCAGCTCCAGCATCAGGTGATGGCGGGAGGAGCCGCTCCCATTAGGGCCCTCAGCCCGCGGCAGACCTGCCTTGGTGGCCAGAACTGCGCGATCCCGCCTGCCTTCCAGAGCCAGGCCGATGATTCTTTCCGATTCGGTACCGGCATAAATATTGGCGGTATCGATGAAGTTGATCCCCTGATCCAGTGCGGTATGAATAATCTCAATCGAGGTCTGCTGATCGGCACGTTTGCCAAAAGCATTCGTTCCAAGGCCTAGTGCCGATACCTGCAGCCCGCTTTTTCCCAGACGGTTGGTCTTCATATTAATCACTCCTTTACAGTGTTTGTAGCAGGATGCAGATTTCCGGCTTCCGCGAATAATTCGAGCGCAGTATCAATAAGCAACCTGACAGCGATGGACGCTTCCTCCAGCGAATGGACCGCCAGATGGACATCCCGGTAAGCATCGGGTGAAAGCTCCCGGATGATCACATCATCAGGCGGCGCGAGCAGCGACAGCTGGGACAGCACGCCTACGGCAAGGCCCTCCTGGATCATGTTCAGTGCTGTATTGTAGCTGTTGACCACATATTTCACGTTCAGCTCACTGCCGGCTCTCTTGAATAAATCAAGCACTGGAGGCTCATAGCCTGCTCTGCAGATCATCATCGGCTCGTGCTCCAGGTGTTTCACATCAATGATCTGGTGTTGACCCAGCGGATGAGCGCCGGGCAGCACCGCATACAGCTTCTCCCGAAAAAGCGGAATGGTCTCAAATTCCTCATGCGGCGGAATAATTAGCGCGACATCAATCTGGCGCGTTTCCAGCCATTCCTTCACCTCGGCCACCGAGCCTTCGTGGACGGAGATTTCGATCCCCGGATACCTGCTCTTAATCGAGCGGATCATCTTGGGCACAAAGTAAGCAGCCGCCACCGGGAAGGCTCCGATCCGGATCAGTCCCTTCTCCAGTCCTTTCTCCGCGGCAATCTCCTGCTCGACCTTATTGAACCCGCTGAGAATTTCTCGGAAAAGAATCAGGACACGTTTACCCACCTCTGTGAGCATCAGCCCGCTGCGGCGGTCGCGAAGCAGCAGCTTGACGTCCATTTCCGTTTCGAGGGCGGATATAGCGCGGCTGACCGCCGGCTGGGTCATATTCAGCTCCAACCCGGCTTTGGTGAAGCTTCCGGTTTCGGCAATTTTGACAAACAGGCGAATTTGATTGTTATTCATATCGGATTTGTTATGCCCCTCATGATAATAATTCATTTCAATTATGACTGGGGATATTGTATCATTTGGAATGAAAATGAAACAAGAGGTGAATGAATGTCCGGACGTAATAAAACGATAGCTCTGCTTACTTTTTTGGTGATTGTCTGGGGGATCAACTGGCCCCTGTCCAAAATCGCCTTATCCTATGCGCCTCCGCTGCTGTTTGCCGGTATCCGGACAGTGATTGCGGGTATCATCCTGATCATCGCAGCCCTGCCGAAAGGGAAGCAGCTTCAGTTCAGGCAACTGTGGCCGGTCTATTTGACATCGGCGATACTCAGTATCGTCTTTTATTACGGCTTCCAGACGATAGGCCTGCAGTATGTGCCTTCCGGGCTGTTCTCGGCCATTGTGTTTCTGCAGCCGGTGCTGCTGGGCATCTTTGCCTGGATCTGGCTAGGGGAGAGCATGTACGGGCTGAAAATATTCGGCCTGCTGCTCGGCTTTCTGGGGGTAGCCGCGCTGAGCATCGGCGGGTTCAACGGAAGCATCTCTCCTGTCGGTGTTCTGCTTGCGCTGGCCAGCGCACTCAGCTGGGCATTCGCCACCATCTATACGAAACGAAATGCGGCCCGGGTAGATATGCTGTGGATGACGGCGATGCAGATCATGATTGGCGGAGTGATCCTGCTGGCAGCCGGTTCAGCCATGGAAAGCTGGTCAGCAATTACCTGGAACAGTGCTTTTATTGTTAACACACTGTTCATTGCGGTGTTCGTCATCGCGCTCGGCTGGATGGTGTACTTTAAGCTGATCAATGAAGGGGAGGCCAGTAGGGTCGGTTCGTTTACCTTCCTGATCCCGCTGATCTCCATCGGCTCAAGCGTAGTGCTGCTACATGAGCAGATTACGCCCAACCTGATTGTGGGTATGCTGCTGATCGTGGGCAGCATTATTCTGGTAAATGTAAAGCTGGGGCGGACGCCCGGATAAAATAAGAAGAGCCTGCCGGATCTGCATGAGGTCCGGCAGGCTCTTTCATTGGGCTTAAAAACGGTATGTAAGCAAGTTTGCACTATCTTGATTACCCATTCGCAGATTCTGGGCTGTGTATACCGCATTCTCCAGCAAATCATCAATCTCCGTGGTATATTCGCCAATGCACAAGCGGGTAGCGGAAATCCGGCGGGCACTAATTGTACTTCCTGCTGTAAGAACCGATTGCTGGCCGGCTTCTGCGCAGGCGCTCTGCAGGGTGATCGCTCCGCCCGCTTCGACTATGGATCCGCTGCATACCGATTGTTCCAGGAGGAATTGAACATTCCCGGATGCCCGCAGTGTGCAGTTCCTGACGCCTTCTTTATGTATATAGAGGTCTCCGCCGGCTTGGAGCATGCAGCCTTCCGCCTCTGCAACATCAATCCGGGCACTCTCCTCCTGCAGGCCTTCAATCCGCTCGCAAAACGCCTCAAGCAGCTTCAACAACGTCCCAATCACGGAATCCGTTATGAAGTCGGTGAACTGCCCCGGGTGCAGGAAGACCTCCAGCAGTTGTTTAATTTGCTCTGTATCCATAGGACAGGCTGACTCATTGTCTAAAAGCAGGTTCTGAAGCCTGGTAAGCAGACCCGGTATATGGCTGCATTTACTCTCCAGCAGCAGCATAACTACCAGTCCGTATTTCACAGTCTGCTGACGTGACTTAAGATTCTGCTCCAGCAGCCTGGCTGCTTTTCTCAGTGCTGTTATTTCCTCGATCAGGTGACCGGAATGCAGGTACAGCCGCCCTTGTCTTGCTCCGTAATAACCGCAATATAATTGGCTGTCTGTTATCTTTCCCCGGATCACAATGCTGCCTGTGGCGGTAATCACAGCCCCCCGGACATCACCGTATATGTAGACATTGCCAAAAGCCTCAATGATGGATTGGTCCCTGACTCCTTCCGGTGCAACCACATCTCCTGCAAACATAAAGACTCCGTCTGCTGTATCCATGCCCCCCGGCATAATATAGGCAGAAGGGAAATCAATACTCACCACCGGTGTGCCGATGCCTGTGATCCGGGGTCTTCCTTCACGCAGTGCGATAATCTCTCCGCCTGGAAGCAGCGAGATATCGGCGGCGTGCATCAGGCGGATATCCTCCGGCTGGGGTGACGGCAGAATGCCGCCATACACGTCAAAGCCGGGCAAGCCTTCCTGCGGAGGCAATTTGCGGGCCAGCACTTCTCCCGGATGGACAGACGCAATCCCCGGATAGTTCAGGTAATTCAGAGGGTCGGGGGCTTCCTGACGGCTGAACTCATCAGCCATATCAGGCTGCAGCAAGAGCTCCAGCCTGCCGTTGAACCCGGGAACCGGGGCTTTGCCCACAGCAATGCAGACCGGAAGATAGGTCGGATTATTTAATTCGGCGTAAAGAGCAGGAATGTTGAGATTAGGAATGAAGGCGCTTTTAGGAAAGCCGGCAAGAATCTGATCTACAGTCAGCTTAGACAGCAGCAGATCATAGTCCGGCTCGGCCCGGACAGAGACTTCGGCGGAGGCGGGGCAATTCACGAGCTTCCAGGCGTACTTCTCCACACGGTAGAGGGTAAAGTAGGCTCTTAGCTTATCCTCGGAAATCGTAATCTGGTACTGCGGCTTCTCACTGATCTCCCAGCTCAGATGATTGACTGAAGTGACCCGGGTGGGTTCAGTTACCTTCTCGCCTTCCATCTTCAGAACGACAGGGTGAACAGCAGAAATCAGGGCAGCCTTGCCGCCGCATAGAGGGGGAGTGATGAAAATCTGACTATTCTGTACAATGATTATTCCATCCTTATCCTCATTTCCGCCCACTCCGCTGAACGGATAGGACGGGGTAGAGGACTCCATCGGAAAAATAGTGCTAAAGGACGGCATCGTTTTACTGAACACATGCCGGGAATGGTCAAGGATGCGCTGCGGCATAGGTATAACCTCGCTTTTCGTATTATCAAACCGGCAGCCTGGCAGCCATGAATGCACAGCGGCATTGTTAGGCCCATTGCTTTGCGTCCCGCCCTTTCGGGCAGTTTGCCTTTATACATGAACATGATAAACACTCAGCATGAGGTCATTTAATGAAGTAATCGACAATAAAATGATCATAACTGGTACTATAGTACTGCATTTCGACAACTTCTTTAAACAATCCTAATTTTATTCCTGTATGAGCCGGTTTTCAACTGTAATTTCACCTGAAATATATAAGATTTTGCAGCAGCAAAAAAAAGGACACTCCCAAGCTTAAAGCTTGTGGGAGAGTCCATTATTTACAAGATGGATACTGCGTGAAGCTTCGGTTCTTGCCGGCAGAGGTGCGGCCGAAACTGCCGCATAATCGGCCTGTTCGATGACCTCCAGCACCCGGTTGAGGTGAGAGAAGACAGCACCGAGGTCGCGGATAGCCGTCAGCGGGCATATTCCCTGCAGCTCGGAGAACCAGGCCAGCTGCAGATCACGGGCATGCCGGAGCGACTCCTGCAGTGGACGCTTAACTTCGGCGTCCGACAATGCCTTGGTCCCGTACAGGGCGATGCAGTCGGCAGTTGCGCCGGCAACCTCCACCATCCAGTCTGCGGCAGCATAATGCGCAGGCAGCAGAGAGAGCTCGTCGGCAATCTCTTTGACGTAGAAGTGAACCTTCTGCAGATGGGCCGTAGCCTGTGTCAACCCGCGCAGTCCGCTGCGGCAGGGGTAGTGCGATAAGGTGAATTGCATTTCCTGGCGCAGCCGGACACTCTTCGCGAGCAGTTCACCTGAGCGGGTCAGCGCCTTCTGGGCCTTTGCTGCGTCTCTGCCGCCGGTAGCCATCCCGCTCAGGGAATCCGCCAGCAGCAGGCTTCCTTCGAGCGCCAGGCTTTTCACCTTGACGAACCCTTTGGGCGAGACGATAATCATATTGATCAATAAGGCAATCAGTACGCCGATTAGAGTCTCGGCAATTCTCCACACAATATAGTGATCATGGTAGAAGGTAAGCGCGAGAACAGAGGTCACGCCAACCTGTGACACGGCCTGGATATTAATCCGGCACGCGGTGGCAATACCGATGCCCAGCAGCAGGATCAGCAGGATCGAGAGAATGCCGATATCCAGGAAGCGGCCGACAATCAGGCTGACCGTTCCGCCGAGCACAATGCCGAGCAGGCGGTATAAGCCTTTTTCAAGCGAGGCTTTAACCGTTCCTTGGGTAATCAGAATAGCTGCAAGCGGGGCAAAATATAAGTAATGGTCACCGTACAGGCTATGAACTGCCACCCAGGAGAGTGAAGCAGCCAGTGTGATCCGTATCATATAAAGGGATAATCCAAATTTCTCAAGGCGGTCTTGTAACCCCTCGTTCATTTTCAGTCATCTTCTTTCATAAAAAGAGGAATTTTCAAAGTGTTTTCAGACGGTTTCATTATAGCACCTCATACGCAGCGTAAAGAGGGCTATTTTTTACGAACTTGTTAAGATTCTGAAAGGCTATAAGCGTTGTTAGCTATCGCATATATGGGATATATCCTATATGCTATATAATGTGAAATGCTATTGAAGCAGTGGCACAGAATTGCCGCTGAGGCAGTGCTGGGCCTATTAAGGCCGATTGTGCGCTGTTAGATGAGGGTAAATGGTTTGTAATACATAAGGTAAGGGAGGTCGTTAGCTATCGCTACCCCGGAAGGCACTATTATTTCTTTTGACCAGGTTACTAAGCAATATGATGATGAGGAGGCCGTGTTAAAAGGTGTCAGCTTCGAAATCGAACGCGGCAAATTTTATACACTGCTGGGACCGTCCGGCTGCGGCAAGACGACCATTCTGCGTCTAATCGCCGGTTTTGCCGAACCGACTGAAGGTTCTATTTATCTAAACGGTAAAATGATCAACCACATTCCCGCCAATGAGCGCCAGGTGAACACGGTGTTTCAGGATTATGCCCTGTTTCCCCACCTGAACGTATTCGAGAATGTGGCTTTCGGACTGCGCATTAAGAAGCTCAAGAAGGATGTCATTACCCAAAAGGTGCAGGAAGCGCTGCGGTTCGTCAACCTTGTCGGTTACGAACAGCGCGCGATCAACGAAATGTCCGGCGGACAAAGACAGCGTGTAGCGATTGCCCGCGCGATCGTCAACGAGCCGCAGGTGCTGCTGCTGGACGAGCCGTTGTCCGCGCTTGACCTGAAGCTGCGTACGGAGATGCAGTATATCCTGCGGGAAATGCAGCAGCGGCTTGGCATCACGTTCATTTTCGTTACCCATGACCAGGAGGAAGCGCTGGCGATGTCCGACTGGATCTTTGTCATGAACAAAGGGAAGATCGAGCAGAGCGGCACACCGAACGATATTTATGATGAGCCGATCAACCGTTTCGTCGCCGATTTCATCGGAGAGTCGAATATCGTACCCGGTGTTATGATCGAGGATTATCTGGTGGAATGGGGCGGCCAACGTTTTGAATGCGTGGATGCAGGGCTTAAGCCGAATGAATCGGTTGAAATTGTGATCCGTCCGGAGGATCTGGAAATCGCAACACTGGAGCAGGGAAAGCTGAAGGTGCGCGTCGATTCCCAGCTGTTCCGGGGAGTACATTATGAGATCAGCTGCTACGATGAATCCGGCCATGAGTGGCTGGTGCACTCTACACGCAAGGCTGAGGTGGGCAGCCAGATCGGGCTCTATTTTGATCCGGAAGCGATTCATGTTATGCGTTTCGGTGAAACGGAGGAAGAATTCGACAGACGTCTGGAAGCTTACGGCGAGGTGGAGAGCCATGAACAATAAGGGCCGGTCGTACTATCTCATCCCTTATTATTTATGGATCGCCCTGTTTGTAATTGCACCCGTGCTGCTGGTTATTTACTACTCCCTGTTTGACCTGGACGGGCATCTGACACTGGATAATTACGTGAATTTCTTTACGCCGGTATATATGAGAATGATGCTGAACTCCTTCTGGTATGCGTTCCTGATCACGCTGTTTTCGCTGCTTGTCGCGTATCCGGCCGCTTATCTGCTGACCCGCACGAAGCATAAGCAGCTGTGGCTGCTGCTGATTATTCTGCCGACCTGGATCAATCTGCTGCTGAAGACGTATGCGTTTATCGGGATCTTCGGCACCTTCGGGCCGGTGAACAGCTTCTTCGACCTCCTGGGGCTCGGGGAGCAGCAAATTCTCTTTACCGGTTTCAGCTTTGTGTTTGTATCGGTGTATATATTTATTCCGTTCATGATTCTGCCGATCTTCAGCGCTCTGGAAGAGCTGAACCTGTCTCTTGTGGATGCCGCGCGCGATTTGGGCGCTTCCGGGTGGACGACGTTCCGGCGGGTTATTTTTCCGCTGACGGTCTCCGGGGTACGCTCCGGCTGCATGGCTGTATTCATCCCGGCGCTGTCGCTGTTTATGATTACGCGTCTGATCGCCGGCAACCGGGTGATTACGCTGGGCACCGCGATTGAACAGCACTTCCTGGTTACGCAGGACTGGGGCATGGGCTCGACGGTTGCCGTCTTCCTGATCGCCATCATGGCGCTGTTCATGATCCTTACGGGCAGCTCGCGGAAAGGGGTGCGGCATGAAAAATAAAAACGGGATTGCTAACCTGTACCTGGTGCTGGTGTTTGTCGTACTGTACGCGCCGATTTTCTATCTGATGTACTATTCGTTCAACAGCGGCGGTACGATGCATAAATTCGAGGGCTTCACGCTCGATTATTACCGGGAAGTGCTGCAGGATACGCGCCTGATCATTATTGTGATCAACACGCTGGTGATCGCGCTCCTGTCTTCGGCAATTGCCACGCTACTGGCGGTCATTGGTGCACTTGCCATCCAGCGCAGCCGCAGCCGCCGGTCGAAGAACGCACTGCTCTCGCTGAACAATGTGCTTATCGTCAGTCCAGACGTTATTATCGGGGCTTCCTTTCTGATCCTGTTCACCATTGCCGGCATCAAGCTTGGCTTCACCTCCGTGCTGCTCTCGCATGTGGCGTTCAGCGTGCCGATTGCCGTGCTGATGATTCTGCCGCATCTTCAGGAGATGAGCCCCACGCTGACTGATGCCGCCCGTGACCTTGGGGCCAGCAGGCTGAATGTCCTGACCAAAGTGATTCTGCCGATTATCAAGCCCGGGATCTTCAGCGGTTTCTTCATGGCGCTGACCTATTCGCTGGATGATTTCGCGGTGACGTTCTTCGTGACCGGCAACGGCTATTCCACACTCTCGGTGGAGATTTATTCCCGGGCGCGGCAAGGGGTATCACTGTCGATCAATGCGCTCTCGACACTGATCTTCCTCTTTACGATCCTGCTTGTTATCGGCTATTACTTCCTGAACCAGCAGAAGAATAAGCCGTCCGCCATAATAGCGGAGCCGGTTGCAGAAGCGGGGGTGCCTAGATGAAACAGCTGGTCAATGCGTTTCTGGCGATTCTGCTCGTTGCTTTCGGCCTGATGTTCCTCGGCTCCAGGCTGAACTCGGCAGAAGGATATACGGGCGGCAATACGCTGACGATTTATAACTGGGGCGACTACATTGATCCTGATCTCCTGGAGCAGTTCGAGAAGGAGACCGGAATTACAGTTATCTACCAGACCTTTGATTCGAATGAAGCGATGCTGACCAAGGTGGAGCAGGGCGGAACGGTCTTTGATGTCGTGGTTCCTTCCGACTATGCCATCGCCAAGATGCGGGAGGAGAACCTGCTGCTGCCGCTGGATCACAGCAAAATTCCGAATCTGGCTAATATCGACTCCAGATTCATGGACCTTTCCTTTGATCCGGGCAACAAGTATTCGGTGCCTTACTTCTGGGGAACGGTAGGGATTATCTACAATCCTGAGATGACTGGAGACATTGATTTCAGCAGCTGGGATTCCCTCTGGGACAAGAGATTGAACAATAATATCTTCCTGGTCGACGGAGCCCGCGAGGTCATGGGCATGGCACTGAACAGCCTGCACTATTCGGTTAATGATACCAATGAAGAGCATCTGCAGGAGGCACTGTCCAAGCTGAACAAGCTCTCGCCTAACGTGAAGGCGATTGTCGGTGACGAGATCAAGATGCTGCTGGCTAATGAAGAAGCAGCCGTCGGGATCGTCTGGTCCGGCGATGCTTCAGAGATTATGGATGAGAACGACAAGCTTGACTATGTAGTGCCGGAGGAAGGCTCGAACAAGTGGTTCGACAACATGGTCATCCCCAAGACGGCAGCCAATGTGGAGGGTGCACACAAGTTCATCGACTTCATGCTCCGACCAGAGGTCGCAGCACAGAATGCCGAATACGTAGGGTATTCCACCCCTAACGTTCCCGCCCTTGCGCTGCTGCCCGAAGATATTTCCGGCGATGAACGTTTCTACCCGCCTGCGGCGATTACCGACCGCCTAGAGGTGTATGACAACCTCGGCAAGCGGATGCTCGCCCATTACAACGAGCTGTTCCTGAAGTTTAAAATGAACAAGAAATAAGCAGGCTATATGGTGGACGGACAAGCGCCCAATCGCGGAGTTATCGCGGTTGGGCGCTTGTTTTTTGGATAGAGGCGGGGCTGGTGTGTCCTCAGACGATTTGTAGCTCATGTCAGGCTGATGAATAGTGATGATGTGTTTGCATGCACGTTAGTTTGTTGGTTTTTTATACGGTGGTGTGTCTGGTGCTACCGGTGACTCTGATGTGTCTGGTTCTTCTGATGCTAGTGCGTCTGGTGCATCTGGTTCAATGACCTCCCGGCTCAGTATAATTAGTAGGAATTTCTCCAGTTAAATGATCATCAATCGGGCTTAACGGGAGGCTAGTTGGAAAAAGTCCACTTCATCTAGCCATCACCAGGAGAATTGGGGTGAACGGGACAAACTAAATTGCTTTTTTCCAACTAATCATTCAAAAATCGCTATATGGAGCCAAATAGGTTGCCTTTTTCCACTTAGCTGCTTACTGGCATGAGGAAAAAATACAATTCTTAAATAGCCAGAGCAAACAGCCACAGCAAGTGTGACGTTATTCTTGAGAAGCTACCTAACTGAAATAATCCAGCACCCCATGTGCCAGTTCATACCGGACGACTCTTTCTTGGTTGCCCCGGCAGGAGGGGACCAGCCAGCCCTTATCAGACAGACTACGGAGCGTGCGGACTGCTGTTTTGTAGTCAATGCCGAAGTGCTCTTTAACATCTTGAGGCCGGACAGTCCCGGTAAGCTGGATGGCCAGACGGATGACCTCCTGCTCCATAAGCTGCAGCCGTGATACAGGAGCCTCGGCAGCCTGATATCTGCCCATAATCAGTCGAAGTAAACTTATACAAAGTTCGGGGCGCTGCTCAACATCGTCATAGGCAAAAGAGACAACGCGGTATCCCATCGCCTGCAGAAAGGTTTCGGGGTTCAGCTCACTGCAGAATTTATGCCGGTCCATATCACGGACGTGGGAGGCGTAGCCCTTAATCTCAATAAGCAGTCGGATGTGGCCCGGAAGCCAGGCAAAGTCGGCAAAATAGGATCTGCCGCGCCAGTCCATCACCTCATATTCAGGGTGAAGTTTGGTGAAATCACCCCGGAGCGGCCACCAGACATTGCGCAAGAACAGCACCTCCGCATGCTGATGTCCTCTTTCCAGCCGCCCCCGCCGTTCTCCGGGCGGTCTTCCTGCAAGATGACCTGCAATAAATTGCTGATGTGCGTTTTCAAATGACATAAACACGCACACTCCCCCTTAAAATAGAAAACGTCCCGGCTTCCCTCAAAGAGGGCAGCCGAGACGTTCTTCGTCTCGTTGCAATAAGTATAAGATAAACTTGTGCGGGTGAACAGGCAAATCGCCTAACCCCTAAACTGCTCAGTCAGACAGTTACTTAATCCCGATCCTCATCCGGTAGCTGACCAGAACCGGCAGTGTCCGGCCATCGAAGTAGGCCTCTACCGCAGCAGAGAACTCAGCTAGGTCCGTGTCCAGAGCAGTGGATCCGGTTTTCAGTACCGTTTGAATGCCGCCTTGGCTGAGCATAAGCCCTACGTACCGCCCGGCGTCGCAGGTTTCGGTATTATGGAATACGATTTCCCGCGTGAACTTGAAATGGCCGCTGGCCTGAATCCGGGCCAGGTGGCCCTCCTTATCCCATTTATGCGCCCGCTGGGATTCGGGCTGCAGTTCAGCCAGCAGATTATCGGCGGCCGTAATCAGAAGGTTATACCTGGTTTCAATATCTGCCTGAAGCATCAGCGGCCAGTCGCAATCGTAAGCGGCGAATACGCCCCCTGGCCGCAGGCAGCGGGCAATCTCCTGCAAGGTGCTCTGCGGCTCCATCCAATGGAAGGACTGGGAGCAGGTAATGATATCAACACTGCCGGAATCGAGCGGAAGCTGATTGGAATAGCCCTGGATGAAGGACAGTGATTGCGCCTCATCCTCCTGCTTGAGCTTCTCGACCGCTTTACTCAGCATGTCGGGATTAGGTTCAATACCAATTACAGAATCGGCGGTATTCTTCCATAGAAACGTGGACAATCCCGTGCCGCAGCCGATATCGGCAACCACGGAAGGCCGTCCGCCCAAATAATTGCTCAGCAGACTGGTAACCATCGGCGGCGCCTCCGGGCGGTAACGGTCGTATTGGTCCTGATATCCCAAGAACCGGTCAATATTCTGCTTGCTGTTGCCTGCAGGAATCACAGAATCCTCTCCCATCATTGATAATTAAGCCTCAACCTGGCGGATAGGGAACTCTACGGGTATCTTAGCGCAGCTGCGAAGGATCAACGGCAGGCACAAGCCCTTCGGCGGCCGCGCGGTTCAGCAGCGCTGAGATGGCGGCGTAGCCGTCGTCCCCAAGATTCATCGAAAACTCATTCACGTAAAGATCAATATGCGATTTGGCGACCTCCGGCGACAGCTCCTGGGCATGATCCAGCACATACTCTCTGGAATCGGTGGGGTGATCCCACGCATATTGCAGGGAGCTGCGGATCCAGCCGGCAATAGATTCGTGATCCAAGTCGCGGCGGGCGATGATCGCCCCGAGCGGGATGGGCAGGCCCGTATCGCTCTCCCACCAGCTGCCCAGATCTGTCAGCAGGTTCAGGCCATAGGAAGGATAGGTGAAGCGTGCTTCGTGAATAACCAGGCCGGCATCGATTTGGCCGTCGCGTACGGCTGGCATAATCTCATCGAACGGCATGACCACAATCTCAGCAGGGCCGTCCGGCACCTGCTGGGCCGCCCATAGGCGGAACAGCAAATACGCGGTGGAGCGCTCGCTCGGTACGGCAATCCGGCGGCCGGACAGCTCCTCCGGGCGCTTGATCGCGCCCGGGCCTTTGCGGGTCAGGACCAGTGGGCCGCAGCCCCGGCCAAGCGCGCCGCCGCAAGGCAGCAGCTTGTATCGTTCCAGCACCCAGGGGAGTGCGGCGTAGGAGATTTTGAGTACTTCCGGTCCGGCGCCGTCAGCGGCCAGTCCATTGGTGATGTCAATATCGGCAAAGGTCACATTCAGCTTGGGCGCGCCCTCTACCAGCCCGTGGGCCCAGGCATGAAAGACAAAGGTATCATTGGGACAAGGGGAAAAAGCAATATTGAGTTCTGTTGTCATTACAGCACCTCCAGTAGTATAGCGGCCGCTGCCGCTAGCGCATCGAGCGCTTCAGGGATCTTCCACGCGGCCCGGTCGCGCGGGCCGACCGGGTTCGAGATCGCGCGCAGCTCGAGCGCCGCGATCCCGAAGCGATGGGCGGCCACGGCAACCCCGTGGCCTTCCATCGCCTCCGCGACGGCACCGGGATGCCGCGCGGCCAGGGCGGCGGCCGTCCCGGCGGTGCCGGTCGCCGTCGACACCGTCAGCACAGGGCCTGTGCTGACGACAAGCCCGGCCGCAGCCAGCGCGGCCGCAAGGGCCTCAGCCGTGCCGCTGTCTGCCGGCACGGATACGCTGCCGAAGCCGAGCTCGGCAGCGCTGCGAAAGCCCTCCGGCGTCTCGGCCCCCAGGTCGGCGGCGATCATCTCGCTGGCAACGGCCAGCGAGCCTACGGGCGCCAGCCCGGGGAAGCCGCCGCCGATCCCGGCGCTAATGACGCAGCCGTACGGGCCGGCTGCCAGAGCAGCGGCGGTACCCGCCGCAGCGGCTGCGGTGCCTGCGCCCGCAGCGAGCACCTCGAACCTGCTGCTGCCTCCCAGGCCGCGCAGGACGGCTTCGCGCTCGGCCGCGACTGCCGTCACGATCAGCACGCGCGGCGCATGGTTTTCTCCCGCCGCAGCAAAGCCCGCGGCAGCCTCCGGATGTGGATCAATCTTCCCTTCCATAATGAGCCTCCTTCTATATAAGTAACGATGTGATAAGTAGTTATAAATGTAATCGGCCATCACCCGGTTCAGCTGTTGACCAGCTGCCAGGCTGCTTCATGTGAAATGACTGCAGGTGCCAGAATGGCATCTTTGCAATAATCCGCAATGACTGGTAACTAACTGTATTCTGTACAGTTATCATCTGTCTTGTCAGAGTATGGGGGAGATAGCTGCATTTCGTACAACTAAAAATCCAGGTTTGCACTGAAAAACGCTGGCTCAGCCATTTTAGTTGTATAGAATACATTTAAATTTCAGGAACGGGGGATTCTACCGTATATAATTGCACGGAATACAGTTAAATGCACCCGTCCACGAGGACAGCTGTACAGCTTCAGCTTCACTAACAAGGATGTGCCGTCTGCCTCCTAGACAGGTCGCCGCAACAAAAAGGATACGCCGTTTTGAAAGTGAGGTCAAACCGCGCGGGATTATTTTTAGATTAACTGTTGACAATAGAGAATAGATGACGTATATTTATCTTAACTTAAAGATAATTAACTTAAAGATAAGTGCTTCGGCAATCCTCAGAGGTGGCAGACGGCACAGTTGAAGGAGGTGTACATGATGAGCGACTACAATGAACTCATAAGCAAAACGACAGGCAGCTCGGATGAGGAGCAGGCTTCATCATTGAAACTGTTCGTGGTTCTATCCAAGGCTTACAAAAGCTTGATGGATCATGCGGTTAAGGATATGAAGAGTCACGGGCTGGCATCGGCCGAATTCATGGTGCTGGAAGTACTTTACCATAGAACAAGAATTCCGCTGCAGCAGATCGGGGAGAAGATTCTCGTCACCAGCGGCAGCATCACTTATAACATCGATAAGCTGGAAAAGCGGGGACTGCTGAAGCGTGTGCCATGCGATGAGGACCGCCGCGTGACTTATGCCGAGATTACGGAAGCGGGACGCGAGCTGTTCGATGACATTTTCCCCCGCCATGTGGCTTCCATTCATGGTCTGATGGGCGGACTGAATCAGGAAGAGAAGGAACAGGCGATTGGGCTGCTGAAGAAGCTTGGCAAAGGCGTGTAGAACCGGCAATGCCGGGATGCAAGTGTCCCTGACGGTTCCGCATTTGCTTTTGCCAAGCCGCGAAGCGGTTTGCAGATTAGGGTAGTCAAAAAATTTTTAACATATATCTTAAGGTTAAGATAATTAAATCAAAGAGAATGGAGAGTGTTTATTATGGTAAGTGTAGGATTATTGTTATTGAGACTTGTAATCGGGGTTGCTTTTATTGGACATGGGGCGCAGAAGCTGTTTGGCTGGTTTGGAGGTTACGGGCCGAAGGGAACCGGCGGCTGGATGGAATCTGTCGGAATTAAGCCAGGGGTAGCGATGGCGGTAATGGCGGGACTAATGGAGCTGGTCGGAGGCGTACTGTTTACAGCCGGCCTGCTGACACCGGTGGCAGCTGTGCTGATTGCGGCAACGATGCTGGGCGCGATTATCAAGGTTCATGCTCCTAACGGCTTCTGGTCAACAGCTAACGGGATAGAGTTCCCGCTGACAGTACTTGTAGTAGCAGTCGCAGTGGCGCTGACCGGTCCGGGAGCGATTTCGCTGGATGCATTGTTCTTTAACTAAGTAGTTTTGCCGACGTACCACAAGGATGTTCATGCTCACAAAACTTAAGCATATGCTTCCGAAGCCAGTTTTGCCGACGTACCACAAGGAAGCTCATGCTCACAAAACTTTTAAGGAGATGGATAACATGACTCTTCAAACTGCAGGAATTCACCATATTACCGCTTTTGTTAAGGATGCGCAGCGCAACGCCGATTTCTATGCCGGGATTCTCGGGCTGAGACTGGTCAAAAAGACGATTAACTTTGACGCTCCGGAGGTCTACCATCTCTATTTCGGGAATGAGCAGGGTGCTCCCGGTACGATCATCACCTTCTTCCCTTGGGTAACCGGGCGTAAAGGCAGAATCGGCGGCGGTCAGGTTGGGGTAACTACCTACGCTGTGCCGGCCGGATCTCTGGGATTCTGGGAGCAGCGGCTGGCTGCCTACCAGATTCCGGTGACCAAAGTAACCCGGATTTCGGAGTCCTACCTGTCCTTCGCTGATTATGACGGCCTGCGGATCGAGCTGGTGGAACGCGAAGCCGGCCCGCTCAGCACCTGGTCCTTCGGGGGAGTACCCGCTGAGCACGCAATTAAAGGCTTTGGCGGCGCAGTCCTGTACAGCACAGACCCTGGCAAAACGGCGGATACACTGACCCGTACGCTAGGCCTTGAGCAGATTGCCGAAGGCGACGGTTACATCCGTTACCGCTCTACAGGCGATCTTGGCAATATTATTGACCTGAAAGCAGCGCCGGTGCCTCAGGGCGGCGGAGGAACAGGTACGGTGCATCATATCGCGTGGCGTGCCAAGGATGATGCCGAACAGCTCCAGTGGGGCCGGACCGTGCAGAGTCATGGCTATCAGCCGACGCCGGTGCAGGACCGCCAGTACTTTAACGCCATCTACTTCCGCGAGGAAGGCGGCATCCTATTCGAGATTGCTACCGATCCTCCAGGCTTTGCCCGTGATGAGGATGCGGATAAACTGGGGCAGAAGCTAATGCTGCCAGCCTGGTTTGAACCGAACCGTGCAGTGATTGAAGCGAAGCTGAGTCCGTTTGAAATCCGTGAAGTGGAGGTGAACCAGCTATGATTCATATCTTTAAAAAAGGTACGGATGCCACTCTGCCGACCCTCGTATTATTCCATGGCACCGGCGGCAATGAGCATGATCTGATTCCGCTGGCGGAAATGCTGTCTCCCGGCTCCTCAGTGCTGGGTATCCGGGGAAATGTGCTGGAGAATGGCATGCCGCGTTACTTCCGCCGCCTCGCTGAAGGGGTATTCGATGAGGAGGATCTGATCTTCCGTACCCATGAGGTGAATCAGTTCCTGGACAGTGCCGCAGCCCAGTACGGCTTCGACAGCAGCAATCTCGTCGCCGTCGGCTACTCCAACGGAGCCAACATTGCCGGCAGCCTGCTCTTCCATTACGGAAGCATCTTCCGCTCTGCGGTGCTGCTACATCCGATGGTTCCGCTGCGGGGTCTGACATTGCCTTCCCTTGCCGGTGTCTCCGTATTCATCGGGGCGGGAACCAATGACCCGCTGATCAAGGCAGAGGAAACCCGGGAGCTGGAGCAGCTGCTGCAGGGAGCAGGAGCGGACGTGACCGCCCACTGGGGGAATCAAGGCCATCGCCTCAGTACAGCCGAGGTGGAGGCTGCCCGGAATTGGCTGGGTCAGCACATGAATTAAGTTCAAGTCTGCAAAAAGAGTATTACCTATAGCCGCCTGTGGGGCCGCTGCTAAGAGTGCTGACAACCTCTTAAAAGCTCCTGCGGGCGGTTTTTTGGATAAATATAAGAATATATATGTTTAGATGCATTGAACATTCTGTCCCCGATCAGGTAGTATGGAGATTACTAAAAACAGGCCTGAGGGTTGCTGCAGAAAGGTTGGCGTCATTGTATCATGATCAGAGAAAAAATGGATAACCGCGTGCTCCCGGCAGAGGGGCCATCCCGGAAACAGAGGCTGCAGCTGGTACTCATTCTGGGGGCCGTTGCGACGATTGGCCCTTTGTCGATTGACATGTATCTGCCTGCCCTGCCGGAGCTCGGCAAGCATTTCGGAACCAGTGCTGCGTTGGTGCAGCTTAGTCTGACCTTCTTTCTGCTGGGACTGGCTTCCGGTCAACTGGTGGCCGGACCGCTCAGCGATGTCCATGGCCGCCGCCGTCCGCTGCTGATCGGCATGCTGATCTATACCGTATCTTCATTGCTGTGTGCATTCAGCCCCTCTATCGGGCTGCTGGTCGTGCTGCGCTTCATCCAGGGCTTTGCCGGCTCTGTAGGAGTAGTCATCTCGCGGGCGGCGGTCCGTGACCTGTACAGCGGCTCAGAATTAACCAGGTTCTTCTCACTCCTGATGATTGTCAACGGGCTGGGGCCGATTTTTGCACCGATTATCGGGGGGCAGCTGCTGAGAGTAACCTCCTGGCAAGGGGTGTTCATTGTGCTCTTTTGCGCCGGGCTGCTCTTCTGCGCGATGATTCTGCTGGGGTTGCCGGAGACGCTGCCGAAGGAGCGGCGCGTGAGAAGCGGGCTTAGAAGGACACTGCTTACCTTCCGCGGACTGCTCGGCAACGGACGGTTTATGGGCTATGCCCTTTCCCAGGGGTTTGTTACTGCAGCGATGTTCGCGTATATTTCGGGTTCTTCCTTTATCCTGCAGAATATGTTCGGGGTCTCTCCGCAAATGTACAGTCTGATCTTTGCCGTTAACGGGTTCGGTATTATCCTCTCCGGACAGATTGCCGGCAGATTGTCCGGGAGACTTGGTGAGAGGAAGCTGCTTGCCAGCGGTCTTGCACTCTGCACGCTCGGCGGAGTAATGCTGCTGGCTGCGGTTCTGGCCGGAGGCGGCCTGCTCCCGATCCTGATCTGCCTGTTCGCTGTGGTCTCGAGCGTCGGATTGGTCAGCACGACCAGCTTCTCGCTGGCCATGCAGGACCAGGGTGAATCGGCAGGAAGCGCCTCGGCGCTGCTCGGACTATTGCCGCTGCTGCTGGGCGGCTGCGTGGCTCCGCTGGTCGGTCTTGGCGGCGACGAAACGGCAATTCCGATGGCGGTAGTCATCGCAGGGGCCGGTCTTTGCTCCATCCTGTCCTATCTGCTGCTCTGCAGGAAGGGGGGGCAGCGATGAGCCGGAAAGACTTTACGGTACTGCTGCTGCTGGCATTTGCCTGGGGAGCTTCATTTCTGTTTATGAGAATCGCCTCTCCTGAGCTAGGACCGGTGTTTACCACAGAACTCCGCGTAACGCTGGCTGCAGCCGCTTTGCTGCTCTACGCCAGGATTACACGGAAGACGCTTGGGATGGGGCGGCACTGGAAGCAGTTTCTGCTGCTTGGGGCGCTGAATGCCGCGCTGCCTTTTACACTGATCTGCATGGCTGAACTGGAGCTGAACGCCTCACTGGCAGCCATTCTTAATGCGACTACCCCGATGTTCACAGCGCTTGCCGCCTGGGGAACCCTTGGCGAGAAGCCGGGAATATCGAAATCCATCGGCTTAATCATCGGACTTGTGGGCGTGGCTGTTCTGGTCGGGTGGAGTCCGGTCCCGCTTGAGGGAAGGGTGCTGTTGTCGGTCTTCTTTTCACTCGGGGCTGCGCTTTCTTACGGCTTCGGCGGGCTGTATGCCGCCCGTGCCGGCCGTGGCCTCGCACCACTTACGCTTGCCGCCGGCCAGCAGCTTGGGGCAGCCGTAGTGCTGCTTCCGCTCGCGGTCATTTTTGCTCCCCGGCATATGCCGTCAGCGGCGGCGGTCTACTCTGTGCTCGGCTTATCCCTCATCTGTACCGCTGTCGCCTATTTACTATATTTTTACCTGATTCAGAGTGTGGGTGCGGTAAAAACCGTCAGTGTAACTTTCCTGGTTCCGGTATTCGGGCTGATGTGGGGGGTTATCTTCCTGAACGAGCCGGTCTATGCCAATACGGTCGCGGGACTAGCCATTATTCTGCTGAGCGTAATGCTGGTCAACCGCAAATCCAGGGCTAAAGGCAGCACAGGCGTTGATTCCGTCACAGGGAAGCAGGGATAGCTGCAGTTCCCTCCTTCAGGCACTTTCAGCAAACTTTCAGCCCATTTTAACGTTAGGTTCGGGTACAGGGGTTATATTGAAGTGGTGAAAGGAGGGACAAGCATGAATATTTCATCCGCCACATCCGCCGCCGCTTCGACTTCTTATACCTCTTCCAGTGCAACTGATACCAGCTCGCTGGAAAAACAAAAAGCGAAACTGGAGGCTGACCTGGAGAAGGTCGCGTCCAGTAAGGACGACGAGAAGACCAAGGAAACCAAAACCAAGCAGATTGAGCAGCAGATTAAGCAGATTGAGGCGCAGATTGCCCAGAAGTCCAAAAGCAGCAGCTCCTCTGCGGCAGCTCAGAGTGCACCTCCTGAAAAACCTGCTACCAGCAATTCGCTTACAGCAGCAAGTGCAGAGCAAATCGCTAACGCTACCACTGACAGTGAGGGCAGATTTGACATTCGCGTTTAAGATCACACCGCAGTAAGCAGCATCCAAAGAGGACATCCTTTGCCGTGAAGGGGTCCTCTTTTTGGTGCTGTTCTGCATGAGCCTTTCGTCCCTGAAATTGGTATAATGGGGAGATAGAAACGGCTGAAATGTCTGAATCAGAGGCATGCGCCCATCATAAGGCAGGGAGAAATCATGCATTCAATTAAACAGACATTGGAACGTTTCCGGATTGTACGGCTGCTGTTGTCCATCTACCGGATAAGGGCGGTAAGAATGCTCTTTCCGGTGGCAATTATAGCCTTGGTATATTGGGAAGGGCAGCACGAGCTGAAACAGGTGCACCTGGGGCTCACGATAAGAGAACTCCGGCATGTGCCGGCTTCTGCCGTTATGGAGATGATGGGGGTTGCGCTGCTCTCGGTGGCAGTTATGAGCGCCTATGATTATTTGATCCGGAAGCACTTCCGCTTCAGGACCGGAGCCTGGAGCACCTTCCGCTACGCCTGGATTGCCAATACCTTTAATAATCTGATCGGGTTTGCCGGACTTGCCGGGATAGGCCTGCGCTCGCTGCTCTATAAGAAAAGCGGTGTCCCCGCTGCGGCCTTAGCTCCTGCGCTCGTATTTCTATCCCCCTTGATGATTACCGGCCTGTCGCTGCTGTCCTGGGGCAATCTGACCGGCCTGCTTCCTGCCCACGGGCTGATGCGTGAGCATACATGGCTGATCTTCGCGGTCTGGGGCATGGCGCTCTATTTACCGTTTTTTGTGATTATCCAGCGTTCCTCGCTGTTTGCCAAATGGATTAACCGGGGACAGGGCAGAACCCCCTGGTTCACAGTAGCGGCTTCAGTAGGAGCCTCTTTTCTGGAATGGCTATTTGCCGGAATCACGTTCTGGACTATCGGCAGTCACCTGCTTGGCGGCGTGGCGTTCGTTACGCTGTTCAGCATTTATCTGGTTGCTGCGGTGGCGGGGATTCTGAGCATGGCCCCCGGCGGCATCGGCGCATTCGATCTCATTGCGCTGCTCGGCCTCACACAGCTCGGACATACCAGTGATCAGGCTATGGCTGTGCTGGTGATCTACCGGCTGTTTTATTATGTAGTGCCCTGGCTGATCGGCCTTGTACTGGCTGCCCTGGAAATCGGACTGCCGGGAAGAAAAAACACGGACCAGAGCGGGGAAGTGCCCGAACCCTCGCTCAATATCTGGCAGAAAATCTGGGGCTGGCCCGGACAGTATACTTTTCTGAGCGATCTCGGGTTCTGGGCGCTCGGTAAGCTCGTTCTGGCGAGCGGGCTCATTCTGCTGTTGTCTGCGGCAACCCCTGGGCTGCTATACCGGCTGCAGATGACGGAGGAGCTGCTGTCCCTGCCGGTCATGCAGATTTCGCATCATTTATCGGTGCTGATCGGATTTCTGCTGATTCTGCTGTCCAGAGGCATCTCCTTGCGGGTCAGAAGAGCTTATCTCTGGACCAGCGTACTTTTGTTCGGAGGAGCCGTATTTGCATTCACCAAGGGATTTGATTATGAGGAAGCGGGTTTTCTGCTGCTGGTTGCCCTGATTCTGTGGATCTCCAGATCAAGGTTCTACCGGATCAGCGTACCAGTCAACAAGCAGAGTGTACTGTGGTGGCTGCTGCTGACCTCACTTATCGCGCTTGGTTATTACCTGCTGGGCAGCTACGCGCATCGCGGATTTATGAAGCATCTGCCGCCCGGCATCCGGCCGGAGTGGCTGCAGCAGCACAGCAATGTTGCGGTGGCAGCGGCCGGTAGCCTGGCGGTGTCCTGGCTCGTCGTGACGATGCTGGCGGTCCTCCGTCCGCAGCGGAAGGCGGAGGAGATCTTTGCGGATAAAGATATGGAGCGGGTGGAGCAGTTTCTTGCCGGAACGAAGGGGAATGCCTTGACACATATGCTGTTTCTGGGGGACAAGAGCTTTTACTGGGCACAGAAGGGAAAAGTGCTGTTCGCCTTCGCCAGAACCAGGGACAAGCTTGTCGTACTGGGCGATCCGCTTGGCCCCAGAGCGCTGATGAACGAGGCCATCAGCGAATTCCGGCGGGCGGTGGATTTATATGGGCTATCTGTTGTATTTTACCAGGCGACACCTGAGTTTCTGCCGGTCTATCATGAGCAGGGCTATCATTTCTTCAAGCTGGGTGAAGAAGCCAGAGTGCCGCTCGCAGGTTTTACACTCAGCGGCAAAAAAAATTCTGACCTGCGCAGTGTCTGCAACCGGTTCGAACGCGAAGGTTATACCTTTGAGATTTCGGAAGCCCCGCATTCCGGGACGTTGCTGCAGGAACTCCAGGCTGTATCGGAGGAGTGGCTGGACGGACGCACTGAAAAGGGTTATTCCCTGGGCTGGTTCAAAGCATCCTATATGCAGCTCGCACCTGTAGCGCTGCTGCGCGGGGCGGAAGGCAGAATTGCCGCCTTTGCCTCTATTGCACCTTGCTATGACGGCGGAACAACCGTTTCGATTGATTTAATGCGCCACCGGAAGGATACTCCGAACGGCACTATGGACTACCTGTTTGTCCATCTGCTGGAATGGGCGAAGTCGCAAGGCAATGCGTGGTTTAATCTCGGGAATGCTCCGCTGTCCAGTGTAGGGCAGAATTCCGGCGCATTGCGGGAGGAGAAGGTAGCCCGGCTTGTCTTTATACGGGGAGGACACTGGTACGGGTTCGCCGGCCTGCGCCGTTATAAGGAGAAATTCAATCCGCAGTGGGAGCCCAGATATCTGGCTTATCCTGCCTCCCTGATTCTGCCGATACTGACTATAGATCTGGTCCGGCTGGTTTCCCGTCATCCGCAGGAGAAGGAATAGAGCTGAAGAAGGCAAGGCCTGGGGATGCCCGGGCTTTGTCTATTTTATTAGAATGATCATCTTCGCGGGAAGTTTCATTTCTGAGCCTTAAGCTATGCATAAACATCTATAGATGTTAATATTAGTTTGTGAAAAAAGTTACGTACAACGCAGCTTTTACAAACCGGCCAACGGTAAAAGGCAAACTCTGCAGCAGGGAGAGTAGAAGAAGGGGCTGAGTATATTGGGTATCGCCGTTATGGATATCATCGAGAAGCGGAAATCAGTACGCACCTATGAGACGACACCGATTGGGGAAGAGGTCCACGCTTCTATTATGGACTATCTGCACCAGGAGGAGAATCTGCTCGGGCCCTTCGGGGGAAAGGCAAGGATGGAATGGATCTGGGCCAAAAGCGGCGGCGAAGACGGCAAGGGCATCAAACTCGGCGCATACGGGATTATTCAGAATCCGCAGGCCTATCTGGTTGGCGTGGTGCGCAACGACCAGACGGCACTGCTGGAGTTCGGGTATATTTTTCATAAGCTGATTCTTTATGCTACAGGCCTTGGCCTGGGCACCTGCTGGATTGGCGGAACCTTTAACCGCAATTCCTTTGCCCGTGAGCTTGAGCTTGCGCCCGGAGAGATCATTCTCTGCATCACACCGCTTGGCTATGCACGGGAGAAGCAGCGGTTGCTGGATGCTACCATGCGTTATGTCGTCAAAGCGGACCAGAAAAAGCCGTGGCGCGATTTGTATTTCGACTCGGGATTTGAAAGACAGCTGGCTCCGGAGTCGGCCGGCAAGCTGGCCGCTCCGCTGGAGATGGTCCGGCTGGGCCCTTCGGCTTCCAACAAGCAGCCCTGGCGGATCGTGCTGTCCGCTGACCGGCGGCAGGCACATTTCTATCTGCAGCATACGCCAAATTACAGCGGGAACAAGCTGGGCTTTGAAATGCAGCGGATCGATCTCGGCATTGCCGCCTGCAATTTCGAGCTGGCCTGCCGGGAGATGAACATTCCCGGGGAATGGACTGTAAACGATCCGCAGCTCGGCGTAATCGACGGGCATACGGAGTACATGCTGAGCTATAAGCTCAGCTGATCCGGGAGATCCACCACAGCAAAGCCGCTACAAGCATAACGCAGGCCAGCGCCAGTGTGTCCTTAGGCTGCCAGTTTAGCTGGTATGATGGAGTCCGTGCTTTCTTCGGGTCATAACCGCGGGATTCAACGGCTGTAGCCAGCTCATCCCCCATGCCGATGACAAGAATCAGGAGCGGCACTATGAGTAAGCCAATCTGCCGGGGAGTCCAGCGCGCGAGGCCGCGCTGAATTCTCCCACGCGACTTCAGCGCCAGCTGCAGCTGGCTCAGCTTGCCGAGAATCCAGGGCACGAACTGCAGCGTGACGGATACGGCCAGCGACCAGCCCCGGGTACGGATACCCAGCTTCTTCAGCGGGGCGATGGCCCACTCCAGCGCTTCGCGCAGCGGCGCGCCGGTGGTCGTCTCCGTGAATAGGAAGCCAAGGGCAATCAGCAGCAGGAAGCGCAGCACATTCAGCCCGCCGCGCAGGATTCCTGCCGAGCTGAAGCCTAAGAACCCGAGTCTGATATCCGGGGATGCCCAGCTTAGCGCAGACAGCAGCCAGAGAAACAGGAACATCAGCAGGAACGGGCGGAAGAACCTTGCCGTCCGGCTCCAGGGAATTCCCGCAGAGCCGATTAATCCGGCAATGAGGGCGGATGTGAGCAGCAGCGGAGTCAGGCTGTTCATGCCCAGTACAACCAGTGAACCCAGCACCATCCCCAGCCATTTCACGCGGGGGTCAAGCCCCTGCCAGGAACCCCGGCGCGGGGCTGTTTGGCTATGAGTCCTGATAGAAGCTGGCGGATTGTTGTTTACAGGATCAGCTGCGTGCTGCGGTCCTTTAGGTATCTGAGGACTGACGGCTTTTACAGGTGCAGGCGGCAGCAGCCGGCTTATACCGGTGAGCAGATCATCCATGCTGTCCGGCTGCTCCGTCAGCAGTCCCTGGCGGCGGAGTCTGTGCCCGATGCGTGAGTATGCGGGCGGTTCCAGCCCCGCTGACCGGAGCAGCAGATGATCGGCCGCCAGCGGAGCGGCGGGTCCGTCATAATGAACCGACCCTTGGGACATCACGACCGCTTTGTCGGCCAGCGGCAGGAAGCTGTCAAGATCATGGGTTCCAATGATCAGGGTGATGCCGCCCTCCAGCAGTTCCTGCACCAGCGCAAGCAGCGCCTGTGCCGCCTGCGGATCAAGGCCCGCGGTCGGCTCGTCGAGAATCAGCAGCCGGGGCCGTACAACGATAGCGGCGGCAATGCACAGCCGCCGCTTCTCCCCGCCGCTGAGCAGGAAGGGAGAACGTTCGGCGAAGCTCTCGTAGGGCAGACCGACCTTGGACAAGGCGCTGCGGATCCGCTCCGTCCGCTGCGCCTTCGGCACTCCGTGCTGCTCCAGACCATACTCAATTTCCTTATGCACATTGCCTGCAAACAGCTGGGTCTCCGGCTGTTGAAATACGATGGATACGTTAGGCTCGCCCCCTGAGCCAGCAGTATAAACAACCCTTCCCGCAGCAGGGGCGGCAAGTCCCGCAAGCACCCGCAGCAGAGTGGACTTGCCGCTTCCGGTCACACCGCAGAGGACGGTCAGTGTTCCCTGGCTGATCTCCAGATTGATGTCCTGGAGGGCGACTGCAGTATCGTAGAAGAATGAGAGCTTCTCCGCCCGGATGCTCATGCTCATAGGATGGCCTCCAGTTCCTGCTCGGTCAGCGGCAGCAGCCTGAGGGGCCAGCCCTTCGCCTGCAGCAGCCTTCCGATGGAGATCACCGGTGCAGGCTCCCAGCCCAGCTGCCCGGGCAGCTCCGAGCTGTAGAACAGGGTACGGGGATCGCCGTCATACAGCATCGTTCCCTGCCCCATAACCGCTACTCTTGGACTCTCTGCAAGCTCCTCTACCCGCTGGGTGACCCAGAGAATGGTCGTTCCCTGGCGCCATAGATTCCGGGCCAGCTCCAGAATGTCGCTGCGTCCGGCGGGGTCCAGCATGGATGTAGCCTCATCGAAGATAATCATCTCGGCCTGAAGCGCGAGACAGCAGGCTACCGCCAGACGCTGCCGTTCCCCGCCGGACAGGGCGGAGATATCGGTTTCCGATTTATGCGCCAGCCCCACCTGCTGCAGGACCCGGCTGATCCGCTTCGCCATCTCGTCTGGGGATAACCCCCGGTTCTCCAGGCCGAAGGCTACGTCCTCGTAAGGGGTAGAGCCCACGTTCTGGGCCTCGGGATTCTGGAATACAAGCTGAATATGCTGCTTGACCGCAGTGCGGTTCTCCGGTGAACGCAGATCAAGTCCGGCTGCGGTTAAGCTGCCTCCGGCCGGAATATTCAGGCCGTTGAACAGACGGATCAGAGACGATTTGCCGCAGCCGTTTGCCCCGGTAAGCGCGACCCATTCGCCGCGTTCAATAGGGATGGAAATTCCCTGCAATACCGGCAGCCTGTACTGGCCGTCCCGGAAGAACAAAGATAAATTTTGCGCCGTAATCATCAATCCTACCTGCTTCCCTGACAGTGTTAATGCACAATTGCTCTTGATTATATCAGAGATTAGAGATTGATGTATAAGGAGCGGGATGGTATAGTGTTCCTAAAAAAATGGGGGGACTGCTACAAATGAAAAAGTGGACGACTCGCGGCCTGATATTCAGCGCATTGTTTGCCGGAGTCATGATCGCACTCAGCTTTTTTAAAATTTACCTGCCTTTTTCGGCTGTGCCGATTACGCTGCAGACACTGGCTGTCATGCTGGCAGGCGCTATTCTTGGAGCACGCTACGGCACCTTGGCGGTGCTGATTGTCATTGGTCTGGCCGCCGCCGGATTCCCGGTGCTGGGCGGCAGCGGAGGGATGGCCGTGCTGGTCGGGCCGACAGCAGGCTATATTTTATCCTGGCCGTTTGCAGCTTTCCTGATTGGCCTGTGCGCCGAGCGCACACAGCAGAATAAATATACGTTTCCTAAGCTGCTTACCGCCAATTTCCTGTTTGGCGCGCTGCTTGTCTATCCCGGAGGGGTATGGTGGCTGGCGCATTCCACAGGCATGGATTCCCTCACCAAAGCGTTAACTGCAGGCATGTGGCCGTTCATTCCGGGGGATCTGATCAAAGCCGTGTTATGCGCAGGTGTCGTAACCGCCGTGCGTCAGGTGTATCCGATGGAACGTATTCTGAACAGTGATAACGGGGGATGGGCCGAGGGCGAGCATCCGCCGCTCAGCCGCTGATCCCGGCAACAGCAAAGAGGGGAACCTCTGCCTGCGCGGCAGAGGTTCCCCTCTTTTTTTGAAATATGATTTACGTAACGGCCAAGCCGTTTCTTCTTGCTTATGACGCGTCCTCTCCGCTTGCGGGAGCCTCTTCCCGGTCCGTATTCTCTTCGTCCGGCAGGGCCCAGACGGATACGCTGCCGCCGTTCACCGGAAACACAGCCCAGCCATCCCCGCCAATCGTCACCTGATCTTCGCGGTTATGGGTGAAATCCTCCCAGACTTCCCCGGCACGCTCTTCACCCACGAACATCCGTTTCTCGCCGTTGTCCCCATTGGAGATGATCACCGCACAGCCCGAGCCCGGAAGCTCCTCCACGCCGCGCCGCACCCAGCCGATCGTGTTGGGATGGTCGAAATAATCATCCTGTTCGCCGTAGGCCTTGTGATAGCGGGTGTACAGCAGCGGATCGATGGCCGCTTTTTTGCCGTCCACCGGAACCGGCCCGCCGATTCCGTAATAATCACCGTAGAAGACCACCGGATACCCGTCCCGCCGCAGGAGGATCAGGGCGTAGGCGCTCTGCTTAAACCAGTCGCCAACCCAGGACTCCAGCGCCTCGTGGGGCTGTGAATCATGGTTATCTACGAAGGTTACCGCATTAGCGGGATGGGTCTGGACAAGCGTGTCATCAAAAATATGCGTCAGATCGAAATCCCTGCCGCCCAATGACGCCGAGTAAAGCTTATAGTGCAGCGACACATCGAACAGGTCGATCTGATAATCTACCGTATTGAGGAATTCACGGCACGCCTCCAGATTGTCATTCCAGAATTCGCCGACAATGTAGAAATCCTCACCGCGTTTTTTACCCATTTCCTTGGCGAATTCCTTAATGAATTCATGGTTGATATGCTTGATGGCGTCGAGGCGGTAGCCGCTGCACTGCAGCGTATCGACCAGCCATTTTCCCCAATCCAGCATCTCTCGTCTGACATCCTCGTGGCTGTAATCGATATTGGCGAACATCAGGTAATCATAGTTGCCGAACTCGTCGTCTACGTTCTGGTTCCAGGCTTTGTTCTCCCCGTTGATCCGGAATACTCCGGTCCGGCCTTCCTTCGCATCGAAATCGGTACCGTTGAAATGGGTATGGTCCCATTTGAAGGAGGAATACTCGTCCCCGCGCCCCGGAAAAGTGAACTTGGTCCAGCCCTCAATCTCGAAGGGGGCTGAGATTTCCTTGTTGCGGTCGTTCGGGTCCACCTCTATGACCTCAAAGACCTCCGTCTCGTCTGCGCCTGCTTTATGATTCATCACGAGATCGACATATACGGCAATGCCGTTCTTCAAGCACTCGGCAATGGCTTCGACCAGCTCTTGCTTGGTGCCGTATTTCGTACGGACCGCTCCTTTTTGATCAAACTCACCGAGGTCATACAAATCATACACCCCATAACCTGTGTCTTCCGGCGTAATGGCCTTCGTTACAGGCGGAACCCAGACGGAGTCAATAAAGCTGGCCTTCAGCTCCGGCGCCATCTCCGCCAGCCTCTTCCAGTGCTGCCCGTCTGCCGCAACATGCCATTCAAAAAACTGCATCATCGTATGATTTCTCTTCATTCCCTTTTTGCCTCCCTATAAATTCAAGTGCTGAATAGTGATTTTTGGTGGTTCAATGCGTTGCCAAGGAGTAAAAGAGATATATGTAGAACTTAGGTCTAGCGGGGCCTAGTTGAATAAGTCTAACTGAAGCGGTGCCAGGCCGCCGTCAATTCCCAGTAATGCCTGTAATTCTTTGGCATTGGGTGTGGCATCCCCGGCGGAATTATTATTGAAGACCACATACAGCTCCCGGCATGTTTTTTCCAGCTCCCGCAGCCGTTCACGCCACTCTGTCAGTTCTTCTGTGCTGTAGCGGTACAAATAACGCAGCTTACGCCAGTCGGGGTGGCTGCTCTGATTCCAGCCTTGGGTATTGCGGCCGTGCAGACGGACATAGGTAATATCCGGTGTAGTCGCTACTGGCACAACCGGAATGGAGCCCGATCCTGCCTGAGGCTCGTCGGCTACGGTATGAATCCAGCCTTCCCGGGTAAGAAAACCCAGCGTTTTATCGCGCATTTCCGGACTGTACCAGGATTCATTGCGGAACTCGACTGCAGCCGGGACATCCAGCATCCGTTCCTTGGCCTCGCGGAGAAATTCCACGTTTTCCTTGGTGCAATCGAACCATGGAGGGAATTGGAAGAGAGCCATCGCCAGCTTCCCGGCTGTTTTTACCGGGGCAATGGAGGTGTGGAAGGCCTCGTACATTTCTCCTGGCGTATCGTAATAATTCTTTTTTCTGCGCAGGTGCCCGGTCATCCCCTGGTAGGCTTTAACGATAAATTTGAATTCATCGGGGGTCTGGCTGACCCATTTCACGTAATTTTTGACCGGCTGCACAGCATAAAAGGAACTGTCGATTTCCACGATGGGAAAATGTGCGCTGTATGCAGGCAGACGCTCGGCCGGTTTGATTTTGCCGTAAAGCTCTTCATGGTCCCCGAAACCGGTTAGCCCGATCTTGATCATCGCAAAATCCTCCTTATCGGCTGTCCCGTACACAGGGCCGATTTAGATTAACTAACCTCTATTAAACTTAAACCCTGCTGTCGCAAACAACTGCAGTTGATTAATACGTCCATTTGATGCAACATGGAGAGATAAAGCGGCTGCAAGCATGCCTGTTCCGGAGATATCGCTATGGGTGCTGTTATCGCCAAAAGAATGACGGGATATACTTTGCCGGCCTGCCTTAATTCATGTTGATTGATTGCACAGGAGGATGCTGGGAATGGAGCATAAATTCGAGCAGATTAGTCCGCATATTCTGATTATGCACGCGGAGCATGCAACCGACCGTCCGGTGCTGGCGGCAATTACGGGAGAGCGGCGGACGCTTTTAATGGATGCAGGCGCTTCGCCTGCCCATGCCGGGCTATTCCGCGAGGAGCTGGAGCGGCGCGGCTGCCGGCTGCCGGATATGCTGGTGCTGACGCACTGGCATTGGGATCACAGCTTCGGTACGGGTGCTTGGGGGATTCCGGCGATTGCCCATAAGGAAACCGCAGAAGCACTGGCTGCTCTGAGCGGGCGGGGGTGGTCGGATGAAGCAATGGCTGAGCTTGTGCAGGCGGGTACCATCAGTGAGGACAGTGCACAGCATATCCGTCTGGAATATGGTGATTCAAGGGAGGTTAACGTCAGGGAACCGGATATTGTGTTCACCGGAAGGATCACTATTGATCTCGGGGGAGTGACTTGTGTGCTGACCCATGTCGGCGGTGATCACTCGGCAGACTCCTGCGTGCTCTATGTTCAAGAGGACAAGGTTCTATTCCTGGGAGATGCGCTGGGCCCGTCCATTTATGGCGGCCCGTATAAGTACAGCAGCACCGGCTTTCTCAGACTGCTTGAAATAACCTATGGCTTCGGGGCGGAATGGTTCGTGGAATCGCATGGGATTCCGATGAATGAACCGGATTTCCGTGCCGATCTGGCGCCATGGGAACGTCTGGCCCGGCTGGTGGATGTGTTCGGACACAACCGTGAACGGGTAGTGCTGGAAATGAAGAATTACCTGAAGCTTGAGGAGCTGCCCCGGGATTTGCTGCAGGGCGTGGACTATTTCATGGCCGGACCGAAGTAAACAGATGCAAGGGATTTGCAGGCAACATATATAAATACGGACAGCCCCGGTTCCAATGGAACGGGGCTGTCCGGCGTAATTTCAGTAACAGCTATAGCGGATTGAAGTGGGTAATAGCTGCTCCGCTGGACAGGTGAACGGCATTTCTTCCGTTGCGCTTGGAAGTGTACAGGGCATGATCGGCTTCGGAGAGCAGCTCTTCCAGGGAGATATTCTCCCGGCCGGCCTCGGCCACCCCGAAGCTGGCTGTTACATTGATGGGTCCTGACAGTGTATAAAATGCGCTGCGCTCAATATCATTACGGATCGCCTCCGATAATAAAGCCGCCTGCTGGAGCGAAGTGTCGGGCAGACACATCACGAATTCCTCGCCTCCGTAGCGCCCGAATACATCCCCTTCACGGGTATGTCTGCGGCATACACCTACGATATGCTGGAGCGCCATGTCGCCATACTGGTGGCCATAACGGTCATTGATATTTTTGAAGAAGTCGATGTCCAGCAAAATAATCGAGAGCGGGATCTGATTCACGGAGGCCTCTTCCAGCAGCGTACGGCTCTGTTCCATGAAAAAGGTACGGTTATAAATACCGGTAAGACTGTCAATGGTGGCAAGCTGCTGCAGCTTCTCCTGGAGCAGAGTCCGTTCGGTCACGTCGATCAGCATGATCATCCGCCCGGCCAGGCTGCCGTCCTTCTTCAGTACCGGAGAGGAGCGGACCTGATAATAACAAGTGCTGCCGCCTAAATTCCAGGCCAGCTCACGCTCCTCACTCAGCAGTGGGTCCGCATTCATTACATAATCCACGGCTTCTTTGCCGGCAGGAAGAAACAGCTTGGCCAAAGGATGCCCGATGGCCGAGGAGTCCAGGCCCTCCAGCATTTCGGTAGCAGCCCGGTTGTAGTCGATCAGCATATCGGAACGGTCGGTGACCAGCACTCCGTCACGCATGCTCTCGAACAGATTCTCTCGGGCAATGGGAGCCGCAGTCAGCATCCCCCGGGAGAGAATGGCCCAAATATACAGCGTTGAAGTTATGCTCATGATAATCGGCACGGGATCCATGCCGTAGGGAGTCTGGTCTATCAGGTAGAGGAATGCGCCGAGAGCCGGAAGGAACTGCCCGATAAAGATCGTGATCATCTGCCTCCGGTAGACCCGCTTCATCCGGTTCCACTGCCAGAGAATCAGGCACATTCCGGCCAGCATACATCCGAAGGTCATGCTGCCCTGCACGATATACCAGGGACCCATCACAACATCAACCAGCGGAGTGGGGGCATTTTCCCGGAACAGCATCGACTGGTAGAACAAATGATGAGACTCATTGGTCCATACGAGCAGTACAGAGATGCAGGGAATGGAAAACAGCAGAGTCAGCAGCTTTTTATTAATTAAACGCTCCAGTCCCACGAAGTACATGATCATAATCAGGCTGGAAGGCGCAATAAAGGGCATGCCCAGATACTCTACTTTGATCCAGAACCCGATTTCCCCCATGGTGCTGCCCGACAGCTCCAGTGCAAAGCCGAACGTATAGACCGCTGAAAAGAAGGAGCTGTAAATAAACGGCTTAATTCCCGCGAAATCGGTCTTCTTATAATAAGCAAACAGGCCAAGGAGTACGCTCAGTACACCGGATATGGAAACGACGACAATATAGTTTGAAATCAAAGAGCCCATGTGATGTTCCTCCAAGCAGGATGATCATCAGATGCAGGGTCCGGGGCCGGAAAGAGTGCCTTAGATAACCATGGGGCATTATTCTGTACATTTAGCATCGGTAAAGGGTCTCCTGTTTTAGCAAGGATATATGAATAAATATTATCACAGTTTTAAAGGGATAACATTCAGGTTTCAAAGATATCCGTTAGCCCGGCGGGTTCAGGTGAAAACGGTCATGCCCGCTCTCTCTTTATCGGCACACTTCGCAATCCGTGACAATAATAGCCGGCGGCTAGACAAAGTGACGGAATTTAGCAGGTGCAATTTTACTTTTTGTCTAGTGAGTGTCCGGGAAGCAAAGTGTAACATGTTAGTTAATCCTACACCGTAAGGATGTTATCATCATTTTAAACTTAAATATGTTATGTTATTTAACATAAAATAATCCGATTCAGGGATGAAGGGGGAGCTGGACATGTCACTTGTAGCGACGAAAATTCCTGAAATACTGCTGGAAAATGTGGAAATGCGCTATCAAACGGAGACTGCGGATGTGCTCGCGCTGCATCAGGTAAGCCTGGATATTGCCAAAGGCGAGTTCGTTTCTTTACTGGGTCCCTCCGGATGCGGTAAAACGACATTGCTCAGATTGATGGCAGATCTCCTGACACCAACAGCCGGCAATGTCACGGTGGCAGGCAAGAGTGCCAAGGAGGCCAGACTGGCGCAAAAGTATGGAATTGTTTTTCAAAGCCCTGTGCTCTATGACTGGCGTAAGGTGAAGCATAACATTACATTGCCGCTTGAGCTGATGGGTGTCAAGAAATCGGTCCGCGAGGACAAGGCGCTGGAGCTACTGGATCTTGTAGGTCTGCAGGGGTTCGCCGATAAATATCCCTGGCAGCTCAGTGGCGGTATGCAGCAGCGCGTCGCTATCGCCCGTGCGCTTTCGATGGAGCCGGAGATTCTGCTGATGGATGAGCCGTTCTCCGCGCTGGATGAGTTTACCCGGGAGCGCCTGAATGAGGAGCTGCTATCCGTCTGGAGTAAGGTGCAGAGCACGATCGTTTTTGTAACCCACAGTATCCCCGAATCGATTTTCCTCTCTGACCGGGTCTTCGTTCTCTCCCCGCATCCGGGCAGACTGTCTGCCATCGTGGATATCCCGCTGCCGCGTCCGCGCACAGCTGAGATGAGAAACAGCCCGCAGTTTTTTGAACTGATCGCCCGTATCCGCGACAGTTTCGAAGGGGTGTAGCGAATGAAGGGGAACAGCCCGATTATGCGCAGCCGTGTTCTGCCGCTGCTCGTCTGGATCTTCGGCCTACTGGTTGTATGGGAGGCAGTCTCCTGGATGCTGCTTCATGTGGCCAAAACGCCGCTGGCCCAATCCAAGCTGCCATATGTGCATGAAGTGGCTACGACCTTGTGGAAGTACAGCGGCACGCTGCTCAGGGAAGGGGGGGCGACCTTTGGTAATGCCGGTATCGGATTTCTGATTGGTGCCGCAGCCGGCGTGCTCCTCGCTGTACTGATGAGCCTGTCCAGGACGATTGAACAGCTCGCCTTCCCTTATGCCGTTGCCTCACAGATGATTCCGATCCTAGGGCTTGCCCCGATCATCTATGGGATTGTGCGGGATGAACAGGTGTCACGGATTATTATCTCCGGCTACATTACCTTTTTCCCGGTTGCCCTGAATATGCTGCGCGGTCTGCGCAGTGTGGATCTTTCGGCAGTTGAACTGATGCACTCCTACGCCGCCAAGCCTTGGGCTGTGTACTGGAAGCTGCGCTTTCCGGCTGCACTGCCCGGACTGTTCAGCGGCCTCAAAATCGCTGCCCCCCTGGCCGTAACCGGAGCGATTCTGGTGGAGCTGATGGGGGCCCAGCACGGCATCGGTGTGATTATGCTGCGTAATCTTTATTACGGTCCGTCCCATACCTATATGTTCTGGTCTACGGTGCTGGTCGGGGCGCTGCTTGGCATCGCCAGCTATTGGCTGATGACTCTAATTGAACGGTTAGTAGCGCCATGGCAGCCGGAGTTTCGTCCGAAGGGAGGGGACCGCTGATGGGAAGTAACTCTGTGCGTGAACCCTCATATATCACTGCTGCCGGAACTGAAGAGGCGCCGCCTTCTCTGATAACAACGAGAAATAGTGTATCCTCCGGTCCGCAGAAGCAAAAAGGCAAACGGCGCCTTTTGAAATGGTTTAACCCTGGTGTGATTCTCCCTCTGCTGGCTGGAGTGCTGTTCCTGCTCCTCTGGGAGTATCAGGTGTTTCATAAGCTGTTTGACCTGAAAAAGTATCAGCTCCCGCTGCCTTCAGCCATTTGGGAAGCGATGAGGGAGAATTACAGCCTGCTGCTGTCTTATACCGGCTATACCTTGACCGAAGCGGTAGTGGGAATGCTGATCGGTTCGGCCTGCGGCTTCCTGATTGCCCTGGCCGCCACCGCCTGGCCCCGCTGGGGCGGTGGCAGCCTGACTCTTGTGGCTGCGCTCAACGCGGTGCCGATTGTGGCGCTCGCTCCGATTATGAATCTGTGGTTCGGTGACGGCATCGGCTCACGGGCCGCGATTGTTACCGCGACCACGATGGCGGCGATGGCGATCAATGCCTATAAGGGTATGGCGGCTGTGGACCCGCTGGCGCTGGATCTGATGCATTCCTATGCCGCCGGCAAGCCCGCAGTGTTCCGCTATCTGCGGATCCAGAACAGTCTGCCGTATGTGTTCACAGCACTGAAGATCAACGCTACTGCCAGTATGATCGGAGCGATAGTGGGGGAGTTTTTCTTCTCCTCAAGAGGGCTCGGCTACCTGCTCTCCAATTCGATCAAGGTGGCGAAGATGCCGCTGGGCTGGTCGTGTATTGTGCTGGCGGCGATTGCCGGAGTCCTCTTTTACCTGATGGTTGAACGGCTGGAGAAGGTATTCATCAAATGGCATAGCTCCCAGCGTTCGTAACACCCTTATTCCATTACATCCGGACTATCGCGTGAGGGGAAATAGAGAACCTGACCGCGGGCCGTATGCATAGAGTCACCACGACGGTAACCATGCTGTGCTTTTGCAGGACTACAAACTCAAATTGGTAGGGGGAGTTGCACTTGATGAACGGGAAAAAAGGCAAATTTCGTGGCGGGCTGCTGCTGGCGGTAATGATCATGGTCCTCTCTTTGCTGGCAGGCTGTGGCGGGAACAACAATAATACGTCTGCAGCAGAAGCAACGGCGGGAACAGAGGCATCTGCATCACCGGAGACGGCGGCAACAACAGAACCGGCTGCAGACCCGGTAACAGTGAAGTTGCAGCTGAAGTGGGTGCCGCAGGCACAGTTCGCCGGTTATTTCCTGGCACAGGATAAAGGATATTACGCAGAGGAAGGGCTTAAGGTAGAGATTCTGCCGGGCGGACCGGATATCGTACCGGAGCAGCAGGTGGCCGGCGGATCGGCAGATATCGGTGTGGACTGGGTCGCGAGCCTGTTGACCAGCCAGGAGCAGGAAATGCCGCTGGTGCAGATCGCGCAAATCTTCCAGAAGAGCGGACTTGTTCTGGTCTCCAAGAAGGATGCAGGAATCAGCGGACCGGCTGACCTGAAGGGCAAGAAGGTCGGCAACTGGATGGGCGGCAATGAGTTTGAGATTCTGGCATTGTTTGATAAGTACAAACTGGATTCGAATAAGGATCTGAACTTCACGAAGCAGGGCTTCACGATGGACCAGTTCCTTGGCGGTGAGATTGACGCTGCTTCGGCGATGACCTACAACGAATATCAGGTGGTGCTGGAGTCGGGCATCAAGGCGGAAGACCTGAATGTTATCGACATGAATGACGAGGGCGTGGCGATGCTGGAAGACAATCTGTTTGCCAACAAAGAATGGCTGGCAGAGAACAAGGAAACGGCAGCCAAGTTCGTCCGCGCTTCCCTTAAGGGCTGGAAAGACGCTATCGCTGACCCTGAAGCGGCTGTAGACAGCGTGATGAAGCTGGCAGAGGAAGGCAGTACCACCCGTGAGCATCAGCTGACGATGATGACTGAGGTTGCCAAGCTGATTCAGCCGGAAGGCTTTGATGCTGCCAAAATGGGTTATACCGATGCTGCAGCCTTCCAGCAGACCGCGGATATCGCACTTAAGTTCGGTGTAATCAAAGAAGCCTCCAAAGTGGATGAAGCCTATACGAACGAAATTGTAGAGATGGCGGCAAAATAAAGGTTTTCTCTCATATTCCTAATAGATGACCGCCGGATGTGGCGGTCATCTATTATAATCGGCAACTCAGATGATGAAAGAGGTGAAGGGGATGTCCTTGCTAGTAGGGCAGGCCGGGAAGGTTAAGAATTATGTAAACGGCACTTGGGTGGAATCGCGCTCCGGGAAAGAGGAGGAAGTGTATAATCCGGCGACCGGTGAGGTAATCGCTTACGTTCCGATTTCGAGTAAGGAAGAGCTGGATGATGCGGTACAGGTAGCGGCGCTGGCTTTTAAATCGTGGAAAAAGGTGGCCGTTCCGCGGCGGGCCCGCTATTTCTTCCAGTACCAGCAGCTCCTGGTGCAGCACTGGAATGAGCTGGCAGAGCTGATCACACTCGAGAACGGCAAAAGCCTGGAGGAGGCGCTGGGCGAAGTGCAGCGCGGCATCGAGTGTGTGGAATTTGCCTCCGGCATTCCGACACTGATGATGGGCAGCCAGCTGCCGGACATTGCTACCGGAATTGAATCGGGGATGTACCGCTATCCGCTGGGGGTTATCGGCGGGATTGCGCCATTCAACTTCCCGATGATGGTGCCCTGCTGGATGTTTCCGCTGGCCATCGCCTGCGGCAATACCTTTGTCCTGAAGCCTTCCGAGCGGACGCCGCTGCTGGTCAACCGGCTGGCTGAGCTGTTTGCGGAATCCGGGTTTCCGCCGGGTGTACTGAATGTGGTGCACGGTGCACATGAGGTGGTAAACGGGCTGCTGGAGCATGAAGAAGTGAAGGCGATTTCCTTCGTCGGCTCGCAGCCGGTGGCGGAATATGTATATAAGCAGGGAACGGCCCACGGCAAGCGGGTGCAGGCTCTGGCCGGAGCTAAGAATCACTCCATTGTGCTTCCTGACGCAGACCTCGATAACGCGGTCAAGAATATTACCGCTGCGGCATTCGGCTCGGCGGGCGAGCGCTGCATGGCCTGCTCCGTAGTGGTTGTGCATGAGGAAATCGCGGATGAGCTGGTAAGCCGCCTGGTAGAGGCTGCTGACGGACTTAAGATCGGGAACGGCAAGGAGGACGGTGTCTTCCTGGGTCCGGTTATCCGCCAGTTGAATAAGGAACGGACGATTGCCTATATCGAAACGGGACTCACGGAGCAGGCGGAGCTGGTGCGCGACGGCCGGAAGGACAGCGCGGTCTCCGGTGCAGGTTATTTCCTCGGCCCGACCATCTTCGACCGTGTACAGCCGGGAATGAAGATCTGGCAGGATGAGATTTTTGCTCCGTTGCTGTCGGTCGTACGTGTGAAGGATCTCGCCGAAGCGATTGAGGTTACGAACCGCTCGCCGTTTGCCAATGGTGCCTGCCTGTATACAGACAGTGCCCGGGCGATCCGCGAGTTCCGGGAAGAGATTGATGCGGGAATGCTGGGCGTGAATCTCGGCGTGCCGGCACCAATGGCCTTTTTCCCGTTCTCCGGCTACAAGAAATCGTTCTATGGAGACCTGCACGCGAACGGCCGTGACGGTGTTGAATTCTATACCCGCAAGAAGATGATTACTGCACGCTATTAGCCGCATCAGATGCATGTTAAATAAACTGGAATATCGAGAGGAGAGAGTTGCCATGCAGAGCCTGGGCAAAGAGAGTGAAGCGGCCATCAAGAAGGATCAGCAGTATTTATGGCATAACATTACACCTTACAGCGAGGCGAATCCGCCGATGATCGCAGCTTCAGCCAGCGGATCCTGGGTTACCGATATCGATGGAAACAAATTTTTGGATGGCATGTCCGGACTATGGTGTGTAAATGTCGGATATGGACGCAAGGAGCTGGCCGAGGCGGCCTACAATCAGCTGCTAAGCCTGCCGTATTTTCCGCTGACCCAGAGCCATATGCCGGCTATCGCGCTCGCCGAGAAGCTGAACGAATGGCTGGAGGGTGATTATGTGATCTTCTTCTCCAACAGCGGATCGGAAGCGAACGAGGCAGCCTTCAAAATAGCGCGTCAGTACCAGCAGCAGATCGGCCAGCATTACCGGCATAAATTCATTGCCCGCTACCGCGGCTATCACGGCAGCTCGCTCGGGGCGCTGTCGGCGACAGGCCAGGCGCAGCGCAAGTATAAATATGAGCCGCTGGTTGCCGGGTTCCTGCATGTTGCTCCGCCGGACAGCTACCGCCGTCCCGCAGGCATGACTGTAGAGGAATTCAACCTCCAATGTGCGCAGGCGATTGAGGATACTATCGTCTGGGAAGGCGTTGAGACGGTTGCAGCCGTTATTATGGAGCCGGTCATTACCGGCGGTGGTGTGATCGTGCCGCACCAGGTGTATCTGGACCGGGTGCAGGAAATCTGCCGGAAGCACGGTGTGCTGCTGATTATTGACGAGGTAATCTGCGGCTTCGGGCGGTCCGGGCGTAAATTCGGCCATCAGAATTTCGGGATCAAGCCGGATATCGTAACCATGGCGAAAGGCTTGACCAGCGCTTACCTCCCGCTCTCGGCAACGGCAGTACGCAAGGATATTTATGAAGCCTTCAAGGATAACAGTGACAGCTACGGCCATTTCCGCCACGTCAACACCTTCGGCGGCAATCCGGCTGCGTGTGCTCTGGCACTGCGCAATCTGGAGGTGCTGGAGCAGGAGAATCTGGTGGAGCGTGCAGACATTCTGGGGCAAAGGCTGTACAGCGGGCTTTCCGGGCTGCTGGAGCACAAGCTGGTCGGCGATATCCGCAGCTTCGGGCTGGTTCTCGGCATTGAACTGGTGGCCGACAAAGCTACCAAGCAGCCGGCCGATCTGGACACCGTCAAAGGCATTATTGCCGACTGTAAAGCCAAAGGCCTTATCATCGGCAAAAACGGGGATACGGTGGCAGGCTTCAACAATGTGCTGACCGTTGCACCTCCGCTGTCCTCTACCGATGAGGATATCCAGTTCATTGTGGAGACACTCACAGCTGTGCTGAACGGGAGCTGGGCAGAGTGAGCTTCTCCGGATATAGAAGCTGGTAAGCCCGCAGGGCAACTTGAATCGATATGCGGTTCTCCGGGAGCATGAAGTCCTCACCGAGCAGCTCGGTGATTTTGTCCAGCCGGTAGTAGAGCGATTGTCTGACGATGAACAGATTGCGGGCCGCGATTTGCTTCGAGCCGTCATGATCAAGGAATACGCGGAGCGTGAGCAGCAGCTCGCTGCCCTTGGACTGGTCATGGTCAATCAGCGGGCCGAGATAGCTGCGGATGAAGTTCTCCAGGGTCTTGCCGTCATTCAGGTTGAGCAGAAGCTGGAACACCCCGAGCTCCTCGTAGAACAGTACGGATTTCTGGTAGCACGAATAGAGTGACAGGGCCTGTACGGATTCCTGATATCCGGCATAGGCATGCTTCAGACCCTTATGGGACTTGCTGACTCCGATGACGAGCTGCAGGTCCTTCAGCTTCTCGTCGGCCCGGATATGCTGGAGGGCATCCAGTGCCTGCTGCAGCCGCAGCTTGCCGGGAAGCTTCGACTGGATGTCGAGTGCAATTACAGTCAGGCGGTTGTTCTTGAGTGTGATTAGCGGCCGCAGGGAGTATTTCTCGAAGAGGGAACGCAGAATGAGCGACAGGTGGAAGGTAATCGATTCCCAGTCATTTTCCGAGCTGTTCCATTTGACGTCGCGCGGATTCTCGATTTCAATCAGGCAGACACGGTAGGGCAGTTCGTTCACAACATTGAAATCCGGGCCGACCAGCCCTTTGAGCCGGTTATCGTCCTGGGTGCGCCCGCTGATCAGCTCATCGACCCACAGATTCTCGGAGAACAGCTTGCGCTCTTCCATATAGCGGGTGCGCAGCAGCTCCTGGGCAATCGAGAGGGAAGCGGAATCCAGCAGCAGACAGTCGAATTCCTGCGGCTTGTGATTGCAGACCATCAGGATATAGGCCCAGGTCTGGTCGAGTGCGCCCACCGGCTTAACCGCAATCATCTTATGGCCGTATTCACGGATATATGGTGCGGCATCGGGCTGCACCCCCTCCATCTCCTCGCTGAAGGCTTCGAAGAAGCTCAGCAGCGGAGCCTGCTCATCCGGCGAAAGCGCCGGGAAGAACAACGGTTTACCCTGCAGCTGCATATAAACAATTTGGGTGCGGGTGCTTTTGCATAATAACTGCAGCACCTTCAGGGTGCCCTGGGAAGTCAGTGTCAGACGGTGGAACTCACGGGAGATACTCTCCAGTTCCTGGAGCATCCGGTGATGACGGTTAATGATGAGGGAATGCAGGTCGAGTGTGATATCTACGAAGCGTACGGTACGGGTAAAGATGATCAGCGGAAAATCATGGCGGTTGGCCAGCTCGATCATCTCCTGCGGGATGCTGCTGAAGTAAGCTCCCAGCTCGATACATAAGCAGGCGGCGTTCTTATCAATCAGATTCTGCATAAAGGATAAGGAAGAAGCAATATCTGCACACGCACCCATGCCTGTAGTCAGAATCATTTCCTCACCGTGGATCAGACTTTCGAAGCTGGCGCTCTCCAGCACATGCACCCAGCGGATGGCCCGGTTCAGTCCGTGTTTGCCGCCGATGATCTCCGCCTCTGCAAACAGCGGTCTTTTCAGCGCATCACGGATGGTAAATACAAGTTCCCAATCCATATGCTTTCCCCCCTCGCTCTTGTGCCCTGTCACTTGCTTTCACGTAAAAAATACACTTTTGAAATTAGACAATGTGTCTAATGTAACGAAAAATCGAAATGACTATAGTTTGATTATAATATGTTAGGATATATAACCTGAGCAGATAGAAAAAGGACATTTTTTTTGATTTTAAGTTTATTTTACTACATTATACCTTATATGTAAGCAAAATATTAAGGCAATTATCGTAATAGTGTTATATTATATAACACAAAGATGATTTAGAAGCCGGGAATAAGGATTTTCTGTAACACCTAAAACGCCATTTGTCCAAAGGGAGGGATAACTGATGGAGCACACTTCTCCGTTAACTGCATTCACGCCTGACATGTTCATGCGAAACTTCGCCGAGGCTGAGCCCGGGCTTAGCCGCAAAGGTGCAATTGAGGAATCCAACCGCTGTCTCTATTGTTATGATGCGCCCTGCATTAAAGCCTGCCCGACCAGCATCAATATTCCTTCCTTTATTAAGCGGATTGCCACCGATAATCTGAAGGGCTCGGCACAGACCATTATGGATTCCAATCCGGTGGGGGCCAGCTGCGCGCGTGTCTGCCCGACCGAGGAGCTGTGCGAAGGCGCCTGCGTGCTGAACGATGCTTCGGCGCCGATTCAAATCGGATTGCTGCAGCGTTATGCTACCGACTGGGCGATTAACAGCGGAGTCCAGTTGTTTAAGGCTGGTGTGCCGAACGGCAAAAAGGTCGCTGTAATCGGCGGCGGTCCTGCAGGCTTGTCCGCAGCCAGAGAGCTGGCGCGCGAAGGGTTTGCTGTAGTGATCTATGAGGCCAAGCAGCTTGCCGGAGGACTGGATACACACGGGATCGTCTCGTTCCGGCTGCCGCAGTCCATCTCGCTGTGGGAAGTAGAGCAGGTAGAGAAGCTGGGCGTTGAAATCCGTACCGGGGTAAAGGTTGGCGTTGACGTTGCGGTAGAGGAGCTCAAAGCGGAGTACGATGCGATTGTACTGGCAGCAGGAATGGGGTATGTTCCTCCGCTGGGAATAGAAGGCGAGAAGCTGTCCGGTGTATACGATGCAATAGAGCTCGTAGAGACCACGAAGACGGGGATCCCGACACTGGAGCTGATGGGCCAGCGTGTGGCGGTCATTGGCGCAGGCAACACCGCGATTGATGCTGCGACCTGCTCCATGCGGCTCGGAGCAGCGAATGTGAAGATGGTCTACCGCCGCACCCGGAGCGAGATGACGGCCTACGACTTCGAATATGAATTCGCCAAGCAGGAGGGTGTGGAATTCAATTGGCTGACGCTGCCAAAGCGGATTGTCGGCGATGAGCTGGGTAATGTGACCGGGCTGGAATGTGTGCAGATGAAGCTGACCGGCGAGACCGGCAAAGACGGACGCCTGACGCCAATGCCTATTGAAGGCTCGGAATTCGTGATGCCGGTCGACGCTGTAGTAGTAGCGATCGGGCAGAAACGGCGCATTGATCTGATCGAGGCGCTGGGTCTGGAGCACAATTGGGGTGTAGTGAAGATTGATGAGAAGACCGGCCGGACGTCTGATCCAATGATTTTTGCGGCCGGGGATATTGTATTCGGCTCTGGTAAAGGTGAAGCGATGGTGGTATCCGCGGCACAGCAGGGCAAGGATGCGGCCTACGCGATTGTGAAGCAATTATCGGGTCTGCAGGACAGCGTAGTAGGCTCCGCGGTATAACCGGGAGTATGTGAGCAGCACGGGCCCGGCTGGTTTAGGCGGACTTCATATGACAGGGAGGGAATATCAATGGCAGATTTGAGTATTGATCTTGCAGGAATCAAGTCACCCAATCCGTTCTGGCTGGCCTCTGCGCCGCCTACCAATACAGGTTATCAGGTGCAGCGGGCGTTTGAGGCTGGCTGGGGAGGAGCCGTCTGGAAGACGCTGGGTGAACCGGTCATCAACACCTCTTCCCGGTTTGCAGCGGTGCATTTTAATGGACAGCGGGTAGCGGGCTTTAACAACATTGAATTGATTACGGACCGTCCGCTGGAAGTGAACCTGAAGGAAATCTATGAGACAAAGAAGAGATTTCCGAATCATGCGATTATTGCCTCCCTGATGGTAGAACCAAAGCAGGAAAAGTGGCATGAGATCGTCAAGCGGGTGGAGGCGGTCGGTGTAGACGGGCTGGAGCTGAACTTCGGCTGTCCGCACGGCATGGCCGAGCGCGGAATGGGTGCGGCCTCCGGCCAGCAGCCTGATCTGGTGCAGGCGCAGACGACCTGGGTGAAGGAAGTGGCGACCACGCCGGTTATCGTGAAGCTGACCCCGAATATTACCGACATTACGGTCGTGGCCCGGCATGCGGTTAAAGGCGGTGCAGACGCGATCAGCCTGATCAATACGATTAACAGTCTGGCAGGCGTGGATATCCACAGCTGGAACACGATTCCGAATGTCGGCGGCCAAGGCGCGCACGGCGGCTATTGCGGCCCGGCAGTGAAGCCGATTGCCCTGAGCATGGTGGCAGAATGTGCCCGGGACCGTGGGGTCGGTGTTCCGATTTCCGGGATCGGGGGCATTTCCACCTGGCAGGATGTTGTTGAATTCATGCTGATGGGATCCACCGGCATTCAGGTCTGTACGGCGGTCATGCATCACGGCTTCCGGATCGTTGAAGAAATGATCGACGGTCTGAATAACTATCTGGATGACAAGGGTCTGGCTTCGGTAACGGAGCTGATCGGCAAATCAGTGCCTAAATACTCCAACTGGGGTGATCTCGACCTTAACTATAAAGTGGTTGCACGGATTAACGAGGACAACTGCATTAACTGCAATAAATGCCATATTGCCTGTGAGGATGCCTCGCATCAATGTATTGATATGCTGACGAATGCTGACGGCAAAGCGGTTCTTCAGGTGCGTGAGGAAGATTGCGTAGGCTGTAATCTGTGCTCGATTGTCTGTCCGGCGGATGGCGCGATTGATATGGTCGCCCTGGAAAGCGGCGTGGCGCCAATGACCTGGAATCAGCGGAATCAGGTAATCAGCGGCTTGAACGGCTCATATTCGGAAGCGGAGGTGGTTTAGGATGAAGAAGATCATCAAGAACGGAATTATCGTTACCGCAGCGGACACTTATGCAGGGGACGTTCTGATCGAGGACGGGATTGTGACCGGAATCGGTCTGAATCTGGAAGCGCCGGATGCTGAAATCGTAGACGCCTCCGGCTGTTATGTATTTCCCGGGGGAATTGATCCCCACACCCATCTCGACATGCCCTTTGGCGGAACTGTTACCGCCGATGATTTCGAGAGCGGAACGATTGCCGCCGCATTCGGGGGCACGACAACGGTTATCGACTTCTGCCTGACTACCAAGGGCCAGCCGCTGCAAAGCGCCGTGGATACCTGGCATAACAAGTCACAGGATAAGGCGGTCATTGACTACAGCTTCCACCTGATGGTGTCGGAGCTGAATGACAGGGTACTCGCTGAACTGCCGCAGATTATTGAAGACGAGGGCATTACCTCGCTGAAGGTATTCATGGCGTACAAGAACACCTTCCAGGCGGATGACGGCGTGCTGTTCAAGACACTGCAGGCTGCCAAGCGGGAAGGCGCACTCGTTATGGTTCATGCCGAGAACGGTGATGTGATCGAATATCTGGTGGAACAGGCTCTTGCAGCCGGCAACACGGATCCGATCTACCACGCACTGACCCGGCCTCCGGAGCTGGAAGGTGAAGCAACCGGCAGGGCTGCTTATTTGACAGAGCTGACCGATTCTCAGCTATATGTCGTGCACGTGACCTGTGCCGAAGCGGTCTGGAAGATTGCCGAAGCCCGCAAAAAAGGGCTTCGCGTCTACGGCGAGACCTGTCCGCAGTATCTGGTCCTGGATCAGACTGCGCTTGAGAAGCCGGATTTCGAAGGCGCCAAATATGTTTGGTCCCCGCCGCTGCGCGAGCAGTGGAACCAGGATGTGCTGTGGGATGCTTTATGGAGCGGTACACTGCAGACCATCGGCTCCGACCAGTGCTCGTTCGATTTCAAGGGACAGAAGGACCTCGGGCTCGGCGATTTCTCCAAGATTCCGAACGGCGGGCCGACCATCGAGGACCGCTTCAGCCTGCTCTACTCCGAAGGTGTACAGAAGGGGCGGATCTCGCTCAATAAATTCGTGGATATCATCTCTACCTCCAGTGCCAAGCTGTTCGGTTTATTCCCGAAAAAGGGAACGATCGCCATCGGCAGCGATGCCGATATCGTGATATTCGATCCGTCTGTGGACAGAATTCTCTCTGCGGAAACCCATCATATGAAAGTGGATTACAATGCCTTTGAGGGCTTCGAAGTCAAGGGCGAGCCGGTCTCCGTCCTCAGCCGCGGTGAATTTGTCATCCGTGACAAGCAGTTCGTCGGTCAGGCGGGCTCCGGCAAATATCTGCACCGCAAACGTTTCGAGGCAGAAGCAGCACGTCCGGTCAAAGCGGAAATCAGCGGGGGAGTGGTCTAAGATGTCTGCATTCGAGGAGTTTGACCAAGAGCGGCAGGCAATCGATGAGCTGCTGGAACAGGGCTACCAAGTGATCAATATCGCTGAGGACCTGGACGGGGCCAGGGTTACCTTCGCCCCGGGCGGTCCGGGACAAAACCCGGTGGAGCTGCTGCTGCTGACGGCAGATGCGCGCAAGTATGTGACAACGGTGGTTTTTGCCGGGATTAAGCCGGCTGCGCCAGTGGAAACACCTATTTAAGGGAAAGACCTCATGCTAGGGGGCTGTGATCTTCGGATCGCGGCCTTTTTTCATGCTTAGGATACAATCAGCAATTTGGTGAAGCGTGGCCAGTCAGGATGTGGAGGAATTAAAGCTCCGGCAGCTGCTGTCTGCACTCCATATACTCCTGGCGCAGGACCGACATAATCAGCAGGGTCTCAAAAATGTCACCCCGTTTAACGGATTCGCGGAGTGCACCGTCCACCTTGAAGCCTGCCCCTTCATACACATGCCGTGCTCTGGAATTCAGCTCATTGACGTCCAGCCATAGCCGGTGCGTCTCTGTATGCGTGAAGATCCATTCTGTGAGCAGTGCGAGTAATTTTTTGCCGTATCCGCGGCCCTGGATATGAACGACGATCCGCATAAGGCAGACGGTCAAATTGGGGTCCTGCAGTCCCGTAATGATCACGTAGCCGGCCGGCTGGCCAGATTTCTCCTGAAGGATCAGATGCAGCATATCTTCATCTGTGATAGCTGCAGCGTGCTTGTCCCTCGCCCATTGTCCAATGTAGCGGCGGTTATTCTCATCCTGCTCGGCAGCCAGCACGAAGTCAAGATCCTGCCCGGTGGTCAGCCGTAAATCGATCAGCTCTGATTGAATGAACATCAAATGCTCCCCCTTTATTGACAGTCACTATAAGAACACGGTACATGAGGGGAATGAAACTGGCAATACTAAAAGGCGTTTCTGCGTCCGGATATTGAAATGTAAGGAGAGCCCGAGCTGGCTCGCTTCCGTTAGAGTATGCTCCGGCTGGTGTCTTTTCAGCGTTGCTGAACGGAATTATTGTATAATTGAGAGGAGTAGGTTTGATGAAATTCGTAGTGTGATGAGGAGAGAGTAATCGATGTACTTGCTGGATGTGATGTCATGGCTGACAGAGGAGCGGCTCCGGCTGATGCTGGAACAATACCGCACGCTCGGGCCGCTGCCCGGGATCGGGCTGACGTTTATGAAATCATTCGTTCCGCCGCTGCCTACTATTGCAATTGTAGGGTTAAACGGGGCGGTTTACGGTTTATGGCTTGGCTTTTTATATTCATGGATCGGGCTGGTGGCGGGCTGTGTGACGACCTTCCTGATTATCCGCAAAATCGCTTCCCACCCGTATCTGCAGAAGTGGGCCGGGCGGCCGAAAGTAGCCAAAAGCATGACCTGGGTCCGGCAGAGCGGGTTCAGCTATGTTTTTCTGCTTAGTCTGTTTCCGGTCGGTCCGTTTGTGGTCATTAATATGGCCGCCGGGCTTGCCGGCATGCGTCTGCGTTCCTATCTGCTTGCGCTCTGTGTGGGCAAAGCGATCATGGTATTCGCGGTCTCTTATATCGGAAACGATGTGGACCGGTTTATCCGCAATCCATGGGAAGTTATCTATGTGCTGCTATTCATCGGTGTCTCCTTATGGTGCGTCAAGGCGATAGAGGCCCGGTTCGCCCGGGCGGCGAAAGAGGATGGGGCAGCCTAAGCAGGTGGCCCGCTATACACTAAACAGCCGACGGACAGCCTGCTCCATCTCTAGCTGTCCGGAGTTGTGCTGCCAGCTGTTCGTAGCGGCGTTATAGCAGTAATCAAGGCTCCATTCCGCGATATGGCTGACAATGCCCTGCACTGCCGTGATCATACGGTCCACCTCACGGGTGGTCATAATGGGATGCAGGGAGAGCCGGACCCAGCCCGGCTTCGAAGACTGGTCACCGGCATGGAGTGCCTCAATAATCTGCCCGGACTGCTTGTGGCCAAGTCCCAGGAGATAGTGCCCATAAGGGCCGGCACAGGAGCAGCCCCCGCGGGCCTGAATGCCGAAGCGGTCGTTTAGCAGCTTTACGGCGAGATTATAGTGGATATCCCGCAGCGTAAACGATACGATACCATGGCGCTCCGTATGTCCGCCGGCCAGAATAGAGCAGCCGGGAATACGGGCGAGTCCGGACAAAAGCCGGCTGCACAGCTCCTGCTCCCGCAGCCTCATCCACCCCCCATAGCCGTTCATCCGCTCTTTCAGCTTCAGGCACAGTGCTGTTCGAAAAGCCTGGAGGAACCCTGGCGTTCCCCCGTCCTCACGGACCTCTACCTCATCTATGTAACGGCGTCCTCCCCACGGGTTGACCCAGACAACGGTGCCCCCGCCCGGTTCATCCGGCAGTCTGCCGCTGCAGAGCGCAGCGTCGAACAACAGCACTCCATTCGTGCCGGGGCCGCCGAGGAATTTGTGAGGGGAGAAAAAGACTGCATCGAGCTTCTCCAGCGGAGAGGAAGGGTGCATATCGATATCCTCATAAGGGGCGTTGGCGGCAAAATCCACAAAGCATACTCCGCCGTGGCGGTGCATGGCGGCAGCAAGCTTCGCGTAGGAGGTCTGAATCCCCGTTACGTTGGAGCAGGCGGTGAAGGAGCCGATCTTATAGCGGCGGTTCCGATGGAGATGGAGCAGATCCTCAAGCGCACGCAAATCGATATTGCCGTCCGCACCGGCCGGTACTGTAACCACATCGCCTATCCCCTCCTGCCAAGGCAGCAGATTGGAGTGATGCTCCATATGGCTGGTGAAGATCACCGGGCGTTCTTCCGGGGTACAGCAGAAGTTCCTGCGCTGCCATTCCGGCAGCTTTAAGCCCATCAGCCGCTGCAGCTTGTTGATCGCACCGGTCGTGCCGTTGCCGCAGAAGAGCAGGACATCTTCCGGCCCTGCATGTACATGCTTTCTTATAATATTCCGCGCCTCGGTATAGGCCAGGGTCATGGTCAGTCCGGTAGTATTCGACTCGGTATGCGGATTGCTGACATAAGGGCCGAATACCTCCTGTACGGTACGTTCAATCGGCTCGTATAAACGGCCGCTGGCTGTCCAGTCGGCATAGAGCAGCGGTTGCCGTCCATAAGGCGTAGTTATTTGATGGCGGATGCCGATGGTGTGCTCCCGAAAAGCAGTGAAATGTGCCTCAAGTGAAGCCGGCCCCTCTTCTGAAAAGGCATGGTTGATGCTTAGCACAGACAATCCCTCCAGCCGGTTAGTTCTCGCAGACACGGGTACTGGTGACAAAGGAAACAGGCGATAAGGAGTATCGCCGTATCCTTCCTCGCACAGCGGTGTCTTTCTGGCTCAGTATATGCCCGGCGGAGGGAATAGGTTAAAGCCCATCAGCCGCTTATATAAACAGCTGCATATCACTTTCCAGCGCATCCTTCAGATAAGCGGAGGCATCTATAATCTCAACCTCCGGCAGGAATTCCTCCGGCTTGAACCCCATAATCTCTACAGACAGCTTGCAGGCGTAGAATTTGATGTTTTTTTTGCGGGCGCCCTTAAGAAAATGAATCAGCTTCGGCGCGTTATTGTCCTCCATCATTTCCTCCAGCATCATCCGTCCCAGGCCGCTGAAATTCATCCGCGAGAGCGGCAGCTGCTGCGGACCCTTCGGGGTAATGACATCCATCAGCTTCTCATAGATCGTTTTGTCCTCCAGCGTCATTTTTTCCGGATCACGAACCAGAAATAATCCCCAGAAGGCGAAAAACATCGTAACTTCCACCTCAATATCCCTTGCCGCATTGGCCAGAATCAGCCCTGCCATCGCTTTGTCGTATTCACCGCTGAACATCAGCAGGTTCAATTTTTTAGCCATCTCTGCATCCTCCGTCATCTTCATAGAATGTAATTAGTATGGTTGCGGCGGCGAGAAGTATGCCTGCTGTCACAAAGATGTACCTGCGGAGAAGCAAAAAGGCAAGTTTCCTCTGGGGGAAACTTGCCGATCAAATAAATGTATAGTTGGTACAGACATTGAATTGTTATACCAGTTGAACTTACGTCGCTTCAGGCTCTTAATGGAAAAACTCCATCTAATTCATTCGTTTTTGACTGAGAACGGAATCTAGTGGGAAAACTTCCAGCTAATTTCCCGTGAAATACTAATTTTTATCTGCGTGGAAGGGATTAGTGGGAGTAAATCCAATTAGGTCCTATTTTTAACCCACCAGAAGGTAGTTAGGTGGAGAAAATCCCACTGGTGTACCGCCTTCGCCTCCGTAAACCTATTTATCACGGCTGCAAGCGGTATAACACCGCGCCGTGCGGAGCAACCTCGCGGGCCAAGCTGTCTCCGGTAAGCTGCGCTTCTTCTCCGCTCCACAGCTCCTTGACAGATAATGGGCCTTCGAGATCCAGCGCTGTCAGCTGCACGGAGACTGTCTGCGCGGCTTCACCTGTATTAAACAGTGCAATGTACTTCACACCGTTCGTACCCTCTGCCGACCATACAACACGGTTATTCTCACGGCTGACGAGCCGGGCGCCGCTGCTGCTGTTGTGCATATCCAGTACATCACGGTTAGTCAGCAAGCCTAGAGTCCATTCGTCATTGTCGCGCAGCTCACCGCCGAAGAACAGTGGAGAACGGAAGATGCTCCACAAGGTCATCATCGTAATCTGCTCATCTCGTGTAAACCGCGTCCAGCGGTCTGCCCCGCCGCCGTCTACCGAGCGGATGCCGATATGTCCAAGCGGCAGCATATCGCAGTCCGGCCAGCTGCCCTCCCCGGCTTTGCCCTGCCAGCGCTCGCAGCGGTCGAACATATCCAGCAGCAGCTCCCAGTGATCCCAGAAGTCATCGGTGATCCGCCACATGTTGGCATGTCCGCCGAAGAAGTCGGCATACTCTACCGGTGCCGGTCCGGGCGAGAGGCTGAGCACCATCGGGCGGCCGCAATGCTCAATCGCGTTATGAATCAGTGCAATCTCCGGCTGGTGGGTATCGTATAGTCTGGACGCTGCGATATCATCGACCTTTACGAAGTCCACACCCCACTCGGCGTACAGCTCGAACAGCGAGTTGTAATAAGCCTGTGCGCCTTCCGCAGCGGCATCGACCCCGTACATATCGGTATTCCAGGGACAGATGGAATTCGGATGGGCAATATCGCGGGCAGTGGCCCGGGAGCCTTTGATGGCGGATGCCGCATGGGCGGCTTGCCTTGGAATGCCGCGCATAATGTGAATTCCGAATTTCAGGCCAAGGCTATGCACGTAATCCGATAACGGGCGGAAGCCCTGACCGCCTTCAGCGGAGGGGAAGCGGTTCACAGCCGGCATCAGCCGGGAGTATTCATCCATCTCCAGCGGAACAAAGGCCCGGTACTGTGAGGATACGGCTCCCGGCTCATACCACTGAATATCCACAACGACATATTCCCAGCCGAATTGCTGTAAATTCGCCGCCATATATTCGGCATTCCCGCGGATTTCCTGCTCGGTAACGGCTGCCCCGTAGCAGTCCCAGCTGTTCCAGCCCATCGGCGGTGTCTTGGCAACCTGTAAATGATTCATTAAGATGTCGTCTCCTTAAAGCTCCTTAGCGGGAGCAATAAAATAAAGTTGCTGTAATAGAGACATCATAATTCCTTTTATACATACAGTTCTACAGTAATATAGGCATATGAATAGCACTAAATTGCTGTTTGCTCAGGTTCTAGTCAAAAAACAGGCGGTTATAGTGCAGACTGCCGCTCCCGGAACGGAAAGCGCCAGGCGTTTGTCCGGTCAGCTTCTGAAAGACTTTAATGAAATAGCTGCCTGAGGAGTATCCAAGCTCGGCGGCGATCGCTTCAATGCTCCTGTCGGTGGTTCTCAGCAGTTCTACCGCATGCCGGATCCGCACCCGGTTCAAATATTCATTCGGGGTCACACCGACATATTTGCTGAAGATGCGGAGCAGATGGAATTTAGATAGTCCCACCTGCTCGGCCAGCTGTTCCTGGCCAATCATTGAATGGTAGCGGGCTTCGATGATGCTGACAGATTGCCGGACCGCCGGCGGCCATTCCGCCGTATGATGCGATCCGCCTGCGGCCAGCCGTCCCAGCTCCATCAAGAACTGGTAGAGCAGTGAAGAAGCGATGTACGGGTCGGTTATTTTCCCGTCATGAGCTTCACGGGCGATATCGCGCAGCAGGCGGATAGGAATACTTCCAGGGTCAATGGCCGGAGCAGGGCCGAGCTTGGACTTGATGTCTTCCCACAGAGGCAAGGCCAGCTGCGGCCGGAACAGGATGAAATAGAACTCCCAAGGGTCCGCTCCGCCGGGATGGTAATAGCGGTGGCTGCCGGGGATTTCAGCCATGAAGCCTCTTCCAGGTCCGATCCTGAAGCTCTCGCGTTCCGTATCGAACATGCCTGTGCCCTCAATCGTATATTGAAAAAGGAGCAGCGGCCCGTCACTGCGCTCCATTCCGTTCCAGGAATAAGCCGGACCCGTCTCCAATTGATGTCCCACTGCGAAAAGGCTGAGCAGCGGCAGCCGCTCAGGCTCATTGAAGCGGAACCCGTAGACCCCGTAACTGTGGTCATGTTTCACGTTACCCCTCCTGACGGTTGTCCCTGATTACTAAAAAAGCCCCCCTAAGGGAGCTTGAGATGGTGTGGTCTATGGGCTGGGCCTTGCGGTTTATTCGCCCGGGGTATCCTGCCCGGAGGAATCTGCTTCAGGCGGACGGCGCATGTCATAATACCGGGCAGCCCACCAGACACTGCCGGTAAACAGTACAATCAGCCCCAGGATGATTGCAAACCGCCAGTCACCGGCCTTAAAATTCAATTGGAGGACGGTCAGCACCAGTGCAACCTGAGTCCATACCAGTGTTCTTTTACGGAAAGCGGTAATGTTTCCGGACATCTTCGGCATGCCGCGGATGATCCGGTAAGCGAGAATAGCAAGAATCAGCGCAAAGATGGCTGTTCCGATTAATTCTGAAGTGGAAAACGCATTCATTATCTCGAAATCCTTTCGGTTTAACATCATGTTCTTGTTTATTATAGCGGTCCGCAGCAGTTTTACCAAGCGCGGGCCGCATTTTTGAAAATATAAGAATTTATTTGTTTTACGTAATAAATTATCCTTCTATTTCCCGCAGCAACGGATACCGTCCTAAACAGGACGGCAAAGCCGTTTCTTCTTGGAATCAAAGTTCAGGATTGCCGGGAGCTGCTTAGGAAGCCAGCTTGATAATCTCCTCCGCAGGAAGCGGCGGGAAGAAGTAGAAGCCCTGAATATGCGGGCAATCGTGTTTGACCAGGAACTCCAGCTGTTCGACGGTCTCTACGCCTTCTGCAATCAGATCATAGCCCAGCTGCGAGGCGACAAACACAATCGACTTGATAATCGTCTCGTCAATCGAGCTGATGCCGATGCCGGTGATGAAGGTCCGGTCAATCTTGATTTTGTTGACTGGGAAATGCTTCAGGTAATTGAGTGATGAATATTTAGTACCGAAGTCATCGATCGAAACGATAATTCCATGGTCGCGCATCTGCTGGAGCAGCGGATAATGTTCTTCCAGCAGTGCCGTGCTTTCCGTGATCTCGAACTCCAGCACATTCGTGCCCAGCCCGTAATGATCAAGCACAGACAGCAGATTCTCGATCAGGTTGCGGTTATAGAACCAGCTGTTGGAAATGTTGATGGAGGTGCGGAGCAGAGGTATGCCCATCTTTCTCCACTCGCAGAGCTGCCGGCAGACCTCGCGGAGCACCCAGTCTGTCAGCTGAATCATCAGGCCAGCTTCCTCTACGGCGGCGATGAAGGTACCGGGCCCGATCAGCCCCTTCTCCGGATGGTTCCAGCGGATCAGCGCCTCCATCCCGATCATTTGACCGGTAACGGCGTTGATTTGCGGCTGGTAATGAAGCACGAATTCCTCACGTTCCAGTGCAGAGTGCAGGTACTTGGCGATCATCGTCTTCTGTTCCAGCTTCTCGCGCAGCTCCCAGTCGAAGATGAAATAATTGCGGTCCTCCTGGGATTTCGCCTGGTACATCGACATATCGGCAAATTTCAGCAGATCGTCTTTATTGAGAGAGTGTTCAGGATACAGCGAGACTCCGATGCTTGTAGACAAGCTTAGGTGGGCACCGGCAATCAGTAGAGTCTCAGAGATCAATGCGCTGATTTGTCCGGCCAGCTGCGGAATCTCCTCCTGGGCTAGATCGGCGAATATCATGACGAACTCGTCGCCGCCGGTACGTGCGAACAGCTTGAAGGGCAGATGGCTGTTTTTGAGCCGGCCCGCCAGTATTTTGATAACCTGATCGCCTGTAGAATGGCCGAGGGTATCATTGATTTCCTTAAACCGGTTCAAGTCGAAAAAGAACAGGGTATAGGTCTGCGTCGGATCCGCACTTTGCAGCAGGCGTTCAAATTCATCCATGAAATACCGCCGGTTCGGAATCTCAGTCAGGCTGTCATAATGAGCCAGCTTCTCATAAAGCCGCTTGGAGACACGAAGATCCCGGGTGCGGATGTTAACTACACGCTCGAGTTCAATGTTAAACCGGCCCTGGTGCCAGAAGTAATATAGAATAAAGGCGAAAATAAGTAAAAATGCAATGTCAATCCAAAGAACGCTGCGGAACACTTCCCACTTTTTATGCACCGGGAAAGGGGTTCCCATCAGCCAGTGCTGATTATACACTTCAATGGGCGCGGTAACCTGCTCACCTGCTATTTTTGTTTGATTGCTGAATAGCAGCGTGTGATCCTGAGTCATTACATAGACCGGAGAATCCTGAAGCTGCAGCTGCTCTGCAATGTCATCCGCCCGAACGGTAACCGAGACAATGCCGGCAAAAGTGTTTCCGTTATAAATAGCCTGCCTGATTACCATCCCGTAATCGCCCTGGGCCAGTGTCCGGGGACCGTCAATGGTAATGCCGCGTGAGCGGATCGTTTCCTGAATCATCCCGGGTGAGGACAGAACAGGATCGAGCAGCAGGCTTTTATTGAGAATGGAAGTATTGCCGGTGAGCGGATAGAGATAACGGATGATTCCGCCCGGCGCGATCATGATATTCATAACCGTTTGGCTTGAGTTGTTATAGGCGGTGATCAGGTACTGGTTAATAATTGAGGGCGTTGCATCAAAGCCTACCGTTTGAATAAAGGAACTTACGCCTTTGACAATCGATACTTTCTCTTCAAGGTTCGATGTGAGTGTGACTGCGTGTGAGGACAAATCGGCTTTTTCAGCCCGGTATTCCCGGTCTACCGATAAGGAGTAGTAATAGAACAGAGAGAGTTGCAGCGCGACTAAGAAGCCGAGGATGATCGTTAAAGGCTTTTTATTAATGAAAGCCATGGAGTGCCTCCGATATCAAAAAATTCAACATTATATTAGCAATTTGACCAAAAGTGGTTCCTGCCCACCGAAAAATGTCGAGATATGTCGTAGGTGTCTCTATAGCATGTCATTTTTAGCGTCATTGCGCAAGGGAAAACCTTATAGCGGGCATGAAAAAAAGAAAAACGGATAGACACATTCCGCCAAAGGGCAGCTTGTATTTATCCGTTGCTCTTGCAGTTGTTGCTTTATGGATTTTTACATAGGTTGCGTAAGCTTATTTCTTGAAAATACGCATTGGTGCGCCGATCGGCAGGAATGTGCGTCCGAAGTGAGCGTTAAGCACAGATGCGCCGCAGCCATAGAGCGAGACGATACCGATGGCCATTTCCGAAACGGCAGCCAGCTTGTGGAAGAACTCAGCAGCAACGCCGAAAGCATCCATAGATAAGCCGAGGAACAGGAAGTCAATCAGGATAAAGATGATCAGCAGTACCCGGTTGGCTTCGACAGCCCCGAGGGTCATGAACAAGGTGAATACCAGATATCCGAGAAAAACAAATCCAAGCTGCTTAGGATCTACGCCTTCGGCAAGAACGGTACCGAATACACCGAGCTTAATCAGCCAGCTTGCGCCCATACCGAACCAGAAGAAGGCATAAGCGCCAAAAGCAGTCATGCCGAACGTGTTGTTGTGTTTGGCATCCTGAATGGAAGCGAACAGCTGGGCGAAGGCTCCGAGGAAGATGGCCCAAGGAATACAGTAGCTGAGACCTGTTGTAATTTCGAGCTTTTGTGAAGAAGCGACCAAGGTGACGATAGCAAGTCCGAACAAGCCGATGGCGCTGGGGTCGGCAGTGACGATTTTGACGGATTGCGTTGTTTGCGGTTGCGCTGACATAGCAATAAATGCCTCCAATTTTCAAAAGTGTTCGCATAGGATAACAGCACCCGGAGCGGGTGCTGTTATCAGCTTGCCTATCATATCATATCGTCAAGAGCTTGCCTATAAAAGAAGTAGTCATTTTTTGTCGGTAAACAGATTATTTTGTGATAAAAAAGAAGGGATATGCATGGCCCGGATCGGCTTGCTGATGAAGTAGCCCTGCAGCTCATCACTGCCGAGCCGGCGGAGCAGGTCAAACTGCTCCTGAAGCTCTATACCTTCGGAAACGACCTTCAGTCCGAGGCTATGGCTCAGCTCAATAATGGAATTGACGAGTACGTCGCCCTGCGGCTCCAAGGTCATCTCGGAGATAAAGGAACGGTCGATCTTGATCACATCCACCGGGAAGCGGCGAAGGTAGCTGAGGGAAGAGAAGCCTGTACCGAAATCATCGAGGGAAATGCGGAACCCGCAGTTCCCAAGCTCCTGCAAGGATGAGAGAATGTTGTCCCCTGAGACCAGCACGCTCTCCGTTATTTCCAGCTCCAGGCTGGAGCTTGGCAGCGTATACTCCTCAAGCAGCCCAAGCAGCAGCCCGCGCAAGTCTGACTGCATCAGCTGGACAGCAGAGATATTGACCGCTGCCGTCAGCTCAAGGCCGTTCTCACGGAAGCCTTGCAGGTCGGAGCAGACCTGCCTCAGCACCCAGCTGCCGATGTTTATAATGGAGCCGCTGGTTTCGGCGAGCGGGATGAATTCTGCAGGAGAGACAGGGCCGTAAGTGGGGCTGTTCCAGCGCAGCAAGGCTTCCAGCTTCGCTACCTTCAGGTTGTCTGAACTTAGAATCGGCTGGTAATGGACCTCGAATTCATCATTGTCTGCGGCGGACAGCAGCTGCTGGGACAGTGTTTTTCGGCGCCGAATACTCTCTTCAAGAGCCTCCGAGTAGTGAAGGATATTGTTGCGGCCGGACTCCTTCACATGAAACATCGCCAGATCGGCCTGCTTGACCAGATAATCTGCGTCTCCGCCGTTCTCCGGATAGATGCTGACACCGATGCTTGCTGTGTTGTAGAGCAGATGCCCCTGAATACGATGCGGCAGCGAGAGGGCCTCCTGTATTTGTGACAGCTGCATTGACATACTGGCGGCATCGGGAACGTCGGCCAGCAGAATGGTGAATTCGTCACCACCCAGCCGGGATACTACATCATTCCTGCCGATAACCCTGGAGATCCGTAAGGCAATTTCTTTCAGCATGTCATCCCCGAAATCATGCCCCAGTGTGTCGTTAACGGTCTTGAAATGATCCAGATCAATAAAGACCAGTACAATCTGTTTACCGGCCCCTGAAGCGGAGGCAATGGCTTCATTAAGCCTGTTGAAAAAGAGCGAGCGGTTTGGCAGCTGGGTCAACGGATCGAGCATCGCCTGCTGCTGCAGCTCTGCCTGAGCCTGCTGCAGGGAATCTATCATCCGGTTGAATTCATGCTCGACATCGCCGAATTCATCCCTGCCTGAACTCCTGATTCTTATGGATAAATCTTTGCTGTTTCCGATAGCACGGATATTCCTCATGAGTGAAGACATTCTTCCCAGAATGAAGCGTCTGACAAAAATAAGGCTGGCTACACAAAGCAGCAGGGTGGAGGCAAAAAAGAAGCGCCGGAAGTTTAGAATCGACTCCAAACCACTCTCATAAATCTGCCGCGGATGCTTCAGCGTAATCATCACTCCGGGATCGCCGAACAGGTCGTAGATCACAGTGTGAATCGACATCATCTGGCTGGAGCCGGAGCTCATCCAGACTGGCTGGCCCCGGCTTTCGGCAATTGTGTCTGGGGTGATGCGGGTCATCTGCAGGGAGGAGGTCGTTTCGTCCCAGATCCGGGTCACTTCCTCCTGCTGCAGCATTCTACCGGCGATGGCCGTCCCAATTACAGGCTTGTCTTTGCTGTTGTTGACTATAGGAGTAAGGGTGATCAGCATAGGGCCTTTATCCAGAAGGACTACGCCGGCCTTGCTGTCCTCTGCCCCCGACAACCCCGGGAGCTTGCGGTTGATAAGATTGAATAGGGTGAGGTATTCAGAATTTAGTGGAGATACCTTGCCGGAGTCCGGATTATACTCGCCGCCATACAGCGGAAGTCCGGATGAATTCAGCAGGGCGATGATATCGAAATGATTAATTTCATAGGTTACCGGGCTGAAATTTTTGTTGAGATAGACCTGGCTGGTTGGATCCGCCTGGTCAGGTGCTGCAGCCGATTCCATAAACTGATAGGTTTCATCCCAGATCGAATATTTCAGCAGGCCAGTCTTCATATTCATCAGCTCGCTCTGATAGGAAGAGACCACATCGTCCAGCTTGTCCCGTAATGCTTCCTGATCCAGCTTCTCGAAACGGTTCAGCAAAATGAGGTGCAGGAGAAGATAGGTGACTCCTAATCCGAGCAGGGCTACAACACTTATGAAGATCATTATTTTTCTGCTCAGCTTCATGATGCTCCCCTTTTAGTAGTTATAGACTTTTATGGGAATTAAGTACCACCTAATCCAGTGTACCATGATTAGGTAATATTTTGCAGCGGATTTCTCTCCAAAGTGTCGAATTTTGATGTATAATAGTTGTGCAATAATATTAATCACAGGAATTTAGAGAAGGGGATATCTCTCGGCATGGATAAATGGAAATTATTTAAGAAGATCACACGGTTTGGAACGATTCCCGTGATGCTCATTCCGGTTGTTTTGGGAACGGTTGGGGCATATGTATGGGAAGGAAGTTTCCATCCTTTTTTGTTTGTAATCACAATTATCGGCGCAGTTGCAGCCCATTTGTTCTCGAATATGGTGAATGATTTATGGGACTTCCGTAATGGAACTGATACCGAAGCAAAGAACACGCCGGGAATGATATCGACGAATTCCGGGTTTTTATCCGGGGGGCTGATGCCGGAATCCCTATTTGCTTCATTGACGTGGGGGCTCCTCGCTGTAGCTGTGGCCTGCGGCCTGTTTCTCAGCATTTCCAGCGGCTGGGAGACACTCTGGTTCGTCGCAGCCGGTGCACTGATTGCCTACTTCTATGTCGCTCCGCCGCTTCGCTTCGGATACCGGGGCAAGGGCTACAGTGAGTTTGCGATTTTCGTCGCCTTTGGCATTATGCCTGTGCTGGGTTCTTATTTCGTGCAGACTGGTCAGTTCAGTCTGAAGCCTGTCCTGCTGTCGGTGCCTGTAGGCCTGCTTACGACCCTGCTCTTATTCAATCATCATTTCCTGCACTGGAGAGCGGACAAGCAGGCCGGAAAACGCACCCTGGTGGTAGTCTGGGGGGAACGCAGGGCGCTGGTGTTCTCGCAGTTCCTGCTGCTTATTTCCTATGTATCACTGATTGTATGTGTGATTTTTGGCGTGCTGCCGGTCTATGGCCTGCTTGCGCTGCTTACCGCAGTTGCACCGGTGCATGTGTACCGCGGACTGCAGCCGCAGAATGCTTCGCCGGCATACCTGCCGCTTATGGGCGCTTCACAGCAGGCTTCCGTGCGCTGCGGTGCGATCATGGCGCTGGCCTTGCTGATTCAAGGCTTAATCTAAAAATTACAGAAAGAGAGCGCGATTATGGACAAGAACAAAGAAATAACCGGAGAAGTACAGCCTGTCTTGAACAGCCAAACCGTAATTGGAGACTTCCATACCATTCTGTCGGAGGGGCAAGTGTGGAAAACCGGCGGATTCACGTTGCCTGACGGCTCGTTCTGGGCTTACCGTGAGCCTGAGGCTGTAGTGATTGTGCGGAACGGCTTCCTGTATGTCCGGGCACAGCTGAGCCGCCAGCATAACCATGTCCAGATTCTCGACAATGCGAAGCATATGTATTATTCGGCTAAGCCGGTAGAGGTGCCCGAGGACGGGGAGATCAGCTTTGAGCTGCAGATCCGCGCCCGTACACAGGGGACAGCACCGGGGGATCTGTATGACGGTTACGTGTCACTGAATCTGCTTGACTTCACGACCGGTGCGGCGCTTGATTTTTTTGCCGGGAATGACAACTATGCCAGCGTATACGGTGTGCTGCCTTTTCCGGGTGTTACGGTGCCTGAGACGGGCGGAACGAAATATTTTTGTATTTTTAAAGAGGCTGCCGACTTCAAACCGCGTGAGTTCAACACGTACAAAATCACGTATCACCGCGGCAAGGACGAGGCTGTGTTCTATGTAAACGGGCAAGAGGTGCGCCGTGAGCAGAATGTGCCGATCAAGTTTAACAGTTTCACCATTGCCCTCGGCATTATGACAGAGAAGGATCTGACGCCGGAGGGCAGCGTATCGGCACATGGACAGACAGTGATCGCCGAATGGTCGCCGGTGACCGTAACAACCACCGCAAAATAAGGTGCATATATGATGAATAAGGGTGATATGCGGTGAATGTAAGGAGCTTCCTGGGGTTTGTCGAGCTGCCGACCAAGGTGGCCAGTGTTATCCCGTTCCTGCTGGGGACACTGTATGCCTTATACCGGTTTGAGGATTTCTATGTTCTGCGTTCGATCCTGATGTTCGTGTCTCTGCTGAGCTTCGATATGGCGACAACGGCCATTAACAACTATTACGATTTCAAAAAAGCGGCCAAGAAGCATGGCTACGGGTATGAGACTCATAATGCGATCGTTCACTATAAGCTGAAAGAGAGCACAGTGGTAGCAACCATTGCAGTTCTGCTCGCTCTGGCTGTCGGCGGCGGCATTGCCCTTGTCTCCCAGACCGGGCTGATTATCTTTTTGCTGGGCGGACTGTCGTTTCTGATCGGCATTCTGTATTCCTTCGGGCCGATTCCGATCTCGCGGATGCCGCTGGGCGAACTGTTCTCAGGTCTCTTTATGGGCTTTGTGATTATCTTTATCTCCGCCTATATTCACTCGGATCAGAGCCTGGTCACACTGCTGCTGCGGGACGGCTGGATCGACCTGCACATTAACTTCGTCGAGGTTCTGTACATCTTCTGGTTCTCCGTACCGGCTATTCTGGGGATAGCGGGGATTATGCTGGCCAACAACATCTGCGACATCGAAGATGATCTGGAGAACCGCAGATATACCCTGCCGGTCTACATCGGGCGCCAGAATGCGCTACTGTTGTTTAAAATGCTCTATTATGTCTCATATCTTGATCTGATTGTTCTGCTGATTATAGGTGTGAATCCGGTGCTGGTGGCACTACTGCTGATTACGCTGGTACCCCTGCGCCGCAACATTTCCCTGTTCTATGAGAAGCAGGAGAAGGCGGTAACCTTTATTCTGGCGGTCAAAAACTTCGTGCTGATGAGTACAGCACGGATTGTTGTGCTGGGGGTTGCCGTTATTCTGAGCAGTCTGGATATTCTGACGTAAACGCATAAACCCTTAAATACATTAGCAGCGCCTAGACGGAACAATGCCGTTAGGCGCTGCTTTTTTGAATGGTCTACGGAGGCATTCAAAAATAGAGAAGCGGCGGATTCTGTGATATGGTGTCAATAGATATAATGACAATCTTATATAAGGAAGGTGTATATCTATGACGCAGAAACTCCGATGGGGAATTATCGGATGTGCCCAGATTGCAACGGGTTCTGTCATGCCGGCAATTCTGGAATCGGAAACCGGCATCATTGAGGCGGTAGCAAGCCGGGGGCTGGAGAAGAGCAGCGCCGTTGCTGCGGAGTTTGGTATCAATAAGGCTTACGGCAGCTATGAGGAACTGCTGGCCGATAAGGACATTGATGCTGTGTATATTCCGCTTCCGAATCATCTTCACCGGGAGTGGGTGATCCGTGCGGCGGAAGCGGGCAAGCATGTGCTCTGCGAGAAGCCGATTGCCCTGAACAGTACCGAAGCAGCGGAGATGGTGGAGGCCTGCCGCAAAGCGGGTGTACATTTGGCTGAAGCTTATATGTACCGGCATCATCCGCGGATTGCCGAGCTGCGGGAGATCATATCGCGCGGGGATATAGGTGAGCTGCGGTCGATCCGCGGAACATTCACCTATAATGATGCCGGAGATATCTCGAATATCCGCTTCAAGTCAGCATGGGGCGGAGGCTCGCTGTACGATGTCGGCTGCTACCCGCTTAGCGCGGCGCGTCTACTGTTTGGTGCAGAGCCGGAGGCGGTGACGGTGCAGGCGATTTTCTCACCAGAGCATGACAATGTAGATATGATGGCCTCGGGCCTGGTCGAATTTCCCGGCGGCGTGAGCCTGATCTTCGATTGCGGCATGTGGGCTTATAACCGCCAGCTGCTGGAAGTCCTCGGCACAGAAGGGCGGATTGAGATTCCGATGCCGTTCAATGCCAGATTCGAAGATGCCGAGTTCTACGTGCATACCGGTGGGGAAGTGAGCCGGTTTGCGGCTACCGGTGCCAATCCGTATGTCCGTCAGGCCGATGATTTTGCCGCAGCCGTCTCTGGAAGCAAGCCTATTGTTGCCGGGGATGACCCGGTCCGGAGTATGAAATTGATTGAAGCCTGTCTTGAATCTGCCCGGCGGCGCGAGCGGATCAGCCTGCTATAGGATGTTGTCCCTGAAAAACCTCTGTCTCCGCTTGCGCTTGCGGATATGGAGGTTTTTTGTATTCTGACTTATAGGGTATAAAACCTAATAGATATATAGAGTTAAATTTTGATAATATAGGAATACTATTGAAGGAATTTCTATAAAGTTACCTATTACAGATTCTGAGAGGAGCTTCTCTAATGAGCCTTGCGGAAGAACCGGTGATTTCGATTTCCGGCCTATGGATGAACTACAGTGACAGGATGGTGCTGCGGGGAATCGACCTTGCGGTCTATCCCGGACAAATTATCGGTTATATCGGTCCCAACGGGGCAGGCAAAAGCACGACCGTCAAAATTATGCTCGGCCTGGTAGAAGGGTACACTGGCACAGTGAGCATTTTTGGCAAGGATATCGCAGACGGCGATGCTGCTTATAAAAGACGGATCGGTTACGTTCCGGAAGTTGCGGAATTGTACGACAGCCTGACCGCCAGAGAATATCTGACCTTCATCGGGGAGCTCTACGGAATGAAGCGGGCTGAGGCAGACAGCAAGGCCGAAAAGCTGATGGGACTGCTGAATCTGGAACGGGCCTACGATATGCGGATCGCTTCCTTTTCCAAGGGAATGAAGCAGAAGGTGCTGCTGATCTCAAGCATGCTGCATGATCCTGATATTTTGTTCCTGGACGAGCCGCTTAGCGGATTAGATGCCAACAGTGTAATGATCGTTAAAGAGATTTTTGCTTCACTTGCTGCAAGGGGTAAAACTATCTTTTACTCCTCGCATATTATGGATGTCGTTGAGAAGATCAGCAGCCGGATTATTCTGATTGACGGCGGTGATATTGTGGCGGACGGAAGTTTTGCTGAGCTCAAGGAACAGAGCAAGGAAGGGTCACTTGAAGGGATTTTCAATGAACTGACCGGATTTGATAAGTACCGGGATATTGCCGGCGAGTTTGTTGCGGTCATAGGGGAAGGTGCCCGGCATGAATGAATTTTTCGTACTGAAACTGCTGGACCGGCTGCAGGGCGGTTTCCGGAGAATGGGAGTCGACTACCCGGTACTGCGCAGTATTCTCCAGCTTAAGCTGACGATGGACGGCAGGCGGACACCGACTGTGCTTGCAGGGGGGAAGGAAAGTAAGCAGAATACGGAGGGATCTCCTTTTCGGATACAGTGGATCTATTTGCTGCTCGGGTTGGTGCTGATCGCCTTTGTGGTACCGGAGGGTAATTATCTATTTTCAATGAGCATCACCTTCGGGATTGCAATGTTTATGATATCGACTACGCTGATCTCGGATTTTTCGTCGGTCATGCTGGATTTACGGGATAAAAACATCCTGTTTGTAAGACCGGTGAACCGCCGGACATTAAATATGGCGAAAAGCTTACATATTCTGATCTATCTGTTTACGTTAACGCTGACTCTTATGGGGCCTTCGCTGGTTTTCTCCGTATTTAAGCAGGGGGTGCTATTTTTCCTCATCTATGCCGCGGAAATCATCCTGATGGACTGCCTGATACTGGTGATTACGGGCCTCATTTATTTGCTGATTCTACGGGTATTTGACGGGGAAAAGCTGAAGGACATCATTAATTATGTACAGATCATTCTGTCCATCGGGATTACGGTGGGTTACCAGCTGATCTCCCGGCTATTCAATTTGGCGGATCTCAGCATTTCCTTTAAACCGGCCTGGTGGCAGTATTTCCTTGCACCTGTCTGGTTTGCATCCCCGTTCGAACGTCTGCTTGGCGAGACCCGTTCAGACAACCTTACGGTAATGGCCGTGATGGCGCTGGTGGTTCCTGTATTACTGCTTGCGGTTTATATTAAACTGATGCCGCTGTTTGAGCGGAGCCTGCAGAAGCTTGCGGAACAGGGAGTTGGGGGGAAAGATAGCGGACGCCTGCCTCGCCGGTTGTCAGAAATCGTCTGCCGGAGTAAAGAGGAGGCCATGTTCTTCCGCTTCACCTGGTCGATGATGCGTAATGAGCGGGATTTCAAGCTCAAGGTATATCCTACCTTCGGGCTGTCCCTGATTCTGCCGTTCATCTTCATCTTTAACTCGCTGAGCAGCGGAAATATGGATGCCGTCCGCAACTCGAGAGGCTTTTTGTTTATCTATTTCAGTGCCCTGCTGATGATGACCGCTGTACAAATGCTGCGATATTCGACAAGCTACAAAGCGGCGTGGATTTATAAGGCTATTCCTATACGTGAGACGGCTCCGGTTTACCGCGGCATGCTTAAGGCTGCCGTTCTCCGGCTGCTGCTGCCGCTTTTTGTTATAGAGTCAGCAATATTCCTGTGGCTGTTCGGAGTACGGCTTGTGCCGCATCTGATTATTGTGCTGCTGTCCCTGCTTGTGTACTCCGTACTGTGCTTTCGCCTTTTGCCGCAGGCACTGCCTTTTTCTGAAAAGTACAGTGCGGCCAGACAGAAGGATTTTACAGGGAGCGCGTTTGTGCAGTTGTTTATATTGATACTTTTTGCAGGACTTCATTATCTGGTTACTCTGATACCGTTCGGAATTTATATCTATGCTCCAATTCTGGTAATCGCCAACTGGTGGCTCTGGAGTGTTTCGTTCTCGGATGCTGCTTCGCGGCCGCGGCAGATTCCAACCTTGCGTCTATAGGGCTTTGACAAATATGGACAATTATTGCCTTCGGCAAAAAAAGGGTCAAAGTTCCAGTATTTACTTAGACAGTATAGCAAATACAAGGTAGAATACAGCTAAAGTCACTTCTCATGGAACTCTATAATCTTTCTACACTCTTCCATTTATCTGATATTCGTAAATAGGTTTTTATACTTGAGAATGAGCTGCAGCGATAATGATAATATAACCGGTGAAGAGGTCAACTATGGATCAGATGGGAACCCACTATAATACATGGATTGTTTTACTATCTTTTGCACTTGCTGTAATAGCGGCTTATTCAGCGCTTAACCTGATTTCCCAGGTTTCCCATTCCAACCGTAAAATCCGCAGGTTCTGGCTTGCATTGGGTGCAGTTGTGCTTGGGGCCGGGCTTTGGGCGATGCACTATGCCGGCATTTCCACTCTGGCGACAGAAGGTAATCTCCATTATAATCCAATTGCCCAAGGCATCTCCGTCATCGTCACCCTCTTGGCATCTTCTGTCGGTATATTTTTATTCAGGAAATTCAGGGGACAGGGGAAGTTTAATTTCTGGAAGCTTGGCTCCGCATTATTCATCGGATGCGCTGTTACAGGCATGCATTTTATCAGTCTAAGAGCGAGCAGCGTGGAGCTTGACAGCTGGCTTGGAACAAAGCCATTTGCCATGGAGAATGTTATCCTGTTGACCGGGGTTTCGCTGGTTGCCCTGTTTATGCTCGCCATCTCCGGAGGGGCTGTTTTCCTCGACCGGCATGTGCTGGAAATTATGGCCTATAATGATCCGCTGACAGAGCTGCCGAACCGGCATGGCCTGGAGCGTTATTTCAAGGATGAGTTTTTCGGGGTGAATTCAGGTGCGGTGTTTTTTGTGGATCTGGACCGCTTCAAGTCGATTAATGATACGCTCGGACATGATGTCGGTGATTTGCTGCTGCAGGAGGTCGCAGACCGGTTAAGAAAATGTGTCTCGATGAAAGGCAAGGTCTTCCGGCTCGGCGGCGACGAATTTCTGATCGCTCTGCCCGATTGCGGGATAGAGGATGCCCAGGAGGCGGCACAGCATATTCTGCGGGAGATTAAGAAATCCTACAGCGTCGAGGGCAACGAGCTGTATGTGACGGCCAGTATCGGGATCAGCATGGCTCCGGTGCACGGAACAGACCGTTCTGCGCTTATGAAAGCCGCTGACACGGCGCTGTACACCTCCAAAGACTCCGGCAAGAATAAATTCAGTGTATTCGACCAGGAGATGAACCGCCATCAGGTGCGGCGGATGTCACTGGAGAAGGATCTGCGCAGGGCACTCGCCCGTTCTGAATTTATGGTAGTCTACCAGCCTAAGTGGGATTCACTCATGAATGTCACTGTCGGTCTTGAAGCCCTGCTGCGCTGGAGACATCCGGAGCATGGAATTATCTCGCCGGCGGAATTCATTCCGATTGCCGAGGAGACGGGACTGATCGTGCCGATCACTTACTGGATGCTGCACGAAGTGTGCGGCCAAAATAAGCTGTGGCACCGGGCAGAGGTAGCGAATGTGCCTGTATCCATCAACATGTCGGCGCGGATGTTTGAAGGCGGCAGCCTGTATGATGTAGTGGAAGAGGCGCTCATCCGCTCGGGGCTGGAGCCGCATTTCCTGGAGCTGGAGATCACCGAATCGATTGCCATGAACAATATGGAAGAGACGGTTGCCCAGCTCTCCAAACTCCGGGCCCTTGGGGTACGAGTCTCGCTAGATGACTTTGGTACCGGCTTCTCATCACTCGGCAATCTGGATGAGATTCCGGTGAATACGCTGAAGATTGATCAGGTCTTCATCCGCAAGAGTAAGATGCACTCCAAAAAAGCGATTATCAGCAATATTATCGCCATTGCCAGCAACCTCAATATGGAGGTGGTGGCAGAGGGCGTGGAGACACCGGAGCAGATCGAGCTGCTGCAGTCATTGGGCTGCCGGGTTATGCAGGGCTTCTATTACGGCCGCCCGATGCCGGTGAATGAGCTGGGCCAGTGGTTTATTGAGAATACGGCTTAAAAGTAAAAAAAGCAGCCAAGTCCGATGAAAGAGGACTTGCTGCTTTTTTAAATCCCCCTCTTTAAAGAGGGGGATTCTTTAAAGGCAATTGAAATGAAATGTTGAGGTGTGAGCGGCGGAGGGGAAGTTTGGAACTGTAGGAGCGTAGCGTCCGCCTTTATGTTTGGATTTCTACCGCGGCCAGCGGTTCCAATCAGGAAATCCAAACATAACAGCGGCCGGAAGTCCAAACATTCCCCGCAGCGGCGGCTTTAACCTCAACCAAGGTCATTTTCATTAAGATTTCCTTTAACAAATCCTAAATTTTAAAGTTCTCGACAAGTACCTGCAGCTTCTCCGCAAGCGAAGAGAGGAAGGCTGCAGAGGATTCCACTTCCTGCATCGCGGCAAGCTGTTGCTGCGAAGAGGCGGATAATGTCTCTGCACCCTCAGCGGTCTGATTGGAGACGGCCACAATACTCTGGATCGCTTCTACGAGTCCCTCGGAGATCAGTGCCAGCTCGCGTACGGTTTCCGAGATCTGCCGGCTCTGCGAGGACATATCTGATACGGAGTGTTCAATCTCGGAGAACGACTGTCCGGCGGCCATAATCATCTCTCTGCCTTCCACCATTTCACCGGTTGAGCGCTTCATCATCTCTCCGGCCTTGTCCATTTGGGTGACAATCAGGCTGACCAATTGGCCGATCTGGCCGGCGGATTGGGCGGAGCGTTCCGCCAGTTTGCGTACAGATCCGGCCACTACGGCAAAGCCGCGGCCTTCTTCTCCGGCACGGGCAGCTTCGATGGCTGCGTTCAGAGATAATAGATTTGTTTCTTCCGCTATGCCGGCGATCGTGCCCACAATGTTCTCGATCTCTTTGGAGTGACTGCCAAGGGATTCGATGATTTCGGACAGGTCAGTGATGCTGTCACTGACAACCTGCATCTGCGAGGTGGTAGAATCCATGGATTCCCGGCCTGAACGGGCCTTAAGGGCATTGCTGGCGGCCGTATTCATTGCGTTGTCAGCATTGCTGGCGATCTCAGTGATGAACCGGGACATTTCCTGAACGGACCGGTAGCTTCCCTCCAAATTTCGCAGCTGGGTATGAGCGCCGTCGGCTAATTCGAGGGTTACATTAACGCTGTGCTCACCAGCGCGGTTCGTCTCCTGTGCACTGGCGGACAGCTCCTGTGATGAAGAGGCCACCAGCATGGAAGTATCGTTGACCTGAGTGATAAGCGTGCGCAGACTCGTTGTCATCTCATTGAAGTCACGGGCCAGTGTGCCAATCTCGTCCTTGCGGTCAAACAGGAGCGGGTCATGGGAAAGATCACCCTTTGCTACGGTGTTTACGGAGCCGGAGAGCTTAGTCAGCGGGCTTACCAGGCGGCGAATGAACAGGTATGCTGCAAGGATGGCCACGATCAGGATAGATATACCGATAATAAAGGGTTGAACAATGATATCCTGTGTCCGTTCCTGAATCAGGGAGCCGTCGAAATTGATAGCCATGAGTGCAATGATAGGTTTGGTTGGGTCGTGATCCTGATAGATGGGGCCGTAGCCGGTTTTAAGAGAGGCACCTTGATATGTATAAACTTCGGAGTATGCGGAATGCTTCATGGTAGTAATCATATCTTTATCTTTTTCTGAGAAATAAAAGGAGTCTCCTGCTTTATATCCCCTCTTTTTGAAATTAGCATCTGCGGCAAGAACTTTGCCGTCCAAGGAGAGGATGAATGCTTCCTTGAAAATCGGTTTATGCGCATTAATCCAGCCAATACGATCCTCGATGGCGGTAAGTTTACTGTTGTCTCCTGCGGCAAGAGCCGCTATGTCAACGGGGTCAACGAGGCCGGTTGTAATATTGGCGCAGCCTACCAATTCAATACCCGCAGCTTCATCTAGTTGATTGTACGCAGCGCGGTATCCGAAGAACCCGATGGATGATCCGACAAGAAGTAATACAATGAGCATCATCCAAGTTAATTTTGTTGCCAATTTCATTGTTAGCACCACCAACCCTGACTATAGTTAATTTTATATGATAATTGCTATCACTGCTAAGATTATAGCGCATCGCTGGGTCTATAAAATGTAGTTTTTTTGTGTCGAAAAAGAACGAATTTGTCTGAAAAAAGCAGCCTTGCAATGATACTTGTCATACCAAAGACAAAAAGCATTGAATCATTAGCTGTAAAAATGATACGCTAGATGCAGGACAAACGGACTGGGAGTGAAAGGAATGCCGCAGCAAATTGATCCTTTGGTAGAATCCTTGGGATTATCCATGTGGAGAGTACAACGCAGAATCACATCACAGATGTCTTTGCATAAAGAAATGGGCCTTACTGTTCCGCAGTTCCATCTGCTGCATATCATTGCACAAGAGAAGCAGGCGAGGGTCATCCAGCTTGCCGAGAAGCTGGAGGTAAAATCAAGCGCGGTTACCGTCATGCTGGACCGGCTGGAGCTGCTGGAGCTTATCACCCGTGTTCCGGATGAGAATGACCGCAGAGCCGTCAGTGTGACGCTTACTACGAAGGGCGAGGAACTGCTCAAAGAAGCACATTATCGGTCGCTGCTTCTGTTGACCGAACACTTATCGATTTTAAAGCCGGAGGAATTGAAGAATTTTGCCGAATATTATACGCTGCTGGAGAAGCAGGAACGATAATCGGCCGGCTCATACCCGTTGAAACAACAAACAGCCACGCTCCAACATTGGAGCGTGGCTGTTTGTGTAATTATTACCTAAGCTTATTCTTTGTCCGGCGCTTTATCCGGCAGCTGCGTAACATAGCTGTCCGACAGCTGGCGTAATCTCAGCGCACGGGTGTATTCATCTTCGGTTCCGGCAGGTGATTTCCCTCCGGCAGCAAGGGTGTACTGCGTGTTGTCCTCAAAGCTGTTGCCGGGAATAAGCAGTGCGGAACTGGCGATAAAGGACCCGGTCGGCAGATAGTAACGCTGCGGCAGCAGATTGTAAGTCTGGGCGGTGATGTCCTGGCCAAAATGAATGGTATCACCCATGGGTACACCCAGCAGGCTGGCTGCTGTCGGCATAATATCGACTTCTCCGCCGACCTGTTCTAGTGTCTGCGGCGCAAGGCTGCCCTGTTCATGGATAAGGAGCGGAATGTTAAGCATGTCGGCATACCCGTATTCATGCCCGTATATTTCCTCCATTAATTCCTTATCGTCATGGTCCAGCGAATATATCGGCAGTCCCATATGGTCTCCGTATACCATGATCAGACTGTTGTCCCAGAGGCCGTTTGCTTTGAGTTCTTCAACAAATTGTCCAAAGGCATAGTCGGCATAATTCTGGGACCGGACATAGTCACCGACAAAAGTGCCTTCATAACGCTCCGGCAGCTTCATCTGATATTTCTCTGCAGGAATCGTAAACGGATGGTGGGCAGACATCGAAATCACTTGAGCGTAGAACGGCTTGCCATCCCCTTCCATTTCTTTAAGCTTATCGGCTGTTTTACGGTAGAGCACTTCATCGGATGCCCCGAAGAAGAAGGTATCCTCATCACCGAAGAACTTATGGTCATAATAATGCTCCCAGCCCAGCGCGCTGTATAGCTCGCCGCGGTTCCAGAATTCTACATCATTCGTATGGAAGGTCGCTGTCTGATATCCGTTCGCCTGCAGCAGACGGGGCAGACTCGGCAGCTCCTTATCTACATAAGACATTGTAGCCGCACCTTGCGGCGGAATATAAAAGGAAGAGTTGACGACGAATTCAGCATCGGATGTATTCCCTTGGCCTACCATCTGATAGAAGTTAGGGAAATACAGGCTGTCTTTCATCAGGCTGTTCAGGTTCGGTGTAATTTCCTTGCCGTCGATCGTGAGCCCCAGCAAAAAGCTCTGGAAGGACTCCAGCTGGATGATAATCAGGTTCTTGCCTTTGGCCGTACCCTGGAACGGGGAGACCGCTGCCGTATCGATGCCCTTCACCTGGTTAATAACATCCTGGGTAATCTCACTGGCCTTCACCAGTTCCGGTTTGTCTTGAGCAAAAATGGTATAAGCCTCATAATTGAGGAGACCCATTTCCTGGGCTTTCTTGATTTCATTCATACTGGCCTTATTGGGCAGAATGTTGAACAAGCACAGTCCGAATGACACCGCGAACAGCAGGCTGTATGAGAACTTTGAGGTTCCGGTGCGGCGGTTGATGTTTTCCTTTTTATATTCCCGGCCTTTTTTATTAAAGAAGAAGTATGCACCAAGAATAATGATATCGGCAAAAATCAACAGATAATACGGGTCCATTAATGAAAATACACTGTTGCGCACAGCGGTGACCTGATTCACCTGCTCGGCTGCATGGTATGTGACAATGACACCATAATATTTGAAATACATAATGGCTGCAAAAAAGATAGCGGTAACTAGCAGGTTCACCAGCATGTAATACCCGAGCTTCCGTTTGGAGGCGAAGGCCTCAATAAGACAAAAAAGGGCCCAGACAAAAGGGATTTCAGTAATTATAGATTTCCAGGACAGCAAATCGCCGAAAATAACGCCCCAGGCCAGGAAACTTTTGAGGATAAAGATGATCGTGAAAAAGATGAATGGTTTGACTAACCACCGTCTAATTGTCAAAGATGACACAGCTTCGCCTTCTTTCTACGGGATGAAACGCCGCTTCCCGGCTGGGAGGATGCAGCGCAAAGACAAGAAAATTCCATATTAATAGAACTTATTATGCAGCGCTTGCCGATGAATGTCAAAAATCAGAAATGCCGTATAAGCCCCGTGGAATGCGTAAGATCAGATGCGCCTCTCTGCAGCAGAGATTAACGTACTCAAATGAGGGTATACAGGGAAAAAAACACGAAAATGACTGCCTGCGCCCAAAAAAAAGGGCAAGGCGGATGATGGAGGTGGACTCTATATATGCAATACGAGGTATTTTCCCTTTCGGTAAGGACTTTGGTGGAATATGTGTTCAGCAGCGGCAGTCTGGAGCCGGGATTCCGCAGCGGTGCGGCAATGGCAGAAGGGACACGTATTCATCAGCATATCCAGAAGCAATATAAGGAAGGAGACCGCAAGGAGGTCTACCTTAAGACGGAGATTCCCCATGAAGGGCTTCTATTCGTTATCGATGGACGGTGCGACGGCCTGTTAACTGGAGAGAATGGGTCCGTTACGGTGGAAGAGATTAAATCTACGGCCGAACTGCTGGAGCCGGATTTCGCAGGACGGGATGTTCATTGGGCGCAGGCACTTATGTATGCCTACATGATTTGTCTTGAGCAGGGGCTATCCGGTATAGAAGTGAAGCTTACCTACGTCCGGCGCGGCGGTGAGGAGCAGCAGAGCCTGTACAGGAATGTCACGCGGGAGGAACTGTGCGCCTTCGCTGCGGATACAGTTGCCAAGTACGCTCCTTATGCAGAGCTGATGGTCCGCCACGGGAACAAGAAGGAGATCAGCATCCGGCAGTTGCCGTTTCCTTTTCCCGCTTACCGGGAGGGACAGCGGCATTTCGCTGCTGCAGTGTATAAATCGGTTTCGGAGGGCGTCAATCTGTTTGCACAGGCACCGACCGGCATCGGCAAAACCATGTCTACGCTCTTTCCGGCGCTGAAAGCGCTGGGGGAAGGTAAAGCAGCCGGGCTGTTCTATCTGACGGCCAAGACGGTGAACCGGCTGGCTGCCCAAGCGGCGATAGCTATGCTGGTCGATCAGGGGCTGCATCTGCATGCCATTACACTTACAGCCAAGGACAAGGCCTGCTTCCGTGAGGAGGGCCTCTGCAGCAAGGAGTTCTGCCCCTATAGAGAAGGTTATTATGACCGGATTAATACGGCGCTGCTGGATATGCTGGAGCATGAGACTCTGATGACACAGGAGGTTATTGCGTCGTATGCCAGGAAGCATGAGATCTGCCCGTTCGAGTTCTCGCTCGATGCCGCCTATGCCTGCGATGCGGTCATTTGCGACTATAACTATATCTATGATCCCAGGATCAGCCTTAAGCGGCTGCCGGAGGAACGGAAGAAGAAAACAGTCCTGCTGGTGGATGAAGCGCATAATCTGGTAGACCGCGGGCGTGAGATGTATTCGGCAAGTCTGTCCAAGGCGCCGTTTCTTACGCTGCAGCGGCAGTATAAATCGGGTAATAAAGCCCTAAGCGCAGCGGCCAAAGCCGTCAATGCCTTCTTCATCGGCTTGCGCAAAAGCTGCAGTGAAGCAGGTGAAGGGGAATGGAGCAGCTATCCGGAGGAGCTTCCGGCTTTACTGGAGGCCTTTGCTCTGGAAGCGGAGACTGAGCTGCTGTCCCCCTCTCTGCCGCTTCTTGCACCGCCCGGGGAAGACGAAGACGGAGATGGAGAAGGGCTGCTGGATACGTATTATTCAGTACAAGGCATGCTGCGCACGTTTAAAACCTACGATGAGCGGTATATAACTTATGCTGAGGTTCAGCGCGGGGATGTATATCTCAAGCTGTTCAATCTGGACCCTTCCTACCTGCTGCAGCAAATGGGCAAAAGCTTCCGCAGCCAGATTCTGTTCTCGGCAACGCTGTCCCCCCTCTCATATTACAGGGACATGCTGGGGGCGCGGGAGGAGGATTACAGCCTGATGGTTCCTTCGCCTTTTCATAAGGAACAATGGCAGGTATCCGTGCTTCCGGTTTCCACGCGGTACCGGGACCGGGAGGATTCCCTGTTCCCGCTCTGTGATGCGCTGAAGGGAATGACTGCGCGTAAAGGCAATTATCTCGTGTTTTTCCCTTCCTATGCTTATCTGCAGAATGTATATGCGCTGTTTACCGAGAAATATCCGGAGGTCTCAACGCTTGTGCAAAGCACCGGTATGAGCGAACCGGACAGGGAGAGCTTCCTTGCCTCCTTCCGCCCGGAGAATCCGCAGACCCTGCTTGGCTTCGCCGTGCTGGGCGGGATTTTCTCGGAGGGGGTTGATTTGCCGGGCGACCGCCTGAACGGTGTAATGGTCGTAGGTGTCGGGTTGCCGCAGGTAGGGCTTGAGCGTAACCTGCTGCGCGCGTATTTCCAATCCCAGGGTAAGAACGGCTTCGATTATGCCTATGTCTACCCGGGCATGTGCAAGGTGCTGCAGGCGGGGGGCCGGCTGATCCGCAGCGAGAGTGACAACGGAACGATTATACTGGCGGATGACCGGTTCCTCCAGCAACCTTACCGGGGGCTGCTTCCTGAGGAGTGGCGGGACTACCTTGTCATGACGTAAGCGCTTATACTGATATGAGACAAACTATATGTAATATGGTGTAGAAGATAGTTTTTAGAAGATTAGAGGGAATAAACAATCCACTATATAAGGTGGGCTTTAGGAACTTGCATGGATAGGCGGTAGAAACGGAGGGGAAGTTTGGAATTGGAGGAGCGATAGCGTCCGCCTTTGTCTGCAGATGTTATCTGCTGGTAGCGGTATAATTCAAAACATCTGCAGACAACAGCGGCCGGAAGTCCAAACATTCCCCGCAGTTTCGCCCTAAGCCGGTCCATTAGACTTCCTGCCCGTATTATATAGCGACCACAGGAGGGAACAAAATGACACTTAATATCGGAATCGTAGGTACCGGCTGGTTCTCCAAAGTACACGCGGATTTGCTGGCGGGAATGGAGGATGTGACGCTCAAAGCCGTATGCGGCAGCAGCCAGGCCAAGGGTGAGGAGATGGCCCGGCCTTACGGGGCCGAAGGCTATGGGGAAATCACGGATATGCTGGATGCCCAGAAGCTGGACGCGGTCTATATTTGTGTGCCTCCGCAATCACACGGGGCCATAGAGCGGGCGCTGATCAGACGTGAGATTCCTTTCTTCATCGAGAAGCCGCTGGGCTCGAGCACGGAAATTCCGGCCAGCCTCCTGCAGGATATCAAGGAGCATAATCTGCTGACCTCGGTGGGCTATCACTTCCGCTATCAGGAGAATATCCAGCGGCTGAAGGCGGCACTGGAAGGCGATAAGGTAGGCATGATCGTCGGACAATGGATGGGCGATATGCCGGGCGTAGCCTGGTGGCGCAACCAGGAGCAGTCCGGCGGACAATTTACGGAACAGACCACCCATATCGTGGACCTTCTGCGCTATCTGGCCGGTGAAGTAACAGAGGTCTACGGGCTGTTCGGCAACCGGATCATGCATGAGCGGCATGAAGGAGTGACCGTGTCCGATGTCGGCACAGTATCGCTGAAGCTGGCAAGCGGGATTATCGCGAACATCTCCAATACCTGCGTGCTGCCGGGCGGGGTGGGCCGCTGCGGCATCAGCTTCTACAATGACAACGGGCTGCTGGACTGGAATCCCGAACGTCTGCTGGAAACGCGCAGCGGCGACAGTAAAGAATATGCGAGCACAGGGAATCCCTACCTGACGGAGAGCGAAGCATTCCTGCATGCGGTACGGACCGGAGACCGTTCGCGTATTCTGAGTGATTATGAGGATGGCTATAAGACGTTGAAAGTGACCTGCGCAGCTTTTGATTCTGCGCAGAGCGGGCTGCCGGTGAAGCTCTAAGAGAAAAAAAGCCCTGCTAATCCGTATTACGGATCAGCAGGGCTGTGGCCCAAGCGGGATCGGCCTAGTGGAGGAAAACAGTGAGCAGCGCAGGCGCAAGGCCGATGGAGAACAGCGCTGTCAGAATCATAGCTATACTTGAGATGGTGCCGGTAAGAGAGCTGAGCTCGAAGGCTTTGGAGGTACCGGTACCGTGCGCAGCGGTTCCCAGCGATACACCGCGCGCAATTTCATTGTCAATGCGGAAGAGGCGAAGTACGGAAGGTCCCATCATTGTTCCCAGTACACCGGTCAGGATGACAAAAACAGCCGTGATGCTCGGGACACCGCCGATGCTTTGCGAGATGCTCATGGCGATCGGTGTAGTTACCGACCGGGGCACAAGACTGGTAGCCAGTTCACCGCTTAAATGCAGCCATTTGGCCAACAGCATGGAAGAAAGAACGGCAATTACCGTACCTGACAGCACGCCAGCCGCAATTTCGGCGGCGTGCTTTTTGAGCACCCTGAAGTTTTTATGTAGTGGGATCGCAAAGGCGATAGTCGCCGGCTGCAGCAGCTTAGTCAGCCACTGGCCCCCCGCATTGTAAGAGTCATAAGGAATTCCCGTCACCAGCAGGATGCTGATCATAATCAGCGGGGTGATGATGAGCGGAGAAAAATACATTTTGCCGGTGGAAGTATAGATCCGTTTCGCCAGCAGATAGACCAGCAGCGTGAGGCTGAGCAGAAGCATTCCTGTAATCATGAGTCTCTACGCTCCTTTACTTTATAAATTGCGCCGGTAAGCAGTCCGGATCCGGCCATGACGGCAAAGGTTCCGACAAGGACCACCGCCAGCACCTGAAGGCCGTCTGCCTCAAGCAGTCTTGAATATTTCATCACTCCCACAGCGGAGGGAATAAAAAACAGCAGCAGTTCAGCTAGCAGCCAGGAGGCACCGACCTCGACCCAATTCAAGCGGACCGTACCGGATTCCAGCAGCAGAAACAAAATGATCATCCCGATGATACTTCCGGGAATGGGAATATGCAGCATAGGGGTTAGGGTATTAATAAGCATGGAGAAGGCCGTAAGTCCGGCAACCTGCAGCAAGCCTAAAGTTATTTTTTTCATAAGGCTTCGCTCCTTTCATTCTAATGAAAGTTTACAACAATTATTTTCATAGGTAAAATGAATATAACGAATAAGTAACATTCCTTTTGTCTATATATGAGGTGAAGATATGGAAATCAGACAGCTGCAGTATTTTGTGCAGGCGGCAAGGCTGAACAGCTTTTCCAGAGCGGCAGAATCCCTGTTTATTACCCAGCCGACGATCAGCAAAATGATCCGCAATCTGGAGGAAGAGCTTGGGGCGGACCTTTTTTACCGTGAAGGCAAAAGCATAAGATTAACCGATGCGGGTGAGATCCTGCTGGCAAAAGCGCAAAATATTGTAGAGTCCTTCGTAAGCCTCTCTTCTGAGCTGGACGGTCTGCGCAATCTGCAGCGTGGCCATATCCGTATCGGTCTGCCGCCCATGGTGGGGGCAAGTTTTTTCCCTGCGGTCATCGGGGAGTTCCACCGGCGTTATCCGGACGTGACCATCCGCCTGCATGAAGACGGAGCCAAAAAAGTAGAAGATGACGTGGAGACGGGCCTGCTGGATATCGGGGCCATTGTGCTTCCTGTAAATACGGCTAAATTTCACTGCTTTACTTTTGTGGAAGAGAAGCTGGAGCTTCTGGTGCCGGTAGGGCACCGTCTGGCAGGTGCGGAGTTTGTTGCCCTGAAGGAGCTGGAGGCGGAGGAGTTTGTGCTGTTCCGCGAGGATTTTGCCCTGCATGACCGGATTATTACGGAATGCGTGAAGGCTGGTTTTCAGCCGAAGGTCGTCTACGAGAGCTCGCAATGGGACTTAATCAGCCGGATGGTGGCAGCCGGCATGGGTATCGCTTTACTGCCGGAGACGATCTGCCGGGATATGGACCGTACACGGATTGCGGTCATTCCGTTGACAGACCCGGTCATTCCCTGGCAGCTTGGCATGATCTGGCGCAGAGACCGATATCTATCCTTCGCAGCGAAGGAATGGATTGCTTTTGCCATGCGCGTGCTTGGGGAACGTTATCTTCCCCCGGAGCAAGCGGGAAAAAATGAATAAATGTAAATTTACACTTGTAATATCTTCGACAATTTTTTCTTTTTTTTCAAAATATGTTTTTTGGCATCATGCCTTATGATAGTGGAGAAGTTGATAGAGGGCAGGTGACTAAACGTGAATTTTTACCGGACTTCCCATGAAGAGCCTAGAAGAGATTATAGAGAAGATGAGTTATTTATTACTATAGAGAGCCTTAGAAGCGAGCTGCTGGAGGTAGCGCAGGAACGCAGCCTCAGCGACCATACGGTTGTGGAGCTCAGCCAGCGGCTGGACGGATACATTGTCCTGGCCCAGAACAAAATGATGGAGAGTCTGCGGAGCCGCCAGAATGAAGACGTCCCGTACGGGAAAATCACCAAAAGCAAGCGGATTAGAAGCAAAGCAGCCTTCCAGCAGTAATGCTTACTGCAGCTGCAGCCTGAATTTTGTAATAGAGATATTAGGTGCCATTCCTTCGCTGCTTTACCAGGATAAACCATTAAAATTATTTATGTTTTTATAATGAAGGTCCCGCTGAAGCGGGGCCCTTTTGTTGTGCTTTCAATAGTCATCCCCTATAATGGCAATTAATAGAAGAGTTAATTTAAGCCGCTGAGGAGGGTGCCGGGTGGAGATGAAACTGACAACATTACGCTCCGAAATTGAGAATAATCTATTCCGCTCCGGGTATAACCTCGCCTCATTTGCGAAAGTATCCGGCCTCAACCGGGGGAGTCTGAGCGCCATTCTTCACGGCAATCCGCCTAAGCCGGTTTCCCTGGGACAGCTGGATGCACTTACGAAGGCCTTTGGATTCCCGGAAGGGTGGTTCTATACCCTTTATGTAGATGAATGCTTCAGCGAAGACAAGGTCTCGCGCCGCAGGGTGGAGCCCTTTTTAATCCGTTGTGTGGAAACCGGTAAACAGCAGTGTGTGGATGACATACTAAACAGAATCATGGAATATCCCAAGCCGCTGGATGTGGTCTACTCGGTAGCGGAGAAATTATTTGCCGGCGGGAAGATTCAGGATGCAAAGGACTTTTATAAAATCATTGTTGAACAGGAGCAGGACAGCTCTTCTGAACGTCTGGCCATCAGCCAGTACCGGATCTTCAAATCGCTGGAGTCTGTTGTGGATATGGAGGAAATGCTGCGGGCGGTCATCACCTTTGAGCCGTTCCGCGGCCGTATTCCAGAACATCTGCAGCTGGACGGGCTGCTTAAGCTGGCAAATGTCTGCTTCACGCTGCACCGGTGGTCAGACATGGAGAGATACACGGATGAGCTGAGGGCACTGGCCGACGGGATTTACCGGGAGCAGCTGCGGAAGAAGACGGGCAGACGTACGGAAGAGTTACATTTGCTGCGGCCGCTCGTGCTGTATTATGCCCATGGACATTTGATGAAGGCGACAGCACTCACCAAACAGGGGAAATATGAAGAAGCCCAAAAGTTTACGGCTATGTATGCTGACCTGGGCTGGTTTGAACTCCTGGATGAAGAGGGGCTGCGCATCGTCGATGCTTTCCGTTCCTTTGCTGTTGGCAACAGCTTTACCCTGGAAATGCAGGTGGGTAATTTTACGGTTCTGCCGGAGTATACAGCATATATGGCGAAGCAGCCCAGTGAGATTCTGCCCGGCCTGGTGAGTATTCTGGAGGCTGCCAACCGTTTCGGTTATTCAGTAGATCATATACTGGAACAGTTTTCGGCGGAGATGGCCCGGTTTGAACAGCTTCAGGACCGTCTCAACATTGAACGGATCTACCGGCTCGGGTATCAGCTGGCTTTATACTATTCAGAACGTAGCCAATATACGCGTGGGATTGATTATATTTTGCAATGTCTCAGGGCAGCCATTCAGCTTAACAGCGCCAAGGACATCCTCGAATGTGTAACGTTATTTGAAGAGAGCCGCGAGAGAGCGGACGGACAGCAGCTGCTGCGGTACAGTGAACTCCTTAAAGGACTAAGAAAACATCAGGATCTGGCTGCCAGCAGGGAACGACGTTCTGCCATGGCAGAGCGTTCCTTCTAAGCGGGGCTCTTAAATGAATTAAACAAAGCGCTCCTCCGCCCCCGGCGGGGGAGTTTTGGTGTGCTGCAATGCTGCTGATTTGTTCGTCATTCCGTAATATTTGATAGCGCATTCAAGGTTTGACAAAGAATTATATTGAAAATATAATTAGGTTACCTAATTAATATTGCATTTAATTATTAGTTAACCTAAGTAAAATAAGGGGATGGGAAGCATTGGGATAAACAATGAAAATCCAGTCGCACAAAAGCTGTTTATGGCTCTACGGCAGCTGCGTAAAGCACATGTGCATCAGGCTGTTGAAGGGCATAAGCCGAGTGAAATGACTTTACTGATATGCCTTGCAAGAAAATCGCGTTCTGCGGAGGAAGGGCTCAAAGTATCCGAAATCAGCCGTTTGCTGGGGATAACGCCTCCCACAGTTACGCAGCTTATCAACAGCCTTGAGGCCAAGGACATGGTCGAGAGACAGCCGGATCCTTCTGACCGGAGAGTGGTGCGCATCCGGCTGACGGAGCAGGGCAGAGTGATCACAAGAAAAGCGAGAGAGCACATGGATGCTTCCCTGAACAAGCTGGTGGAATATCTGGGTGAGGAAGAGAGCACCCTTCTGGCGGATCTCTTGCTGAAGGTACATGAGTTTATAGAAAATAATCCGCGCCCTGACTTAGATCGGTTACAAATGAACGGAGATGAGAAGCTTGATTAAATTGTTAAAAGGACTTAAGCCCTTTCGGTGGGGCGTTGCAGCTGTATTAATCCTTGTTTTTCTGCAATCCATGGGTGATTTGTATCTTCCAACCCTGATGTCCGACATCGTGGATAAAGGAATCGTACATGGCGACCGAGATTATATCTGGAAAATCGGTGCCTATATGCTGCTTGTGGCAGGCGGCGGTGCGCTTTGCTCCGTGATTGCCAGTTATTTGTCGGCGAAGGTAGCCGCAGGCTTCGGGAGAAACACCCGATCGAAAATGTTCAAACATGTAGAGAATTTTACGCTGCATGAATTTGACAAAATCGGTACAGCTTCACTGATTACACGCACAACTAACGATATTACTCAGGTACAAACCGTATTGACGATGATGCTCCGCATGATGGTCGGTGCTCCGATGATGATGATCGGGGGGATTATTATGGCGGTGTCGGAGGATGCCAAGCTGTCCCTGATCTTTGTAGTTGTAATTCCGGTGCTCGTTGGCGCGATTTTCTTCATCGGGATGAAGGGGCTGCCGCTGTTCAAAGCGATTCAGGTCAAGCTGGATACGTTGAACCGTGTGCTGCGCGAGCATTTGACCGGTATCCGTGTTATCCGTTCATTTAACCGGATCGATCATGAGAACAGAAGGTTCAGTGCAGCCAACCAGGATCTGACGGGAACGGCCATTAAGGTTAACAAAATCATGGCCGGATTAATGCCTGTCATGATGCTTGTTATGAACTTTTCGATGATTGGCATTCTGTACTACGGTGGTATCCGGATTGGTGACGGCGACCTGCAGGTCGGCTCGCTGATGGCTTTTATTCAATATGCGATGCAAATTATGTTCTCCCTGATCATGGTATCCATGATGTTCGTGCTGATTCCCAGAGCTTCTGCTTCCGCACTGCGAATTAACGAAGTGCTCGATATGCAGCCTGAGATCAATGACCCGACCAGAGGGGAGCTTCAGACTACAGCTACAGCCACCAAAAAAGACGGACGTGATGCCATGCATGGCTTTGTCGAATTCGACAACGTGTCCTTCTCCTATCCAGGAGCGGAGCAGCCGGCCCTGTCCGGGATCAGCTTCAGCGCCCGCCCCGGTGAGATTACAGCCATTATCGGCGGTACCGGATCAGGTAAATCTACACTGCTCAGCATGATTCCGAGATTCTATGATGTCATTGAAGGCGCCGTACGGGTGGATGGGGTGGACGTCCGTGAGATGACGCAGGAGGATCTGCGCAGCAAGATCGGTTATATCCCGCAAAAGGCGGTGTTGTTCACCGGAACAATCAGCGAGAATATCCGCTACGGTAAAGATGACGCTACCGACGAAGAGGTTATTCATGCAGCTAAGGTAGCGCAGGCCTACGACTTCGTCTCGGCGATGAAGGATGGCTTTGGCTCGGAGATTGCCCAAGGCGGCAGCAATGTCTCCGGCGGCCAGAAGCAGCGGCTCTCCATTGCCCGGGCTCTGGTAAGAAAACCGGAAGTATACCTGTTTGACGACAGCTTCTCCGCACTTGACTTTAAGACGGACGCTAAGCTGCGGGCTGCACTTAAAGAGGAGACGACGGAATCAACGGTGCTGATTGTTGCCCAGCGGGTCAGCACGGTTATGGACGCCGACCGGATTATCGTACTCGATGAGGGTACCATTGCCGGAATCGGCAATCACCGCGAGCTGATGGAGAATAGTGAAGTGTACCGCGAGATCGTATCCTCGCAGTTGTCAGAGGAGGAAATAGCATGAGTGAGCAAAATCGGCAAGTGAAGCCCCCGGCCCGCCGAGGCGGCGGCTTTGGACCAGGCCACGGCGGACCCGGCATGGGAATGCCTCCGGAGAAGGCCAAGGATTTCAAGGGCACGCTCCGCCGGCTGATCACGTATCTGCGGCCCCGTCAGGTGCAGCTGCTTATCGTGTTTATTACGGCCATAGCCAGTACTGTATTCAGTATTTTCAGCCCGAAGGTCATGGGTAAAGCTACAACCAAGCTGTTCGAAGGAGCTTACGGACTGCTGATGGGTGTCCCGGGAGCTGCGATTGATTTTGATTATGTGAATAAAATTCTGCTTATTCTGGGCGGTCTATACCTGTTTAGCGCTTTGTTCAGCTATATCCAGCAATATGTGATGGCTGACGTTGCACAGAAGGTTGTGTTCGATATGCGTGAGCAGATCAACAGCAAGCTGGAGCGCCTGCCGCTGAAATATTTCGATTCCCGGACCCATGGGGAAATACTCAGCCGCGCAACCAATGATGTGGACAATATCAGTACAACGCTGCAGCAGAGTTTAACCCAGCTGATTACGTCCATTGTGACCATTATCGGCGTTATCATCATGATGCTGACGATCAGCCCTTGGCTGACTCTGATCACCATAGTTACCCTGCCGCTTAGCTTTGCAGTTATTATGATGATCACCAAACGTTCCCAGGGCTATTTCATCGGCCAGCAGAAATCGCTCGGCCAGTTAAACGGCCACGTGGAGGAAATGTATACCGGTCACCGGATTGTAAAAGCCTTCGGCCGTGAGCAGCAGTCGCTTAACGAGTTCAACAAAATCAATGAAGACCTCTATAACTCCGGCTGGCGTTCCCAGTTCATGTCCGGAATGATCATGCCGCTGATGATGTTCATCGGTAATCTAGGGTATGTGCTGGTCTGTGTGGTCGGCGGGATTTTTGTTACCAAGAAGGTTATTGAAGTCGGTGATATTCAGGCTTTCATCCAATATTCGCGCCAGTTTACAATGCCGATTACCCAAACAGCGAATATCGCCAACATTATACAATCGACGATTGCTTCAGCAGAGCGTGTCTTTGAACTGCTGGATGAAGAAGAGGAAGTGCCTGAGACTTCAGCCTCTCTGGCGAAGCAGGCCAAAGGCGCGGATGAAGGTGCTGTGGAGTTCCGCCATGTGAAATTTGGATACAAACCGGATGCGATTCTGATCGAAGACATGAACATTGATGTCAGTCCCGGACAGACGATTGCGATTGTAGGACCAACCGGTGCTGGTAAAACGACGCTGATCAACCTGCTGATGCGGTTCTATGAAATTAGCGGCGGAGAGATTATCATCGATGGCGTGAATATTACCGACATGAAGCGCAGTGAGCTGCGCAGCAAATTCGGCATGGTGCTGCAGGATACCTGGCTGTTTAATGGTACCATCCGCGACAATATCGCTTATGGCCGGGAAGGTGCGAGCGAAGCCGATGTTATCCGGGCTGCAAAAGCTGCGCACGCTGATCATTTTATCCGTACACTTCCGCTCGGCTACAATACGATTCTGAATGAGGAAGCCTCCAATATTTCACAAGGGCAGAAGCAGCTGCTGACCATTGCCCGGGCAATTTTGGCTGATCCTTCGATTCTGATTCTGGATGAAGCGACCAGCAGCGTAGATACCCGGACTGAAGTGCAGATCCAGAACGCGATGAAGACGCTGATGACCGGCAGAACAAGCTTTGTTATTGCCCACCGTCTGTCAACCATCCGCGACGCGGACCTCATTCTGGTGATGAACCAGGGCAGTGTGATTGAAAAAGGTACGCATATCGAGCTGCTGGAACAGGGCGGATTCTATGCCGATCTCTATAACAGCCAATTCTCAGGCGATGACCTGCCGGATGCAGGCTAAAGATAGAGCCGCCTAACCCGATTTCATTAGAATAGTTACCGTAAGGACTCACGCCCTTCTGCTCACAGTAGACTTGTACTACTAAGAACAGAAGGGCGTTTTTTGTATCAGTATAAAAAAAGATTTGCTTAAAAATTTTAGGGTATATATGATAAGGGTAATAAAATGACCCGCGGCTCATTTTTGAAGACCGGGGTAAAGAAGGGATTGATTAAAATGTCGGGCTACGGGAAATGGGTGGCAGGCCGTACTACCAAATGGATCACTCTGCTGATATGGATTGTGCTGGTGGGGATACTTACAGTTCTGTGGCCTTCCGTAAATTCACAGGTACTGAACAATGCGCAAAATCTTCCCGAAACTGCTCAGTCCGTCAGGGCAGCTGCTGTTGCAGAGCAGGAGTTTCCAAGCGGCAGCGGTGTCCCGGCACTGCTGGTATGGCATCGGGAAGGCGGATTATCAGAGGAGGATCTAGTACATATCATTGCGGTATACGGCAAGCTGGAGCAGCAGCCGCTTCCGCATCAGAATTATGTGCCGCCGCTCGGGCAGCTGCCGCCGCAGGCGCTGCAGGCTTCACTGTCGGAGGACCGCAGTACTCTGGTCACTCCGGTGCTCTTTGACAAGGCTGCAGACAGTGATCAGCTGGGTGAAGCGATAACGGAAATGAAATCGGTGATTAGTAAGGAGACCGGAAATGATCCGGCGGCCGCCAAAGTGGACGGGAGTGAACTAAGCCTCCGGGTATCCGGTCCTGTAGGAATCTCCATTGATGCAACCGGGCTGTTCAAGGACGCGGACGTCTCCCTATTGATTGCGACAGTCGTTCTTGTGCTTGTATTCCTGCTGCTGATCTACCGTTCGCCGATTCTGGCGCTGATTCCGCTTATAGCAGTAGGATTTGCCTATGGTGTTACCAGTCCGCTGCTTGGACTTATGGCCCGGGAGGGCTGGATTACGGTTGATTCCCAGGCCGTGTCGATCATGACGGTGCTGCTGTTCGGCGCGGGAACCGACTATTGCCTCTTCCTGATCTCGCGGTTCCGCCAGATGCTTAAAGTGGAAGAGAACAAAGGGCGCGCACTGCTTAGCGCGATTACCCATTCTTCCGGAGCGATTGCGATGAGCGGCTTCACGGTCGTGCTTGCGCTGTTTGCATTGCTGCTGGCAAAGTATGGAGCCTATCACCGCTTTGCAATTCCGTTCAGCGTATCCATTCTCATCATGGGTATCGCCAGCCTGACACTGGTGCCGGCACTGCTGGCGATCTTCGGGCGGATGTCGTTCTTCCCATTTGTGCCGCGCACACCGCAGATGGAAGCAGAGCGCGCAAGAGCCAAAGGCAAACCGGCTCCAAAGCCCAAGACCCGCAAAAAGGGAATCGGCGGCCTGGTAGTCTCCCGTCCATGGACGATTGTGGCGGTAACCATTATTGGCCTTGGCATTCTGGCCTCCTTCTCCAGCGGGATTAAGTTCACTTATGATATTTTGTCTTCTTTTCCGGAGGATATGGAATCCCGGCAAGGCTTTGATCTGATCGGCACGCAATTCTCCCCCGGAGAGCTGGCGCCGGCCAAGCTGATCATTGATACACAAGGACAAGTAAGCGGTGAGGATTTCAAGTCTGTTTTGGGCGGGATATCCTATATAGATACGGTATCCGACCCGCAGCAGGGTGCGGTTAATAAAGATATTGTAGGCTTTGATATTGAGTTCAAGAGCAATCCGTATTCACTTGAGGCAATGAGCCATATTCCGGCGCTGCTGAAAACAGCTGAGCAGGCGCTGGCTGAATCAGGCCTGGATCATGCGGAAGACAGTGTATGGATCAGCGGGCAGACGGCAACCCAGTATGACACCAAAGAGCTGGGTGAACGCGATACCGACCTGATCATACCGGTGGTCATCGGAATGATTACCCTGCTGCTGCTGATCTATTTGCGGTCGGTGACGGCAACCGTCTACCTGGTGGCAACCGTCATTCTGTCCTTCTTCTCCGCCCTTGGGCTCGGCTGGATTATCATTCACTATGTACTGGGGGCCGATGCGATTCAGGGATCGATTCCGCTATATTCCTTCGTCTTCCTGGTTGCACTCGGTGAGGATTATAATATCTTCATGATCTCTAACATCTGGAAGAAGCGCAAACGGATGCCACTGAAGCAGGCGATTGCCGAAGGGGTTAATGAAACCGGATCGGTCATCACCTCTGCCGGGCTTATCCTGGCAGGAACCTTCGCTGTCCTTGCTAGCCTGCCAATTCAAGTACTGGTGCAGTTTGGCATCATTACCGCGATCGGGGTGCTGCTGGACACCTTCATCGTCCGGCCGTTTCTGGTGCCGGCGATTACCGTGCTCTTTGGCCGCCTGGCATTCTGGCCCGGCAAGCATCAGGAGCTGGAGAAACCGCTGCCTGCCAGCGCCGATGAACATTATTAAGGCTGCAGCTTAAGCCTGAACAACAAACAGGGATGCCTTCGCTTAGACCTAAGGTCTAAGGCTGGCATCCCTGTTCCTGTTCTTGTATTAACCTGCTGCGGTATGCAGGAGGATATTTATTGCTCCGGCTGGCGGCTGATTACAAGCTCATATTTGTCGAGCGAAGCGCCCAGGATGACTTCATTTCCGCCTGCCCCGCGGTGTGATTCGCGGAAGGCGGGGCTGGCTGTCCAGCCCTTGAACGCTTCCTCGTTCTCCCATACGGTGCAGATTTTCAGCTCTTCTACGCCTTCTTTGGCGGCACTGTGCCATACTTCCAGCCGGACAAAGCCGGGCATGGATTGTACACCGTTTGCCACTCCAAAACGCTGGGCCAGTGTTGCCCCGTGGCCTTCCTTGACCTTTATTGTATTGGTGACGACCAGCATAATTGCAGTTCCCCCTCAAAGTCAAAGTATCGCAAAGTATCAGCTAAGCTAAGCTAATTTATTGCGGATTAGTCGTCCAGATGCCTGCGGTTTTCAGGAATACGCGGTCCGGCAGCTTCAGTGCCGCTAAGGTCAGTTCGGCTACATCCTCCGGCTGCATCATCCGGTCTTCATCGCCGATCTTGAGGCCCGCATTTTCGGCCAGACCCGTATTAACCGTGCTTGGCGTCAGCGCCACGACCCGGATATTGTGCTTGCGCACCTCCTGGGCAAGTGCTTCAGTCATGCCCATGAGGGCAAATTTGGAGGCACAGTAGGCCGAACCGGTGGCAAAACCGCGTTCACCGGCTGTGGAGGAAATGTTGATGATGTTACCGCCGCTGCGCTCAATCATGGCCGGCAGAGCTGCACGGGTAACATAATAGGTACCGAACAGATTGACCTCCATGTGCTTCTCCCAGTCAGCCGGATCCATCTCCAGGAAAGTGCCGAATTTGGCGATCCCGGCATTATTAATCAGTGCATCGAAGGCACCAAGCTCATGCTGCAGCGAGACAACGGCCCGCTCCGCCTCTTCACGTACAGAAATATCGGCTACAGCAATGCTTACCTTGACATCATAGACTTCGGTCAAGGCAGATTTCAGTGCCTCCAGATCCGCAGATGTTCTGGAGATCAGGCCCAGGTTTGCACCTTCCTTGGCTAATGCCATCGCTAATGCTTTGCCGATTCCTTTGCCGGCACCTGTGATCACAATACTTTTTCCTCTTAAATCCATGACTTTTCTTCACGCTCCCTATCGCTCTATTATTGAGGTTCCTTTACAACCCTATTATACCTGAGCGGAAGCGGACAATCACTTTTCCGGCGTAAGCTTCGTAAGTGGCACTGTAGCCGGGCCCTCCAGCACCTTACCCTCATAGGAGAAGCGGGAGCCGTGACAAGGGCAGTCCCAGGAACGTTCGCCGTCATTCCACTCGCATTCACAGCCCATATGGGTGCAGGTCCGGTCTACCAGATGCAGCTGGCCTTCGGGGTCACGGTAGGCACCGACGCGTTTGCCGTCATGAAAGACAACCGCGCCCTCATCCGGCGCAAGATCGCTTGTCTTTTTGCGGATAATCTCAACCTTTCCGGCTACCAGCTCTTTGGCGACATTGGCGTTCTGTACAATGAAGTTTTTGATGCCGGGGTTCGCTTTGAAGCGGGAAGGATCGTACAGACTGCTGTATGGATTCGTCTTCCCCTGAATCTGATCCGCGATCATACGTGCAGCCAGCGTCCCGCTGGTCATACCCCATTTACCGTAGCCGGTGGCGATATAGATCTCTTCATCCTCTCCTGCCCGTCCGATGTAAGGGACTCTATCCAGCGTAACGAGATCCTGTGCTGACCAGCGGAAGGGGATTTGCTTAATCCCCAGCAATTCTCCGGCGAACAGCTCCAGTTTCTCATAGTGGCCGAAGGTGCAGATCCCCTGTCCGGTCTTGTGGTTCTCTCCGCCGACAATCACAAGTCTCTTGTCGCCCCATTCCACGGCACGCAGAGACCGTGTAGGATTTCCGGCGCTGAGGTACATGCCGCCCTCAAAGTCCGTTTCCGGCTCGATTGCCAGAGCATAGGAGCGGTCAGCATGCAGGCGTGTGAAGTATAGCCCGCCTCCATCATAGAACGGGAAATGGGAGGCGGAGATGGCATGACGGCAGCGGATTTGATGCTCGCTGCCTTCGGTGTACAGCGTGAGGCGGTCGCCTTTGTCCACCTTTTCGCCGATCGTGGTGTGCTCGTAGACAACGCCGCCTTTGTCGAGGACAGCCAGCAGCATCCCTTTAAGGTATTCCAGAGGATGAAAACGTGCTTGCCCCGCCAGCTTAATGGCTCCTCCGGCCATCAGCGGCAGCGGAACATGGTCCAGCCATTCTCCCGGCAGACCCAGCTTCTCGTAAGCCTTGAACTCCTTTTCAAGCTGCTTCAGCGCTTTTTCGTCTCCCTGATCGGCATAAAGATAGGCGGACTCACGATGAATTCCGCAGGACAGATCAAGCTCTCCGGCTGTGGCAAGGATCCACTCCAGCGATTCACTATGAGATTGGAAGTAAGCCCGCGCCTGCTCCTCACCGAAATGACTCAGCAGATCATGATAGATCATCCCGTGCTGGGCAGTGATCTTGGCAGTGGTAAATCCGGTAGTTCCGGTTAGAATCTCTCCTGCCTCCAGCAGAGTGACCTTATAGCCTGCATTACTAAGGAGATAGGCCGCCGTAATTCCCGTTATTCCCGCGCCTACGATTGCCACATCTGTAACATGGTCTTCCGCAAGCCTCGGAAAGGAAGGCAGCTCAGTCGTACCTCTCCATAACGATTCCGGAAATTGGGGAAGACCTTGTGAGTTCATGTTCGATGTATTCATTATCCAATCCCTCCATGTGCAATATTTCATTTCATTTATTACCACATTACTGGTAAAAGAAACCTGGCAGCCCCAGGTGCATGAAATAAGAACTGCTGTGCCAAAATAAGGTTCAGCTTCCGGAGAATTCGGCAGAGGAGGATAATGATGCCTGCGCAGCAGATCGTGGAGGAAGTATCCGTACAATGGATCAAAGAGCAGCTCAGCCATTTTGCGGACCTGGAAGAAAGAGTGCTGACGGCGCCTTCGGGAAAGGCTGGTTTGCTGTATATCAAGAGCATCACCGACCCGCAGATCATTAACCGGAGCATTATTGCGCCTTTTTATGAGATGGATAATCCGGCAGTCTATGCAGAATATCTGGCCGCCTATCCCGGAAGTGAAGAGGCAAAGACAGGGAAGCATGTACTGGAGCTGATGCTAAGCGGTTATGCCTGTGTCCACACCGAGGGGAAATTATGCTTCTTCGAGGCGCTGAAGGCGGAGACCAGAAGTGTCAGTGAGAACATGACGGAGAGTGTAACACAGGGTCCATCGGATGCGCTGACCGAGAACCTGGCAGTGAACCTGAATCTGATCCGCCGGCGCTATCAATCCGCCGAACTCAAAATGGAGTCGATACTGATCGGAAATATTTCCAGAACCAAGGTGGCCATTCTTTACGATGACAGCCGGGTGAACCATCAGGTGCTGGACGAGCTGCGCGAAAGGCTCGGGACATTACGAATAGATCTTTTACAGGCTTCAGGGGAACTGGAGAAATACATTAGCGGTGACAAGATGCGTATCTTTCCGAAAACTATAGTGACCGAAAGGCCGGACCGGGTTGTATTTAATCTGGCAGAGGGGAAAATTGCAGTAATGCTGGATACTACAGGCTTCGCAATCCTGTTGCCGGTAATCTTCAACGATTTCTTCGTGGCGATGGATGACAAGATCCAGCTTCCTTTTGTCGGCCGGTTCCTGAAGCTGCTGCGGATCACAGGCGTAGCCATGACACTCTGGCTGCCGGCGCTGTATGTAGCCTTTACCTCCTATAATCCGGAAATTGTTCGTGTGCAGATTGCGCTGCTGATTGCCGGGAGCCGGGCAACCGTCCCTTATCCTTCCTTTGTGGAGGTGCTGATTATGCTGCTCATGATGGAGTTTCTGACAGAGGCGAGCCTGCGGCTGCCCCGTGCGATCGGGCCAACGGCAACGACAGTCGGCGGTCTGATTCTCGGGCAGGCCGCAACGGCGGCAGGGCTGGTTGGCAATATTATGATCATCCTGGTATCAGCGGTGGCAATCTCCAATTTTATGATTCCCCTGAATATGATGAGCTTCTCGATCCGTGTGCTGAAATATTTGTTTATTATAGCAGCAGCTGTTCTCGGCTTGGTCGGTGTCGTGGTCTGCCTGGTCGGATTCACAATGTATCTGTGCAGCCAGAGAAGCTTCGGGCAGCCGTATTTCAGGATGTTCTTCCTGGACAGCCTCGGAACCTCCGGCAGGCAGAAGGGCGGCGGGCGCTGATGGGTCAGAGCCGCTATTTTTACTGGCTTTTTTTAATGAACAGCCTGATCAATATTATTAACTTTGTCCCGAGAGAACTTATGGATGCACGGTTTAGGGGCGCACAAACCTCGATCCTTGCGGCAGTAGTGCTGGGAACTGTGTTTGTCTATCTGTTCACCGCACTCATGGCAAAGTTTCCGGGCAAAGATGTACAGGAGATTCTAACCGCTGCCATTTCCAGAGGGGTTATCAATCCGCTGATCATTATCTTTGCTGCACTATGGTGTGCCGCCGGACTGATTACGATCCTGTCGTTTATCGATATTACGCTGCGTTTTATCAGTCCCGATACCGGCCCTTACCTTGTAGTACTCGGCTTTTTGGTTGTTGTCTGTTTTTGCGCCCGGATGGATTCTCTGTCCCTGCTGTACGGGCTGGAGGTGATGCTGGGAATCAGTGTGCCCTTAATCCTGTATACGCTTATTAAAGCGGTGACTAATCCGGATTTCAGCTGGGATGCGGTTCTGCAGATCATCACTTATTTTCCGCATGCGCCGGATGTTAAAAGCATGGCCGCAGCCACTTTTTCCTTCAGCGGTTACATCAATATGGCTGTATTCAACCGGGTGCTGCCAAAGATGAGACTGAAACACCGCTGGATCCTGGGGGTTCAGGGACTGGCAGTGCTGCTGCTGACCTTCTATGTTCCAATAGGCTATTTCGGCACGGTTGCGGTGGAGAGGCATGTCTATACGTGGTTTTCTACGGCCGACAGTATCGGGATTAATACCTTTATCATTGAGCGGATGCTGTTTATTTTTTATTTTGCTTATCTTAATCTGTCGCTGACCAGTGTGATTATCCATTGGCATGTAGGCAAGGAGCTGCTGACTGGGCTGTTCCCCTCCCCCAAAAACCCGAAGTCCAGGGCAAAAAAATGGAGGGAGCTAGCGATACTCGGCTTGTTCAGTGCAATCACCCTGACCTTAATGAGGCTCGATCAATACCAGTTAAATATATTAGGCATATGGTTTCTGCTTGCCCGCTGGTTAGGGGAGTTACTGCTGATTATGCTGCTATTCTACTGTTACACCATGCTGAGGAGGCGGAAACCGTGAGGAGATTGCTGTTAGGAATCGGTCTCCTGCTACTGTGTCTGACAACAGGCTGTGAATACAAGGATATTGACCGGCGGATATTTGTGGTAGCGATTGGCATTGATCCCGGAGAGAAGGAGGATCATTACAAGGTCAGCCTGAAGCTTGCAATCCCCCAGGGCGACGTGACCAAGATTGACGAAAAGATGCAGATCCTCACCGAGGAATCCTCCAGTATTTCTGAGGCGCTGCGCAGAATGAAATCCAAGGTCGAGAAGGAACTGGATTACGTGCACTGTAAATCACTGATCGTAGGGGAAAAACTTGCGGCGGAGGATATTAGGCATGTCCTGGACTGGGCCGTGCGCCGCAGGGATATCCAGCTTATTCTTAATTTTGCCGTTGGCCGACCGGAGGCACTTCAGGTCATTCAGGTAAAACCCCCGTCAGAGCGGATTCCCTCCAATTCGCTGATAATGGCCATGAGCGGACAAGGGACCGAATCCCCCTTTATTGCCAGTGTATATGCCTATCAGCTGATGAGGAATATTTATGAGAACGGGAAGGACCCCATTCTGCCGATTATCGAAGCGCAGGGCAAAGAACAGTTTCTGATTAATCAAATCGCCCTGCTGGATAAACAAAAAATCCGGCTGGTGCTGAGTCCCAAGGAAACCAGGCTGTTTAATCTGCTCACCCGCTCTAATCTGCGGACTAATTTTCCGGCCACGGTAGATGACGGGAAATACCAGTACTATACAGAGAGCAGCTCCTCCAGCTACCGGATTATCACTACTAAGGAAGGCGAGCCTGCGATCCGCTACAAAATCAAAATCAAAGGCATTCTCGAGGAGAGCAGCACACAGGAGATCGTCACCCACAGCCTGCTGCAGCAAATATCTGATGCCGGGGCGGAAGCCCTAAATCAGGAAGTTGAGGCTTTGCTGTATAAAGTGCGGGACAGCGGACTTGATCCTTTCGGCTGGGGAATCCATTATGGAGCCCGTCACTGGAATAACAGCACAGAATTAAAGGAGTGGGAGCGGTTGTATCCCCGGCTGAAGTTTCAGGTGGAAGCTGCCGTGGGGGTGAAATATTCCGGAATGATCAGATAGGCGGCAGAATGGATTGACGTTGGGGTATTCAGGATTTATACTTGATCTAAAAATAAGTTAAAGGATGATAAAGATGAGAAACCTGAATTTGACCTCACAGCGGCAAGCCGTTTATGATATCGTCCGTAATTCGCATGACCATCCAACTGCCGCAGAAGTGATGAACCGGCTGGTAGAGCAGGGACATAACCTGGCCTACGGCACGGTGTATAACTCGCTGCGTTATCTTACAGATAAACAGATGATCCGTGAGCTGAAGCTGGGTGAGGCTGCCAGCAGATACGATGCCCGCCTGGACGACCACCAGCATATCCTTTGCGACGTCTGTGGTACAGTGGATGAAGTGATGACCCATGTGCCGGAGGAATGGATGAATACAGTGGCTGAGGAAACCGGATATACCATTTCCCATGCCCATGTGGTATTCGGAGGCGTATGCCCGGCCTGTAAGAATAAGATTGTAAATTAAGAGCTGGACAGGACCTGCAATATTCAGGGCGGCTGCGGGAAAAGGTTAATTATATAACAAAAGACCGTTTTCATTTGGACGGTCTTTTTTGTTTTTCTATAAAAATTCTCAGATATTATAGGATTATAAGAATAAATAATGCTCAAAAAAAGGGATTCCAAGTGCGATATATAATTATATATATCCTATACTAAATCATTCATACTTAAGACCCAGACGAAAGAGAGCGTGAATCCCCATGAACAAAAAATTCCACATAAACATCCGCATGAAGCTTATTCTGACATACCTGCTTGTGCTGCTGGTCCCCAGCATCATCATTGGCTGGCAGACCTATCAGTCCGCAAGCAGCAGGGTAGAAGGACAGCTGATGAATAATGCTGCGGAGAGCGTAGCGGCGGCCAATGAGATCATCAATGCCAACATCCAGTCTAAAATAAATGATATCAATTATTTCGCTGCCCAGCTTACTGCAGATGCAGTCAATGCAGAAGCGGGAGGAGCCCCGGCTGATATTACTGCCCGGTTGAAGGAATACGCTGCGCTGCACCCGGATGTACTTGATATTTATGTTGGTACGAGCCGGGCCGCTGCGTTACATGCTTCTGAGGCCAAGCTGCCGGACGGGTATGATCCGCGCAAGCAGAATTCCTATGTCAATGCCCTTAAGCACGGCCAGGGTATCGTAATCTCGCCTGCTTTTGAGACAGTAAACAAGGTGACGGCGATCGCTATCTCGGCAGTGCTTGAAGGGGGGAACGGCGTGGTGGCGCTCGACCTTGATCTGTCGGCACTGGCTGATCTGACCAATATTAAAGTGGGCGAGCAGGGTTATATTTTCATTGTCGACAGCAGCAAAAAGTACCTTGTACATCCTACAGAGACGCTGGGGCAGGAATCCAAAGAGGAATTTGTAAAGAAGATGTTCGAATCCGAATCCGGCTCCTTTAATTATGTTTACAAGGATTTACCAAAAAAAATGACCTATAAGCTGAATGATCTAACCGGCTGGAGAATCGGGGGTACCATCAGTAAAAGTGAGGTATCCAGCGCGACCGCCGACATCCGCAATACCGCTATTCTTGTAATCGGCATCTCGGTCTTGCTGGCACTGGTAATAATCTACCTCAATGTGGAGTCCATTCTGCGGCCGCTTAACAGGCTCCGCAAAGCTACCGCGGTAATTGCGAAAGGGGATCTTTCAGAGGATATTGGCATATTCCGCCGGGATGAGCTCGGCATGCTCGCCGACAATTTCCGGTCAATGGTCGCCAGCCTCCGTGAAATGATTATCGGTGTGCAGGAGATGACCGACGATGTGTCTTCTTCCGCTGAGGAACTTGCAGCCGGTGCAGAGCAGACAACCAGAGCCATCGAGCATGTCACTCTGGCGATTCAGGAAGTAGCGGCAGGCACAGAACGCCAGGCGGACAGTGTGGAAAAAGGAATGGAGAGCACAGCAGCCACAGCTGGTGAGGTTCAGAACATTTCCGGCTTCATGGAGCAGGTCTCGGCAATGATGGACAAGACGTCGCAGTCTGCTTCCGAGGGCAACGATTCGGTAATCAGTGTGGTGGACAAAATCAACGGCATTCAAGAGACCGTGGAGGAGCTGGGCGGGGTAATCGACAAACTGAATGAGCGGACCGAGCAAATTCACGGCATTGTCGGTGTAATCACGGGAATCTCGCGTCAGACCAATCTGCTGGCACTGAATGCCTCCATCGAAGCCGCCCGTGCGGGTGAGCAGGGGCGCGGTTTTGCAGTCGTCGCTTCTGAAGTACGCAAGCTGGCGGAAGAATCGGAGAAATCGGCCCGGCAGATTTCTGAGCAGATCTTCTCCATTAACGAAGAGATGAAGCAGGCAACAGTGACGATGGAAAGCGCGAAGAGCAAGGTGTCGGACGGCATCCTGGCTGTAGATACCACCGGCCGTTCGTTCTCACGGATCCGCAGGGCAGTTAAAGGTGCAGCGGAAAAAATCGAAGCAATGGACGGGGCCGTACGCTCCCTGACGGCCGAAGCTGTAAGCATGGAACGGGCAATCGGCGAGATTGGCGGCATTTCCAGGGAGGCTGCCGGCAATACAGAGACGATCTCTGCCGCTGCTCAGGAACAGCTAGCTGCCGTGGAGGAAATTTCCTCTTCGACGATGAACCTGAGCCATCTGGCGGAAGAGCTGCAGAAGCTGGTAGGCCGCTTCAAGCTTTATCCTGAGCAGGCAGGGGCCGCTGCAGATCAGGCCAAATCTGGGGATACCGGCAGCGCTTCCTGATCAGGAATTACCCGGCAGCACTTTTCTTTTCCCGCCCTTTGCAAGTATACTGATAAACAATAATGCAGGGTTACGAGGGGAGAAGAGTTCATGGCAGAGCAATTAAAGGGGATTACTGTCGCTCTGGCAGGTCCGCGCAAATCAGAGGACATGGCCAGGCTTGTGGAGAATATGGGCGGCACCGCAGTGTATCGTCCGGCCCAGGGCACGGTATTTCTGGATGATGAAGCGCTGCGTCAAGGGCTGACCGCCTGGACCTCACAGCCGCCGGATTGGGTCATTCTGACAACAGGAATGGGGCTGGATGCGATATTCGGCATGGCTGAGAATATGGGTATCGCCAGCCGTTTTCTGGAGATTCTCGCCGGTTCGCCTATTGCCGCGCGGGGCTACAAAACGGTCAATGCCCTGAAGAAACGCGGACTGGTCCCGGCTGTCCGTGACGACGACGGAAGCACCAGCGGACTGATCCGGGGGCTGCAGGAATTCGATTTGCAGGGCAAAGAGATCGTGCTGCAGCTGCATGGCGAATCCGCCCCCAAGCTGATAGCCTGGCTGGAAGCGTCCGGAGCAAGGGTCCGTGAGGTGCAGCCTTACCGCCATACCCCGCCGGAGCCGGGAGCGCTGGATCTGCTGCTGGCCGACATCCTGGAGAGCAAAGTCGATGCCGTAGCTTTTACCAGTGCGCCGCAATTCCGGTTCCTGTCACAGCACGCACGGGAGCAAGGCAAGCTGGAAGAAATGGTGCAGGCCTTCGAACATGGAGTACTGGCCGTTTCTGTAGGGAAGATTACTTCCCAAGCTCTGTTAGAGGAAGGCGTGCAAAGGATCGTGATGCCTGAACATGAACGGATGGGTAGCATGTTCGTTGAATTGGGGCGGTATTTAGCCGCAAGGCGCTGAGTCAGGCAAGAAATTCATTCCCGCCCCTGGGCGGGTTTTGCTTTTATGCGCTGACATGGACATCTGGAGCAGTTTTACTTAGAATAGTAGCAACATGTGCGACGTTTTAAACCGAAGAACCTTGAAGGAGGATCCCTATGGACAAGAGAAAATGCCTGCTGCTGGGCGATTATACCCATCCCCGTTTCCACCCGCTGCAGGGCGTGGACAAACAAATCAGCGAAATTCTGAATGACCTGCTGACCGTACAATGCTCAGAGAATAAAAAGCTGCTGCTCGGAGAGCATTTAGCCGGCTATGATCTATGCATTTCCTATAATGAGTTGTGGAACGAGACGGTTTCTCCCCAGCAGACCGCAGGTCTGCTTAGTTATGTGAGCGGAGGGGGAGGACTCATTGTTCTGCATACCGGCATATCACTGGCTAAACGCTATGAGCTGGCCCAGCTGATCGGCGGCAGATTTACCGGCCATCCGCCCTATACTTCCCTGAACTTTAAAGTACGGGAGCATGATATTACCGAGGGCATGGAGGACTTTCAGCTGGATGAGGAGCCGTACCGCTTTGAGTTTGATCCGTTTACAGAAAAGACCATCCTGCTTGAATACGAGGCGGACGGCGAAACGTACCCGGCAGCGTGGTGTCACAGTTATGGGCAGGGACGCGTAGTGTTCCTGATGCCCGGTCATCATGAGCCCTCCTTCCGCCATCCTGCAGTCCGTGAGTTAATTCTGCGGGCGGCAACTTGGGCAGCCCGCATTCCCAGATAACTTCATCTTGTCATTAAACCTGCCCCTTGCAGCCTGAATTTTGTGAAATAGGCCGACAAGGGGTATACTTTATCCATAACTGGAATCTTTGGGAGGAAAGTGCCATGAGTGATCTGTTCAAAAAAGCAATCTCTTTAGGAGTAGGCCTCACCATTGTCAGCAAAGAGAAGGTCGAGAAGGCAGTAGATGAGCTGGTTAAACGCGGGGAGCTCGCTCCCTCAGAATCCAAAGCGCTTGTTGACCGGCTGGTGGAACGCGGCGAAGAAGAACGCGGTGCGTTCAAGACCGCCGTACAGGAGCAGGTTCAGCGTGTGCTCAAGGAGCTGAAGGTTCCTGCACAGAGCGATGTTACTGAACTCGAAACACGGATTGCCGCACTGGAGCGGCGTGTAGCCGAGCTGGAGGGCACCTCTCCCCAGGAGGATACTATGACGGATACGCGTACGGATTAAATGGCAGTTCGAATCAGACATGCCGGGCGGTACCGGACCATTGCCATGGCGCTAATGCGTCATGGCTTCGGCTATATGGTGGAGGAGCTGGGGCTCTACCATCTGCTGTCATTGCCGCGCCGGATTATGACGCAGGAGGTTCATACGAGTCTGACAGTAGGAGAGCGCATACGGCGTGTGCTGGAGGATTTAGGACCGACCTTTGTGAAGTTGGGCCAGCTCGCCAGCACCCGTTCCGATTTGCTGCCCGAGCCCATTATAGCGGAGCTGGTCAAGCTGCAGGATAATGTGCCGCCGTTTTCGGCGGAGACCGCGCGGAGTATTGTCGAGCAGGAGCTGGATCAGCCGCTTCATGAAATTTTTGAAAGGTTTGAGGATACCCCTATCGCTGCGGCTTCGATTGGCCAGGTGCACCGGGCCGTGCTGCACGGCGGCCAGAGCGTAGCGGTTAAGATACAGCGTCCGGGTGTGACGCGCACGATGAACCGGGATCTGGAAATTCTTCAGGATCTAAGCGCCTTGGCCGAAAGACGGCTGGACTGGGCGAAGCAATATGGACTGACCCGGATGGTGGAGGAATTCTCACGCTCACTGCTGGCCGAGCTGGATTACGCCCAGGAGGGCCGTAATGCCGAGCGCATTGCCGGCCAGCAGCCGGAGCAAGCTAAAGCCAAGGTTGTGATTCCCGCGATCTATTGGGATTACAGCTCGGCCAGGGTCCTGACCATGGAATTCGTCAGCGGGATTACCCTGAACCGCCGGGAGGAGCTGCTGGGGCGGGGGATGAAGCTGAAGACCATTGCGCAGCAGCTGGTAGAGATGATGCTGGACCAGATCTTTATTCACGGCTTTTTTCATGCCGATCCCCATCCCGGCAATGTGATGCTGCTGGAGAACGGCAAGCTGGCACTGATTGATTTCGGGATGGTCGGGCGGCTCAGCGAAGAGATGAAGGACAGTCTGTCTGCACTGGTCATTGCGCTGATGCGCAGGAATACCGATTCGATGGTGCGGGCGATTCTGCGTCTGGGGGTTATTCCCGAGAATGCCGACCGTGCAGCGCTGCGGGATGATATGGACCGGATGCGGGAGTCCTATTATGACATCCCGTTCAATCAGGTGAGTATCGGCAAGGCATTGAACGATTTGTTCGGCATTGCCCGTAAGCACAGGCTGGTCATTCCGCCGGATCTGGCGATGCTTGGCAAAACAATGCTGACGCTGGAGGGGATTGTGGCGAATCTGGACCCTTCCTTCAGTATTGTGCAGATGGCTGAGCCCTTTGGCAGGCAGCTGGTGAAGCAGCGCTTCAGCAGCAGACGGGTGCAGCGCAAGCTGCTCGGCGGTGTCGCTGATCTGGCTGAAAGCCTGGTGGAGCTCCCTTCACAGGCCCGGCAGCTGTCAGCGCTGATCAGCAGCGGCAAGCTGAAGGTGGAGGTAGGGGTTCCCGAGCTGAAGGATCTGGAGCATAAGTTCAGCCGGGTCGGCAACCGCCTGTCGTTCAGCATTGTGCTGCTTGCCTTCAGCATCATTATGGCCGGACTGATTATCGGTTCATCGCTGCGCGGCGAGCCTTCGCTGCTATGGGATTTCCCCACCGTGGAGATCGGTTCAGTCATAGCGCTGCTGATGGTGATCTGGCTGCTGCTGTCAATTTTTAAATCGGGCAGATTCTAGCTATGACGGGTCCCGGAATAATTATTATCGCGCAGTTACACACAAATGCCCTGATATCAAGTACAATAAGAAGGATAACTTTCTAAGCTTACTGTTTCCGTGCGTCAAAAGCCGGACAGACTATTGTATAGAGTGTAATGGAACGCAAAAGGAGTGCCGTCATGAATGTCCGGTGGATCGCTGCTGCCCTAGAAACCGAACTTTGACCGCGCACCTGCAGGGCAAGAGGCGGCAAATGGGACGGAAGGACCTGGGTAGACGGGTTCTTCCGCTTTTGTTTGCCCCTTAATGAGGGAATATGAACGTACATTACTCCGAACATGGATGCCTATAAGTTATGTAATCCGAATATATCCAAGAATTTAGTGAGGTGGAGCAATTGTCAGGTTTTAAGGGATTAGGAGTTTCTGAAGTATTGACTGATCTGCTAAAAGGACAAGGCATCGTCAAGCCGACGCCGGTCCAGGAAGAATCCATTCCGCCGCTGGTGCAGGGTCTGGATGTCATTGCCAGAGCAAAGACAGGTACGGGGAAGACACTGGCCTTCCTGCTGCCGATTATGGACAAGATCCGCGTAGAGGCGGCTTATCCGCAGGCGCTGATTCTGGCGCCGACACGCGAGCTGGCACTGCAGATTACCGAAGAGGCGCGCAAGCTGGCGCGTCATACGGGTGTGAAGATTCTGGCTGTATACGGCGGGCAGGATGTGGAGAAGCAGCTGCGCAAGCTGGAGGGCGGCAGACATCTGATTATCGGTACGCCGGGAAGAGTGCTTGACCATCTGCGCCGCGAGACGCTGGATCTGAACGGAGTGAAGATGCTCGTCCTCGATGAAGCAGACCAGATGCTGCATATGGGCTTCCTGGAGGATGTGGAGACGATTATCACGGCTGTGCCTTACCGCCGTCAGACGATGCTGTTCTCTGCGACGATGCCGGATCCGATCAAACGTCTGGCTGCGAATTATATGAAGGAGCCGCTTGATATCATCATTAAGAGCGGCTCGCCGATCCCGCTGGACAATATCCGCCAGCAGGTCGTTGAATGCTCAGACCGCAATAAGGAAGAAGCGCTGCAGGCACTGATTGAGCGGGACCGTCCATACCTCGCGATTATTTTCTGCCGGACCAAGCGCCGGGTGTCGAAGCTGAACGAAGCGCTGCAGGCAGCAGGCTACGACTGTGACGAGCTGCACGGTGATCTGTCCCAGGGCAAGCGTGAAGCGGTCATGAAGCGGTTCCGCGATGCCAAGCTGCAGCTTCTGGTTGCAACGGACGTTGCCGCCCGGGGCCTTGACGTTGAAGGGATTACTCATGTCTTCAACTATGACCTGCCGCTGGATGCGGACAGCTATATCCACCGGATCGGCCGGACCGGCCGGGCGGGCGGCAAAGGCCTGGCGATCACCCTCGCCTCGCCGCGTGAATACAACCTGCTCGACCTGATCGAGCACGGGATTTCCCAGCGGCTGGACCGCCGCCGCTACGAGAAGGATGAATTCGGCGTAGGCGAATTCACCGCTGTGCAGGGCGGCGGCTCCCCGCGGGGCGGCCGCCGGAGCGGCGCGCCGGAACCGGCGCGTGCCGGCCGCGGCGGGCGCGGCCAGGGACGCAGCGGCGGTGCGCCGCGTGCGGAAGCCGGTGCACGCCTTGGCGAACGCGCACGCGGCAAAGAAGCAGGCAGCTGGGACGCGCCTGCCGAGAACCGCGGCCGCAAGGAAGCGGCCGGGGCCAAGCGCAGCGCTTATGGCGCAGCTGCGCCTAGAGGCGGGGAATCCGCCGGCAGAGGCGCGGCGAAGCCAAGACCGGGCGGCGGCTACGGCAGCTTCGACCCCCGCAGTAACAGCGCGGCTGCAGGCTCTGCAGCCGGAACGAAAGCCGCCGGCCAGCGCGGCGGCAGAGGGGCCGCCGGTTCTGGTGGCGGCCCGAGCAGCGGCTACAGCGCCAATGTAACACGCGGCGCGGAAGCCGGCGGCTTCAGCTACGGCGCCTCCAAAGGGGCAGGCTCCGGCAGCGGCTACAACCCGGGCGGGGCTCAGGCCAGCCCTAAGCATAGAGCCAATGTGGCCCGCAGCAATGAGGCAGGTGCCTGGAGCACGTCCGCACCGGCTTCTAAGGGCGGCGGTTCACGCGGCGGCTCCAAGGGCGGCAAAGGCGGCTTCGGCTCGGGCGGACGCAGCGGCGGAAGCGGCAGCCAGTCCCGTGGCGGCGGCCGCGGCAAGAACTCCGGCGGCTCACGCGGTGGGCGCGGCTCATCCAGATAGGGCGCCGGATGTCATCCTTAAAACTTGTTACCATAGGGCGGTCAGCTTGCTGCTGACGTTCTGTGGTAACATTTTTTTTCGTCTGCAGCAGGCGCCGGAGAGATATTTAAGTTATTTAAAAATTTGAAACATTTTGGACGCAAAGCTTGTCTATAATGTACATGTACAGCATGAAGCATTTATAACTTACTTGAGAGGAAGCAGCAGCATATGTCTAGGACTGTCAAAATTGTTATCTTGTTTATCGCCGTGATTGCCGTGGGCTGGGGGATCGGTAAATACACCTCCCCTTCTCCATCGGCTTCCATAGAAGAAGGTGCGTCCGCAGGTGCGGGAAATGATCTTCAGGCTCCGCCAGACTCGTCGCCCGAGCCCTCGCCCCTCCCTTCGGCAGTAGCCTCGGATGCTCCGGAGGCATCGGATGCGGCCACAGGGAGCGAGCCTACCACTGCACCTGCGGACAAGCCGGACAATTCCGGCAATCAGGCTAGCGCAGAGCCTTCGCCGGCCCCAACCGCTAAGCCTGCAACGGCTAAGCCCACTGACGCGGGCAGCAGCAGTACAGGCGACCCTGCAGCGGAGCAGACTGCCGCAGAACCGGACAGTATGACTGTTATGGTCAACAAACAGTATCAGCTGCCGGACGGGTACAAGCCTGCCGATCTGGTGTATCCGGATGTGCCGTTTATTTTCTCGGAAAAGATCGAGAAGCGGATGATGCGCAAGACTGCAGCCGGGGCACTGGAGCGGATGTTCGCAGGCGCGAAGAAGGACGGTGTCAATTTGGCGGGTGTGTCTGCCTACCGTTCCGAGAAGACGCAGACCAGGCTGTTTAACAATTATGTAGCCAGAGACGGCGAAGAGAAGGCCCGCACGTACAGTGCAGTGCCCGGTCACAGTGAGCATCAGACAGGTCTGGCGATTGACGTATCGGGCAGTGACGGTAAATGCGCCGCTGAGAGCTGCTTCGGGGGAACGAAGGAAGCCGACTGGCTGGCCGCCCACGCTGCCGAATACGGTTTTATTATCCGCTATCCTGAAGGCAAGCAGGGAATTACCGGTTATATGTACGAGCCTTGGCACATCCGTTATGTAGGTCAGGATATTGCTGAAGAGATCGCTGCAAAAGGCATCACCCTGGAAGAATACTACGATGCCGTTCCGGTGTCGAAATAATAAAGCAGGCGGTTCCGGTTTACGGGCCGCCTGTTTTTTTTATAAGGTTGGCGGGGGGAGCGGGTGAACGGGAGTCCGCCGGTGGTTCACCCCGGATACGGCTGGTTAAGTAGTGGGAAACCCTATTCTTGAGAGACGGAGGCGATCAAGATGTCCGAACATAATCATGTGGTCAGCAAGGATGGAAATCTCAGCATTAACCGGGTGGATGATGCCTTGGAGCGGATTGAACCGGAACAGAAAGAGCGGATCTTGAATAACTTTGAGGATTTTAAAGCTTATTTGAGTAAGCGCATTCAATTGGCGCAAAAAATCGGCCTGGGCGAAGAACAGCTCGCTGTGGCAGCAGAAAAAATCGCTGATTATCTGGCCGCACATGAAGAGCCGCGCAATAGTGAAGAGAAGCTCCTGCTGGAGCTGTGGAAGGTCGGCAGCAAAGAAGAAAGACACCGGCTGGCGCATATGCTGGTGAAGCTGGCGCAGCAGTGAAGCATGGCCTGATTTTGTATTCATGTGCCTGCTTACGGTATGATAGGGTGGACACATGAGGCCATGGAAAGGATGAAGAGCGAATGTCGATCTACAGTTTTGCCGGAGTGACCCCTTCGGGTAAGGAAGTGCCGCTTAAGGATTATGAAGGCAAGGTGTTGCTGATAGCCAACACTGCCAGCAAATGCGGACTTACTCCGCAGTATGGCGATCTTCAGAAGCTTTACGAACAGTATGGCGATCAAGGACTTGTGGTTCTGGGCTTTCCCTGTAATCAATTCGCCGGCCAGGAGCCGGGTACGAGCGAGGAAGCCGAAGAATTCTGCCAGATCAACTATGGTGTTAAATTCCCTATCTTCGCCAAAATTGATGTAAACGGACCGGAAGCCAGCCCGCTATTTCAATATTTGAAGGGGCAGCAGCCGGGTGAGGGTGAGAGCAGTGACATCCAGTGGAATTTCACCAAGTTTCTTGTAGACCGCAGCGGAAATGTGACAGCACGGGTGGAACCGAAGGAATCGCCTGAAACCATGAAGGGGCTTATTGAGTCTTTGCTGTAGCCTGCTGCTTATCCTGTTCATTCCCGAAGAAACGGATACTGTCCATATAAGGACGGCTATGCCGTTTCTTTTTGTTTGGAGATATGAAAGCTGCACTAAGGATGCACAGTGAAAATAGTCCTTGACGCTTTTCAGGGACACTGTATTCTTTGAAAGAGGAACATTACCGCTCACGATGACATTTGGGTATAAACAGGGAAGCTGAACAGGATAATAACGGCAGGAGGGTTTTTAAAAAGTTATGAGGTTAATTACAGAGGTGGCATCGGCAGCAGGGATCAATGAGGAGCATTTGGAGCTTTACGGTAAATATAAAAGCAAGCTCGCCCCCTCCTTATGGGAGGAACTGAAGCATAAGCCGGATGGCAAGCTGGTACTGGTTACCGCAGTTAATCCTACCCCCGCAGGGGAAGGCAAGACGTTAACAACCATCGGACTGGCCCAGGCGATGAATGCGGCAGGAGTTAAGACGGTAGCCGCACTTCGCGAGCCTTCGCTCGGTCCTTGCCTGGGGATGAAGGGTGGAGCTACCGGCGGCGGCAAGGCGCAGATTGTTCCGGCGGATGAGATCAACCTTCACTTTACAGGAGATATCCATGCGGTTACATCTGCGCATAATCTGCTGTCGGCAATGATTGATAACCATATTTTCCAGGGCAACCTTCTAGGTCTTGATCCACAGCGTATCGTCTGGAAGCGTGTCCTGGACATGAATGACCGGAGCCTGCGCAGCATTGTGACCGGGCTCGGAGACGGCAATGGAACGGTACGCGAGAGCGGATTCCAGATTACAACGGCTTCTGAGATCATGGCCGTGCTCTGTTTGTGCAGCGACCTTGCCGATCTGAAGCAGCGGCTGAGCCGGATGCTGGTCGGCTATGACATGCAGGGCCAGCCGGTGACGGCCAAGGATATCGGTGCGGTAGAGGCCATGACTGCGCTGCTGAAAGAAGCGGTGAAGCCTAATCTGGTGCAGACGCTGGAAGGAACACCGGTGATTGTCCACGGCGGTCCTTTCGCCAACATCGCCCACGGCTGCAGCAGTGTCATTGGTACCCGCTATGCGCTCAAGCTTGGCGAGGTGGTCGTGACGGAAGCCGGCTTTGGAGCCGATCTCGGTGCAGAGAAATTCATGGATATCAAATGCCGCCAGGCGGGCCTTGCCCCTTCGGCAGCCGTGCTGGTTGTTACGGTGAAATCACTGAAGTATAACGGCGGTGTGCGCAAGGAAGAGCTGTATGCCGGCAACCGGGCCGCGCTGCTCTCGGGACTTGCGAACATGGAGCGCCATATTGAGAATCTCGGTAAATTCGGTGTGCCGGTACTGGTGGCGCTAAATCATTTTGAAGGCGATTCGCCGGATGAGGTAGGCGATGTGCTGGAGGCTTGCCGCCGCTTGGGCGTACCTGCTGCTGTTTCTAAGGTATGGGCCGAGGGCAGTGCGGGCGGGGAGGAGCTGGCAACCGAACTGAAAAAGCTGCTCGGCCGCGATCAGGCTCTGAAGTTCGCTCCACTGTATGAGGATTATCTGGACATTCCGTCCAAAATCAACAAAATCGTCACTGAAATTTATCACGGTTCCGGGGTAGCCTTCTCACCGGCGGCGAAACGCAGCCTGGCCGTCATCGAGAAGCTTGGCCTGCAGCAGCTTCAGGTATGCATGGCCAAAACCCCGTATTCCTTCTCTGACCAACCGAGACTGCTGGGCGCCCCTGAGGGCTTCACAATGGGCATCCGGGATATTACATTGTCGCTTGGCGCCGGCTTTGCTGTTGTGATAACAGGCAATATCGTCACCATGCCGGGACTTCCGGCCAAGCCGGCGGCTGAAGGGCTTCGGGTGGACGAAGACGGTGTACTTCACGGTCTGGAATAGAATAGCCTTATTATAGAGTGCATATCCTATAAACTCCCAGTGCCAAGCGGAATCCGCCTGGCACTGTTTTTATTCACAGCTGAATTCTCCTCCGCTTCCTCCTGCTCCCTGCTGCCGAAGGACATAAACTGCATCCGTTCGGAGAAACTAAGGCAATCGGAGCAGGGCACAGGCTGCAGCTAACGCGGCATCAGACGAACCCATTTGTGAACAATGTGAGAAAAATCACAATTATACTTGTAATGTGAGAAAAATCACAATATAATCAGTATATAAAGTGAAATTAATCACAAATAAAAACAAATAAATATGCTTGTCAATTTGGAGGAGGAAGAAATCATGAAAGTAGCAGTCATTGGATGTACCCATGCCGGAACCGCCGCAATTGTTAATACCGCACAGCTTTACCCGGATGCCGAGATTACGGTTTACGAACGCAATGATAATATTTCCTTCTTGTCGTGCGGTATTGCTCTATATGTGGGTGGAGTCATTAAAGATCCGCAGGGCTTGTTCTATTCGTCACCGGAAAAGCTTGCTGAACTCGGTGTTACCACTAAGATGCGCCATGAAGTCATCAAGGTAGACACAGCCGGCAAAACGCTGCGCGCCCGCAATCTGGCGACCGGTGAGGAATTCAATGATTCCTATGACAAGCTGATCATGACGACTGGTTCATGGCCGATCGTTCCGAAGCTGGAAGGCATGGAGCTGGACGGCATTCTGCTCTCGAAGAACTATAACCATTCCAATACCATTATTGAAAGAGCACAACAGGTCAACAGAATTACGGTTGTTGGTGCCGGATATATCGGCGTTGAGCTGGTAGAGGCCTTCCAGATGAACGGTAAGCAGGTTACGCTGATTGATGGCGAGGACCGCATCCTCAGCAAATATCTGGATGAAGAATTCACCACTCCGATCCAGCAGTCGCTTGAGGATCACGGTATTAAGCTGGCGCTCGGTGAAAAGGTAAGCTCATTTGCCGGTGAGAACGGTAAAGTGACCAAAGTGATTACGAGCAAAGGCGAGCATGAGACAGATCTGGTTATCCTCTGCATCGGCTTCCGTCCGAATACAGAGCTGCTGAAGGGGCAGGTAGATATGCTGCCTAATGGCGCCATCATGGTCAATGACTATATGCAGACCAGCCTGCCGGATGTCTTCGCTGCCGGTGACAGCTGTGCGATCCATTACAACCCGACCGGACAGCATGCCTATATCCCGCTGGCAACAAATGCCGTCCGTATGGGAACACTGGTCGCCCGCAATCTGGTGGAGAACACCATTCCTTACATGGGAACACAGGGAACTTCGGGAATCAAAATATATGAAGATAACATCGCCGGCACTGGTCTGACTGAGGATGCAGCGAAGGCTGAAGGTATGGATGTAGAAAGCGTAATGATTACCGACAACTACCGTCCAGAATTTATGCCAACTTTTGAACAGGTGCAGTTGAAAGTGGTCTATGCCCGCGGTACCCGCCGGATTCTCGGTGCACAGATTATGTCCAAGATGGATCTGACCCAATCGATCAATACCGTGTCGGTCTGCATTCAGAACCGTATGACCGTAGACCAGCTGGCCTTCATTGATTTCTTCTTCCAGCCGCATTACAACAAGCCTTGGAACTTCCTGAATACAGCCGGCCTTCAGGCCTTGCCGAAAACTATCGAGCGTAAAGAACCCGTAACTGTATAATAAAAAGCTTAAAACCGGAGCCGCAGCTCCGGTTTTTTTGTGCTGTCTGCACGGACTCTGAAAAATTGCCCCCGTGTGTTTTTTATCCTATGCACCTTCTCCTTCCTAAGGTAAATTTGACATGTCAGTGAAAACTTTCACGAAGTCTTTCTTGAGGTGACATTTATCACGTAAATGTGATTGGGATCACGCTACAATGGCATAAAGGAACAAATTTTAAGTAAATAGAAGGGGATAGGAATCATGGCTTATAACAAACCGCAGCAGATCGCCGAGGTCACGGTAGAGAACGGGATCAAGAAAGCCCACAACCCGCTTGCCGCTGTACTCATTCTCGGTTTTCTGGGAGGAGCGTTTATTGCGCTCGGATTTTTACTGGATATTCGCGTCATTGCCGGCGCTCCGAAGGAATGGGGCTCCATCGCTAACTTTATCGGGGCTTCCGTCTTCCCGGTAGGGCTTATTCTGGTGCTGCTTGCCGGAGGGGAACTTCTGACAGGTAATATGATGGCGGTACCGCTGGCATTCATGGCGAAGAAGATTTCGTTCTGGGAAGTGATCAAGAACCTGGTGCTGATTACGCTCAGCAACCTGGCAGGTGCATTGTTCGTTGCTTATTTCTTCGGTCACGTGGTCGGTCTTACGGCAGATGGAGTGTACCTGGATAAACTGGTCGATATGGCCGAACATAAGATTGATGTAACCTTCCTGCAGGCTTTTGTCTCGGGGATTGGCTGTAACTGGCTGGTAGCACTGGCAGTTTGGCTCTCCTACGGAGCGGATAATTTCAGCGGCAAAATTCTCGGGATCTGGTTCCCGACGATGGCCTTCGTAGCTATCGGCTTCCAGCACGTTGTAGCTAACATGTTCCTGATCCCTGCTGCTATATTCGAAGGACATTTCACCTGGGCCCAGTATTTCGGCAACTTTGCTCCGGTCTGGCTCGGCAATCTCACCGGGGGAGCTATTTTTGTAGGGGCAGCTTATTATATGGCTTATCTGCGCAAAACGCCTGCAGCTGTTCAAGCGGTAGAAGGCGTAGCTGCTTCCGGTGTGAAGAAACACGCTTAAGTTACAGGCTCAGGCAGCCTGAATTGAACTTATAAGATACGCTTACTGTCATAGACATTCCTTGTGCTTGTTTTTCTCCAGTCCGCTTATGCGGATGTGTGGGGAGGAACGCCCAGGGAATGTCTTTTTAATATGGGGATTCTCTAATATGGACAACACAAAATTCGCCGTGCATATCCGACTCGGGGGAACGAAATCGGGCTCACGGCGAATAAATAGGGAGTGTTTCATATGTTCTATTACCCGGGGATTCTTAGAACGAAACAGGGCGTTTACAGCTATTTTCTTTACGCCCGGAAGAGCTGGGCTTACAATGAAAAGATAAGCTATATTATGAACTCAAGAGATCATCATACCCAATACAAAAGGGAGGACTATTGCCTTGAAGCATAGCAAGGACGGCATATTTCCGGCGGTATGTCCACTGGATTGCCCAGACACCTGCGGACTGCTGGTGCATAAACAGGATGGAAAAATTGTAAAAGTAGAAGGTAATTCCGAGCATCCGGTGACCCGGGGAGCCATCTGCAATAAGGTGCGGAACATGGCGGAGCGCGTACACCATCCCGAGCGTCTGATGCATCCCCTCCGCCGCACCGGCCCAAAGGGCAGCGGAGCTTTCGAGCAGATCAGCTGGGATGAAGCGATTACGGAAATTGCCGGGCGCTTCAAGCAGCTGTCACAGGAATACGGGCCGGAGAGCATCCTCCCGTACTATTTCTACGGCAATATGGGCGTGCTCAGCGTGGGCGGCATGGACCGGCGCTTCTTTAACAGGCTGGGCGCAAGCCGGCTGGATGCCAAAATCTGCAGCGCGGCCGGCACGGCCGGCTGGGTGTACACTATGGGAATGGACGGGGGAGCCAGCCCGGAGGATACGGTAAATGCCGATCTGATTATCGTCTGGGGCGGCAATATTGTGAGTACCAACATGCATCAGGTCGTATTCGCGGAGCAGGCGCGTAAGCGCGGCGCGAAGGTAGTAGTCATTGATGTGCACCGCAACCGGACAGCCCAGTGGGGGGACTGGTTCCTGCCGCTCTACCCCGGTACAGATACCGCACTGGCGCTTGGACTGATGCATATTCTGTTCCGGGACGGGCTGACAGACGATGCCTTTCTTGAAAAGTACACAGTAGGACATAAGGAACTGCGTGAACAGGCGCTGGGCTACCCACCAGAGCTGGTGTCGCAGATTACCGGCGTGGCTGTGCAGGATATCGAACAGCTTGCCAAGATGTATGGCGAAGCGCAGGTTCCGTATATCCATATCGGCAACGGTCTGCAGCATCACGACAATGGCGGGATGAATGTCCGCAGCATCGCCTGTCTGCCGGCGCTGGTCGGCGCGTGGCTGAAGCCGGGCGGAGGGGCGGTCAAGTCCAACGGCGCCTATTCCTCGACCAACGCCCGGGCGCTGGCCCGTCCCGATTTGCGGAGCAATCCGCGGGGACGCAGCATAAATATGAACCGGATCGGCGAGGCGCTGGAGCTGAAAGAGCAGCCGATTATGAGCCTGTTCGTCTACTGCAGCAATCCGCTTGTGGTTGCCCCTAATGCCGATAAGGTTAAGGCAGGCTTTGCCCGTGAGGATCTGTTCACGGTTGTGCATGATCTGTTTATGACCGACACGGCGCTGTATGCCGATATTGTGCTGCCGGCCACCTCGACTTTTGAGAATACGGATTTATTCGGCTCTTACTGGCATCATTATATGCAGCTCCAGGAGCCTGTTCTAGAGAAGCAGGGCGAGTGCAAAAGCAATGTGGAGCTTTTTTCGCTGCTGGGGAAGGCCATGGGCTTTGAACCGGAAATCTTCGGCCAGTCCGAGCTTGAGATGATCCGTGAGACGCTTGACCATCCCAGCAATCCGTATATGAACGGGGTCACGCTGGAACGGCTGATGGCGGAACGGTTCGTCAAGCTGGACATGAAGCCTAAAGCGCATTATCTGGAGAACCTGCCTACCCCTTCGGGCAAAATCGAGCTTTATTCCCAAGCGATGGAGCAGGCCGGCCTGCCTCCACTGCCTCAGTATACTCCGCTGAAGGAAGGGTATGACGGGATGCGGCGTCCGGAGCAGGGAGCAGCGTATCCGCTGATGTTCATTTCCCCGCCGAACCATAATTTCTTGAATTCGACGTTCGGTAATGTGGACAAGCATAAGAAGATGGAGAAAAAACCGGCACTGCAGATTCATCCGGAGGATGCGGCGGCACGGGATATTGCAGACGGTGATGATATTACCGTGTATAACGGCAGAGGTATCGTAGAACTCACGGCTATGGTTACAGAGAAAATGCTGCCGGGTACAGTGATCAGCCAGGGGCTGTGGTGGGAAGGCGAAGGAACAAGGCAGCGTGTGAATGTGTTAACGCCGGACCGGCTGAGCGACATGGACGGTGGGGCGACCTTTTTCTCGTCCACTGTTGAAGTCAAGAAGCGGGAGCAGGCCTTGGTTTCACCCGGTTCTATGCAGCTTTAGATTAAGAAACATCAAACGTTCTGTGTTCGAGTGACGCGTCATAACGTCAATGCATAAGCTTGCCCTTCACCCTGTTTTGGGCGGATACTGGATGGAATTAAGACATATATGTAACAGGGGATGAAAGACAAGTCATGAAGTTTCTGCAAGACTATCCGAAGGAAGTCAAAGTATTTTTGATCGCAAGTCTCGTCAATGCGACCGGCAGTGCACTCATGTGGCCGCTTGTAACGATGTATGTATTCGATGAGCTGGGACGCAGCATGAAGGATGCTGCACTCGTTATTGTTATTCAATCGCTTGGGGGAATATTCGGACAATTGCTGGGCGGCTCGCTCTATCATAAGGTCGGTGTGAAACAGCTGATTGTCGGCGGTCTGGCCATGAATGCCCTCGCTTTGTTCGCCCTGCCTGCGGCAAGCGGAAACTGGCACATATTCATGGTGGTTATGGGTCTCGTGGGGCTGTTTAACTCCATGTCGCAGCCTGCGATTCAGGCCTTTGTCGGCTTCCGCTTTGCAGAGCGGCGCGGGGAGCTCTTCAATGTAATCTATGTTGCGAATAATATCGGGGTGGCGCTGGGCACCGGGCTCAGCGGGGTGCTGGCTGATCTTTCCTATAAGCTGAGCTTTGTGATGAACGGGCTAACCTCGGCTATATTCGCTGTGTTTTTCCTGGTCTATCTGCGAAAAATCGGCAATGCTCCGGCTCATAATGAACTGCAGCAGAGGTCCCGCCACCGGGACCAGTCAGGCTGGAAGCTGATGGGGAACACCCGGATCTATTTGTATATGGCGCTTGGCTCCATGTTCCTCCTGCTTGGCAACTCGGTCTGGAATACAGGCGTATCGCCATTTATTATTTCGGAGGGCTGGTCCAAAAGCCTGTACAGCTTTCTGTGGACGCTCAACGGTATCCTGATCTTTGCCGCCCAGCCGCTGGTCAGCCTCATCAAACGCTGGTTTGCCGGAACCTCAACCGCCCAGATGACGGCAAGTGCCGTATTCTATTTGAGCGGATACGCAGTTATTCTGTTAATGCCTAGCTATCCCGGCATGGTGCTGGCGATGTTGCTGGCAACGCTGGGCGAGATGCTGATTTCACCGGCAACCCCGGCCTTTATCTCGGATTATGCCGGCCGGAATGCCCCATTCTATTTGGGCCTCAGCGGAGGAATCGGTGCTGCCGGCAGAGTTATCGGGCCGTATCTAATGGGCAGCCTGTATGATACCGGCGGGCTTGCGCCCACCGCATGGCTCGCCTGCGGAATGGCAGTATTGGCGGTAGGCTTCTTTATCGTCCATGCATATGTCAACCGTTCAGCCCGTACACTGGAACAAAATACGGTATAATGGATGCAAATGGAATGAACTTGCAGGATAAGAACCTAGAGATTTTTTAAAGGTAAGGCAAGGGGTGGAAGAGCTATGCAACAAGTTAATGGGGGCCAGCTTACGATCCGGCCCTCCGAAATCAAGGATGCCCGGGAGCTGATCGTGCTGGACAACATGATCTGGACGGAGGATACGACACCGGGCCCTTTGATGTGGCGTTCGCGTGAGGATTATCTGCTGCATGCGCCTCCAGGCTCCCAGCTGGTCGCCCTGCAGGAAGGGGTGCTATGCGGATATGTCGGCTTTGGCTGCCCGAGCGGCATGGAGAGCAACCGGCATGTGTGTGAGGTAAATATCGCCGTGCATCCGCGGTTTCAGCGGCAGGGCATTGGCGGTATGCTAATTGAAGCGATCAAACGGCATGCGGCAGCGCACGGAATCCGCAAGCTCCGTCTGCGGGTACTGTCGAGTAATGAGCCGGCCTTAGCCTTTTACCGCAAATGCGGGTTTCACGAGGAGGGCCGGCTGAAGGATGAGTTCTATCTCAGCGGACATTATGTGGATGAAGTCTTTATGTGCTGTATGCTGACTGGAGGGAATAAGGATGGAAGTCATTTCGCTTAATGTGGGTAAGCCGGTAAAGGTAGATTACCGCGGCAAGCCGCTGGAAACAGGAATTTACAAGCTGCCCGCGATGGGGCCGGTTCGTCTGCATACCGGAGGGTTCGATGGGGATGGACAGGCAGATCTGGTCAACCACGGCGGTCCGGACAAAGCGGTTTGTGTGTATCCGGTTGAGCATTATGCTTACTGGGAGGAGCAGCTTGGCAAGAAGCTGGAGAATTCCGCCTTCGGTGAGAATCTTACAGTCCGCGGACTGCTGGAGACTGAGGTCTGCATCGGGGATGTGTACGAGATCGGCTCCTGCCTGCTGCAGGTCAGCCAGCCCCGGTTCCCATGCTTCAAGCTCTCTCAGAAGCATGGTCCGGCCGATATGCCGGCCAAGGTGCTGGCTACAGGGTACAGCGGCTTCTATTTTCGGGTACTGCGTGAGGGCGTGATTGCAGCGGGTGACGCTGTTGTGAAAGTCGGGTCCGGTGAAGGAGTGTTCACGGTCCGGCGGGTGCTCCGGGCAATGGAAGTCGGCCGGAAGGACAAGACGGATCTTAGGGAGCTGTCGGCGCTGGAATCACTGACAGAAGGCATCCGTCATGATTTCCAGAATTGGATGGAGCGGGAGTAAGGTCGGTTAACCTGGACGGGAGACAACCGGCAAGACAGCACCTGCCGGAATTCTGCTTAGGGCAGCACAAATAGCCTGAAGTGACTTAGCTTCCAGGCTATTTGTGTGTGAATGCGGCAGAGTCCGCCGGAGGAAGTGTGCTTTCTCAGCCTTACCCGAGCAGCTTCCACTCGCTGCGCAGCAGGCCATATACGGCATGGTTCACATAGCCGCCCGGCAGCTTTTCCGACTGGCGCAGCACACCTTCGAACACAAAGCCGAGCCGCTCAGGGATCGCCCGGCTGGCTTTATTGCCGGTCGCACAGCGGATTTCGATCCGGTTCAGTTCCATTTCCAGCAGGGCGTAGTCTATGAAGACCCGGCAGGCGCTGGTCATGTAGCCATGGCCCTCGTAGCCTTCCCCCAGCCAGTAGCCGATGCCGACCGAACGGCTCTGCCAGTCGATCTGATGATAGCCGATAATGCCGGCCAGCTCATCCCGGACCCACAGTCCGGCAGTGAAGCCGCCATTTTCGCTGCCTTGCTTGGCGGCATTTTGAATAAATGATGCGATATGGGCTTGTTCGGTTACTCCGTCAACCCAAGGCAGCCATTGCCGCAGCCGCAGCCGTGAGCGTTCGACCAGGGCGAACATCTGGCGGGCATGCTCCGGCATCAGCAGCTTCAGCACAAGCTCATCATCTATCACATAATTAAACATGCGGCTGCCTCCTTGTACGGCACAAGGCCGGTATGGTGCTTAACGCTTTTTCCATTCGAGGGCGTAAATATCCTCCTCCAGTGACTGCATCCGCTGTACGGCCAGGGTGCGGCAGTCGCTGAGTGCGCCGTTATAGATGGCCGGTCCCAGCTCCTTCAGGAAGAATTCGAGCAGGTTATCCGCAGCGAGATGGCCGATCGTCTCGCCGCGTTCGGCTTCGAAGTAGGCACGGATATTTTCTGTAATTAGATCGCGCTGCTCTTTAGGCAGCTTAATTGGCTTCATTGCGATAAGTCCCCCTTTTTTTGAATATCAGAAAGTATAAATAAGCAGATAAATGACAAAGCTTTATAATTTCCATGCTACTCTATCGCCTTGAGGGAAGTCAAAGGGCTATCCGGGATGGCTTAATTCCCCATTTCATTGATCATTCTACGGTTAACGGGTATATTAATAGGAAACATGTTCATACAAGGAAGAAGAAATATTACAGAACGAGAGGTTGATAGCTGTGGAGAACCGTGGAACACCCTCCAATTTCATCAAGAATGTCATTACCGAAGATTTGAGCTCAGGTAAAGTAAAGGAAGTGGTCACCCGCTTTCCGCCGGAGCCGAACGGTTATTTACATATCGGACATGCCAAGGCGATCTGGATTAACTTTACACTGGCTGATGAATTCGGCGGCAAGACCAATTTGCGCTTCGACGACACGAACCCGCTGAAAGAGGATACGGAATATGTAAATTCTATTCAGGAGGACGTGAAGTGGCTCGGTTACGAATGGGATGAGCTGCGGTTTGCTTCTGATTATTTCGGGGAAATGTATGAGCGCGCCGAACTGCTGATCCGTAAGGGCAAAGCCTATGTGGATGACCTTTCGGCTGATCAAATCCGTGAGCTTCGCGGCACATTGACTGAGCCCGGCAAGAACAGCCCGTACCGTGAGCGTAGCAGCGAAGAGAGTCTGGATCTGTTCCGGCGCATGCGTGCAGGCGAGTTTAAGGACGGCGAGAAGGTGCTGCGTGCCAAGATTGACATGGCTTCCCCTAATATCAATCTGCGTGACCCGGTGATTTACCGGATTTCGCACTCCCACCACCATAATACAGGCGATACCTGGTGCATCTATCCAATGTATACCTTCGCACATCCGCTGGAGGATGCGATTGAAAGTGTGACCCACTCTCTGTGCTCCCTCGAGTTCGAGGATCAGCGCCCGTTCTATGACTGGGTTATTGCTGAATGTGAGATGCCGGCTGTGCCGCATCAATACGAATTCGGGCGCCTGAACCTCGCCCAGACGGTAACAAGCAAACGCAAGCTGAAGCTGCTCGTGGATGAAGGCCATGTGGACGGCTGGGATGATCCCCGCATGCCGACCATTTCCGGTCTGCGCCGCCGGGGATATACTCCGGAAGCCATCCGCAGCTTCGTGCATGAGACCGGTATTTCCAAAAGTCAGGGTCTTGTGGATCTGCAGATGCTGGAGCATTTCATCCGTGAGGATCTGAAGCTAACCGTGCCCCGGACGATGGCCGTGCTGCGGCCGCTGAAGGTGGTTATCACGAATTATCCGGAAGGCCAGACGGAATATTTTGAGATTGAGAATAATGTGGAGAATCCTGAAATGGGCAACCGCCAGATTCCATTCTCCCGGGAAATCTATATTGAGCGTGATGATTTCATGGAGATTCCGCCGAACAAATATTTCCGCTTGTTCCCTGGTAACGAAGTGCGCCTGAAGAATGCCTATTTCATCAAGTGCAATGAGTTCATTAAAGACGAGAACGGTGAAGTTGTGGAGCTGCACTGCACGTATGATCCGGAGACGCGGAGCGGCAGCGGATTTACCGGCCGAAAAGTCAAGGGTACCCTGCACTGGGTGGATGCCAGCCAGGCTGTTCCGGCGGAATTCCGCCTCTACGAGCCGCTAATTTCCGCTGAAGAAGCCGATGCAGAGGCCGAAGTTGAAGGTCTTGAGCCATCCGCAGACAAGCCGGAGCCGAGCTTCCTGGATCAGCTCAACCCGAAATCCATCGAGATCCTGCAGGGCTTCGTGGAACCTGGGCTGAAGGACAGCGTACCACAGGACAAGTTCCAATTCTTCCGCCACGGTTACTTCAACGTGGACAGCAAATATTCGACCCCTGGACATCCCGTGTTCAATCTGGTCGTTTCGTTGAAAAGCTCGTTCCAGCCCGCTAAATAAGGCTGAATAATTAATTAGAGGCTGTTTCCCCATTTATAAATGGTGGAGACAGCCTCTTTGTTTGTTCTCAGCATGTGTTCGGCCTCGAACTGTGGTGGAAGCGGCGGTAAGGGCAACTCATGCTGGGACCCAGTTCACTTTTCGCAAAATCAGAGGTATAAGTGCCTCTCATACGGCCACCTAGCCCATATTCCACGAAATCAGAGGTATAAGTGCCTCTCATGCCGCCACCCAGCTCACATTCCACGAAATCAGAGGTATAAGTACCTCCCATACCGCCACCTAGCCCACATTCCACGAAATCAGAGGTATAAGTGCCTCTTATACGGCCACCTAGCCCACTTTCCACGAAATCAGAGGTATTAGTGCCTCTCATGCCGCCACCCAGCTCACCTTCCGCGAAATCAGAGGTATAAGTGCCTCTCATGCCGCCACCCAGCTCACTTTCTGTAAATCAGAGGTATTAGTACCTCTCATACGGCCACTTAGCTACAAATTACCATATCTCATTATCCAATAATGAGTGAATATACTCATACCGGCATATCCTATTACTGCCCTCGGCTGGTACGGGTCTGAATTTCCCCTTTTCACACAGCTGCTTCATGAATTTCCTTATTGTACGCGGATTGACTCCAAGCTCCTTCACCAGATCAACAGGGCGGATCAGCCCGTTAGAGCGCGCCGCCATGCGCAGAATGTCCCTTTCCAGCCTTGTATACTGACTCCTCACACCATCCGCATTCTTCAGCAAATATGGAATCAGCAAAGATTTAAACAGGGATATCGTCAGCTCCGGTGTGGATTCCAGATCATCGTATGGCACCGAGACAACACGGTATCCGGCGATTTGCAGATAGGTTTCCCGATTTAACTCCTGCCGGTACCGGGTCCGGTCCGTATGCTGCACATGGGGCCCATAGCCTTTTATCTCGACGGCAAACTTCACTTGGCCCGGTTTCCACACCAAATCAACAAAATATGGCCGCCCCCGCCAATCCAAAACCTCATACTCCGGGTGCAGATCATCCAAATGACCAAAAATGGGCCACCATACCCGCTCCACAAACATTTTTTCACCATGACTATGCCCGCGCTCCAGCCGGTCCAGACGTTCTCCGGTTCTTATTTTTTTGTGGTATGCGAGCCACTTTTGATGTTCTTCTGCAAACCCCATCCTCATTAACCTCCTCTGTAAAAATACAAAACGTCCCGCACCCCATGAAGCGTGGAGTACGGGACGTTCTTCGTCCGTTTTTTTGATTATAGGTCTCAGCGTTTACCGGGTCAATGACATCCGGCCAGCTGTGCTGTGTTTTGTTTCGTCCTGTCCTGCACTGCACAATTGCTTCAATGCTCGAAATCCGATAACTCGTCCTCGTGCTCTGCCGGAGGCCGGTAGCCCCCGCGGCTGACGAACAGGCCCATTATGCCGAAGCCGAGGGTTCCGATGAAGGTAAGGAATACACCGGACTGATACATGCTCTGCGCCCCGAGGTTCTGGTACAGCCATCCACCCAGCACACCGCCAAGAATGCCTGAAATCCCGCTCCAGGTCAGGGTGTAAAGGGCCTGTCCGGAAGAACGGTAAGGCTTCGGGACAAGCAGCATCGTCAGCTGTGTGCCGACATAGAAGAATCCGCCGAAGGTAATGCAGTGCAGAATCTGGATCATGGCTACCTGAAGCGGCGTAGTCGACCCGGCCATCAGCCACCAGCGTACAAGGAACAAGGCGCTCACTGCGGCCAGTAAGCCGAGCAGCACAGAAATTTGGCGTTTCAGGAAACGGTCGCACAGTACGAGAACTCCTATTTCGAGAATGGCGGAGAGGAATACGGCGAGTCCGATCATGGTTTTGCTTCCGCCCAGCTCGGTGATGTACAGCGACACAAAGGTATTGTTCATCGTATTCGGGATGGACACCAGGATGCCGAAGAAGATAAAGCACAGAAAGAACGGATTATAAAAAATTTGCCGGAAGCCCTTGAACGGCAGCGGGGCAATCCCGATAGAGTGGTTCAGCTTCGGCAGCGTAACCAGTGCGAGCATCGCCAAACAGAGCAGTGCCGCGAACAGATAGGAGAGCACGGAAACACCTGCCCATTCGATAACCGGACCGGCCAGAATCGCGGTCAGCGCCCAGCCGAGCGATCCCCACAGCCGGAAGGAGCTGAAACGGTGATGGGTGCCTTCGATATAGCTGAGAATCATCGTGTTGCTCTGAGCGAACAGCGGGCCCTGAAAGAAGTAAAAGAAAAGAATGGAGATATAGATCATCTCATATGTATGCGCCTGAAACACAAGCTGCGATAAAACCAGCGTTCCTGTCAGCATGACGAGGACAATCCGCCGGATATTCTGATATTTGTCACTCCAAATGCCCCAGAACGGGTTGGCCACAATGGAAACCAGCGCGCCTACAGACATCAGGCTTCCGATCTCAACCTTGTTCATTCCGACATCCTGCAGGTAGAGCGGAAAGAAGCTGGTAAATAGCACAACAGTCCCGTACACAAAGAAGTTAAACCATTTCAGAGAGGTGAACGATTGCTGCTTATTAAAATTCTCCCGCAAATTTGGCACTCCTTTCCCGCCAGATGCCTTACATTTATTAGCAGCACCATAGAATAGGCCGCTTCTATCACTGTAACACTTGTTGAAAAGGGATACAAACCAAGATTTTGGACGAGGGCGGATAGACAACGATCTGTCTTCACACAGCAAAGTCTGATACGATAACCCTAAATGGGATTACTAAAGATAGGACCGTTTCAGAATATAAAAAATTCCAGCAGGAGGACAGGACAGGATGCCACAGTATACGGGAATTCTATTGACAGGGGGGGCCTCGAGGCGAATGGGCCGTGACAAAGCGCTGCTTGAGCTTGCCGGAAGACCCGTGATTGCCAGGCTGGCAGACGAGCTGTCAAGCCTGGCCGGCAGCACGGTCATTGCCTGCGGCCCACGGGAGCGGCGGGAGTACAGCTTCCTCGGGCTGCCGCAGATTGCCGACGAATATCAGGGCTGCGGCCCCCTGGCCGGACTGCATGCAGCACTTACCCATTCCCGGAATGAATGGAATCTGGTCGCCGCCTGTGATCTGCCGTTTGCTTCTGCGGAGTTCCTGCAGTATATACTCCGCTATCATGCACAGGCTTATCCGCAGGGCAGCGGAACATCGGGTCGCCATGGGGCAGATGCTGCAGTGGCTGTATCCTGCCAAGGCCGGGTACAGCCCCTGCTTGGGCTGTATCATAAGAGGGTGCTTCCGGCACTCGAAGCCGCGCTTAGCGCCGGGAATTTCAAGGTGACGGATTTTCTTGAAAAGCTGGATGTTCTCTATGTGCCGGAAACCGGCTTTTCGTCAGCCCCGCTGACTCCTTCCCCTTTGTACAACATGAACACACCGGAGGATTATGCCGCTGCCGTGCTGCTGGCACATCGTCCCGCAAACGGGTAGTATTTTCGGATATCCGTTTAACTTCAGTTTAAATTGCAAGCCTATTATAGTGGCCAGGCGGAGAAGCATGAATATGGCTCCCAAAGATTAATCCGCCAGAAAAGAGGAATTCCGATGGACAACACTAAATCCCCGCAGAAACGGCAGGGTGCGGCGATGAAGCCGTTCCTGAAGCTGCTGCATCAGACGAAACCTTCCTACGGCTTGCTCACGCTCGCTGTGCTGCTCAGTATGATCTCAACCCTGGTTGGTCTTGTTATCCCTATGTTCACTAAGAATCTGGTTGACGGCTTCTCCCTTTCTTCGATCAGCAAGCTGCAGATTGCCGGAATCGCCGGAGCCTTTATCGCCCAGACGATTGCCGGGGGTGTTTCGATCTATTTGCTGAACTATGTGGGGCAGAAGACCGTAGCTGCGCTGCGCGACAGGCTGTGGAGCAAGTTCCTCGTCCTGCCGGTGTCCTATTTCAACGATAATCGCACAGGCGAAAGCGTCAGCCGGATGACGAATGATACCGGGATTCTCAAAACACTTATCTCTGAGCATCTGGCCAGCCTGTTCACCGGCGTCATTTCGATTGTCGGCTCGATTTCCGTGCTGCTGTACCTGAATTGGAAAATGACGCTGGTGCTGTTTACGGTGCTCCCGTTATCCGCACTCATTCTTGTCCCGCTGGGCCGGCAGATGTACAAAATTTCCAAAGGAACGCAGGACGAAACGGCCTCTTTTACCGCTACGCTTAGCGGGGTACTCTCGGAAATCCGGCTGGTGAAATCCTCCGGGGCGGAACAGCGGGAATATGAGGCCGGACGGACCGGAATTATGAATTTGCTCTCTTTTGGCATCCGGGAGGGGAAAATCAGCGCGATGATCAGTCCGCTCGTCTCCTTCGTGTTCATGATGCTGCTGGTGGTGATTATCGGCTACGGGGGGATGCAGGTATCTTCGGGCGCTTTAACTGCAGGGGAACTGGTTGCTTTTATCCTGTATCTGATCCAGATTGTAATGCCGCTAACCCAGCTGACCCAGTTCTTTACCCAAATCCAGAAGGCCAAAGGCGCTTCGGAACGGATTATTGAAACGCTGGCGGCGGAAGAGGAGGTATACGAAGGGGCAGAGGAAGCTGCTCAAGTGGATGCTCCTATCGTAATAGAAGACTTGAGCTTTGGATATAAGACGGGAGAGCAGGTGCTGAATAAGGTCAGCTTCACGATGCAGCCCGGCCAGGTAACAGCGATTGTCGGCCCGAGCGGCGGCGGGAAAACCACTTTATTTTCACTGCTGGAGCGGTTCTATCAACCGGAGCATGGTGGTATTAAACTGGGCGGTAAGCCTGTATCCACGTTCTCACTGCGCTCCTGGCGGAGGCTGATCGGGTACGTCTCCCAGGAAAGCCCGCTGCTCGCCGGCACGATTGCCGATAATCTAGGCTACGGGCTGGACCGGGAGGTTAGTGAGACGGAAATGCGCCGCGCGGCGGTGATGGCTTATGCCGACAAGTTCATTGAGGAGCTGCCGGACGGATACCAGACCGATGTCGGCGAACGCGGCGTGAAGCTGTCCGGGGGTCAACGCCAGCGGATTGCCATTGCACGGGCGCTGCTGCGCGATCCGCAGATTCTGATGCTGGATGAGGCGACCTCTAGTCTGGACAGCCAGTCCGAGGCAGTGGTACAGAAGGCCCTATCGAATCTGATGAAAGGCCGGACGACGATTGTCATTGCCCACCGGCTGGCAACAGTTGTGAACGCGGATCAGATTGTTTTTATGGAAAAAGGCCGGATTACCGGCAGAGGCACTCATGAAGAACTGCTGCGCAGTCATGAGCTGTACCGTGAATTCGCGGCGCAGCAGCTGCAAATGAACACACCGGAGCCGGAGAACGGCCAGGCAGAGGAGGGATCAGCTGATCATGCCCAAAATACTGGTGGTAGACGACGATCCGCATATCCGCGAATTGGTGGAAGTCTTTCTGAGAGCTGAGGGAATGGGCGACGTATACAGTGCTTCTGATGGTGTGGAGGCTATGAGGCTGCTAGAGGACAAGAGTGCAGACCTGGCCATTATTGATGTAATGATGCCGAGGATGGACGGCTGGGAGCTGTGCCGCGAGCTGCGCAGACGCTATGATTTTCCGATTCTGATGCTGACGGCCAAAGGGGAGACCTCGCAGATCGTCAGAGGCTTTGAGCTGGGCACGGATGATTATCTGGTTAAGCCGTTTGAGCCGCTGGTGCTGATTGCCAGAGTAAGGGCGCTGCTGAAGCGGTATCAGATTTCCGCGGCACAGAGCGTCATGGTCGGGCGCTTACGGATGAACCGCAAAACCTATGAGGTGTCTTCGGAGTTAGGCGAACTCACCCTGCCGCTTAAGGAATTCGAACTGCTGTTTAAATTGGCCAGCTATCCCGGCCAGACGCTGACACGCGACCGGCTGATCGAAGAAATCTGGGGCTATGATTTTGAGGGTAATGAACGGACGCTGGATGTGCATGTGGGGCGGCTGCGCGAGCGGTTCCCCCGGGAAACCTGCGGATTCACCATCCGCACGCTCCGCGGGCTGGGCTACCGCCTGGAGGTGGATAAATAGATGAGGGAAAGCAGAGCCGGGGAGATTGTAAAAGCGGTTATGGGAATCCTCGTGATGCTCACAGGCTTCTATCTTTCCTGGAACGGCGGGTATTTCGGGGTGAAGCTGCTGGAGAAGCATTGGAACTGGTCCCTTACGCCCTATAAGTCCCAGCTGCTGACAATGGTGCTGCAGCTTCTCATTCTGTTCCTGCTGGCCGGAACCGCAGCGCTGGTCGGACGCCTGAGAGGGGACGAAAGAGCCTTTTATATCCCGATCATTACCGCGATGCGGCAAATCGCCAAGGGGAATTTCAAGGTGGAGCTGGAGAACAGCAAACGCTACGGGCAGTTCGGCAGCATCGTGGAGGGGATTAATGAGATGGCCAGCGAACTGAGCCGGATGGAGATCATGCGCCAGGATTTCATCTCCAATGTCTCGCATGAGATCCAGTCACCGCTAACCTCCATCCGGGGCTTCGCCCGCGCGCTCCAGAATGAGGGGCTGAGTGCAGAGAGCAGGCGGCATTATCTGGACATTATCGAAGCGGAGGCCAGCCGTCTGTCGGGACTCAGCGACAATCTGCTGAAGCTGTCTCTACTTGAGGCGGGCAGCTTTCCGTTCGAAGCCAAGCCCTACCGGCTGGATAAGCAGCTGCGTGAGATGATTCTCGCTTCCGAGCCGCAGTGGCTGGACAAGGATATCGAAGTGGAGGCTGAGCTTGAGGAGACGGCGGTCTATGCCGTTCAGGATCTCATGAGCCAGGTGTGGACCAATCTGCTGCATAACAGCATCAAATTCACTCCGCAGGGCGGACAGATTGCTGTCCGGCTCCAGACGCTGGAGCAAGGGGTCGAGGTGGAGATCCGGGACAGCGGAATCGGCATCACCGAGGAGGAGCTGCCGCGGATTTTTGAGCGTTTCTATAAAGTAGATAAAGCCAGGAGCGCAAGCGGAGGCGGAAGCGGGCTGGGACTGTCACTGGTGAAGAAAATTGTCGATCTCCACGAAGGCAGCATAAGCGTAACAAGCCGCCCCGGTGAGGGGACGGCTTTTGTAGTCCGGCTGCCGCAGCAGCTTAAATAGTACGTCACAAGACATCGAACGACCCATAGGGTGCATTGCCAACCTATGAGTGTCAGTTGATGTTTTGTTTGATAATGCCAGCTAAAGCAGGTAAGCCGCGGCTTAGCTCTTCAGGCGATGCATAGGCGTAAGACAGCCGGAGATGCCGGCTGTCCCCGCGGTCGTATAAATCCCCGGTATTCAGCAGCAGTCCGGCCTGAAGCGCTGCGGTAAAGAGCCGGCGAAGCGGCACCGGCTTATGCAGCGAGAGCCAGATATAGAAGCCTCCGGCCGGAATGCTCCATGTGGCCAGCTCTGTGAAATGGGCCTGCAGCAGCTGCCGCATGAATTCACGCCGCTCGCGCAGCTTACCGCGCAGCACCGTCAGATGCTCCTCGTGATAGCCCCCGTCCAGCCACCGCGCTGCGGCGAGCTGAGACAGGGAGCTGGCACCGTAGTCGGTCTGCATCTTAATGTCGGCGAGCCGGCGGATGACCGGCTCAGGGCCGACGATCCAGCCGATGCGCAGGCCCGGACTGGCTGCTTTGGAGAGTGTGCCCAGATGCAGCACTCTTCCTGCACGGTCGAGTGCCTTCAGCGGCGGTGGCGGCGGGGAATCAAGCCACAGCTCCTGATAAGCTCCGTCTTCGAGAATGGGCAGACCAAGCTCGCCTGTTATCTCCATGACCGCCTGCCGCCGCTCGCGATCCATGACAATCCCCGTAGGATTATGAAAGCTTGGAATGGTATAGAGCATTGCCGCCTTAGTACGCAAGGCTTCCGCAGCTATGCGCCCGGTAAGCAAACCACCCTGATCCATAGGCAGGCCGCTGAATTTCACGCCTGCAGACTGAAAGGCATGAATGGAATACAAGTAGGACGGCTTCTCCAGCAGGATGGTTGAGCCGCGGGGCAGCAGGCCCAGCGCGATCAGCTGCAGGCCCTGGAGCGCGCCGGAGGTAATCAGAATGGAGGCGGGGTCTGCCGCAATTCCGCTTTTGAGCAGCTGGCGGCTTACGGCGCGGCGGAGGGAGGGGCTGCCTAGCGGCTCCTCATAGGACAGCGGCGGCAGCGGCCGGGCGGCCAGCTCGGCCAGCACCCGGGTCATGGCTGCCCCGGGCAGCAGCCCGGGCGCAGGCTCACCGGTGCCGAGCCGGATCAGGCCCGGCTCATACTCCAGCCGGTTGATAGCCTGTACTGCAGGCAGATTAGGGTAGTGGGTGCCCTCCTCCAAGTAGTCATTCCAATTGCCGAAAGGCTTAGCGCCTTCAGCCTTCCCGTCAGCCTGCACAGCGGTGACCCGGGTTCCGCCGCCGCGTCTGCCTTCAATGAGCCCCCGCTCAGCCAGTACCCCCAGCGCAGTTACTAAAGTACTGCGGTTGACACCAAGCTGGCGGCAGAGCTCACGCTGCGGGGCCAGCCTCATGCCTGGAGGCCAGGCCCGGCTGCTGATTTTGGCCATGAGGAAGGCGGAAATTTGCCTGTGCAGCGGCAGGGGCGAAGCCGGATCGGGTGCCCACTCGCCCCCTGTATCCGCAAACGGAGAATATGAAGCTGGATAGTCTGACGGGTGCTCAGATTTCAACGGACAGGCTCCTTTTTTGCAAAATGAATAACGGGTTCACTACCGGACTCTTATAACCGGAGTATATCATGTATTGGAGGCTTTTCAGAGTTTGGTCGGGTGTGTCATTGGAGTTTGGATGGTTACCGGAATGTAAGCGCGGGTGTAAGATCAGTACTGCCGCGGAAGGCTGAAGCTGACCGTGCACTAGTTAAACACAGCGCAGATGGAAGGAAGCCGGAAGGATGACACATGCTATTTTACACGGAATAATCTTGGCCTTTGGACTGATTTTACCACTGGGTGTACAGAATATATTTGTCTTCAACCAGGGAGTATTGCATCCCCGGTTTCGCAGTGTTCTGCCAGTGGTTATAACCGCGGCTCTGTGTGATACGCTGCTCATCGGTGCTGCTGTCGGAGGGGTCTCACTGCTGCTTCTGACACTGGAATGGCTGGCACCTGTTGTTTATGGAGCGGGGGTTCTTTTCCTGATGTTCATGGGCTGGCAGATATGGTCGGCTGCTCCAGCTGCAGGGAACATGAAACAGCTCTCCCCTAAAGGGCAGATTGGCTATGCCTTGTCCGTATCTCTGTTGAACCCGCATGCCCTGCTGGACACAGTGGGTGTCATCGGTGCGGGCTCCCTCGGCTATGAAGGCGTGGAGCGCTGGGGGTTCGCTGCAGCAACCGCCGGAGTGTCATGGGTATGGTTCCTGGGCTTAGCGGCAGCGGGAAGGATGCTTGGACGGGCGGATACTTCAGGCAGACTGATCCGGCTGATGAATCAGGGGTCGGCCTTGCTAATTTGGGCCATTGCGATCTATATGAGTCTTCAGTTATGGAGAACATTGTAGGCGTGGATGCCACTGGAGCAATGAAATAACCATTCACAAATAGATCCCCTCCTGATGCAGGAGGGGGTCTATTTGTTCTGCGTATATACCAGCGCTATCCGCCGATCTGCGACATGCGCCGCGCGGTCGGGGTATGGCTTTGCGCCTTTTTCTCCAGCGCCAGCGCCATCTCGTGATTATGGGGCTTGTTGCCGAGCGCCTGGCGGAATAATGCCTGCACAGCGGCAGGATCCTGAACGAGTGGACGGACATTGTATTCATCCGCCCAGTACAAGCAGGCCTTGATATGGCCGTCAGCCGTCAGCCGCAGCCGGTTGCAGTTGTCGCAGAAATGCTCGCTGACCGGATGGATCAGCCCGAAGGTACCGCGTGCCCCGACGACACGCCGGTTCTGCGAAGGGCCGTTCCCGGAAGGCATATCTGCTTCCTCGGTCTCCCAGCCTGCAGCGGTGCATGCCTCAACGACCGTCTCCAGCGGCAGATAAGTCTGCCGCCAGGAGTCGCTTGCGCTGCCGATCGGCATGTACTCGATGAAGCGCACGTTCAGCGGGCTGTTCAGGGTGAGGGAGATGAAATCTTTGATTTCATCATCATTAATACCCTTCATCAGCACGACATTCAGCTTGATCGGAGAGAGTCCGGCAGCCTCGGCGGCCTCGATGCCCTTCAGCACCTTGGCGACATCGCCGCCGCGTGTAATCATCGAGAAGCGGTCCTGCTTCAGGGAGTCCAGGCTGATGTTCACCCGTGACAGACCTGCCTGCTTCAGGAGTAGGGCTTTGGCGGGAAGCATCAGGCCGTTGGTGGTCAGCGATATATCATCAATGCCCGGGATGGCGGCAATCATGGCTACAAGCTGCTCAAGATCCTTGCGGACCAGCGGTTCTCCGCCGGTGAGCCGCACCTTGCTCAGCCCGAGCGGCGCCAGCGCTTTCACCACAGCGGTAATTTCCTCATAACTCATAATCTCGTCCTGCGGCTGGAATTGCATTCCCTCCGCCGGCATACAATAAATGCAGCGCAGGTTGCAGCGGTCGGTAACCGAAATGCGGATATAGTCATGTAAACGTCCAAAAGGGTCCGTCAGCGGTTCCATAGGCCTCTCCCTTCAGTTGTTGCATTTTTATTTAAATTTTAAAGATTACTATGGCTTCCGTCAATCTAATAACCCATCTAAATAATAGGGGACAGAAACAGAAAGGCACAGTCTAATTTTGACAGAAGTACGACAATTTAAGTTTTTGGTCATAGAATGCTCACTGAAAGCGCTTAACATTTTCGATATAATAAAGGTGCCCAAGAAAAAGGGCTTGGCGATGATGTTGACCTTATGCGGAAAGAATACAGCTATGATACCGGAAGCGCGGCAGTTATTAAGCTCCTTAAAGGCTTGCGCCTCGGTCAAACCAATAGGGAGGTTTTACAAATGACGATACCAACTGTTCCAGCGCTTGTCGTTCCGGAGGTTTTTAGCCGCTGGCTGGAGAGCCGGGGATTAATATATCAGATCTTAGTTGATTTTTACGGTCGTAAACCATCGCTTTCACTCGTTGCTCGGTGGAGCACCAACCGGCAAATGGCCATGGCTGCTGAAATGACGGAGGGTGGACGGGAATTGAAACGCTACCTGTGCAGCCAGGACCCGTCAGAGCTGCTGATGATCTGCGAGAAGGAGACCCTTGAGTACACCAGACTGATGAATGAGCGTCCGGTAAGCCTTTTTGTTGCACGCGAAGCAGCGGAGCTCGGCCGTGAGCAGGAGTTCTGTAATGTACTCTCCGATGTCTATGCCTCGGCGGGGATTGTCTTCAAGAAATGCAGCGGGGAAGCGGATGACCATATTGCGATTGAGCTTGAATTCATGGCCGTGATGCATGAGCGGATGCTGTTTAACAGCTTCTCCATCCGCAGCGCCATGGAGCTGCTGGACATTCAGGAACGGTTCCTTGAAGAGCATTTGCTGAAATGGACACCGCAGTTCTGCAGCCGTTTTAACGCGGCGACGGACAGCCCGCTCTACCTGGGCCTCAGCCATATGCTTGAAGAATTCCTGCCGCAGGATCTGCAGATGCTGCGGGCCTGGAGAGCTTCACTGGAGAGCAGCGCGGCAACGATGGCCTAAGCCCGAGGAGATAAATAAGCTGGCAAGCACAGTTCTGCTAGAATTCAAAAGGCGCCTTTCCATTTATGGAAAGGCGCCTTTTTTGAAAATATAAAAATTCTAAATGCTATTCCTCAACCCGCTTGCTGCGGAATTTCATCAGGAATTCATAGACCACCGGCACCACAACAAGTGTCAGCAGGGTGGAGCTGACCAGACCGCCGATAACGGTCACGCCCAGACCCTTGGAGATAATCCCGGCGCTGTTCTCCAGCCCGGTTACCAGCGGAAGCAGAGCCCCGATGGTCGCGAGTGCGGTCATCAGAATCGGACGAAGGCGGGTACCGCCGGCCTCAAGCAGCGCTTGGCGGGTAGACAGGCCTTCTTTTTCCTTGTGAATAACCCGGTCGATCAGAACGATCGCGTTGGTGACGACGATACCGATCAGCATCAGTGCGCCCATCAGTGCAGAGACGTTCAGCGTTTCTCCGGCCAGGAGCAGAGCAACAAGGGCTCCGATTACGGTGAACGGCAGGGAGAACAGGATCGCGAACGGTGCGAGACCGCCGCCGAATGTCACGACAAGCACGAAGTATACAATGGCAATTGCGGCTGCCATGGCGATTCCGAGCTGGCCGAAGGTTTCATTGATCTGCTCAGTCACACCGCCGAAGGAAACCGTTACTCCATCCGGCAGATCCAGTGCTTCAACCTTCTCCTTCACGCTGTTCGAAGCGCTGTTTACATCGCTGGCGATAATATCCGCTGTTACATCAACGCTCATCTTGCCGTCTATGCGGGTAATGGTATCGGGCGATGTGCCTTTTTCAATGGTGGCCACCTGGCTGACCGGCACCGTAAATCCGAGGGGAGAGGTCAGTGTGGCAGCTTCCATTTCCTGAATACTGCTGTATTTAGTAGTATCGGCTTCAATGTAAACATTGTAGTTCTTGCCGTCAACAGCCACCTCTGTCAGTACCGGACGGGTATTGACCGGACTCAGCTTCATGGCAATTTGTCCTGCGGTCAGACCAAGCGAGCTAAGCTTCGCCTGATCGGCAACAACGGTGTATTGCTCATACGATTCGGAGAGGCTGGTCTCTCCATCCTTGAAGTTTTTGGTGTCGGCATTCACGATGCCCGCAATCTCATCGGCTACCGGCTTCAGCTGATCCAATGTATCGCCAAAAATGTTCACAGTCAGCGTATTGCCGCCAAGCCCGCCGCCCGCCATGCCGGACATATCGCCCCACACGCCATCCGGCACTTCCTTCGTCAGATTTTCAATCAGCTTTTCCTTGACGGTTTCGAAATCAGGCGTATCGCTGTCATAGGTGATATAGAAAAGGCCGGAGTTGTTCGAGCCCATTCCCATGAACCCGCTGCCCCCGATGGAATACTGCATGTTCACTACATGCTCTTGGGCCAGAATGAATTTTTCTGCCTTCAGGCCTTGCTGCTGCACATCCTCAGCCGTCTGTCCGGCTTTTGGCGAGAAGGTCATAATTACACTCTTATCTTCCTGGGATGGCATAAAGCTCACGCCGATCGGTTTGATCAGGAACAGGCTGCCCACCAGTAAAAGAACAGCAACCCCAAACGTAATCAGTTTGTGGGAAAGACACCAGTTCAGGATCTTCTGGTAGCCTACAGCCATTTTGCCCGGCTTCTCCACATGATTCTTCTTGCCCTTCTTCAGGCCATTACGGAATAGCGAGTGTGCCAGTGCAGGCACCAGGGTAATGGCTACGACCAGTGATGCGATGAGCGAGAAGACCATGGTCAGTGCGAACGGCAGGAACAGCTCGCCTACCATACCGCTGACGAAGGCGAGCGGCAGGAACACGGCGATTGTAACAATGGTGGAGGACATAATCGGTACGAACATTTCACGCGTAGCTGCGCTGATCAGTTCTCTGCCGCGCAGCTTCTCTCCCGACAGTGTCATACGCCGGTAAATGTTCTCGATAACCACGATGGAGTCATCGACGACGCGGCCGATGGCGACGGTCATGGCCCCGAGGGTCATCATGTTAAGGGTAATATCCATCTGGCGCAGGCACAAAACGGCGATGAGCAGCGACAACGGGATGGAGATGATGGAAATAATGGTTGAACGGATGTTACGCAGGAACAGCAGGATGATGAGCACTGCGAACAAGGCACCGAAGGCGGCCTTGGACAGCATGGTGTTCACGGAATCCTCAATCGGCTTGCCTTGATCGAGCAGAACCGTCAGTTCCAGATCCTTATATTGCTGCTTCAATTCTTCGGTTTTGTCCTTAACGCCATTTACAACTTCAACAGTATTGGCGTCATTGGCCTTTACAATCTGAATTCCGATCGACTCTTTGCCGTTTGTACGGGAGATCGATTCTGATTTGCCTGTAACTTCAATGGCTGCAAGTTCTCCCAGCTTCACAGTCGGCAGTCCTGCAGCAGCTGCGGCGCCGGCCGGACCGGCACCAGCTGCACCGGCACCGGCTGCATCTGCAGCACCTGCTGCTCCGGCTGCACCCGTTCCGGGAGCTGTACCGCCGGCTGATGGCACCAGTGGAATTGCCAGGTTCTTAAGATCATCTACGGTGGTGATATTGCCATCCACTACAACGGCCTTCTGGGATTTTTCCATTTCGAACAAGCCGAGCGGCACCCGGAGGGAGGAGGCCTGCACAATACCCTTGATCGTATCTTCAGTCAGGCCGTATTGTTTCAGCTTGGCCTGATCAAACTTAAGGGAGACTTCCTTCACATATTGCCCGGCGATGGATACGGAAGCTACGCCTTCAATATCTTCAAGGGCAGGACGGATGTCGTTCTCGGCAATGCGTGTCATCTCCTCCAAATCAGCCGAGCCGTTATCCGTCAAACTTAGCGAGATGACCGGAAGTGAGCTGAGACTGAACCGGGAGATGGTCGGCTTCTGGGCCTCGTCCGGCAGTGTTACGTCATTAAGAGCCTCGCGTACCGCTGCTGTAGCATTGTCCAGATTCGTGCCGTAATCAAACTCGATTTGAATGCTGGAAGCATTCTCGAGTGAGGAGGAGGTGATCATTTTGACGCCGTCTACATTGCGCAGCTTTTGTTCCAGCGGTTTGCTGACGTCATTTACGACACCTTCAGGCGCTGCACCAGGATAAATTGTAGTCACGCTAAGGTAAGGGATGCTGATATTTGGCAGTGTCTCCTGCTTCATGGTAAGTCCGCTGTAAAGACCCGCGAACACGATAATGATCGTCAGAAGCCAAATCGCGAATTTGTTTCTTAGAGAAAAATTAATCAAGCTTTTCATAAGTATGATTCTGCTCCTCTCGGACTTTCCTGATGGAAAACCCTAAATTAATGTTGTGCTGCCTGCCTATCCGTTACTTCTCTCTCTGCTTCCACTTCCATTTGCGCGAGGATTAGTGAAACCCGCATGAATTCGGCATATAAGGCGATATCAATTTTTGCAGGGCGGCCAGCTCCCCGTGTAGGACAGGATGTTCCTGAAGGTTGGCCAGCATCCCGCGGATGATAACTTTGCGGGGATTCGGCATGAGAAATTCACTCTCCAGAACAGCCAGTGATTCCAGGCCGTCTTCTACACTCTGCTGCTCTGCTGCCGGAATACTCGTGAGCAGCGCCTTCATCTCTTTGATTAGCTGCAGCGGATTTCTGCGCTGGCTGTCCTCCTGCACGTTCATCCAATTCTCCAGAATGGCGGAGGGAATCAGCGGCTCCTTATGGCCGGTGAGCAGGCCGGCTGCGACGATGTCGAGCAGGTCTACCAGATGATCGGCCAGCCGGGCAATGGCAACCGTAGACTCCTGATTGAAGATAAGCCGGATGAAGGCGTGAATCATTCCGTCTGCGAACAGGAATAAGTCTCCGGTGTACGGGAGAATCTCCCGGCCATAGAGAATCTCCAGCTTGTTCTGGAACCAGAGCAGCAGGGGAGCATTGGACTTGCGGATCCATTCCGGGACCTCCGTTCCGCCCTTTCCGGCGATTTCCTGGAATTGACGCTGCAAAAATTCACGCAGCTCGTATACATGGGTGAGCAGGATTTCAACCTGGTTGCGCAGCTTTTCCTTTGGGGTACTGCGGCTCTGCTGCTCCTCACGCTGCAACGGATCACGGATCATGCGGAAGCAATATATATAAATGCTGCGCTCCAGCTCTTCCTTGGACTTGAACACCAGGTATAGACTGCCCTTCGATATTCCGCAAAGCTCGGCAATCTCCTGCATGGACGTGGAGGACGAACCTTTCACAGCGAATAGCTGCATTGCTGTCTTGATAATCTGCTCTTTTTTATTTGCATTTTTATCAGCCACGAAACAGTTAGACTCCTTTCTGACTTGTTGGTTCTATTATTGACTGCAAGGTCAAAGTGATTATAGTATATATTTCGGAACAATACAAATCCCGTTGCAGCAGAGGTTACAGTATTGTTGTAATTTCATTTTTGCAGTGGTTTACAGTAGGAAGAAACGTATTCTTCAGGTAATATATAAATGTGACATTTTAGTGATCGAAGGTAGAAAGAGAAGGTAGGTTACCCATGAGAAGAGGACTGCAGGCTATAGTCATTATTGCTGCATTACTGGCATTTTATTATTTTGGTTTCGGCATTTTCGGAAGTACAGCCGGGACAATCATCAGTATTTTCTCCACGCTGACCGTCATCTCCATCGGTCTTGGCATTTTCATGGAAAACCGCAATCCCTCCACAACCATGGCCTGGATTCTGCTGCTTGCGCTGATTCCGGTACTCGGGCTTGTCTTTTATTTCCTCTTTGGACAAAACGTGTTCAAGCGGCGCAAATATGATAAGAAGGCCCAGCGCGATCTGATGGCTTACGAGCGGATTGAGAACGATGCACTGCGTACGCATCAGGACTGGTCTATTTTTGAACCTTCCCGCCAAAAGCTGCTGGGTCTGTCGCAAAGGCTGGCCCGGACACCGATATCCTTCAGTTCGGAAACGCGGATTCTGACCAACGGCGAAGAGACATTCGGCACCTTGCTGCTGGAGCTGCGGCAGGCACAGCATCATATTCATATGGAATATTATATTTTTCGGGCTGACCACATCGGAACACGCATTCAGCAGATTCTGATTGAAAAGGCACGGGCAGGCGTCACGGTCAGATTTATGTATGACGCCGTTGGCAGCATTCAGCTTTCCAAAGCCTTCCTCAAGGAATTGACCGATGCAGGGGTACAGGTGGCGGCTTACGGCAATTCTACTTCCTTTTTCTCCAGCCGGGTGAATTACCGTAATCACCGCAAGATTGTAGTCATAGACGGGGATGTCGGCTTTATGGGCGGACTTAACGTTGGGGACGAATATCTCAGCCGCAGCAAGACGTACGGGTTCTGGCGCGATACGCATATGCTGCTCCGCGGTGAGGCCGTGCGGACGATGCAGATTATTTTCCTGCAGGACTGGATGCATACGACCGGGGAGAAAATACTGGAGCAGGATTATCTCTCCCCGCAGCTGCGTTTTACAAACGGGGACGGGGCAGTACAGATTATTGCCAGCGGACCGGACAATGAGCGCCGGGCACTCAAGAACATCTTTTTCTCCATGATTACTTCTGCGGAAAAATCGGTATGGATTGCCAGCCCCTACTTTATCCCGGATGAGGATATCCTGACCGCACTGCGGGTTGCCGCGATGTCCGGCCTGGATGTGCGTCTTCTGTTTCCGGCCAAACCGGATAAATGGCTGCCGTTTCTGGCTTCGCATTCCTATTTTCCGGCGCTGCTGGAATCAGGCGTGAAGATTTACGAATACGAGAAGGGCTTTATCCACTCGAAGCTGCTGATTACAGACGGGGAGATCGCCACCATCGGCACGGCGAATATGGATATGCGCAGCTTCCATCTTAATTTTGAAGTAAACGCTCTGCTGCTGCAGACGGAGAGCGTGTCACGTATTGTAGCTGATTTTGAGCGCGATCTGCTGTCGACACGCCTGATTGTGCATGAGACCTTCATGAACAAAAGGCTGCTCGAGCGGCTGCTGGAATCAGCGGCACGGCTGATGTCACCGCTGCTGTAAGACGAGAAAACCGCCGGAAGCTATGGAGCTTCCGGCGGTTCTTTGCTGTTTTAAAATGTGGTGAATCCCAGGCTTACCTGTATCCGGAAGATGACATATTTCAGCCAAGTCACATCGCTCTGATATTCCTCCAGCGGCAGACTGTATTCTGCGCCTTCGTTAGTCCACAGCCGGTTGAAATAGCCGGATATCTCCGTGTATAGCGGCTGATCGTGCGGGACAGCCACCCAGAGATCATTCTCCAGATTGTAATCGTCAAGGTTGCGGGCTGTGAAATTGGTTGAACCACCAAGGACAACTGATTTGCCTGAGGCCTTGTCGATAAACATCAGCTTGGTATGATACTGCTCTTTGCCGGTATTGTACCAGCGGATACCGATTTTTCCGTCTGAACGCCGGTTCAGGTCCATGGCGACTGGACGGTTCGGGATCCCAATCTTGTCCCGGCCGAAGGCATTCTGATTCGGGTCCAGCAGGAGGCGTACCTCCGCGCCGCGCTCTGATGCCTCCAGCAGGGCGTTGATTATGGCATCATCGGCAAGATAGAACATACCCATCCAGATCATATCGCCCTGCTCCGCCCCGCGGATCCCTTCAAGTGCATACTTATATACTTTGCCCTCCGTTAAATAACGCACCTCCAGCGGACCGCCGGCAGCTTCAGCCGTCTGCGTGAATTCAGGCGTCTTGCCCAGCAGCGGGCCGGCATCCGAGAGGTCGGCCGCAGCCTGCTCAGACCGCAGGATGTCGGCAATAACCGGGCCTTGTACCTCCAGCGCTATATTGGAATGATAGGCACTGGCATCATGCACGTTGCCGGAGGAGATGAGTGCGGTATTCTCACTGACCACAACTTTGCGGTGATTGGCTTTTACATTGAGCAGCTTTAAATAAGAACGGGCTGTAATATCCGGCCCTTCGCTGGCCATTAGATTCGGAATCCAGCCGTTTCCGGACTGGCCGAACCACTGGATGAAGGTGCGCCATACGGCGGAGTAGGCAGGCGTCGAATCGCGGAGTGCATCTACATCGGTTATCACTACCTTGATGCCTGCCGATTTCAGCTCATCCAGCAGATGATTGGAGGCGGAGCCGTAATTGGTGTTAACCTCATCGGTTATGAAGACGATATCCATGGCAGGATAAGCGGCTTTGTGAGCGATAAGCTTATCAGCAAGCTTCCGGCTGACTGCGGGGTACTGCTGGTCTTTATGAGTGTAGTCATTGAACAGGAACAGATCGATCACCAGAAATTGCCGGGACTCATCGACAATTTGCAGTATCCTCGGTAATATTTCCTCCTCCCACTCCTCGTCCCCGCTACCCGCCTGATAGGTCAGATCGTGTAAGAAGCTGACGTTGTCAGCATGATATACAGGGCTCTCATAGGAGATACCTGGCGGCAGCGGTTTATGGGTCTGATAGATCATGACGGCGACCAGCCACAGTATGAGCAGGACAGCGGCAGCCAGCCATAGACGCCGCCGCGGGAATTTCCGTTTTTGGGAGTCAAGGGATGAACCGGTCATGGAGTTGCTGGATTGATACAGCCGTTCCTGCGGGCTGGGTTGTTTGCTTGAATTCATAGGGCGATCCTCCTGGGTATGCTCCGGCTTTGTAACAACCTATTACCGCTCTGGAGGGAGAAGTGAAGCAGACAGATGGCAAATATCTGATTCTATAGTGTTGCTGAATGAGTATAAGGTTATTCCTGTCTCTCTTATGTTGGGATAGCCTATAACCTTTAATGACATAATACTTATGCATATGTATAATGGGTGTAGATAATTTGTATAAGGTTTAAAGATTCAAAACCATGCAGCGGGTATAGGGAAAGAGAGTGGGATGCTACGTGTACTCTATCAAACAGGTCGTCGAAATGCTGGATATTCCGTCTGTCACGCTGAGGGCCTGGGAAAACAGATATCAGGCAGTTACTCCTGAACGGACCGAATCCGGCTACAGGCTGTATAGCCAGGAGAACATCGAAGATCTTCGCTGGCTGAAGGAGCAGACCGAGAAGCAGGGCATCAGCATTTCGCATGCAGTCCGGCTGCTGAGAGCCCGCAAAGAAAAGCCTATAGAGGATCTGCATGCAGGAGCGGGCGGAACGCCCCAGGAAGCTTTTGAGAAGATGAAGCAGCAGATTTACACGGCTCTGCTCGAATTCCAGGGAGAACGGGCGAATGCGCTAATCGACTTTGGCTTCTCGATGTACGGGTATGAGGCGATGTTTCATCAGGTGCTCGTACCCGTACTGGTCAAGGTGGGTGATGCCTGGGAAGAGGGTACGGCAACAGTAGCCCAGGAGCATTATATGACCCACATGGTCTCAAACCGCTTTTATCAATTCTTCCATGTGTTTCCCGTCCATGCCCATTTACCGAAGGTGCTGGCTTTTTGCCCGGAGGGGGAGCATCATCAGGTAGGACTGCTGCTGTTCTCGCTTTTCCTGCGGAAGAACGGAGCCGAGGTCATTTATCTGGGGGCGAATACGCCGGAAGAAGGGGTCATGGCGATGCTGGAAAATCAGAACCGGATCGGGGCGATTTGCCTGTCGCTTACTTGCAAGGACCTGCTTCCCTACTGCGAGGGTCTCATTAAACGTTTGAGCGTAGCCTGCCCGGGGGTGCGGTTTATTCTGGGAGGCAACGGTTTTGAGGGGGCTGAGTTCTCCTCTACGGAAGCCGTTGCTATTATAAATGAGCCTGCAGAGCGCTGGCAGGACCGGTTTGATTATCTGTTTACAGGAATAAAGAGCAGGCCCTGAACCGGGCAGAAGAGAGAATCCTAAGGTATCACTTTCAGGTGATGTCGGAGGGTTCTTTTTTTACGTTATTTACACAGACCCATAAAGTATGTATGATATCTGTATAAGAAATGTATAGTTTTTGTATAAGGTTTGTAAGGGATGTCCTTATTGTATAGAAATCGTATAGATGCAGAGAAGAGGGAGTGGAGCAGATGATTGGAAAAAGCGCCGCAAAGGTTGCTGTAGTCGGTGCAGGCCCCGGAGGTCTTGCCGCAGCTATGCTTCTGGCTGCCGAGGGCTACGAGGTAGAGGTTTATGAGAAGCAGGAGGTCGTTGGCGGAAGGTCGGGAGAACTTCGGCTGGGGGAATACCGCTTTGACCGCGGGGCCACCTTTCTGATGATGCCGCATCTGCTGGAGGAGCTGTTCGCTTCAGCAGGGCGCTCCCTGCATTGCTATGTATCTCTGCAAGAGCTGGATCCGCTCTACTCCCTGCATTTCGGAGATACCGTATTCCGCCCCTCGACGAACCAGGACCAGACTGCGGAGGAGATTGAGCGGCTGTTCCCGGGGAATGGGGCAGGCTACCGCCGGTTTATGGCTGATGAAGATGATAAGTTCGGCAGAGTGATGCCGCTGCTGCAGCGTCCCTTTCAATCCCACCGAGATTATGTAAAAAAAGATGTGCTGCACGCGCTCCCTAAGCTTCATGCCACGGATACGGTGTATAACCGTTTATCCCGGTATTTTGATGATGAGCGGCTGCGCTATGCCTTTACCTTCCAGGCCAAATACCTCGGCATGTCGCCATGGGAATGCCCCGGAACCTTTACCATATTGTCTTATCTGGAGCACCGCTACGGCCTTTATCATCCGATTGGCGGAATTAACCGGGTGCTTCAGGCTATGGGGGAGGTCACTAAGGAGCATGGGGGCCGTATCCATACTTCCTGCGGAGTAGAGCGCATCTTGGTCAAGAACGGCCATGCAGCGGGGCTGCTGCTGGAGAATGGAGAGAGAGTGGACGCAGATTATATCGTCATCGGAGCAGACTTCGGTTCGGCAATGACCCGGCTGTTTGAGCCGGGTGTACTCAAGAGATACACACCTGCCAAGCTGGAGCGCAAGCGTTACTCCTGCTCGACGGCGATGCTGTATCTGGGGGTAGACGGTGCTGTGGATCTTGGACATCATTCCGTTCATTTCGCAGAGGATTACCGGAGAAATGTAGATGAAATAACACGGCTTGGCACGTTGTCGGAGGATCCTTCGATTTATGTGCATAACCCTTCGGTTATAGATCCTACCTTGGCTCCTGCAGGAAAATCCTCGCTATACGTGCTGATGCCGGTCCCCAATCTTCAGGCCGGGATTGACTGGAACCAGGAGAGCGCCATCGTTGAGGAAGAGATGATGGAACGACTGGAACGTATTCCTCAGCTTAGGGGATTGTCCTCCAGAGTGGAGGAGAGCCAGTTCTTCTCGCCGCTCGACTGGCAGAACAAACTGGGTGTATATAACGGGGCCACCTTTAATCTGGCCCATAACCTCGGGCAGATGATGTATCTGCGCCCGCATAATACCTTCCAGGAGGTCCGCGGCATTTGGCTGGTCGGCGGCGGTACCCATCCGGGCAGCGGGCTGCCAACGATCTTCGAGTCGGCTAAGATCAGTGCTCGCCTGCTGCAGGAGCATGACCGCGCAGCCCGCAGTAAAGCCGTAGTCCAGACAGGCGTTGCCGGCACGGGAGCTGCACTGTGAGCCGGGTGGCCATTGTCGGCGGCGGCATCGGCGGGCTGACGGCCGCATTACTGCTTAGCCGTCAGGGGCAGGAGGTTGTACTGTATGAGCGTGCCCCGCAGGTGGGCGGGCGGGTTGCCTTCGAAGAGAAGGGGCCTTACCGGATCGACCAGGGGCCTACGATCGTACTGCTTCCCGAGATGCTGCTGGGCATTCTGGAGGAAGGCGGGCTGCCGGCTGGGAGCCTGGAACTGCTGCACTGTGATCCGCTCTGCCGGATTCACTTTAAGAGCGGGCGTGTCCTGACTAAGTATGCCGATGTTCAGGAGCAGGCTGCAGAGATTGACCGTAATTATCCGGGAGAAGGCGCGGGGTTTATCCGCTTCATGAAGGATATGTCGAGGCTGTATCCGCGGGGCAAGGCTTCTTTTCTGGAACGGGGCTTCCAGCGTAAACGCGATTTCTTCAGTCCGGGCAACCTGTCGCTGATGGCACGGCTGCGCGCCTATAAGAGCCTGCGGTCGGCAGTAGGACAATATTTCAAGAGTGAAGAGCTGAAGGATGCCTTTTCGCTGCAAAGCTTATACATCGGCGGCGCCCCTTTCCGCACACCTGGGATCTACACGATGCTGCCTTACGCCGAGCATGCCTTCGGCATCTGGATGCTGAAGGGCGGATACGGCCGTCTGCCGCAGATTATAGAACGTGAGCTGGTAAGGCGGAGCGTAGAGATTCATACAGATACCGAGGTTGAGGCGTTGACTGTAAGCGGCGGACGCTGCCGCGGCGTTGTTATTCAGGGTGAAGCGATTCCTTACGATGCTGTGCTGTATAACGGAGATTTCCCGCATCTGGAAGAGCTGCTGGGGGGTGCTTCAGAAGGACACGGGAGATCGGGGAACAGCAAATTCAAGCCTTCCTCGGGCTGTCTGCTGATCTATGCGGGAGCGGCCAAAAGATGGCCTGATTCACAGGTGCACCAGTTTTTCCTGCCGGAGAGCCTGAATGACAATCTGCGTGAATTGTTTGATCACGGGAAGATTTCCCATAGCCCTTCTTATTATGTATTTAATCCGGCGGTACTCGATGAACACGCGGCTCCTCCCGGCGAGAGCGTATTATATTTTCTTATCCCTGTTCCGGCAGCCCCGGACCTGGATTGGGCGAACCTGGCCGGACCGCTGGCCGACAGGGTGCTGGCGGATGCGGAAGCCCGCGGATTTCCGGGGCTTCGCGGGAGTATCACGTGGCATAAGCTCCGTACCCCCGCTGACGCACTGGAGGAAGGGCTGTTCGGCGGAGGCAGCTTCGGGATCGCGCCTGTGCTGGGGCAATCGGGCGTCTTCCGGCCACAGCCGAAGCCCTATCCGATACAAGGATTATACGCGGCCGGCGCTTCCGTACATCCCGGAGGCGGAGTGCCGATTGTAATGCAGGGGGCAAGGCTGGCTGTACATGAGATGATGAAGGAGATGAGTATCCATGAATGAAACGATTTTGCTGCAATGCGGGGAACTGATGAGAAGAGGATCTTCTTCCTTCCATAAAGCGTTTGACGGTCTGCCCAGCCCGCGCCGCGAAGCGGTGCATGTTATTTATGCGTTTTGCCGGATCATTGATGACAGTGTGGATGAGCCGGAGAATTCACCGTATACCATTCATGAGCTCCGCAGCATGTTCTTGAAGCTGGAGCAGGCCGAGGGGCATTTCATCTGGCCGGCCTTGCGCTGGCTGTTCAGCAGCTTTCCCCAATTGAGCCAAGAGCCGTTTTTGCTGCAAATGGAAGGTCAGCTGAGGGATCTCACCTTTACGCATTATGAGACGATGGAGCAGCTGGAATCTTATTGTTATCTTGTAGCGGGGACCGTTGGAGAGATGCTGCTTCCTGTACTGCGGGATGACGATAATGAAGAAGCACGGGCTGCGGGGATATCACTTGGAATGGGCATGCAGCTTGTGAACATTATACGTGATGTAGGCGAGGATTTAAGGCGCGGACGCAGGTATCTCCCCCTTGAAGTGCTGCAGAGAAACGGTTACAGCGAGGAAGAGCTGGCTCAGGGCGAAGTTAATGAACGGTTTATTGCTGTACTTCAGGAATTGAAAAGAGATGCATTGACTTATTTTAAGCGGGGTCTGGATAATGTCTGGACGTATCCTCCCCAGAGCGGAATGGCTGTAGAGCTGGCTGCCGCTTTTTATGCCGCAATACTCGATGCAGTGGCTGCTGAAAATTATGATGTGTTCCACAAGCGGGCATACGTCAGCGACGAGGCGAAGGTGCTAATGTTCCGGCGCACGGCTGCGCGGTATGCCATGGTGTACTGATGATCAGGACCCTATTTTGGATATGGTATGCCATTGGCGCATTGCTGCTGATCCTGTTCAGTATTCCCAAGAGCCTGGAGTTTTCCAGTGGTCTGTTTCTGATTCTATATGCGGTTTATGCCGTGGATTTGATGGCCGGGGGTTATATGCGCCCCTTTATGTCCGACCGGTCAGTCATTTTTTCAGCTGATAAAAGCTACCGCCGGCTCTGGCTCCCGGCTGTTCTGATCTGGACCGGCGGAATGGCTGTGGAATGGTTTGGGGTTCACTCCGGGCGTCTGTTTGGCAATTATGAATATTCCTCTGCCCTTGGACCGCTTGTCTACGGCGTGCCGGTCACGCTGGGTTTTGCCTGGATAGCTGTAGTGTGCAATGCTGTGCTGTTAAGTTATGACTTTGGCCAAACCGGGCTCCGATTACGGGGCATAAGGGCAGTTCAGACCGGCTTCTGGAGCGTGCTGCTGGATCTGGTACTTGATCCCGTCGCTCACGCCAGGAATTTCTGGCACTGGGAGGATGGCGGCGGATTATATAGTGTTCCATGGAGCAATTTTGCCGGCTGGTTTGTGGTTGGAGGACTGTTGTCACTGTTCCTGCCCAATGTACAGCTGTCCTTTCGGGCAGCCCGCAGAGGGACCCGCTTATATCAGGCGATTCTGATAATGTTCGGGCTTATAGGACTGCGTGAAGGATTGGTGCTCTGCACGGGTATAGCCGTACTTGGGGCCGTTCTGGCGGAAGGGGGCCTGCGTTATGCTGGAAGCCGCCAAATCCGGAAGCTTTAACCGATGGTTTTACCGTTACAATTCACTGTATTTGCTCCGCCGGCATTTTCATTTCATTGGACTCTCGGGGGAGCTGCAGCCGCCAGCTGCCGCCGGCCGGCCTGTGCTCTACCTGATGAATCACAGCTCGTGGTGGGACGGACTCCTGGCTTACCATGCTGCCGGACGGCTGAGCGGAACCCGGCATTATTTCATGATGGAAGAGGAGCAGCTGCGTAAATACGCCTTCTTCCGCAAGCTCGGAGCGTACTCCATTAACCGCAGCAGCACCGGGGATGTCAGTGCCTCTCTCCGGTATACGGCAAGGCTGCTGCGTGAAGGCGGCAGCGTCTGGATCTACCCCGAAGGGGAGATTCTGCCGCTCGGACACCGCCCGCTGGTTCTGAAGGAAGGGGCTGCGCTGGTGCTGCGCCTGTGTCCGCAGACAGCCGTTGTGCCGGTTACGTTATACCACGGCCTGTTCCGCCATACCAGACCGGAGGCAACTCTTCTGGCCGGGGCACCGCTTCTGCTTCCCTGGGGGGATATGGACCGGCGCAGTATTTCCCGGGAACTTGAGGCAGCGCTTGGAGCACAGCTTGAGGTCCACAGCAGCCAGATTCTTAACCATAAGGGATACATGCCGGAGAGCTTCAGGCCGCTGATGAGAACCGGAAGATCTACGAATGAGTGGCTGGATGCCCTGAAAGGAAGGACTGGACGATGATAAGCCTCCTGCAAGGGATCACCTTTATCCTGCTGTTACAGCTGCTGTTTGCAGTATGGAATGCTGCGCAGCTTCCGAAGCTGGGAAGCCGGCTGAAGGGCAACACTCCTACAAAAATGCTGCCTATGGCTGATATGCCGGTCCGAACGGTATCTGTACTGGTCCCCGCCCGTGATGAGGCAGAGGGGATTGCGGCCTGCCTCTCCTCCGTGCTGGATTGTGATCCCCCGGATGGCTGGCGGGCGGAAATCCTTGTGCTGGACGACCGCTCCAGTGACGGTACGGGAGCGATTGCCGCTGCAGCCGGACAGGGCCGCGTCCGTGTGCTGCCGGGCCGTGAGCTGCCGGCAGGCTGGCTCGGCAAGTCCCATGCCTGCGCGCAGCTGGCGGAAGCTGCCTGCGGAGAATGGCTGCTGTTCCTGGATGCCGATGTCCGGCTGCGTCCGGGAGCCCTGCAAGCAGACCTTGCTGCAGCAGAACAGCAGGGGAGCGGTCTGATTACCGGCTTCCCCTTGCAGATTACCGGCTCCTGGCTGGAGCGGCTGGTTGTTCCGCTAATGGGCTTCACGGTAATCTGCCATCTGCCGGTTATGCTCGTCCGGGGATCGCAGGATCCCCGCTTTGTTGCCGCCCATGGCGGCTTTATGCTGATCCACAGGGACAGCTATGCCCGCTGCGGGGGGCATGCAGCCATCCGGGGCGAGCTTGTGGATGATATGGCTCTGGCCCGGGCGGTTAAGCATGCGGGTGAACCGGTGCTGCTGGCTGACATTACGGAACATGCTGAAATGCGGATGTACCATAATGCAGCGGAGGTGTGGAGTGGTTACCGTAAGAACATCTATGCCGGCCTGGGCCGCAGACCCTCGCTGCTGCTGGGCATATTGCTGCTCTATATGCTGCTATATGTAATGCCTTATGCGGCAGCCGGTTACTTTGGCCTGACTGGACAGGGGCAGGGTCTTTTATGGTCTATTTGCGCCTGTGCGGTGGGCATAGCTGTCAAAAGAACCAGCGATTCCGCAGGCAGACAGCCCCTCTGGTTCTGTTTCTTGATTCCGGCGAGCATCTTAAGTCTGAGCGCAATCGCAGTAAGCTCCTGGCGCGGCAGCTATTCCGGCCGGGGCTATGAATGGAAAGGGAGGAAATACCGATGAAACCGGAGGCAGTCATTATTGGTGCCGGATTCGGCAGCTTATCCTGTGCGGTGACACTGGCTGCAAAAGGCTGGAAAGTGACCGTGCTGGAACGCCAGCCCCAACCCGGAGGCAAGCTGCAGCGTATAACGCAGCAAGGTTATACCTTCGACAGGGGACCGAGTACGATAACGATGCCGCATGTTTTTCGTTCCTTGTATGAGCTGGCCGGCGAAACGATGGAAGACTACGTCCAGCTCTATGAGCTGGAGCCGCGGACACGTAATGTTTTCGCCGACGGCACCGTGGTGGATTTCTCGAAGAATGCCGGGTTTATGCAGGAACAGATTGCAGCTTACAGCCCCGCCGATGCTGCCCGTTATCCGGAGTTTATGAGCGAAGCTGCCGCGTTGTACCGTCTCAGTGAACAGCAGTTTCTGGGCAGACTGCTGCTCTCCTGGAAGGACAAATTATCTCCCGCCCTTATGCGCGGTCTCGTTCGTGTACGTCCCTTTCTTTCACTGCATTCCCTGCTGGGCCGGTACTTTAGCCATCCTCACACCCTGGCCATGCTGGGCCGTTATGCTACCTATGTCGGCTCATCGCCCTTTCAATCACCGGCGATTTTTGCCATGCTGGCACATCTGGAGAGCCAGGAAGGAGTCTACGGAGTTCACGGCGGAACGTATAAGCTGGTGGAGGGGCTGGTTTCCCTGGCTGAGAAGCTGGGCGTTCAGGTGGTAACCGGGACAGAGGTTACAGAAATCTCCGTGAAGAACGGCGAGGTGGAAGGTGTAGAGACAGTCAGCGGTTTCTATCCTGCTAAGACCGTAATTGCCGGCGGGGATGTGCTCAGCATCAACCGGATGCTGCTGCCCCGGCACAGCCGCCCGGGAATGAGTGACCATAAAATAGCTTCCTATGAGCCATCGCTGTCTGGCCTAGTCACTCTGGCAGGTGTGCAGCGTAAGTATGAGGCTTTGCTGCATCATACGGTATTTTTTCCCGAACAATATGAGCCGGAATTCAAGGATATCTTTAGCCGCAGGCGCCCTCCGGCCCAGCCCGCAGTCTACGTATGCTACTCGGGTTATTCAGAGCCGGATATGGCCCCGGAAGGCGCTAGTAATCTGTTCATTCTGGCTAATGCCCCCTATTTAAGCGGTGCCTGTGACTGGAAGGATGAAACTGCAGTTTACGGAAATAAGGTACTGGCGATGCTGGATGCACATGGAATTTCCGGCATAGGTCAGGCAGAAGTGCTGCAGCATTACACGCCGCAGGATATCGCAGATGATACCTTAGCTCACCGCGGAGCGATTTACGGTATCTCCTCCAATTCCGTGCGGCAGACATTTTTCCGGCCGGGAAACCGTTCGAAGGATGTCAAAGGACTGTGGTATGTTGGTGGAACAACACATCCCGGCGGAGGTACGCCGGTTGTATCACTTTCAGGCAGGCTCGTTGGCGAAACCATTGCAAGGAGTCTATAATTCAGGTCTGGTGCAAGGCTGGTAAAATGACGTGCGGTGATATGCTATAATGAAGCAATGCTTGTGAAGATGAGGCCAAAGGGAAGGCTGCCGGGGGCCTTCGCGTGTATATAGAGAGTGTGGAACAGGAGGAACGAGCATGAATCAGATGCCGCCGGGCAAACAGGAATTTAGCGGCTTGAGTCACAGCGCAATGCCGCAGGCTGCAGACAAAGACAATACGCAGTCTGCGCCGCTGCTGCCTGCCTCCGGCACGGGGGAGCGCAAGCTTGAGCATGTGCGCCTCTGCCTGAATGAGGAAGTGGGCGGCAGCGGCATTACCACCGGATTCGAGCAGTACCGGTTCCGTCATAATGCACTGCCGGAGCTGAACTATGAGGACATTTCACTGCGAACCGTTTTCCTGGGGCGTGAGCTGCAGACGCCGCTGCTGATCAGCTCGATGACTGGCGGCAGCAAGGCGACCGGAGCGATTAATGCCCGGCTGGCCAACGCAGCGGGCCGCCGCGGCTGGGCGCTTGGTGTCGGCTCGGTCCGGGCTGCGGTAGAGCGTGCGGAGCTGGCGGAGACCTTCCATGTACGAGACAAAGCTGCGGGAATTCCGGTCATCGCGAATATCGGCGCCGTGCAGCTATCCTACGGCTTCGGCGCGGAGGAATGCCGGAGAGCCGTGGACATCGCGGGTGCGGACTGGCTGGTGCTGCACCTGAACGGGCTGCAGGAGATTTTTCAGCCCGAAGGCAATACCGGTTTTGCCTCCTTGCTGGCACAGATCGAGAAGGTATGCCGGGCGCTGGAAATCCCGGTCGGTGTGAAGGAAGTCGGCTGGGGGATTGACGGCGACACGGCGCTCCGGCTGTATAATGCCGGTGCGGCCTTTATCGATGTTGCCGGTGCAGGCGGCACCTCCTGGAGCCAGGTCGAGAAGTTCCGCAACACCGATCCGGTGCGGCGGGCGGCGGCGGAGGCCTTCGCCGACTGGGGCATCCCAACTGCTGAATGCATCCGGGAGGTACGGGCCGTGTCCCCGCACGGTGCGCTGATTGGCAGCGGCGGGCTGAAGCACGGCGTGGATGCCGCCAAGGCACTGGCGCTCGGTGCGGATCTCGCCGGCTTCGGCCGGAACCTGCTGGGACCGGCTGTAGATTCCGAGGAGGCGCTGGACCGGGCGCTCGCCCAGGTAGAGCTGGAGCTGCGGACGGCAATGTTCGGCATCGGCGTACCGGATTTGGCGGCTTTGCGCGGCAGCCAGCGGCTGATCCGGCGGTAGAAGCAAGACGACATTTTAAGGAAGTAAGAGGGCAAAGCGAATGATTAAACTGGTCCAAATGGACGAACCGACATTTCAGTTTTTTTTACAACAATCTACCCGTGACTATGCGGAGGATAAAATAAGAATCGGTGCATGGGAAAAAGAGACGGCAATGAAGCAGTCACAGGAAGAAATGACCCGTTACCTGCCTCACGGCCTCTACACAGAAGGTGCCTATCTATATTCCATTGTAGAGACAGAGAGCGATGCCCAGGCCGGATACATCTGGTTCAACGTGATTGAAGGACGCCAGGGCAAAGAAGCCTTCATCTATGACTTCTATATCTTTGAGCCCTATCAACGGAATGGATACGGATCTATGGCGCTGACCGCCCTGGATGAAGAAGCCCGCAAAATGAATGTGACGCGGATTGGCCTGCATGTCTTTGGGGACAATGACCGGGCCTTTAAGCTGTATCAAAAAATGGGCTTCCAGATCACCGACATCACCATGTCCAAAAAACTGTAGAATGACCGCCGCACTAATGGCATATAAGACTCCTTCGGGGGTCTTTTTGGCTAATACAAGGCAGAGCCGGAATTACGGCTAACGCTGCGAAGAATAAAGGCTGGCCTAAAGACGAAGCGGTTCAAAAGGCGCTGGAGCTGGCTGACTCGAATTAGCCCGCGGCCTGCGGCCGCCTTTTAATTGGCACACCATCGGGACATCCGCTGTTGCTGGAGGTTTTGTTCTAATATATAATGGTTTAGATCAAGTCGGTAATTATGCGGTGGATCAATACAACCGAAAATAGGAGTTGTCATATAAATGGCTTTGAAAGCTGGTATCGTTGGACTGCCAAACGTGGGTAAATCCACATTATTTAATGCAATTACCCAAGCGGGAGCGGAATCCGCAAACTATCCCTTCTGCACCATTGACCCGAACGTCGGTGTCGTGGAAGTGCCGGACGAACGTCTCGATAAGCTGACCGAGCTGGTGCAGCCGAACAAGACGGTTCCAACCGCCTTTGAATTTGTTGATATTGCCGGACTCGTGCGCGGCGCGAGCAAAGGCGAAGGCCTGGGCAACAAGTTCCTGGCTCATATCCGTGAGGTTGATGCGATTGTTCACGTCGTACGCTGCTTTGTGGACGAGAACGTAACGCATGTAGACGGTAAAGTAAATCCGATCAGCGACATCCAGACGATCAATCTGGAGCTCATTCTGGCTGACCTGGAGAGCGTGGAGAAGCGCATTGAGCGTTCCCGCAAAAATATCAAGGGCGGCGACAAGAAATACGCCCAGGAAGTTGAAGTTCTGGAGCGCGTCAAGGAAGCTCTCTATCAAGACCAGCCTGCGCGCAGCATAGAGCTGTCTGATGACGAGCGCCTGATCGTGCGTGACCTGCACCTGCTGACCCTGAAGCCGGTACTGTATGCGGCTAACGTGGGCGAGGATGAAGTGGCAACTGCCGAAGAGAATCCGTATGTTAAGCAGGTACGCGAGTTCGCAGCTGCCGAGAATGCGGAAGTGGTGCCGATCAGCGCTAAGGTTGAGGCGGAGATCGCTGAACTTGAAGGCGAAGATAAAGAGATGTTCCTGGAAGAGCTGGGACTGCAGGAATCCGGTCTGAACCGCCTGATCAAAGCGGCTTACAAGCTTCTTGGCCTGTACACTTACTTCACTGCAGGTGTGCAGGAAGTGCGTGCCTGGACAATCCGCAAGGGAACCAAGGCGCCGGGCGCTGCCGGTGTGATCCACTCCGACTTCGAACGCGGCTTTATCCGTGCGGAAGTTGTGGCTTATGCGGACCTTTTGGCTGCCGGTTCCATGAACGGTGCTAAGGAACGCGGACAGCTCCGTCTGGAAGGCAAGGAGTATCTGGTTCAGGACGGCGATGTTATGCATTTCCGGTTCAACGTATAGACCAAGCTTTAACGCTTGAAGATAGAGAGGCCATTTCGTGGCGGATTTCCGCTCCGGAATGGCTTCTTTTTTACAGGCTGAATGGAATATCATCGCTAAAGGTACTGCATACTAGAGTACAGGGCTGTACGTTCAGGGGGTTAAGAACCTTTTTATCAAAAGATTTGCTGTCTATGGACTATGCCCTGTAGCCAATAAGCAGAATCGGTGATATAATATAAAGTCGTATATCTATTGTTATTGTAATCCATAATTTTAAGTATTTTATCGAATATATTGAACCAGGAGAGGTGAATTCCCTTGTTGTTGGACCGATTGCAATCATTGGCGGACCGCTATGAGAAACTCAGTGAACTGCTTTGTGACCCGGATGTTGCAAACGACAGTAAGAAACTGAGGGACTATTCCAAAGAACAATCTGATCTGCAGCCTGCCTTTGAGGCCTATGCTGAATATAAAAATGTAATGGAAGAGCTTGAGGCAGCCAAGATGATGCAGGCCGAGAAGCTTGATGATGAAATGAAGGAAATGGTCAAAATGGAAATTGACGACCTTTCCTCACGCCAGGTGGAGCTGGAGGAGAAAATCCGCATCCTGCTGCTGCCGAAAGACCCGAATGACGACAAGAACGTAATCGTCGAAATCCGCGGCGCGGCCGGCGGAGATGAAGCGGCTTTGTTTGCCTCTGACCTGTACCGGATGTACACCCGTTATGCCGATGCCCAAGGCTGGCGCGTCGAGCTGATGGATGTGAATACGAATGACCTGGGCGGATTCAAGGAAGTTATCTTCCTTATTAACGGCCGCGGTGCGTACAGCAAGATGAAATACGAGAGCGGCGCACACCGTGTTCAGCGTATTCCGGCCACCGAATCCGGCGGACGGATTCATACCTCTACTTCAACCGTGGCGGTTATGCCCGAAGCGGAAGAATTCGAGATCGAAATTCACGATAAAGACATCCGTGTAGATACCTTCTGTTCCAGCGGAGCGGGCGGTCAGTCAGTTAATACAACCAAATCTGCAGTCCGTGTAACGCATGTACCTACAGGGATTGTAGCCACTTGTCAGGACGGCAAATCGCAGAACTCCAACAAAGAGAAGGCGCTGCAGGTACTGCGTGCCCGTATCTCCGACCTCAAGCGTCAGGAAGAGGAAGCGAAATATGCCGGCGAACGCAAGAGCAAAGTCGGCACAGGCGACCGCAGTGAGCGGATCCGCACCTATAACTTCCCGCAGAGCCGGGTAACGGATCACCGTATCGGCCTTACCCTGCACCGTCTGGAGCAGGTAATGAACGGGGAGATCACCGATATTATTTCGGCGCTTTCGATTGCGGAACAAGCGGAATTGATGGAAAAAGGAGAATAATGCTTTGAAACACGACTTCTATGTCATGTCGGAATTGCAAAGCATCCGGGAAGCCTTTGCGGAGGCTTCTTCTTTTTTGGACAAAAGCGGGTGCAATGAGCCGCAGCGTAGCAGCCAGCTCCTGCTGGAGCATGTGCTGGGCTTGTCCGGTGCCGCCTATTATATGGCGCTGGCGGATCCTTTTCCCGCTGCGCTAAAGGCGGCCTGGGAGGCCGGAGTGAACCGCCGGGCGGCCGGCGAGCCGGTGCAGTATATCATCGGCGAGCAGGAGTTTTACGGCCGGGCGTTCGAAGTGACGCCGGACGTGCTGATTCCGCGGCCGGAGACGGAGCTGCTCGTCGAGGCCATTCTGAAGTACGGCGCAGAGCTGTGGCCGGACGGGCTTGTTCCCGCCGCCGCAGGTGACACGCGCGGCGCAAGACCGCTGACCGCCGTCGATATCGGCGCCGGCAGCGGTGCGATCTCCGTCACGCTGGCGGCGGAAGCGCCGGCGTGGCGGGTCTGCGCCGGCGACATCTCGCCCGGCGCGCTGGCCGTGGCCGGCCGCAACGCGCAGCGGCACGGCGCGGCGGTGGACCTGCGGCTCGGCGACCTGCTCGAGCCGTTCGCGGGGATGGAGACGGATATTCTCGTCTCCAACCCGCCGTATATTCCCGGCGGCGACATCGCCGGGCTGCAGCGCGAGGTGCGCGACCATGAGCCGCGCACGGCGCTGGACGGCGGCGATGACGGGCTGGACCCGTACCGCCGCATGATGGAGCAGCTGCCGCTGCTGCCGGCAGCCCCGCGCCTGGTCGGCTTTGAGCTCGGCCAGGGCCAGGCCGGGCAGGTGGCCGCGCTGCTGCGCGCGGCGGGCCACTGGAACGAGATCGTCACAATCGACGATCTCGCGGGAATTCCCCGCCATGTGCTGGGCATCGCCCGTTAGCAGGTCCCGGTACGGTCCTCCGCAGTGTTAGACGAACAGACTGCGGTGAAATTGTATTTTTGCTGCCCCTTCCTTTACAATAGAAATGACGGGACTTCTACCCTAAGCGTGAACTGGAAGCTCCAGTACTGAGTAAGGAGACAGAATATGCTTCAGAAGATTAAAAAGATTGACGGTGCTATCGTAATTGTCCTGTTACTGTTGATGGTCATCAGCATTTTCTCCATATACAGTGTGACCCATGGACGAGAAGGCCTGAACGGCATGCACATTAAGATGATTAAGTTCTATATCCTCGGCATGGTTGCCTTTCTCGGACTGACCTTCATCGATTACCGGCTGATCGTCAAATATGCGCTATATATCTATATTACCGGGATCGGGATACTGGTCCTGGTCAGCTTTATCGGTAAAACCCAGAACGGCGCCCAGGGCTGGTTGAAGTTCGGCGGATTCAGCCTTCAGCCGGCGGAACTGTTTAAGCTGATTCTCATCCTGTTTCTGGCGGCTGTGCTGGTCCGCAAGAACAAGAACAGGCTGCTCTTCTGGAAGGATGTCGTGCCGCTGGGTTTGCTTACCCTACTGCCTTTTCTGATCGTAATCAGTCAAAATGACCTTGGTAATGCGCTCTCCTATATCGTAATTCTGGTAGGTCTGCTGTGGATCGGGAATATTAAGTTTTCGCATGCGCTGATTGGTCTGGTGATTATAGCCAGTACGGCGACTGCCGGAATTATGAGCTATATTCACTATCATGATCAGATCAAGACCTTTCTTACAGATATCGGGCGCTCCCACTGGGTGGAACGGTTCGACCCTTGGCTGGTTCCGGAGGAAGCCACCGCTAAGGCCAGCTACCATACCAAAAACGCCAAGCTGGCGATTGCCTCAGGTGGCATGAGCGGAGAAGGCTATATGGAAGGCAGCTCCGTGCAAACGGACCGGGTGCCTTATACGTATTCCGACTCGATCTTTGTGCAGATTGCTGAGGAATTCGGGTTTGTCGGCTCTGCGCTGCTGCTGCTGCTGTATTTTATCCTGATTCATCGGATGATTCTAATCGCCCTGGAAAGCAAAGACCGCGGCGGCCCGTTCCTGATTGTCGGTATCGTGGCGATGATTCTGTATCAGATTTTTGAGAACATTGGTGCGTTTATCGGACTTATGCCGCTCACCGGGATTACGCTGCCGTTCGTCAGCTTTGGGGGGACCTCGCTCCTGATCAACATGGCCAGCATCGGCCTGGTGATGAGTGTGCGGCTCCACGGACGGGAAGTTGAAGAGAATCTGCCGACTCCTGCGGCTTATCCCGCAGCTGCGAAACAAGGCTAAGATAGGAACGTTAATCAACCGCTGGCTCCATCTGGAATGGGGACCGGCGGTTTTTCTTTTGCAGCTTAAGGGAATATATGGGCGATAACAAAAAAATTGTATTGAACCCTCAAGTTGCTTTAGAATGGAAAATAACGGAATTGTCCAGTTTTGTGCGATTGCGATGGATAAGCCGGCAAGGCAAAATTCGAATACAGTCAGGAGTTCTTCCTATGCTGCAGCGAGTCAAAAAGATAGACGGTGTCATTGTTGTCGTGTTGCTTATGCTTATGGCTGTCAGTATCTTATCGATATACAGTGTGACGCACGGGCGGGATGAAGACGGGATGCACCTGCAGATGATCCGATGGTACGGGCTGGGGTTTGTGGCTTTTTTTGGATTGTCTTTGTTTGATTACCGCCTGCTTGTTAAACTTGCGCTTTACATTTATTTAGGAGGCGTAGGGATCCTGGTGCTTGTGAGTCTTTTCGGGACGGTGAAGTACGGGGCCAAGGGCTGGCTTAGTGTGGGATCCTTCAGCTTTCAGCCTGCCGAACTGTTTAAGCTGGTGCTTATTCTGGCGCTAGCCTCTCTGCTGGTCCGTAAAAATAAAAGCCAGCTTCTCTTTTGGCGCGACATTGTGCCGCTGAGTCTGGTGGCCCTGCTGCCATTCGCGGTGGTCATCAGCCAGAATGACCTGGGCAATGCGCTTAGCTATATGGTTATTCTGGTGGGCCTGCTGTGGATCGGCCGGATTAAATGGACACATGCGCTGATTGGCCTGATGATTGCCGGGGTTGCACTCTTGGGCTTCATTTACAGCTATATCCATTATCACGAGCAAGTGACTGATTTTATGAGTACAACCATCGGCCGCGAGCATTTCATCAAACGCTTTGACCCTTGGCTCGTGCCGGAGCTGGCAAGCAGTGATGACAGCTATCAGACACGAAATGCCAAAATAGCGATTGCCTCAGGCGGAATGAGCGGGGAAGGGTATCTGCAGGGCGGATCCGTCCAGTCGAATAAAATTCCCGTGATCTACTCGGATGCGATCTTTGCACAGATTGCCGAAGAGTTCGGGTTCATCGGGGCTTCGCTGCTCCTACTGCTGTTTTTTATTCTGATTCACCGGATGATTCTGATCGCCCTGGAGTGCAAAGACCGGGCAGGCCCGTTTCTGATTATCGGCATTGTGGCCATGCTGCTGTATCAGATCCTTGAGAACATCGGTGCGTACATCGGACTTATGCCGCTGACTGGCATTACACTCCCGTTTATCAGCTACGGAGGCACCTCGGTTGTCATTAATATGGCCAGCATGGGCATTGCCATGAGCGTGCTGCTATACGGACAGGATGTAGAGGATGAGCTGCCGGCACCTGCCTTGCATTTCTGAGCGGCCCTAAGCCACTGGCATTAGTAAACTTTTAATAGATTGCTAGGTTTGCAGTCTCTCTTCTCCGGACATACTGAAGACATAAGATGGTTCAGGGAGAGGGGCTGCTGGAAATGAGATTTATATCGCCGGAGAGACAGGATTCCTTACGAGTAACTTTTAAGTATACTGCTATTTTATTTTCTTTTTTGATGGTGCTTATGATGGTTTGGGAAGGACAAAAGAGTGATGCGGCTGTAGCGGAGGTTACGATTCCGCAGGAATCCATCCGCCTGCGTATTCTGGCGAATTCGGACGGAGCCGCAGACCAGCTGGTCAAACGCCAGATCCGCGACAAAATTGTTGAACAGATGAACCAGTGGGTCTCCGCTCTTGAAGACCCGCAGAGCCTGGAGCAGGCACGGGCCTTGATCAGGCGTCATCTGCCGGAGCTGAATGATCTCGTTGCCGGAGAACTTCAGAAGAGAGGCATCGGGTATGATTATAAAGTTGAACTGGGCGTTGTTCCATTCCCGACCAAGATGTACGGGGGAACCGTATATCCGGCAGGAGATTATGAGGCGGTGCGCGTTACCCTCGGGGCAGGGCAAGGACAGAATTGGTGGTGTGTGCTTTTCCCGCCGCTCTGCTTCATCGATGCAGGATCCGGTGATGCTGCTGCCAAGGGGACGGATACTGCTTCTGCCGCCGCAGCGGAGGGAACAAGCGGGAAGATAGCTGCTTCAGATAAAGGGAAAACCGTTTCTACCGCAGGCCAAGCTGCGGGCGGAGAAGCAGAGGCTCCTAAGGTGCGATTCTTCCTGTGGGAGATGCTGCAGAATCTGTGGAACTGGATTAGCGGGTTGTGGGCTTGAGTCACAGTTATTATAGTTGTGGTGCAGTAGGGATTGGCGGTTCCACCTGGTGGAGCCGTTTTTACGTTGTGCCCTCAGACACCGTATCCTCTCATGTTCAGTCATGATTGTCCCCTTGTCCGCATATCGTTGTTGTACAAGACTTTCGGACTTTGGGGGTATGGGCATGGCGGGGGTTTATGCTGGGTGGGGCCAGATTGTAACAATTGCCATTATGGCAATCGCACTGGGGATGGACGCATTTTCCCTCGGCGTAGGGATCGGGATGAAGGGCATCCGTCTTTTGCATGTGCTGCAGCTCAGCCTGCTGATTGCTTTTTTTCATGTACTGATGCCGCTGCTTGGCTTGTTTACCGGCAGTTATGTAGGCCACTTGCTTGGACAAGTCACAACTTACGCCGCAGGCGGGCTGCTTCTGCTGCTGGGCGGACATATGGTGTTTAACTCTTTTCGGAAAGAGGATAGCAGCCGGACAATAGATCACGGGACGTTCTGGGGAATGCTGCTCATTTCGCTTAGTGTGAGTGTAGATTCCTTTTCTGTGGGTGTGTCCCTTGGAATGTTTGTGAATAGCATAGTTCTAACTGTATTGGCCTTTGGATTATGCGGGGGCATTATGTCCATTACCGGTCTGCTTCTGGGAAGGCGGGTCAGCCGCGGACTGGGCGATTACGGGGAAGCGCTGGGCGGGGCAATTCTTCTGGCGTTTGGCTTGCTGTTCATCTTCTGATACAATAACGGCAAAAGAAATTTAATTCATCCATTCATGGAGGTGGAAAGCATGCTGCATATTTTATTCGTCTGCACCGGAAATACGTGCCGCAGTCCTATGGCCGAGGGGCTTTTGCGGAAGCTCGCGAAGGAGCGGGGAATCGAGCTGGAAGTGCGGTCTGCAGGCGTCTCCGCCATTTCCGGCACTTCCGTATCCAGACATGCCGCAGCCATTCTGCGGGACGAAGGAATCAATGATCATATGAGTTCTACCCAGCTTAGCGCAGAGATCGTGAATTGGGCTGATCTGGTGCTGACGCTGACTGGCGGTCATAAACGGCATCTGCTTCAGTATTTCCCGAGTGCAGTATCTAAGACGCATACGCTCAAAGAATATGTCTATAATGAAGAAGCTGTGAATGGTGATATCAGCGAGCTGGACAGCCTATATGCAGAAGCAGAGCTGAATCTGGCGCTGGGCAAGGAGCCGAAGTCGGCCGATTTGCAGCGGATCATCGAAATCCGGCAGCGAATTCCAAGCTTCGATATTTCGGATCCGTTCGGCGGCTCGCGGGAAGATTATGAGCTTACGGCGGCTGAGATCCGTACTGCATTATATAGTCTGCTCGACAAGCTGGAGTCCTTACGCCGTTTGTAAAGATGGTTGATTTTTCACGGGCTATCCTTTAAGATGTAATAAATATTACCCGGTTCCGGTGTAACTGGCGACAAGTGTGGATGAAACCACGATGGAGCACTGGAATAAACGGCCGGTCGCCTGGGCAAAAGAGCACATCCGCAGTTTGCTGCGGACTGCTCTTTTTTGTTTAAAATGTGAGTGTGTATGCGCTGAGGGAGGCGGAAGTGATGGAAGAAGTCATGAAGCAGGACTCTTGGGAAGAACGTGCAGCCGGCGGAATACCGGAACAAACGGAGGCTCCGGCGGGTGCGGAGCTTTCCTTGGCAGCGGCAACCGCTGCTGTAGTGGCTGAGCTTGCTGAAGCCGGTAAACTCGGACCCGGCAAAATTTTGGTAGTCGGTGCCAGTACCAGTGAGGTTGCGGGTGTCCGCATCGGCACCGGAGGTGCTCTGGAAGTGGCGCAGCAGCTGCTGCAGGGGATACGCCAGATTGCGGAGGAACGGGGATTTCATACGGTGTACCAGTGCTGCGAGCATTTGAACCGTTCGCTCGTTATGGAACGTTCCCTGCTGGAGTCCCTTGGACTGAGAGAGGTATCGGCTGTACCCGTCCCGGGTGCCGGCGGCTCGATGGCCGCTGCCGCCTACAGCTTCATGGCTGATCCGGTTCTGGCTGAGACCATCGAGGCCCATGCCGGGATCGATATCGGCGAGACGCTGATCGGCATGCATCTGCGTCGGGTTGCCGTACCCTTCCGGCCGAGCCTGCGCTACATTGGCTCCGCCAGAGTGAATGCAGCCTTTAGCAGGCCGCCTCTGATCGGCGGAGAACGCGCTGTATACCGGACGCAAGAGACAAGCGGTTCCAGGCAGTGTGATTGAAGAAAATGGCGGAATTCGGATTGTTAAGTATTATTAAAACTAAGAGATACTCAGGGAGGAAATAAGAATAATGGAACAATTGCGCAAGAGTGACCCGGCAGTACTGGAAGCAATGGGACTGGAGCTGAGCCGTCAGCGTGCCAACATTGAGCTTATTGCTTCGGAGAATATCGTCAGCGAAGCTGTAATGGAAGCCATGGGTTCTGTTCTTACGAATAAATATGCTGAAGGCTATCCGGGCAAACGCTACTATGGCGGCTGTGAAGATGTTGACATCGTAGAGAACCTTGCCCGTGACCGTGCCAAGCAGCTGTTCGGCGCCGATCATGCCAATGTTCAGCCGCATTCCGGTGCCCAGGCGAATATGGCCGTTTATCTGGCCGCACTCAATCCCGGTGACACTGTTCTTGGTATGAACCTTGCTCATGGCGGTCATTTAACGCACGGAAGTCCGGTAAATGCCTCCGGTCTGCTGTATAACTTTGTAGCTTATGGCGTGCAAGAAGATACCTTCCTGATTGATTATGATGAAGTGCGCAAAGCGGCCTTTAAACATCGTCCTAAACTGATTGTTGCCGGTGCAAGTGCATACCCGCGGACCATTGATTTTGAAGCGCTGGGTTCGATTGCCAATGATGTTGGTGCTCTGTTTATGGTGGATATGGCCCATATCGCCGGTCTGGTTGCTGCCGGTCTTCATCCGAGTCCGGTGCCTCATGCACATTTCGTGACCACGACGACTCACAAAACCTTGCGCGGACCGCGCGGAGGAATGATTCTGTGCAGACAGCCTTGGGCTGCTGCTATTGACAAAGCGGTATTCCCGGGCTCGCAAGGCGGACCGCTCATGCATGTCATTGCCTCCAAGGCAGTGTCATTTGGCGAAGCGCTGCAGCCTTCCTTTAAGACATATGCCCAAAATGTTGTGAAGAATGCCAAGGTGCTGGCTGAAACATTGATCGGTGAAGGAGTCAACATTGTTTCCGGCGGTACGGATAACCACTTGATGCTGCTTGATACCCGTAATCTGAATATCACAGGGAAAGATGCGGAAAAGGTACTCGATTCCATTGGCATCACTGTGAACAAAAACGCAATCCCATTCGATCCTACAAGCCCGTTTGTAACGAGCGGCATCCGGATTGGAACCCCAGCGGTTACTTCCCGCGGTATGGACGAGCAGGCAATGGTGGCTATTGGCCGGATTATTGCAAATGTCCTGAAGAATCCTAAGGATGAAGCCAAATTGGCTGAAGCTGCCCGTGAGGTTGCAAAGCTGACAGAGCAATATCCGATCTATCCGGGCTTGCAGTACTAAAATTCCGCCTGCGTGATTTAATGAAGTTGAATCTGCCTTCGCAAAGACTGTTTCTGGCAGTCTTTGCGAAGGTTTTTTTGCTTTTCTATGCAGTAAAAGTTGCATAATGTTCACAATTTATGTTCAAGAAATGTCGAGAAATATTTTGAAATATCCATGAAAGTTCATGGAATTTTCATCAGAAACGGTGAAAAAAGTGTGAAAAGTATTAAAAGTTCAAATCAGTACAAACTAAAGGCAGTTTATAACCAGAGGGATGGATGTGTTTCCTGGAATTTACTATGAGGGCATATTCGATTAAAGTTGCTTTTTCCCGGGCGTTACTTTCCCTTCGGAGGTGAAATACGCACCGGGTGATGATATAATAGACAAGATTTAGCCATGGAAGAAGCAAAAGCGCTTTCTACAGCTAACAAGACTCATAATTACCGGAGGGACAAGAATGGGAAAATTGGTGATTTGCGATCATCCTTTGATTCAGCACAAACTGACATTTATCCGCGATGTGCGGACCAACACGAAAGAGTTCAGAGAACATGTGGATGAAGTGGCTACACTCATGGCCTATGAGATTACACGTGATATTCCGCTGGAGACAATTACTGTACAGACGCCAGTAGCTGAAACACAGAGCAAAGTAATTTCGGGAAGAATGCTGGGGCTGATTCCGATTCTCCGCGCCGGCCTTGGAATGCTTGAAGGGGTTCTAAAATTGCTTCCGGCAGCCAAAGTGGGACATGTCGGCCTGTTCCGTGATCCGGATACGCTGCAGCCGGTAGAATATTACATTAAGCTTCCTACGGATGTGCAGGAGCGTGAGCTGATCGTTATCGATCCGATGCTGGCGACCGGGGGTTCAGCCATTGCGGCAATCACCTCGCTGAAGAACCGCGGATGCACCCAGATTAAGATGATGAACCTGATAGCTGCTCCAGAAGGTGTTGCTGCTGTACAAGCTGCCCACCCTGATGTGGACATTTATGTGGCTGCACTTGATGATCATCTGAACGATCACGGATATATCGTTCCGGGACTTGGGGATGCGGGAGACCGTTTATACGGAACTAAGTAATTAGTGGCATAGTATTATAGAACAAATACGATAGATTTGATTGCTTATCTAGTAGAAGAGAGGTTAGGGGTTTATGTCCAAAATTAAAGTGATGACGATTTTCGGAGTGCGCCCTGAGGCGATCAAAATGGCGCCGCTGGTGCTCGAGCTGAACAGACACCCTGAGCATATTGAATCCGTTGTATGCGTAACCGCGCAACACCGTGAATTGCTGGACCAGGTGCTGGAAGTTTTCAAGATCGTTCCCGACTATGATCTGGACGTGATGAAGGACCGCCAGACGCTGAATGAAATCTCGATACGCGTGCTGGAGGGGCTGGAACCTGTACTTCGTGAAGCTAAGCCTGATCTGGTGCTGGTGCACGGGGATACGCTGACGACTTTCCTGGCCAGCTATGCCTCCTTCCTGCAGCAAATTCAGGTAGGACATGTAGAAGCAGGACTTCGGACCTGGAACAAACTTTCCCCATATCCTGAGGAAATGAACCGCCAGCTGACAGGAGTTTTGGCAGATTTGCATTTTGCTCCAACCGATTGGTCAGCCGGCAATTTGAGACACGAGAACAAAAAAGAGTCAAGTATCTATATCACAGGCAACACCGTAACCGATGTGTTTCAATATACCGTACAGCCGGATTACCGGCATCCTGTATTGGATTTTGCAGCAGGAAAAAGACTCATTTTAATGACGGCGCACCGCAGAGAGTCTCAAGGCGAACCGCACCGTCATATTTTCCGTGCTGTCAAAAGAATCGCTGATGAATTTGAAGATGTAGCCATTGTTTATCCCGTGCATCCTAGTCCTGCAGTTAAGGAACCGGCTCATGAGATTCTGGGCGGGCATCCGAGAATTAAGCTGATTGATCCGCTGGATGTTGTTGACCTGCACAATTTTTATCCGCATACCCATCTGATATTGACCGATTCCGGCGGCCTGCAGGAGGAAGCTCCCTCCTTTGGAGTTCCTGTGCTTGTGCTGCGTGATACAACCGAGCGCCCGGAAGGGATCGAGGCCGGAACATTGGAGTTAGTGGGGACGGACGAGGAGAAGGTGTATCAACGGACACATGCTCTGCTGACTGACCAGGATTTGTATCAGTCGATGAGTCGGGCCGCCAACCCGTATGGAGACGGCAAAGCCTCCGAGAGAATTGTCAATGCGATTTTACACCATTTCGGAGCCGTTGAAGAACGTCCGGAGGAATTTCACAGAATGTTCACAAAGTGAACGTTGAGGCTGTGAAATGATATTTTGAAATGACCAAAATCAACATACAGTAAAACTGTACGGTTTATATGGTTTTGGAATGTTTTGCTGTGATTATTTTCATACTTTCATCCGAAAAACCCCCGATTTTCGCTGGATTGACAAACTCTTGTAACATTCAGTAAAATGAATGGGACTTCTAAGGATGTGTTCAAATGAAGGGTCCTGAACCCCCCTCAGATCCGCAGAAACAAACGGGAAAAGCACTCAAAGCCATGAGTCTCGTCAGTGCCGTCGGCATTGATTTGGCCGCCTTTACTTTAGGGGGCTATTTCTTGGGGAAATGGCTTGACAGCAAGTGGAACAGCTCCGGAATTGGAGTGGCGCTGGGTGTCGTTTTGGGTGTTCTGTGTGGAATAACAGGTATCGTCTTCATTATTAAAGCTGTCATGGAGGAAAGTGATGGATGATTTGTCCCGGTACCGCAAGGTATTGGCGTTGGCAACACTTTGCTTCGTGGTTGTTTGCGTTCTGGCTGCGGCTTTATCCCCGGATGTCCGGAGTATAGCTTTGGGTTTGGCGCTTGGCGGAGCGATTGGCTGCATCAATCTGACCTACCTCGGCTATAAAGTCCGGCAAGTGGCGGATACCATGGCTGGCGAAGGCAAGAGGCGTGTAAGCCTGGGGTTTCTGACCCGTGCTGCACTGAGTCTCTTAGGTGTAATGGTTGCCTTTAAAGCGCCGCAGGTTTTCAATATGATTGCGGTGGCTGGTGGTTTGCTCTTGGCTCCAATTCTTCTTATTATAATAGGGATTGGGTTTTCGCGTAGAGAAAGATAAAGGCTGCAACGGAGAAAGGGGTGAGAAACATGCATAAATCACCAGTTATTATGCTAGGCGGCTTACATATCGACCTTTCTATCGTGCTCATGCTATTAGTGACTTGTACCATTTGTTTAGTACTCGGACTTCTAGCTACGCGCAACTTGTCGGTCGAGAATCCCGGTAAGCTGCAGAATTTCCTGGAGTGGGCGGTTGAATTCGTTCAAGGACTGATTTCCAGCACGATGGATTTGAAGAAGGGCAGACCTTTTCTTTCTTTGGGTCTTGCGCTGATTATGTTCCTGTTTGTAGGTAACTTGCTCGGACTTCCGCTCGGTGTGGTTACGGATTATCATGATGCGGAACACGCCAAGATTTTTGGCAAGCAAATCGAGCCGGTCGTGAAGGAGCTTGATAAGCTTCACGCAGCTGCAGATCCTGCTTCCCATGAAGAAATCGAAGTGGGGGTTGCCTGGTGGAAATCACCGACAGCCGATCCAGCCGTTGCTATGGGGCTTGCGGTAATGATCTTCCTGCTGTCGCACATTCTGGGGATTACCCGCAACACCAAAAATTACTTCAAACACTATTTCGAGCCTTACCCGTTCTTCTTCCCAATCAATCTGATTGAGCAGGTGTCGAAGCTTTTGACACACGGTATGCGTCTATTCGGTAATATCTTTGCCGGAGAAGTACTGATATCGGTTATCCTCAAATTGGCTGCGCTTGGTGTAGGAGGCTGGATTGCTTCAGTGCTCGGCTTGATTGTGTGGCAAGGCTTCAGTTTGTTCATCGGTACTATTCAGGCGTTCATCTTCGTTATGCTGACCATGGTGTATTTCTCGCAAATGCTGGAAACCCACGACGAGCACTAACTTAGACAGCCGCAAAGAGTTAAGATTTATGCCAAGGGTGAAGCATACTTCAGGTTTGGCTCATTAATACACACTAAAACATATCTTTGAGGAGGATTTACACAATGGGAGTTATGGCTTATTTGGCAGCTGCAATTGCAGTAGGTTTGGGAGCGCTTGGTGCCGGTATTGGTAACGGTTTGATTGTCAGCAAAACAGTAGAAGGTATCGCCCGTCAACCGGAAGCGAAATCCACTCTTCAGACTACAATGTTCATCGGGGTCGCACTGGTAGAAGCCCTGCCGATCATCGGTGTAGTACTTGCTTTCATGTTCTACATTGGAGCTTAAGATTTACAAATGTTTGGCGGGGAAGGCAACAGCCCTCCGCGCCTTCTTTTTAGACTATAAGAATGTATAAGTTTTCACCTTGAACGTGCAACGGAAAGGAGTGTCTAACATTGTCTTTTGTATGGGAATCTTCCGTGTTGGCTATCATTGCCTTCGGGATTTTATACTTTTTGCTGAACAAGTACGCTTTCGGGCCGTTGTTTTCCGTAATGGAAAAACGGCGTGAACTTGTGCTGCAGCAAATGGATGAAGCGTCCAAAACCAGAGAACAGGCTGTTTCTTATGTAGAAGAACAGAAGCAGGCTCTGCAGCAGGCGCGCCAGGAGGCACATAACATCATTCAACAATCGCAGGCTACGAGTAGCAATCAGGTTGACCGTATTCTGGAGCAGGCCAAGGCAGAAGCTAACCGTCTTAAGGACGAGGCTGTCCGCGATATTGAAAGTGAGAAAAACAAGGCAGTGGAAGCACTGCGCAGCGAGCTGGGAACAGCATCGGTTCGAATCGCTTCCAAGCTGCTTGAAAAAGAAGTTAAGGCTGACGGCGAACAGGAACAGCTTGTTGATCAATACCTCAAAGAGGTAGGAGGCCGATCATGAGCCGCGATACGGTAGTTGCCAAACGATATGCCAAAGCTCTGTACAGTGCAGCGGTGGAAAAAGGCATTACACTTGAAGTGGAAGAACAGCTTAAAATGGTAGTTGAGGTGCTTCATCTCGACCTGGAAGTGAGACGGTTTATTCTTGCACCGCGGATCTCACAATCCGATAAGCTGAATGTACTGCGTACAGCGCTTCAGGGTAAAGTCTCTCCGACGGTGATGAACACGGTAGAGCTGCTGGTAGAGCGGGGCAGAACCGATATTTTTGCTGATCTGCTGGAAACGTACATCAAAATAGAAGGAGACGCCCTCGGCATTGGAGATGCAACCGTGTACTCCACATATGCCCTGAGTCAAGAAGAGCAGGACAGTGTTGCCGCAGAATTCAGCCAGCTGACGAACCGCAAAATCCGGGTTACGAATCTGATTGATAAAAGCCTGCTGGGCGGATTGAAGGTCGTGATCGGCGATACGCTGTATGACGGCAGTCTTTCCGGTAAGCTTGCACGTCTCGAGAAATCTTTTAACGATAAGCATAGAAGATAGGGGTGAGGATATTGGGCATCAGACCTGAAGAGATCAGCACTTTGATCAAAAGTCAAATTGAGCAATATAAAACCGATATCGAAGTGGCCGAAATTGGCACCGTCATTCAAGTCGGAGACGGTATCGCCCGTGTCTACGGTCTGGAAAACGCGATGGCAGGCGAATTGCTGGAGTTCTCCAACGGAGTAGTAGGCATGGCGCTCAACCTGGAAGAAAGCAACGTCGGTGTTGTTATCCTGGGTGAGTACAAGGAAATTCGTGAAGGTGATCAAGTAAAACGTACAGGACAAATCATGCGGGTTCCGGTTGGCGATGCTATGCTGGGCCGTGTAGTGAATGCACTCGGACAGCCGCTCGACGGCAAAGGTCCAATTGCAACCACTGAATTCCGTCCTGTGGAACATAACGCTCCAGGCGTTATCGACCGCAAATCGGTACATGAGCCGATGCAGACCGGCCTCAAAGCGATTGATGCGATGGTGCCGATCGGCCGCGGACAACGTGAGCTTATCATCGGTGACCGTCAGACCGGTAAAACGGCTATCGCAATCGATGCCATCATCAACCAAAAAGGCAATGGCATGAAATGTATCTATGTTGCCATCGGCCAGAAACAATCGACAGTAGCACAGGTTGTTGAAACTCTCCGCCGCCACGGCGCACTGGAGTATACAATCGTTGTAACCGCTTCGGCATCCGAGCCGTCTCCGCTGCTGTATATCGCTCCATACGCAGGCTGCGCAATGGGCGAATACTTCATGTACAAAGGCGAGCATGTCCTCGTCATTTATGATGACCTTTCGAAGCAAGCATCCGCTTACCGCGAATTGTCCCTGCTGCTCCGCCGTCCACCGGGCCGCGAAGCGTTCCCTGGTGACGTATTCTATCTGCACTCCCGTCTTTTGGAGCGTGCGGCTAAGCTTAGCGATGAGCTTGGTGGAGGTTCATTAACCGCGCTGCCATTTATCGAAACACAGGCATCTGACGTATCGGCTTACATTCCTACGAACGTAATCTCGATTACCGACGGCCAGATCTTCCTGGAATCCGACCTGTTCTATTCCGGTCAGCGTCCGGCGATCAACGTCGGTATCTCCGTATCCCGTGTAGGCGGTTCCGCGCAGATCAAAGCAATGAAGAAGGTTGCCGGCTCACTCCGTCTGGATTTGGCCCAATACCGCGAACTTCAGGCGTTCTCCCAGTTTGGTTCCGATCTGGATAAATCTACGCAAGCCCGTCTGAACCGCGGTGCGCGTATGATGGAAATTCTTAAGCAGGGTGTTAACCAGCCGCTGTCTGTAGAACACCAGGTAATCAGCTTGTATACAGCTGTCAAAGGCCATCTGGATGATATCCCTGTCAAAGACGTAAGACGTTTTGAGAAGGAATTCCTGGCTTTTGTGGACACCAGCGCTGCCGGAATCGTTAAATCCATCACGGATACTAAAGATTTGACTGCAGATAACGAAGCTGCGCTCAAAGAAGCTATTGATAAATTCAAAAAAGGCTTTGCGACGAGCTAATCGTTATACACATACAAAGTTAGTCTGAACCGGAGCTTTGGCACTGCCAAAGCTTTGGGATATGCTTACGAAGATAGCTTTGACTTCGTCAAAGCTCAGTATATGCTTACGAGGTCAGCTTTGACTTCGTCAAAGCTCTAAGGTGGTGAAATCATGGCAAGAAGCATGCGTGATATTAAACGTCAAATCAAGAGCGTTCAAAACACCAGACAGATCACGAAGGCAATGGAGATGGTAGCCGCCTCGAAACTCCGTAAAGCGCAGGAGAAAGCAGAAGCTGCCCGTCCTTACTCGCAGAAGCTGAAAGAGGTCGTATCGAACATTGCTGCCGGTACACAGGGTGTGACCCATCCGATGCTGGTGAGCCGTCCGGTGAAGAAGACCGCTTATCTTATTGTTACCTCTGACAGAGGTCTCGCCGGCGGATACAATGCCAATATTCTGCGGAAGCTCACGTTGCTGCTGGCAGAACGGCATGCATCCAAAGACGAGTATGCTTTGTTCGTGATCGGCCGGAAAGGCCGTGACTTTTTACGCCGCCGTGAATACCCGATTGTAGAGGAAATCACCGAGCTGTCCGATACGCCGAAATTCTCCGACATCAAGTCGATTGCTTACTCAGCGGTTCAGCAGTTCGAAACAGGCGTGTATGATGAGCTGTATATTTGCTACAACCGCTTCGTTAATGCCATCAGCCAGGTACCGACGGTTGACCGTCTGCTGCCAATGGATGCAGTAAGCGGAACGGATCACCATGAAGCAAGCGCAAGCTACGAATACGAGCCTTCTCCGGAAGGCGTACTCGGAGTGCTGCTTCCAAAATATGCGGAAACGCTGATTTACAGTGCAGTTCTTGACGGCAAGGCCAGTGAGCTGGGAGCGAAGATGACAGCGATGGGCAGTGCAACTAAGAACGCGTCAAAAATGATCGGTGAACTCAGACTTACGTATAACCGTGCCCGTCAGGCGGCAATTACACAGGAAATTACCGAGATTGTGGCCGGAGCGAACGCGCAGTCTTAAGACTTAAGAAACGGGTTCCGTTTCTTCTCAATGCAACAGCTTTCGAGGAGGGAAATATTAAGATGAACAAAGGACGCGTTGTAAGCATTATGGGTCCGGTTGTCGATATTGAATTTGAACGCGGCCAGTTGCCCGAGATTTTCAACGCTATCAAGATTGTAACCAGCTTGGAAAACGGCCGCACTATTGATTTGACCCTTGAGGTTTCCAATCACCTGGGTGACAATCTGGTTCGTTGTATCGCAATGTCGTCTACAGACGGCCTGGTACGCGGGCTTGAGGTTATTGACCAGGGCGGACCGATTTCGGTTCCGGTTGGCGCAGCTACACTTGGCCGCGTATTTAACGTGCTGGGCAATCCTATTGATAACGGCGCTGAGGTAGTTGCAGAACGCAACCCGATTCACCGTCTTGCTCCGACATTTGATGAACTGTCGACGCAGGCAGAAATTCTGGAAACAGGAATCAAGGTTATCGACTTGCTGGCCCCTTATGCCAAGGGTGGTAAAATCGGCCTCTTCGGCGGTGCCGGCGTAGGTAAAACCGTAACCATCCAGGAACTGATCAACAACATCGCACAGGAACACGGCGGTATCTCCGTATTTGCCGGTGTTGGTGAACGTACCCGTGAAGGTAATGACCTGTATCATGAAATGACGGACTCCGGCGTTATCAAGAAAACGGCAATGGTGTTCGGACAAATGAATGAGCCGCCGGGCGCACGTCTTCGTGTAGCTCTGACCGGTCTGACCATGGCGGAGTATTTCCGTGATGTGGAAGGCCGCGATACGCTGCTCTTTATCGATAATATATTCCGCTTTACCCAAGCGGGTTCCGAAGTATCGGCGCTCCTTGGCCGTATGCCGTCTGCGGTAGGTTACCAGCCTACACTGGCTACGGAAATGGGTCAATTGCAGGAACGCATCACTTCTACCAAGAAGGGCTCGGTTACCTCGATCCAAGCGATCTACGTACCGGCGGATGACTATACTGACCCGGCTCCGGCTACAGCTTTTGCCCACTTGGATGCAACAACCAACCTTGAGCGTAAGATTTCCGAGAAGGGGATTTTCCCAGCGGTAGATCCACTGGCTTCCAGCTCGCGTATCCTGGCTCCGGAAATTGTCGGCGATGAGCACTACAACGTGGCACAAGGCGTTAAGCAGCTGCTGCAGCGCTATACTGAGCTTCAGGACATCATTGCCATCCTCGGTATGGATGAGCTGAGCGAAGAAGATAAGGTTATCGTAGCCCGTGCCCGTAAAGTTGAACGCTTCCTGTCCCAGCCTTTCCATGTGGCAGAACAATTCACCGGCTTTAAAGGTAAATATGTACCGATCAAGGAAACGGTTCGCAGCTTCAAGGAAATCCTGGAAGGTAAGCATGATGATCTTCCGGAAGCAGCCTTCCTCTTTGTAGGCACGATTGAAGAAGCGGTCGAAAAAGCGAAATCAATGTAATTCTGTTTAGATCATGCTTCTCGATAGCGAGCTTTACTTCGTAAAGCTTAAGCTTATGCTTTCGATGCGAGCTTAACGAAGTTAAGCTTTTAGGAGGAATGAAAGTGAATACCTTTCTGTTGGAAATTGTCACGCCGGAGCATCTCGTTTACTCCAAGCAGGTTAATAGCCTGACTGTAAAGGGAGCCGATGGCGACCTGGGTATTTTGCCGGGACACATTCCCCTTGTGACTCCACTTCAGGTTGCTCCGATGTTCGTTAAGGCGGATGGTGTTACGACCATAATCGCTGTTCATGGCGGGTTCGTGGAAGTGCATAAAGACAAGGTGACCGTGCTGGCCGAAAGTGCCGAGCTTCCTAAGGATATCGATGTTGAACGTGCCGAAGCGGCTAAAGAACGGGCTCAGCGCCGTCTTCAGTCCCGCAGTAAACAGGATGATATTGATCACCGCCGTGCGGAGCTGGCGCTTCAACGCGCCGTTACACGGATCAAAGTGTCCACTGGAAAAGGACAACAGTAATCAAATAAGCGGTCAAGCCTCTGGCTTGGCTGCTTTTTTTTAAGATAAGAATTTATAGGGTTCACACTCTAAGTTATTCTTCTCTATCTCGCACAAACGGATACCGTCCTTAAAAAGGCCATAAAGCCGTTTTTCTTGGTTGGAGCAAAACTATGATTATGTGACTATCTAGTAACAACCCAAGCTATCTGAGCATGTAATGTTTAAAAATTTGCAAAAGTACTGGATTCTTTTCATCTACGCAAGTATGATATAAGAGTCGATTTCCAAGTAACATATACACGGAGGGGTTAGATGGATCAAATGTTGTATGATGATTTGTCCAGCGCGATCAGTACCAGCGGTTTGGTCTCGATGATCGTTTCTTTGCTCTGTGTAGTATTATCTTGGTGGGCACTTCAGAACCTTAAGCTCGATTTGGTCATAAGATATCCCAAGAGCCCACAAGGCAGACTGCTGCACTTACTGCTGGCAATCGTCCTCGGCCACTTCGTGGCGGGCTTCCTGCTGGATTACTTGAGCTGGAGCGGACAGATTCGTAACATGTTTTAAGGACTAGGGGTTTGGTTATATCTGTCTTAGGCCAACCGAGTGAAAATGATGTCGAATAATAAGGTTTTATTATGTCAACACTGATGTTTAAGGAACGTGCCCGCACATCGGGCACACTGGCGGAATATTCAATATTTTAACAGCTGCATCTTACATTCAAAATTAATTTAAGAAATAATGGACGCGGAGGGAAACCGAAATGAGCAAATTTATCGTCCGCGGTGGCAACAGATTGACCGGGAGCGTGAAAGTAAGCGGCGCAAAAAATTCCGTACTACCGATCATAGCCGCCTCTCTATTGGCAGAAGAAGGAGTAAGCGTCATTGTGGACGCTCCTCCGCTAGACGATGTAATGACCATCAGCAAAGTGCTGGAATCTCTGGGTGCGGGTGTTACATACCAGAATGATATCATCGAGGTTGATGCTAGAAGCATTACTTCCTGTGAAGCACCTTATGAATGGGTGCGGAAAATGCGGGCATCCTTCTTAGTAATGGGCCCACTCCTGTCCCGTATGGGGCATACGCGTATTTCCCTGCCTGGAGGCTGTGCCATCGGCACAAGACCGATTGACCAGCATCTCAAAGGGTTTGAAGCTCTGGGAGCCGAAATCAGTCTGGGTCAGGGCTACATTGAAGCGAAATCAAACGGACGGCTGCGCGGGGCTAAAGTGTATTTGGATGTAGCCAGCGTAGGAGCGACCGAAAATATAATGATGGCCGCAGCACTCGCTGAAGGGGTTACGGTCATTGAGAATGCCGCTAAGGAACCGGAAATTGTCGATTTGGCCAACTACCTGAACGGCATGGGCGGTATTGTCCGCGGGGCAGGAACAGGCGTTATCCGGATTGAAGGGGTTGAGCGCCTGCATGGCGTGAAACATCATGTGATTCCTGACCGGATCGAAGCTGGTACCTATATGGCGGCTGCAGCGATTACAGGCGGTGATGTGTATGTGGAAGGCGCAATTGCCGATCACCTCGGTCCTGTTATTGCTAAGATGGAGGAAATGGGCGTTACTATTATCCCGGATGAGAACGGTATACGGGTCATCGGCGACAAGCCGTTGAAGGCTGTGGATTTGAAGACTTTGCCGTACCCTGGTTTCCCTACTGATATGCAGTCGCAGATGATGGCGCTGCTGCTCCGCTCCGAAGGCACTGCAGTTGTAACGGAGACGGTATTTGAGAACCGGTTCATGCATGTGGATGAATTCCACAACATGAACGCTGAGATCAAGATCGAAGGACGTTCGGCCATTGTGACTGGAAATGCGCAGCTGGTGGGTGCTAAGGTATGCGCTACAGACCTGCGTGCAGGCGCTGCACTTATTTTGGCAGGGCTTGTTGCCGAAGGGACTACAGAAGTCAGCGGAACCCATCACATTGACCGCGGTTATGTGAATCTGGCCGAGAAACTGTCGGGACTTGGTGCGGACATATGGCGGATTTCCATGGAAGAGTCGCCTGCTCCGGTTGTAAAGGAAGAGGTCCTCAAACCTGAAACGGCAAGAAGTGAAGAGCTGAAGCCGCGCTTCCAGATTCAGCCGACCTGGGTATAATTATTGTAAATAACGACGAAGACTGCTCCGCATATGCGGGGCAGTCTTTTTTAGGTTCTGTTTTTTTGAACTCTCTCACTCTCAGAATAGCGTTCTAGCAGCACCCGGAAATTCATATCTATAAGAATCACCGGTGACTTACGGAAGGAGCATAGAGATGAGAGATTTTCGCTATCTGAAACGCCAAATGCAGAAGCGCCGCTTGGTGCGCCGGCCGGGCAGCGCACCGCGGCTTCGGCGGCTGGCCCCCGCCGCCTGGCTGGCAGCCCCGCTGCTTGCGGGGCTGCTGCTGCCGCTGGCTCTTGTCCCGCTGCGCGGGGGACATGAGCCGGTGCCGCCGGCCGTGCCGCAGGCCACGGCCTCCCCGGCTGCGCCGGGAACGGCTGCGGAAGCCCCGCAGCCGGAGGTCTCCGTCTATTTGTCGCAGAGCGGACAAATCGAGACCCTGCCGCTGGAGGACTACGTCAGCGGCGTGCTGGCGGCCGAGATGCCTGCTGACTTTGAGCTCGAAGCGCTCAAAGCGCAGGCCGTGGCCGCACGCACGTTCATTGTCCGCCGCCTGATGGCCGGCGACCACAGCGGGGTGCCCGTTCCGGAGGCGGATGTGAGTGATACGGTAAGCCATCAGGCTTACGTATCCTTGGCCACGCTGGAACGGGATTGGGAGCACGGCGGCAAAAGCGCCGCACTGGCCAAGCTCCGCCGCGCGGCTTTAGAGACGCGCGGAGTGATCATGACCTATAAGGGGCAGCCGATCACGGCTTCCTTCTTCGCCTCCAGCGGGGGCTATACCGAAAATTCGGAAGACTACTGGAATTTTGCCGTTCCTTATTTACGCAGCGTAGCCAGCCCATGGGAGCTGGCGATTACACCGAATCTTGCGGTAACGGTTAGCTTCAGCACCCCTGAGCTGCTCAGCAAGCTGGGCCTGGAGTCCAAAGCCCTTCCAGCCTCCGCGGGTTTGTCCGCAACCGGGAAGGTGAATCCGGTAGCCTCTTCTTCCTCTGCTCTGCCGGCTGTGGTCCTGTCGCTCACTGACGGACACCGGGTCAAGGCGATTTCCATCGGAGGGACCGTGTTCAGCGGACGCGAGGTGCGCGAGAAGCTGGGGCTGCGCTCCAGCCAGTTCACCTGGAAGCGGCAAGGCAGTAAAGTACTCATCACTACCTACGGAAACGGGCATGGAGTAGGAATGAGCCAGTGGGGGGCGAACGGGATGGCTAAGGAAGGCAGCACGGCCACCCAGATTCTCAAACACTACTACAGCGGCATCTCTTTTACCCAAGTCTCAACTCTTCTGAAAAAATAACTTAAAAGATACGTATAAAAGCGGATCGCCCGGTAACACTGGTTACTGAGGTGATAAACTATGAATGAACAAGACAAAAACAAACAAACCCATGATGAATCTCTCAAAAACAAGCAGGGAGATTCAGGCGCTAAGCCTTCTTCATGGAACAGAGTATTATCGAGACGCTGGGTATTCCCGGCAGTCTACACGGCGGCAGCGGCTCTTATACTAACCTTGGTGTGGTTCTATCAGGATGCCGGCCAGAAGCCGCTGAATTCTGACACCGCCGCCGTAGTTTCACAGGACACCGCTGGTTCCGGCAATGAAGCCGGTACAGCTGGAGATCCTGCAGCAGTCGAAGTTGTCGCATCGGCAGAAAACCTGGCTTGGCCGGTGGCCAGCCCAAGTGATGTGGAAGTGGTCAAACCGTTCTACGATGAAAATGGAACCGAAGAAAATCACGTTGCAGCCATGGTACAGTATGACAACACCTTTGTAACCAATAACGGCATCGACATCGCCCGTGAAGATAACAAAACGTTTGATGTCAAAGCTGCACTTAGCGGTGAGGTGACACGGGTGGAAGATGTTGCGGTATTCGGCAAGGTTGTTGAAGTTACCCATCCCGGTAATCTGAAGACCGTGTATCAGAGCCTCGGTGATATCAAAGTGAAGCAAGGCGATGAAGTGAAGCAGGGCGATACGCTGGCAACAGCGGGACGCAGTGAAATTGAGAAGGATCTTGGCAACCATGTGCACTTTGAAGTGTACGAGGATGGTAAACCTGTAAATCCGTCTGATCTGCTGACACAACGCTAAAATGCATTTTTACTCAGGGGGCGCTCGCCCCCTGTTTTTTTTGTGCGCTCCACGGTGGCGTAACTCTAAGCTTATTACTAAAAACACCTCTTTAGTCCCATTCCGCGAATTCCGGGCTCTTTATGGTTGTCCATGAAATAAAATGAGCCTTCCCGGGCTTGTCACGTCCTGAAAGCGCGAATATATAGGCCCGCCCCTCATATAATGTACCAAACTATCCACAGTTGGGAGGCGGGAGCGTGCACGATTACATCAAGGAACGGACGATCAAAATCGGACGCTGCATCGTGGAAACCAGGCATACGGTCCGGACCATAGCCAAGGAATTTGGCGTATCAAAGAGCACGGTGCATAAAGATTTAACCGAACGTTTGCCGGAAATTAACCCGGATTTAGCGGATCAGGTGAAGCACATTCTCGAATATCACAAATCGATTCGTCATCTGCGGGGGGGAGAAGCGACAAAAATTAAGTATAAAAAAACGACCGGTAAAAAACGCGAGGTTGCTGTAGCCTCAAAGCCATGAACTTTTTGGATTTTTAAGCTATTATTCAGTTTTAGCGCATTGTATACTTCCCCTAAAGTATGGTATTTTTAAATTTGGTACTAACTAACTATTCTCATTTAAAATAACACTTTGGGGGCTCTTTCATTATGCTTAGCAAGGATATCGGAATCGATCTCGGCACTGCCAATGTGCTCATTCATGTCAAAGGGAGGGGAGTCGTTCTGGATGAACCCTCCGTGGTCACACTTGAAAGTGATACGAAGCGGGTCCTTGCGGTTGGGGAACAGGCACGTCGCATGGTTGGACGTACACCTGGCAATATTACTACCATTCGTCCTCTCAGGGACGGTGTCATTGCTGATTTTGCCATAACAGAAATGATGCTGAAGTATTTCATCGACCGCGTTGGCGGACGTACCTGGTACTCTAAGCCCCGCATATTGATCTGCGCCCCCACGAACATAACATCAGTTGAACAAAAATCAATCCGGGAAGCAGCCGAACGCAGCGGGGCCAGGGATGTTTATCTGGAGGAAGAACCTAAAGCCGCTGCCATCGGAGCGGGTATGGATATTTATCAACCAAGCGGAAATATGGTCGTCGATATCGGCGGCGGAACGACGGATGTAGCTGTCCTGTCCATGGGCGACGTCGTTACCGCCTCCTCGATTAAAGTCGCAGGGGACAAGTTCGACGAGGCCATTTTAAAATATATTAAGCAGAAGTACAAACTGTTAATCGGTGAACGTACCGCTGAGGATATCAAGGTTTCCATCGGCTCGGTCCGCCCCGGCGGCATGAAGGCCGAGATGGATATCAGGGGACGGGACATGGTAAGCGGACTTCCCCAGACGCTCACGATTTCGTCCGGCGAGGTGAAGGAAGCGCTGTGGGACCCGGTTTCGATGATTGTGGCTGCGGCCAAATCGGTATTGGAGCGTACACCGCCGGAGCTGTCTGCAGATATAATTGACCGTGGAGTCGTCCTGACGGGCGGCGGCGCACTGCTTAACGGGCTGGACGAGCTGCTCTCTGAACAGCTGCATGTTCCGGTCTGGGTGGCGGAAGATCCGATGCATTGCGTGGTCAAGGGAACCGGGATTATGCTAGATCATTTGGACAAGGTCGTTAAGAAAAAGTTCTAAGCTGCCGATATAAGGGATAACAGCAGATTCAGGAAGGGGAATTGCCCTCATGATTAGAGGATTATATACGGCCGCTGCCGGTATGGTTACGCAGCAGCGTAGACATGACACGGCGACGCAGAACATTGCCAATATGAATACAACGGGGTACAAGCAGGTCGACAGCGTCAGCCACGCTTTTCCTGAGGTATTGATCTCCGCGATGAGCGGAGGCACTACGAAGCAGGTCGGCCGCCTCAATACGGGGGTGTTTGCCGAGCAATCGATTTCGCAATATTTGCAGGGCGATCTGATTGAAAGCGGCAAGCCCTATGATTTTGCGTTATCCACCGACTTGCTGGTGCAAGATCCTGCGACCGGCGAGAATATTGTTTTTGACGGCTCGGGTAAATATGTAAATGCCGACGGTGAGGTTATTTACCGGCCTCAGGCGTTCTTTACTGTTCAAGATAATGAAGGCAACAATTTATATACAAGAAACGGCAGCTTCACTGTAAATGCAGCGGGAGAAGTATTAAGCTCTGGAGGGTTCAAGGTACTGGACGCCGCCGGCAATCCGCTGGTATTGACAGAGCCGCAGGATAATCTTAAAGTGGACGGGCAGGGTAATCTGCTGGATCCGGCTACAGGTCTTCCTTCCGGAACGAAGCTCGGCATCAGTGTTATCACCAAACCGCAGGAGCTGGTGCGTGACGGGAATGGTGTGTTCCATGCGGATGATGCAGATGCTGCTGAAATCCGGTATGCGGATGCCGGAGATAATCTGCAGGTGCGCCAGGGTTATCTGGAAGGCTCCAACGTCGATGCTACCCAGGTAACCGTTGATTTGAACGCTGCCTACCGGGCTTATGAGGCCAATCAGAAGGTCATCCAATTCTATGACAGCAGCCTGCAGAAGACAGTGAATGAAGTGGGCAGAGTATAGGCCGCAGCAGCAATGCTTATTAAGCTTTTGGGAGGTTTGATCTGTGAACAATTCAACAATCGGTGCAGCCGTCTCGATGTCCAGTCTTCAGGCACGGCTGGATATCATTGCAGATAATATTGCCAATATGAACACGAATGGTTACAAGAGCAAGGAAGGCTCATTTGAGGATGTGCTGACCCGTGTTCAGCAGCAGTCCAAGGAGTACGACCAGCCTGGCCGCAGTACGCCGCTCGGCTTTAATATCGGATTTGGTGTCCGTGTGGCTACGGTAACAAGCAATTGGGAAGAAGGCACAATGCAGGAGACCGGTAATCCGACAGACCTGGCGCTGCAGGGGAATGGATTATTCGGGGTTCAGGTCAACGGGGGCACTGCCTATACACGCCAAGGTGATTTTCACTTTACGCCTGATCCGGCTGACACTAAACGTATGATGCTGGTGGACAATGCGGGGAATCCGGTCCTGAATACAGAAGGCAATCCGCTGACAGTGCCTGCCAATGTAAGTGCTGCGATAGATGAGAAGGGCCGGGTACTCACCAAGAGCGGCGAGAACGATCCTGTACAGCTAGCGGGCACAATCATGATTGTGGAGCCGCTTAGCAAGACTGCGCTGCAGGCTGTGGATGGTAATTTCTATGTCCTTCCTGAAGGGGTTACTGCGAACCAGGCCTTTCTTCAAAGAACACCTGGTGAAGCTTCAGCAGTAGGCGTGCGTTCCGGTTATCTGGAGCAGTCCAATGTGGATCTCAGCAAGGAAATGACAGAAATGATGCAGATTCAGCGTACCTATCAGCTTGCCGCCCGGGCGCTTTCTTCCAGTGACCAGATGATTGGCCTGGCCAACAATATGCGCGGGTAGGTGAAGGAATGAGTGTTCAGAGTAAACATAAGCCCGAAGAGGAAACCCAGCAGCCGGTGAAACGGCGCGGTGTATCCAAATGGACGATCATTCAGTGGTTTCTGATTCCTCTGCTGCTGATAGCTGCACTTGCAGGAGGGTTAGTTGCCGGATATGTCATCCTGGGCAAAAGAGAATTCAGTGATGTGCTCCAGTGGAGCACATGGAAGCATGTGTATGATCTGGTGTTCGCACCTTAATTTAGAGCTTTTTTAGAACTCCCTTGTTGTACAGGGGAGTTTTCTTTTTTATACTGGAAAATGTATAATGATTGGGGACTAAGGGGGCGCCCGGATATAGGCTTACTGATAAGTCCAAAAAGGGCCCTCTCCGCCATGCTGCCGCGTGCGGCGGAGAAAGCCCCTTATCTCAACCTCCACTGCTGCAGGTCGTGAAGGATAATTATAGTTTTTTCCGAAGCAGTCCATATTTATGCAGCCTTTAGCAAAGAATATGCTGAGTTCAGCAGCAGGGATTGTTTGAACACGCGGTTATATCCGAAAGGAGCTTTGCCAACATGCTTAATATCAATGAAATTCAAGAAATAATCCCCCACCGGCCTCCATTTCTGCTGGTGGACAAAATTATCGAAATAGAAATGGGCAAACGGGCAGTAGGCATCAAGAATGTGACGGTGAATGAACCGTTCTTCGCCGGCCATTTTCCGGGATATCCGGTTATGCCGGGTGTGCTGATCACCGAAGCGCTGGCTCAGGTCGGAGCTGTGGCCATTCTGGGAGTTGAAGCTAACCGCGGGAAGATTGGTTTTCTGGCAGGTCTGGACGGATTCCGTTTCCGTGGCCAAGTAGTGCCGGGCGATACGCTTACACTGGAAGTGGAGATTACCAGACTTAAGGGCAGCATCGGAAAAGGCCAAGCTACTGCCAAAGTGGATGGCAAGATCGTCGCTTCCGGAGAAATTATGTTCGCACTAAGCTAGTACCTGTTATAAAATCATATATCATAGATGGAGAAGGAGAGATTCATATGACTCAATTAAGCCCGAAAGCCGAAGAAACTTTATCACGCTGGCTGCAGGACCCTTCTGTGGACGAGAACACCAAGGCAGAACTGAACCTTCTTGCGAATGAGCCGCAAGAGCTGGAAGAGCGCTTTTACAGAGATTTAGAATTTGGTACAGGCGGTTTGCGCGGTGTGATTGGTGCCGGCAGCAACCGGATTAACCGTTACACAGTAGGCAGAGCTACTCAAGGGTTCGCTAATTATATTCTGGAACAGCATACCGGGGAAGGCAGACCTTCTGTCGTAATCGCGCATGATTCCCGCCGTTTCTCACCGGAGTTTACTTTGGAGGCAGCGCTCGTACTGGCTGGTAACGGCATTGAAGCGCATCTCTTCCCTTCGCTGCGGTCCACACCACAGCTGAGTTTCACTGTACGCCATTTGAAGGCTACTGGGGGCGTAGTGATTACAGCCAGCCATAACCCTCCGGAGTACAATGGTTATAAAGTGTATAATTCCGAAGGCGGACAGCTGGTTCCGCATGAAGCGGAAAAGGTTATTTCCTACATATTGGAGGTTGATTCCTTCAATGGTGTAAAACGTATTTCCCGTGAAGAAGCCGAGAGCCAAGGCTTGCTGCATTGGCTGGGAGAGCAGGAAGATGAGGCCTTTACAGATACGGTGGCGGCTGTCAGCGTTGCCCGTGAACAAATCACATCTACACTTGGCCGTGATTTCAAAATTGTCTACACTCCGCTGCACGGAACAGGGAATCTGCCAGTCCGCAGCGTTTTGAAGAAGATCGGATTTACTGAGGTTCATGTCGTACCGGAGCAAGAGCAGCCGGATTCTGAGTTTTCTACCGTCAAGTCTCCGAATCCTGAGGAACGCGAAGCGTTCACCCTTGCGATTAAGCTGGGTGAGGAGCTGGGCGCTGATCTGCTGATCGGAACCGATCCGGATGCCGACCGTATGGGAGCCGTTGTGCGCGACAATGAAGGCAAATTCGTGGTTCTGTCCGGCAACCAGTCCGGTGCGCTGATGATCCATTACTATTTGAGCCGTCTGCAGGAACAAGGCAAGCTGCCAAGCAATGGTGCAGTGGTTAAGACCATTGTTACCAGTGAAATGGGGGCGGCCGTAGCTTCCCATTATGGCGCTACCGTATTTAATACACTGACCGGATTCAAATATATTGGGGAGAAAATGACCCAATTCGAGCAGTCCGGGGAGTATACCTACCTATTTGGATATGAAGAGAGCTATGGTTATCTTGCGGGCAATTATGCCCGCGATAAGGATGCCGTGCTTGCCTCTATGCTAATAGCAGAAGCGGGTGCCTATTACAAGGCGCAGGGCAAGACGCTGTATGATGTCCTCCAGGAGCTGTATGAGCAGTTTGGCTACTTCCTGGAAAGCCTGGAGTCCCGCACGCTCAAGGGTAAAGACGGTGTAGCGCAAATTCAGGAAATTATGAATGACTGGCGCACTAGCCCGCCACAGGAAATTGCCGGTGCCTCTGTAACCGAGGTCCTTGATTACTCGCTCGGCCTGAATGGCCTGCCGAAGGAAAATGTATTGAAGTACCTGCTGTCTGACGGATCCTGGTTCTGCCTGCGCCCATCCGGCACAGAGCCGAAAATTAAAGTGTATTTTGCCGTTCGCGGTGAATCGCTCCAGAATGCAAAAGACAAGGTAGCTGCGCTGACGCAACAGGTTATGTCCCGCGTGGACGGGAAATAATATATCCTACAAGATATTAAGTTTTCTACAGAAACGGATACTGCTCCTCACAGGACGCACGTCCGTTTCTGCTTGAGTTTAGAGGTTTTGAAGTGAAAGAGGAGGTACTTTTGGTGCAGCAGAAATGGCAACGATGGAATATAGCTTCGCGCAAGTGGTTGTGGATACTCGTGGTGATTGGTGTTTTGGCCGCTCTCCCGGTTGTTTACGATCGCCTGCAGACAGAGAAGTCTTCCAAGACGGTTGAATTTGTATTTGATTATCGTGATCTCGTAGAGGTAGCCAGCTACCGCGTAAATCCTAAGGACTATATATCTGAGCAGCTTGACCGTTTGAAGGATGCCGGTGTACAGAGTATGGCTATTTATGAGAGCACGCTTGAGGATTACCGCAAAACCCGCCGCCTGATGTTATGGGGTGCGGCTGACATCGCAAATTTGACAGACACGGTGATTCCGGAAAATGAGAACTATACATACGTCCTCTTCACGAGCACGGAGAATAGTTCGGTGCTCGCACCGATCATACAGGAAGCCTTCAATCGTCTTGATATCGCAACTGAAAACTGGAGCTTCCGCGGACAGCAGGGGCTTATCATCAAAACTCCGCTGGAGGACGCAACACTGAAGCCGCTGCAGCCGGACCCGTTTAATCTGGAGATGCTGCATGAGAAGGGCTTTAATATTGTGCCCCGGCTGGTTGATTCATTAACATACGACCAGGAGGCTGTTACGAAGCTGCTGGATCGTTATCAGGAGCTTGGAGTGAAACGGATTCTTTTTGAAGGGGAATCTGTTAAGGGATTCAATGATGATGCTTCCGATAGCAGTCTATCTGCATTTGCAGATCTTCTTAAGGAACGCGGAATGGGAATTGCTGCAATCGAGAACATTAAAGTACAGCAAAAAGGATTTAATAGACTGGCTTATCTGCTCGATTATAATGTGACCCGGCTGTATTCTCTTAGCGAAGGTGATTCCGGACTATCTCCGGAAGTAATCGCTGACCGCTTTGCGCTGGCCACTAAGGACCGTAATATCCGGATGATCTATCTCAACACTATTCCATCACGGGATACCACCAAGGCTCAGGTTACCGACACCTTGGACAACCTGGTAACCAGCCTTAGCGGCCCGGATGGGGCAGTGAAGAAAATCGAAGATAACGGCTTTACTCTGGGTCAGGCCACGGCTTTTGAAGTTGTCGATTCCTCCTATCAGCGTTACTTTAAGCTGGGAGCTGTGATTGGCGCAGTATCCATGGTTGCCCTTCTTGTCTCCTACTTTATTCCTTTGCTCACCCTTGCGGCCTGGGCACTGGGTCTGGTTGGAAGCGCAGGGCTGATGCTGCTGAAGCCGGAGCTCTTTGAACAGGCGTTGGCACTTGCAGTGGCGATCAGTGCACCAACGGTTGCAACGGTGCTGGCCGTCCGCAAAATCAACGAACAAGGCCCGCCGCTGCGGAAGAGTACGTTAACTTATGTGGTTATGAGCCCGGGCCGCCGATTGGCGCATAGTCTTGTGCTATATATAAAGACTGCTCTTATCTCACTGAGTGCCGTGCCTTTTGTCATCGCACTGCTAAACAATATTACCTACAGTCTGGTGCTCAATCAGTTCCGCGGGGTAAGCCTGCTGCATCTGGCTCCAATTGCCCTGACCGGGCTTTATGTACTCTTATATCGCGGAGAGTTTGCATTTAACAAAACAGGCAAACTACTGCGTACCCCAATTACGCTAGCCTGGGTTATTGCTGCCGGCATTCTCGGCGTGATGGGAATGTATTACTTAAGCCGTACCGGCAATGGCGGCAGTGTAAGCTCGCTTGAAATGTCATTCCGTACCTTCCTGGAGAATACAGTTGGCGTGCGGCCTCGGAATAAGGAGTTCCTGCTTGCCCACCCGCTGTTTATTTTGGGTGCCTTCATGGCCTATAAATATCGGAACGCCGCCTTTATCATGATCGTCGCGGTGATTGGACAGCTATCCATGGTGGATACTTTCGCCCATATTCATACTCCGGCCTTAATCTCACTCATCCGCGGAGGGCTTGGCTTGGGACTTGGTCTTATCATTGGACTTATCGCCGCCTTAGTATGGCAGATTGCGGAAGGGTGTTGGAAAAGATGGTCGCCACTGCTCAGAAAATAATTATTTCCGGCTACTACGGTTTCCGTAACAGCGGGGACGAGGCAGTGCTGCAGTCCATTCTAAACGCATTGCAGAAGCAGTCTCAGGCTGCCGGGATCACTATTGAACCTATTGTGTTATCCATTGATCCGGAATGGACGACCGCCACCTATGGGGTGAAATCCGTCCACCGGATGAAGCTGGGCGAAGTCCGGCGTGCCATCTCGGAAAGTGCCGGGCTTATCAGCGGGGGAGGCAGCCTGCTTCAGGATGTAACAGGCAGCAAGACTATTCCTTATTACCTAGGTATAGTTAAACTTGCCCAGTGGCTGGGGAAGCCGACCTTTATTTATGCCCAAGGCATCGGTCCGGTGAACCGGAAGCTGTTCCATCCGTTGATCAAGTCCGTATTCCGCAAATGTGTCTATGTGTCTGTGCGGGACGAGAAGTCCCGTCTGCTGTTGCAAAGTATGGGACTTGACGGGAGTAAGATTGAGGTTGTTCCCGACCCTGTTATGGGTCTGGAGCTTCCAGCGGTACCCGGAACGCCAGCCCAGGCTCCTCAATCTCCCAATAGCTCGGTTTCTGCACTGAAGACTGTAGGCGTATCAGTGCGGTATTGGGAGGAATCGCGGCGGGAGCTGGATGCGATCGCTGAAGGGCTGGTACAGGCCTGTGCCGAAGCGCCGCTTCACTTGCGGTTCCTGCCTTTTCACCATCCGCCAGACAATGAAGCCTCAAGATATGTGATACAGAAGCTGGAGAGGAAGATAGCAGCGCTTGGAGGAGCAGTTAGCCTGTGTGAGGATGCGCTTCATCCCCAGCAGATGCTGCGTGAAGTTGCAGGGTGTGATGCTCTGATCGGTATGCGCCTGCACAGCCTGATCTACGCCGCCGGCAGACGTGTGCCTCTAATGGGTATCTCCTACGACCCCAAGATTGATCATTTTCTGGAGCAAATCCGCTCCACGCCGGTAGGATCGACCCAAACATTGGAAGGCAGCGTGGTTGCAACTGAAATTCTGCATCTTCTGGAACAAGGGGAAGCATGGAGACGGGAGCGGGAGCCGTTAATCGCAGCCTTAGTTGAAGCAGCCGAGGCTCCGGCCCGGCAGATAACCGAATATTTCCGCCGTAAAGGATGATTGAACGTGAAAGCAGATAGTGTTTTGCCCACTGTGCCAATTTTTGGTATACGAGTATCCAAAGTCGACATGAAAGCTACGGTTTCCTATTTGACCGAGGCTGTACGTAACCGGGAGCCTCATCAGGTGATCACGGCCAATCCCATCATGGTTATGACTGCACTGGACAATCCGGCCTATATGGAGATTATGAAGTCAGCAGAATTGGTCGTCCCTGATGGAACGGGTGTTGTATGGGCAGCGGAATATTGCAAAGAGCCTGTGGCTGAGCGTGTAGCAGGATTTGATCTTTTACATGAATTGCTGCGCCAAGGCGAAGTCTATAACTGGAGGGTCTACCTTCTGGGTTCTACACCCGATGTGATTCGCGAGACCGCTTCAAGGTTACAAACTCAATATCCGCGTATCGTAATAGCCGGCTACCGGGATGGTTACTTTGGACCGGAAGCAGACGAGGAGATTATTGCGGATATTACCCGCTCTCAGCCAGACCTGCTTTTTGTCGCCAGAGGTGCAGACAGCCAGGAACCGTGGATCGCCAAGTACAAGTCCCGGCTGAATATTCCTGTGATGATGGGGGTGGGCGGGAGCTTTGATGTGATCTCAGGCAAAAGCAAACGGGCTCCTAAAGCTTTCCAGAAACTCCGTGCAGAGTGGTTATATCGACTTCTCAAAGAGCCGACTCGATACAAAAGAATGCTTGCGCTGCCGAAATTCGCAGTAAAAGTGGTACGCGAGAAAGATAAAGTGACAAAAGTTCAGTGAAAAGCGTGAATTAACCGGAAAAATCCGAACAACAGCCTAAAAACGGAATTGGAATTTACTTTTAGTTCGGCGTATAATTCAATGCGGTAGAGAAATGGGGGTCGACTTTTCAAATGTTAATTATATACATCGCCGGATTTGTTGTGTGCATGGGACTTGCGCTCCTGTTGACGCCACTGGTGAAGAAATTCGCTATTAAGATTGGTGCTACAGATGTGCCGAATGCCCGAAAGGTGCATACGAAGATAATGCCCCGCCTTGGTGGGCTAGGTATATTTCTGGCGTTTGTGTTAGGCCTGCTTGCCGTATTGCCAATTATTCCTTACGATTTTACTCCGCGGGAGGCTAACTTCATCAAAGCGCTGCTGTGCGGCGGCGGACTGATTGTTCTTATCGGGGGATTTGATGACCGGTTCGAGCTTTCAGCTAAAGTGAAGCTGCTGGGCCAAATTGCCGCAGCCTGCATCGTAGTTTTCGGGTTTGGCATTACTGTTGATTTCGTGAATATTCCTTTTAACAATACGTATTCCTCACTGGAGGGCTGGATCGCTGTTCCGCTGACGATCTTCTGGATTGTCGGTGTCACTAATGCCGTTAACCTGATCGACGGGTTGGACGGGCTAGCTGCCGGTGTATCCGGAATTGCAATTGCTACAATCGCTGTAATGGCATTTTTGATGGGCAATACGATGGTTGCGCTCCTGTGCCTGCTGTTGCTTGGCAGTATATTGGGTTTTCTGTTCTTCAACTTTCACCCGGCAAAAATCTTCATGGGCGATACAGGCTCACTGTTCTTAGGCTTCTGTCTGGCACTCTTGGCGCTGCTAGGATTTAAACAAATTGCGGTCGTGTCCTTTATCACTCCACTCCTAATCATTGGAGTTCCTTTATCGGATACATTCTTCGCGATTGTCCGCCGCAAGCTGCAGAAGAAACCTATCTTTGCACCAGACAAAGGGCATCTGCATCACTGCCTGCGCGAGCTTGGATTCAGCCACCGTCAAACGGTTCTCATCATTTACGGCATTGCTGCTTTCTTCGGAGTACTGGCGGTTATTCAAACATCCGCTTCACTCTATGAAGCAAACTGGGTAACCTTCGTGGTCATCTGCGTTATGCTGTTCTTCCTGCAGATTGGTGCTGAAATTACCGGCGTCATCAGTAAGACTAAACGGCCTTTAATTGACTTTCTGCTAAGAATGCGAATGAAGGTTAGTCCGGAGCGCGGATCCAAGTCATAAAGGTTCTAAATACTGTGATATGCTATTATATTCCTTTAATTTACAAAGCTCATCCTTTTTAGGATGAGCTTTTTTGTTGTATTCCTAAAAAAAACTGCCGATATGACCGATAAAGAACAAAGTGAAGAATATCGAGAACATATACTCAAAGGAGAGATATAACACATGTTACGCTTTAAGAGAGCATTCGTTTGGCTGCTGCTGGCGGCTCTGATCGTTTCCATGTTTCCTGGTAAATACACGCCGCTAGCAGCGGCAGCAACCACGACCTACTTTAGTCCGGATGATCTCACGCTGCGGAATACAGCAAGTCTTGACCAGACAGCGACCACTGGTGCAACAGCAATCACAAGAAATACTGTATATAAGACAAGCGCTCCCAACTTCTCCATAACCGGTACCTATGCACAGGTAACTGCTTCCACTATGAAGGTTACTGTGCAGCAGATGACGCAGAGTGGAGGGAAATGGGTTACAGATGATACCCATACTACTACTGGAGCGGTAACTACAGACACATTAAACCCTGATAACCGGTTTATAGCAAGTGGCCTAACCCTCTTTGCAGGATATAATAAAATTACTTTTTCAGGCATGCAAGGCTCCTTACAACGCTCAGAATCGTTTTATGTGCTTTACGATAAGGTCCCTTACATTTCTTCTCTTCAAGTACTTGGAGGAGGACCCACTGCCATTAACTTAAATGAAGGTACCAAGGTTGTTGTGCCTAACCAGCAGATCACGATCCAGGGTAATGTTACGAATGCAACCAAGGTAGGGGTATCCCTGAATGGTGGTTCTTCGCTGCAAACCTCGCTTCTTGAGGATGGAACCTTTTTCACACCAGCTCTCACTTTGAAATCTGGGGAAAACACGCTGGACATCATAGTACAGAATTCTGCCGATTCCATTGCAATTAAACGTTCGGTGTATTATTTTGACACCAACAAGCCGTTTACCGATCTGCAAATCACACACGGCGATTCAACGCTGACGCCACCCGTCTACAAGGCTTATAATATTTTGGATAATATCCCTACTCTGACAGCTAACGATACCACGGCCAAGATTATGGGACAGGTACTTTTGCCGTATAACTCCAGCACTAAGTCCTTTGAAGCGGATCATGAAGTGAAAATTAACGATGTGGTCGTTCCAATCGATGTACTGGAGTCCTATACGATTGCCTCAGACGGTACATTTAGTACAACGATTGGTACAACCGCACAGAAAGAAATCATTATCCCTGCTCCGGATGGGGTGACACCTCAATACCGCCTAATCACATTCCAGACTACCAATCCATTTGCGCTTACTGCGGGAACTTCTAGCGTAATCGTCGGTATTAAGTACGGGACCTACACTACATCGGTCAAAGAATCTTATAAGTTCCTGGCGGGTGAGACCGTCATTACGGATATGTACTATCTTTCAGGTTATAAGGAAGTTTCTACAGGTAATATTGACGCTAAAACATTATCTAAGCTTCCTTTAAATGGTGCTGAAGTCGAAACACCTGACTTTTTCATTATGGTGAAGTCTAGCGCGGCACCCTCAACTTTATTGGGTTCATACCTCCCTTTGGGGGCATCGCTGAAGCTAGAGAAACAAACTAACCTCAATAACCTCGGTTCTAATGAAGCTGTCTATAAAGTTGTTGGCTTCTCCAACGGGCAACAGAAGGTAAAATTTCAATTTTCAGGTTCGCAATCCTTCTATAATGCAGATATTGCTTATGTCTCCAAGAACTATATTTATGTAGCTAACTTAAATGATGGTCAGACTTATACGTTCAGTTCAGCTAATGCTGCTAATACAATGTTGGTATCAGGTGAATATATCGGGTTCGAGAATATCAGCAACGCCCAATTTTTCGTCAACGGAACTTCAAATGATAAACTGAATCCAGCACTACAGCCTACTGATAAATTTAATCCGACGACCGACCCGAAATTCTCATTTGTACTTAATATTTCAGCTTCAGGCCCCCTCGTATATGGAGAGAATAAAATCGTATTCACAGGGACCTCGATGGACAATGTGGGCAATAAGAGAGAAATACGCAAAGAACTGAAAATCTATATTGTAGATACAAATGTATCCAACCTGTCACAATTCCATCCCAAGCTGCCTAAAGGCAGAGCGGCTCTTAGCCATACGAATATTAAGGATTATACGGATAAAGAGCTTAATGATATTCTTGGATTGACTTCTGAGTTCATCTATAAGGATGAAAAGTATGTTACAAGCCAAACCAGCTACGACTTGGTACTCCGAGGTGGAGCGGCGAATAAGCTTAACCTGTACCAAGGGTCGGAATTGTTCCTTTCCCTGGATAATGCTATCCTGGGCACAACCTCTGCCAAAGCAGGGCCAACGCAGTTCACTTATAGAGGAAAGACCTATTACTATGATTTTGTGGGCAGCAGCACAGATTTCATTCTGCGGATCATGGATATTCCGGCAGAAACAGCGGGAAGCATTGTATACAATCTGGAATTAATCAATGAAACCGGTGCGCGCACGAATCAACGTTTGGAGGTAGAGCGTGAAGTCTCTCCATACCGCATCTTATCTCCAGTAGAAACGGTTGGGAAACAGATTGTCGTCAATAAAAACTTTGTCCGTTTTGATATTGAAGCTGAAGGGGCAACAAAGGTTTTAATTGATAAGTATGAAGCTGTGCCACGCACAGATTTGCCGAACAGATTTACGCTGGATTATGTTGGTTTGAAACCAGATAAAGCAACAACCATAAAAATCCAGATTGTTCGTGCTGCGGCAACCATAAATGATACAATCACTGTCTATTATGCAAGTGCCGTTCAAGTGGACACACAATTCATGGCTGAAAAGGTTGCAGCTAAGTATAGTGTATTCAACAAGGGACTGGAGCTTTCGTTTCCAAAGGGTACACTAATGAAAGGAAACACTAGCTCCGGCGCGGCGAAGTACTATCCTGATACCAAGCTGCTTTTCGGGATTGCAGATCCGTTAGATGGAGTTGTTGAGCGTAAAAACGATTATGGCAACACAATCAACGTAGATGCAGATGCCCGCACACCAGGAGGTCAAAGCACATTGCTAATTCCTTCTGATTTGGTATTGCGGTTTAACTCCACAGTAGAAACTAATAACTTCTCCCGGGTATCCGACATTTACTGGATCAGTGGAGGTCTTGGTGAAAAGGGAACTAAGGGCACTGCACTATATAAACCGGCTACGAATGGTATCGCGCCATACTCGGTAGAAGGTAATTTCACACAAATTGAAGCTGAACGCAAAATTGTTCCTTCACAGCGTGGCAAACTGACCCTAACGTTTAGTCCCAATATTGTGGATGAGGTTGGGTCAACGATAACAGTGTACCGATATACGGACTCAGGACAATGGGAGAACATTGGCGGCGAGGTCGATACGAAGAAACATACTATTACTGTTGCTTTTGATCAATTTGGGTATTACACAGTAATGAAGCTCCGCCGTGGATATACAGACATCACGAATCATCCGTGGGCAAGAAATATCCTTAACGGATTGTACTCCAAAGGAATTATGAAAAATCTTAGATTCGATCAATTTGGAGCCGATGATACGACTACACGTGGTGAATTTGCCACCCTGCTGGTGAAAGGGCTGAATATCCCTTTAAGCTACAATAATAGCCAGCAAACCTTCTTTGATATTGTGCCGGAGGCAGTTTCGACAACATGGGACTTCAAACATATTGAGACTGCTGCAAGAGCAGGTATCATAACAGGCTTAAGCGATGGGTTCTTCGGCCCGGATCAGCCGTTAACAAGAGAACAGGCAGCCGTGATGATTGCAAGAGCTCTGAAGCTTAAAATGGCGCTCAACGATGACAAGCTTCTGACCACTCTTACCAAGTCGTTTGTGGATTCGGGAAGTATGGACTTTTACTCCAGACCAGCCATAGATGCAGTGTCTAAAGCCAAAATCATGACAGGCAGTGCAGTGACAATTACGGGCCAACCTAAACCGGTATATAATTTCAATCCGAAGGGCAAGCTGACTAGAGCGGAAGCCGGAAAGATTGCTGTGTCACTCCTGCAGAAGAGCACAAGCATCTTCCCGAAAACCTTCAATTAATGTAGCAATAGAACGACAGGTCCGCGAAAACTGTTCGCGGGCCTGTTCTTTTTAATGGAAAATACATGCCATCGACATTAACTTTGTAATCTGCACTGTTTTACGTTACAATAATTTAGAAAATAATTTTTTCTGAAAGGTGAAAGCCATCGATGAAACCGATTTTATCAAAAGCGCAATTGGATTACACGAAAGCAAAGAATTTGTTTGAGAATAGAGCAAAAGTTTTGGAAAGAGAGATCGCCGCAAAACGGGCGTTGCAGGAGATTACACAAGAGGTAATGGAAGAGCTTGTACAAGCTACAGGTTTCCATGATGCATACAATGATCTTGTTATCGCCGAGAATGCCTTGATTGAATGGTCCCACACCACAATTAAACATGAGAAGACCTACCGCGAGAACCGTGAGGCTATTGATGCCATGTACGAGAATGTAAATGCCAGTCCTGAGAAACGTCAGGAATTGATTCAACTATCGATGAAGATACGTTAGTTTATATGTTATATAAGAAAAGCGCCGGAATCGGCGCTTTTTTATTTTCCAGTATGAGGAAAGACGATAGTTTGAAAAAGGAGAATTATGTTTATTTACTTAACAAATATTGCTTAATGACGTCTTGAAACCTCCATGCTATACTAATTCCCGTAGCAGCCCAACATTAACAATAGTTAGTAGAACATACATATCTATCTTCTATTGGAACGGGGAGCGGGATACAGCGGTTTAAAAATTATTTTTGAACAAAGCGCAACTTTTCCGGAACTCCTGCGTTTAAGGTGTAGAGTCATTTACACCAGGCATTTGTTAGATAACCCTAATAGCTAGGGCAATGCCGAATGGAAAAATTAGCTTTACGTGACTTGAGGCACATTGTATAATACTTAGGTAGAATTAGGAATCTAGTATTACTATGCCTTAAACCTGTTTACAAGTTTCTGTGATACCCGTCACAGACATTATTTATACTTAATATGCTCAACTCGGGAAAGGGGGTGCATCGGCTAATGAGTGACATGAGCTACCCAACTAAAGAAAAATCTCAGTTCATGAACGTCCAAGGAGGAGAAAAAAAGGTTATGAAGAAAATTTTATCCGTAGCATTATCTACAGCAATGGCATTCTCGATGTTTGCCTCTGTAGCGTTTGGTGAAACTGCAACAACTCCACAAGCAAAATTTGATGCTTTGGCAGCTAAAGGTGTTCTTAACGGATACCCAGATGGTCAAGCTCACCTTGAAAAAGATCTGACTCGTGCAGAGTTCGCTAAGATCGTTACTAAATTGTTCGGCCTTTCAGAAGTAACTGGTAAATTGTCTTACAAAGACAAAGGTTACACAGCTACTAACTGGGCTGTTCCTTACATCGAAGCTGTAACTGCAGCAAACTTGATGCAAGGTAAAGATACTGTTAAAGGTATCTTCGACTACAACGGTAAAGTAACAGTTCAAGAAGTAGCGGCTGTATTGTTCCGCGCTTTGAAACTGGAAACTCCGGCAACAACTGATAACTCCGCATCTGCATGGGCTAAAGGCTATGCACAAGCAGTTATCAACGCTGGTCTGGTTGCTCAAGGCACCAACTTCAAAGCTAACGCTACTCGCTCTTTGGTAGTAGAAGCAGCTTATGCAGTTGACAACATGACAACTAAAGTAGCTGTTGCTGGCGCAGAAGCTTTGACTCCAACAACCGTGTTGGTAACTTTCGCTGACAAAACAACTACTACACTGACATTGACAACAGCCCTGGTTGAAGGCGTAGAAACTACAATTCCTACGTTCAAATACAAAGGCTTTGACTATGCAGGCGTTAAAGTAACTTTGGCAGCTCCTAAAGTAGTTTCCGTGACTGCTCCGAACTCCAAACAGCTGGTTGTTAAATTCAACCGTGCTTTGGATTCCAAGACTGTTATTGGAACAACTTATGGTACAGACACACTGGCTCCTGGAGCAATTGCTGTTACTACGTTGACAGATGCTCAGCCTGTTGACATTCGATATGCAAATGCTACTTTGTCTTCCGACAAGACAGAACTGGTACTGACTCCAGCGGGTAGCGCATACTTCAAAGGTCAATACACTGTAACAGTAACTGCAGATGTTAAGACTGATACAGGTGTTAAGGTAACTCCTTACACAACTCTGCTGACTGTTGCTGATACAACTGCTCCAACAATTGTATCCGTAACTTCCACAGCTAAGGCTACTACTAACAAAGTGGTTGTGAAATTCAGCGAGCCAGTTCAAGATGGAGCTGTCGCTTACGTTGACGGTGTATCCGCTACTGTGCCTACTGGATCTGCAAGATCTTCACTTGATGAAGTAGTCCTGACAACTTCGACAACTCTGGTTACTGGCAAAACTTATGATGTTTCCTTCCTGAACGTTAAAGACTTTGCTGGAAACTACATTGCACCGAACCCAACTAAAACTACAGTAACTGTTGTAGCTGATGTTGAACTGCCAACAATCTCCAGCTTTGCCGTATCCGGTGAAGACACAATCAAAGTTGTATTCAGCAAAGCTGTTGATATCAACTCCCTGAACGGTGTATTCACATTGTTGAATTCTAACGGTGTTAGCCAAGGTACCCTGGTTCCTTCCAAAGGTAGTGATAGCAAAACCTTCACTCTGAAAACTCCGACTATTCCAGTATTCACCAATGGTGTATTCAACGGAACTGTAGTAATCGGCGCTGGAATCAGAGACCTTCTGGGCAACGTAACAACAGCTACTTCAACTCAAGCTGTTACTTTCACTAAAGATAGCGTAGCTCCTACAGTATCAAGCGTGACTTACACATCCACTGGTCTGGCTGTGAAGTTCTCCGAAAATGTTGAAGTTAAGGGAAGCAGCTTCACGTTGGTTAATGATGCTACAGGCGTTCCAACTCCGGTAACTGTTGCTACTTACAAAAATGAAGATGGCGTTGTTACATTCAACAATGTTACTGGCCTTGCAGCAGGAAGCTACACTCTGCGTCTGCCAGCCGGATTTGTTGTTGACTTGTCCTCATCGGCTAATAAGAGTGCTGCAACGGTACTGCCTGTAACAATTACTGCTACAACCTCTACAGATTCCAAAGCACCTGTATTCATTAGTGCGCCTGTAGTAGTTCCAACTCCTAAGAGTGCAAGTGACCAACAAGTTACTTACACAATTCAAGATGCTAGCGGCTTGAATCTGAATACTGTTCGTGATATCAATAACTACACCCTGGATTCTAAGGCTCTGCCAGCTGGTTCTTATGTAACAACCAACTATACTGGTAAGGCTAGTGATAACCTGGTGGTTAATGTTTACATTCCATCGAGCGGAATCAGTGCATCCAAGGGCTTTGACTTCTTGATCACTGGAGTCCAAGATGCAGCTGGTAACGCAATCACTCCACAGCTGGCAAAACTTGCTTTGGTTGATGGCGTTGCTCCTAAGCTGGCTACTGCAACAATCTCAGCTGATGATGCTACTAAGTTGATTGTTAACTTCACTGAGCCTGTTAAAGGCATTGACGCAACTAAATTTGTAGTCAAAGTGAACGGTGTTGAAGCTACAAACGGAGTGGCCATTGCATCTGTTTCCGGAAGCAAGTACTTCATCACAATTAGTGCGATTCAAGATAAATACAACGGCGCTGATGTACTGTACTTCGACAACAACAAAGACGGAAAAGTTCAAGCTAGTGAAATCGTAGCTTACACTTCCGCTAAAACTGGTGTGATTGATCTGAGTTCTTCATTCGTTAATGCAATCTCTGTAACGATCGCTGACAAGTCCGGTGTTACTGACATGGATGATAACGCAATCGACAACAGCGTAACTGTAAACGTAGCGAAGTAATTCGGTTTTACCGAAGCCCAGAATAGCCTCTTCGGAGGCTATTCTTTTTTTTAGCATTTTTTGAATTCTGAAGGAGGAAGCTGATGAAAACCGTTTGGAAAATTTCCATTGCAACCGGGCTGCTTGCTTGCAGTGTATGGGCAGGTTCTGTACTCAACATCACCGCTGAAGGTGCAAGTGTCGGCTCGCAGCCAGGTACGGCTGATGATCCCGTTGTAACGAAAAGTTATGTGGATCAACAAATTCAAAAGGCACTTCAAGGTGGAACAATAGCTACTCAGCCACCTACGGCAACCGCAACACCTGTTGCAACTGCTGCACCATCTTCTTCTCCGGCTCCAAGCAGTAATGAAGTAGTAATTGTTGATGTGAAACCGGGCCAGACTCTAATTGCTAGTGCGGGTGCTGAATTTATTGTCCGTGCGGGTAAAGCGGTCATTTATTCACAGGACAGTAATGGCGTCGCTGATTTAACGGATGGAACCGATCTTGCCAATGGGCTTGCAGCACCATCTAATCATTTATTATCGTTTCCCCGTGATGGACGTGGGATAACTGTCCAAGAAGGTCAAACTTTAGGACTTGTAGTCATGGTACGAGGTTCTTACACATTGAAATAAAGAAGAAATACTATTTCCTTAATATTAAGGATACCCTGTGGGAGCGATCCTCATACACCGGAACTCTTTCCCACTGCTGACAAACATTAAACGGACTCAAAGCCATGGATCAGACGCAGAATACTTCCTGTAATCTTTAAAATAATTTCAGGAGGTGCTGTAACATGGCACGTACTAATCGCACAGTGGTACCGGAAAGTCGCGCAATGCTGAAACAAATGCAATATGAAATTGCAGCAGAATTCGGTCTATATGGTGCTTCTTATGGCGGAGGAGCAGATACGGAGTTTGCATCTGAGCTTGGAGCTCTTGGAGGGGCTGCAGGAATTGGACGGAGTCAGTATCTTGGCCATTTAAGCTCCAGAGATAATGGTTCTGTTGGCGGGGAAATTACGAAGAGGCTTGTCAAGCAAGCTGAGCAGTCTCTTTTCACATAACTTGTGCAAACGCCGGTTGAGACTGCCTTTAATTGACACCATCCGGCAAATAAGATAATATGACTTTTGAGGAAAGCCTTAAACCTTTTCCATATGGAAAAGGTTCATTTTTTGAAGACAGCATTAATAATTTCTTGATACTATTCTTATTTTATTTGGCCTGTTATCACTAAGGAGCCCCCTTATACAGTGTCAGACTAACAATATGGGAGGTTGTTGTACGTGTCTATTAAAGGACGTCATTTGTTTACTTCCGAGTCCGTAACAGAGGGACATCCGGATAAAATCTGTGATCAGATTTCTGATGCAGTGCTGGATGCTTTTTTGGCCAATGATCCAAATGCCCGCGTTGCCTGCGAGGTAGCTGTAGCAACTGGTCTTGTACTCGTCATTGGCGAGATTAGCACCAAGTCGGAGTATGTAGATATTCCGGCCATTGTACGCAATACGATTAAGGAAATTGGCTATACCCGCGCAAAATATGGTTTTGACTATAATACTTGTGCTGTGCTTAGCTCACTGAATGAGCAGTCTGCGGATATCGCGCAGGGTGTAAATGCGGCGCTGGAGCATCGTGATCCTGCACAGGTTGCTGAAGAAACTGCTAATATTGGCGCAGGTGACCAAGGCCTGATGTTTGGTTTTGCAACAGATGAAACGCCTGAATTAATGCCTTTGCCGATCGCCCTGTCACATCGAATTGCCCGCCGTTTGTCTGAAGTCCGCAAAGACGGTACTTTGGAATATTTGCGTCCGGATGGCAAGACTCAGGTAACGATTGAGTATCAGGATGAAAAACCGGTGCGTGTAGATACAATTGTAGTATCGACTCAGCACGCAGAGGAAATTTCACTTGAGCAGATCCAGGCGGATATTAAAGAACATGTTATTCTGCCGGTTGTTCCGGCTGAATTGCTCGACGATAACACTAAGTATTTCATTAATCCGACAGGCCGTTTTGTCATTGGCGGTCCTCAGGGGGATGCCGGATTAACCGGACGCAAGATTATTGTTGATACATATGGCGGTTATGCCCGTCATGGCGGAGGCGCATTCTCCGGAAAAGATCCAACCAAAGTCGACCGCTCTGCTGCCTATGCAGCCCGTTATGTAGCAAAGAATCTGGTTGCTGCCGGCCTAGCTTCCAAATGTGAAATTCAATTGGCTTATGCAATTGGGGTCGCTAATCCTGTATCGATTAATGTGGATACATACGGAACAGGGAAAATCAGTGAGGAAAAGCTGGCTGACCTCATCAGCAGCAATTTCGATCTTCGTCCTGCCGGAATTATCTCCATGCTGGATTTGCGCAAACCGATTTACAGACAGACCGCGGCTTATGGTCATTTTGGCCGTACCGATGTCGATCTTCCTTGGGAACGTGTGGATAAAGCAGAAATGCTTAAAGCTCAGGCCGGAATTTAATTTATACACTATATAGACAAGCCCGCAGACAGGTCTTCTTTTTATGAGAAGATTGAAGTCTGCGGGCTTTTTTAATTTCAGTTGAGGAAGTTAGGGGTTAGGAGTGATTCACACTTGGAAGTCTTCTAAACTTTGGAAGCCTTTTAGCCGAAATATAAGAATATGTATAAAGACGAGATAGTATGGCTTGAGAGGAGTCTATCACCGCATGAAAAGGAAAATTTCAATATGGACGGCACTCATTCTGGCAGGAAACCTGGTGCTCGGTACAGGGTATTCGTCTATCGGAATCGGGAGCTCGGCAGTGCATGCCGCAAATGAATTTAGCATGTCCACATCCCCTGTCCAGGGAGAAGTGAATGTGAATGTAGCGTCGTCCATCAAACTTAGCTTCGATCGTCAGGTAACTCCGCAGAGTGGAGACATCACCGTTACTGCACTAGGGGCCAGTCAACCCTATGTAACTATCCCCGTGGGCAGCTCAGGCCTAATCAGCAGTTCAACGCAATATCAGCTCAAATTAGGTAAGGACCTTGAGTACAATAAGACCTATACCGTTAATGTGCCCCAAGGCATGTTTAAAGACGGACTGGGACTGGAATCAGCGGCAGCCTCTTGGACATTCACGACCGCGCCATCCATCAACCAAGCGATCACTGCTAGTGATTATTCTCCTGCGAATTATTCACGGGTGGATAGCAACCTTTCTCAGCTTAGCTTCAAGCTTAATAAGAAACTTCAGCGGGGTGGAGGTTCAATTAAGCTTATCGCTTCAGCAGACAACACTGTAGTGCAGGAGTTTAAGCTCATAGACGGAGAGGGATATATCAATTTACAAAGTGATGCCTCCTCAACTACGGTGACTTTGACTTTAACAAACAAACTGATGTCTGGCAGCAGCTATTACGTGCTGGTTGATCCCTATGCACTTAAAGATGATGACAATAAATCCTTTGCAGGGATTTCTACAGGGAATGTCTGGAGTTTTTCAGTCAAGGGAACGGCTGTCTCATCTGTAAATGTATCTCCAGCTAACAGAGCAGGTGCCGTCTCGACAACAGGCAATCTCCAGCTGACATTTGAGCAGCCGATGATGCCGGCTGCTGGAATAATCACTTTATCTCCGGGTACTTCAGACGGCACCAGGTATTTCAACGTGAATTCCTCTGCGGTTACGGGAGGGGGAACCCGATTTATTACGGTGGGTGCTGCTTCTGCCGCGAGTCCGCTGTTAAGCAATACGAAGTATACGGTGACCATTCCGCAAGGGGCTTTTTATGACCAGGATGGTAATGTTTTTCCTGCTTCAGGATCTTATACATGGAGCTTCACAACCACGTCGCTTACGGGATTTGGCGTAACAGCGCTTAGTCCGGCTGACCGCAGTGAGTCTGTAGGTACTGGTGAACCTATTAAGATTGCATTCAATCAGGCGGCAACTTTAACCGCTGAGAGTGGAGTAGCTCTGTATAAAAGCGGCGGGACAAAACTAACAACAACTGTATCTGCAGTTCCAGGTACAAATTCTAAGGAATACGTTATTGTACCTTCCACGTCACTAGACAATGACACAACCTATTATATTGATATCGCCAAAGGGACATTTGTTGACAGTAATAATAATCAATATGAGGGGATTAACGGAAAGGGCTCCTGGAGCTTCCGGACGGTAGCCTTGGATAAGATGTCCCCCAACCTCTCTTCAGCAGTGCTCGAGAACAATCGAACGATCCGTTTGAAATACGATGAGCCGCTTAATTCATCGGTATCATTGCTGATGAGCAGTTTTTCAGTAACGGTCAATGATGAGAAAAGAGCAATCGAAAGTATTTACATTCAGGGAGACAGCGTATATGTGACGCTTAGCACGGGTGTAGCTGTAGGGCAGATTGTTAAGATCTCCTATTCAGGCGGCTTAAGAACCATTCAAGACTTGAGCGGAAATACGGCAAACAGTTTCACATCACGGCAGGTAACCAATTCGGTTCAATCAGCATTGCCTACACCCAAAGACGGCACTTTGTCTGGAAAGACTGTAATTTTGAATTTTAATGATGTGCTGAGAACTGCTTCTACAGCTGGTTATGGCCAGTTCTATGTGTATGCAGACGGCGTTTCACTGGGTGTTAATTCTGTTAGCTCCAGCGGTTCAACAGTTACTTTAGGTGTAAATAATGTAGCATCTAGCGGCCAGGCTGTCCGGATAACCTACATCGCCGGGTCTTATCCGCTTCAGGATCAGTACGGTCAGAACATAACAAACTTCAGCGATTTCTATATCCGCAACACCAGCGATACGACCGCTCCGGTATTTCAGAGTGCAGTCGGTTCAGGCAAGCAGATTATACTTACTTATAATGAAGGATTATCCTCGGGCAATCTGCCGATGATCAGTCAGTTCTCAGTCCTGGTGGGAAGTACGCCTAACTTTGTAACCAACGTAGCTGTTAGCGGAAATCAAGTAACACTTACCTTAGAGAGTACACTTTTAACAACGAGCTACACCACAATCTCTTATGTTCCAGGGACAGCCGGAATCAGTGATTTCAATGGCAATAGGGCTGCTTACATTAATCTTGCGCCGGTCTCTATCTCGGGAAGCAGTGTAACGACAGTGCCGAATATCAGTTCAGCAACTATCACTGGTGATGAGCTTACCGTTACTTTCAGTAAAAGTATGCAGGCCAGTACGTCACTATATACCGGGCAATTCGCAGTCAGAGTAGACGGAAGTATTGTAGGGGTACAATCTTTCAATGTTTCCGGAGCAACCCTGAGATTGGTTCTGTCTACAGTAGTTAAAACCGGACAAGCCGTTGACCTGTCCTATATGACAGGAGCTGGAGGCATTTTTGATGTTAGCGGGAATGCACTTGCTTCATTTACAGCACTTTCTGTTCAGAACCTGACTGGGGGAACCAGCACAACGGCTAGCCGTCCTTCCTATCTGGGTACGCTCACTGCTGGTGAATTCGGGAAGGAATATCCGCTGCTCAAGAGTGACTCCGCTTCAGTGGCAGATGATCGTTCCGTTTACAGCCAGTCGCTCAAACGATATACACTGACCACGGCTCGCCTGGCTGCCAGTTATGAATACCTTAATAAGCTGGGCACGCCATCCTTAGTATTTGAAGTCCCGTCAACAGAGCTAGCCGCCTATGTTTCGGTACCGCTCAAACCGCTGCTGGATGCCGTAAACCGCAACAGTAAGTCGACGTTCGGGGTTCGCTACGGGGACAGCATGTTTACTCTGGCGCTGGATGATATCAATATGAACAGCCTTGCCGCCAACCTGATCGCAGACAGCAATACGATATCGCTTGTACTCCGGCTGGAGAAGGTTCCATCCGGCACATACACGCCTTTTGAGCAGAAGCTTAGAACACAAGGGCTGCAACCTATAACCAGCTTGACGGATATCCGGCTGAGCGCCGTGGTCAGCGGCAATTATTCCAATGGTACCGTCCTTACTGTACCGGGAGAGTATGCTGTTCGCACGACCTCAACTTTGAACAATGACCAGGTATCAGCAGCCAGACTGGATCTTGCCTATTATGATGCTGCTTATCTGCCTACCAAGATTGGCTCGGCCGGAAGTTATACGGTAATCAAGGCCAGTACAACAGGCAATCAGGTAGTCGGCACGTTCCTCTCAACCCGCAGCTTTACCGATATGAGCAAGCACTGGGCAAAGACGACTGTAGCTTTACTTGCTGCTAAAAATATTATCGACAGCAGCTACGGCACCACGTTTAATCCAGAACTGAAGATAACCCGGGCTGAATTTGCAGTAATGCTCAGCAGGGGGCTGGGGCTGCTGGGGGACAGGGTGACTGCACAGCAGTTCAGAGATATTCAGCCTTCTACACAGACAGGTGATTATATTGGGGCAGCGGCTAAAGCCGGTATTATTACAGGGAATACAGACGGCACCTTCCGGCCGAATGACAATATTACCCGGGAACAGCTGGCCATCATGATTATCCGTGCGATGGAATATACGAAGAATCCGATCACACTGAACGGTACGGCTTCATCTGCGCTAAGTGTCTTCAAAGACAGAGGTAAAATCCAGAATGCAAGTGCTGAATTTGTCGCCAAAGCTGTGCAGGAAGGAATTATACTGGGAATGACTACCACAGTGTTCCAACCGCAGGGTAATGCAACCAGGGCTCAAGCAGCGGTGATGCTGCAGCGTATGCTCGGTATGGCAGGTTTCCTGTAGAATAACAAGTTATCAGGCTGAGGCCCCGCTTTGCGGGGCTTTTTTTGTGTCAAGATAAGCACTTCTTTGTTTTACCCGATACATTATCTTTCTCTTTCCAGCAGAAACGGATACCTTCCCTAATAGGATGGCAAAGCCGTTTCTTCTTATATCTGCATAGACTTACCAGGCTATTAAATAGGACGGAATCTAGCAAACTTCGCAACTTTTTGGCTTCGTTTCAGTCTATTAAAGTGTTAAGGAAAAATGGAAGCCTGTTCTTTGACTGGAAAAATAGATGCGGATATCAGAGAACTTATATTAAAAAAAGAGATGGGAGAGTTACACTGAAATGAATGAAGTTTCCATGGAGAAGAGAAACGAAGAGCATGCACAGGGGGGAAGAAGGTTACCTGCCAAACGCTGGATTGCTGCATCATTAGCCGGTGTACTCTGGATCATGCCGGTAATCGGAAGCGAAGGACTGCCTGGATGGGGATCCTCTACTATACCAGTAGCCCAGGCAGCAGCGAGTTCTTTTACAGTGACCAAGCTGAGTGAAGAAGTGATCACTTCTGGTGCAATGATGATGAAATATAAGTTCACAACACAACGTTCGGGTATAAGTGCTACCGGGCTGGCGGATGTCATCCGTGTAGATTTGAGTAATCCTTATGTGTCCCTTGATGTAATGACCGGAAAGGGCGGTAAACTGACTACCCGTCAAAGCACTGGCGGTATGGCAGCTGAAACAGGAGCAGTAGCTGCAGTTAACGGTGATTATTTCAACACCGGCGGCGAAGGTGCCCCGATAGGGGGACAAATTTCAAGCGGGGTTGTGGTTTCTACACCATCACAGCTTGAAGGAATGTACGCTTTTGCAGTGACTAAAGACCGCCAGCCGGTGATCGACGAGTATGCTTTTGAAGGACTGGTCACAGCTGAGGATGGAGCCCAGTTTCCGCTGTCCGGTATTAATAAAGGGGCTTACAGCCCTGAAGGCGGCAGTTCTACATATAGCCATGCCAATGCTGCCTATCTCTATACAGATGCCTGGACTGCACTGGCCCGGCCGAAGAATAGTTCTACTACGCCAACGGAGGTATTGGTAGAGAATGATACAATCACTCAAATCTCATTAGATGCAGCATTGCCGATGGCAGTTCCGAAGGGGGCTTATATCCTGCGGACACACGGGCTCGCAGCACAGTTCGTCAAGGCACATCTGGCAGTAGGTCAAAAGCTGAGCAGTGTGTATTCCCTGAAATCTAAAACGACGCAGCAAACTGTGGATCCGGCAAGCCTGCAAATGATGATCGGCGGACATACCATCCTGGTCAACAACGGTAAAGCAGCCACCTTCTCGAGGTCAACGAGCAGTATCGGCGGCTTCCGGGCCCGTACTGCACTTGGTTATTCCCAGGATGGCCGTTACGTATATGTAATTGCGGTGGAGGATAATGAGAGCAGTGCCGGTATGTCACTGACAGAATTGCAATCATTCATGACAAACATCGGTGTCTGGAAGGGAATGAATCTGGACGGAGGCGGGTCTACGACCATGGTAGACCGTCCGCTCGCTGAAACGTCGACTACGCTAACCTTTAATACAGAATACGGCACGGAGCAGCGCAGCATTGTCAACGGCCTCGGAGTGTACACATCAGCTCCACAGGGTGAGGTGAAAGGGCTGAAAATCAGCGGCAGTTCAGCCCTCCTAATCGGGCAAAAAGCAACCTATACATTAAAAGGCTATGATACGTATTATAATCCGATAGATGTCGCTTCAGCCAATCCGGCATGGGTATCCAGCGGCGGCAGTGCTACAGTGAATGCAGGCGAAGTGACTGGTGTCAAAGCAGGAACAGTTACACTGACCGCGACCAGCGGTGCGGCAAGTGCTTCTGCGAAGGTTACCGTTCTGGGCGGGGACGATCTTGCCAGCCTGACCGCGGGAACGGTTACAGCTCCTTTGGCGGCTGGTGCATCGGTCTCCGTACCAGTCACAGCGGTTGCTAAAAGCGGCGCGACACTGGCTGTGCCAAATTCAGCGCTGAAATGGGAATTTGTCGGGTTCAAGGGCAGTGTACAGGATGGCAAGCTGACGGTTGACTCGGTAAACGCAGGTGTCACCACAGGGTATGCGATTGCCCGGTACGACGGGTTCAGTACTGCGGTTGTTTTATCGACTGCAGCAGCTACACCGTGGGAGAATTTTGATAATGTTACTTATCCGATCGCCTTTACTTCCAACGTGAGCAGTGTTACCGGAACGGCCGCGATCGTGGCTGGAACGGCGGAGCGGGCAGGCTCCAAGGTATTGTCACTCAGCTATGACATGACTGCAGGAAGCGGTAAAATGTATGCTTATGCCCAGCTTAACGGAACCTCCGGCAAAAGCATTCCGGCAGCCGCAACTTCGATGTCACTTGATGTTATGGGAGATATGAGCCTTAACTGGCTGCGGGCGGAAGTGGTGGACAGCGCTGGAGCAACGGCTTATATTGATCTCGCTAAAGTCATTGACTGGAACGGCTGGAAGAGCCTGAATATTGATTTATCGGGGGCAGCTATTAAATTCCCTGCGCTGCTGAAAAGAGTGTATATAGTGAATGTAGAAGAAGGTCAGGACGAACGGGCTAAGACGGGTACCGTTGCTTTCGATAATCTTTCCTTCGTGATGCCATCGCTGTCCAGTGAAGCCGGTCTTCCACAAGGTTCGGCTTCAATGATCATCGGCTCCAAAGCTATGACGGTAAATGGGACCAAGAAGTCGATAGATGTAGCTCCAATCGTCAAGGATGGTACCACATATGTGCCGATAAAATATGTGCTGGATGCTTTTGGCGGAAGTGCTGCCTGGGATCAGAATACTAAGAAAATTATGGTGCTGCGCGGTGCCAAGGCGCTTGATCTGACTGTAAACAAGAAGGAATTTATATTGAACGGCAAGCGGCAAAGCGCCGAAGTAGCTCCTTTAATCCTAGATGGCAGGACTTTAGTACCTCTTCGGCTCGTCTCGGAACAGCTCGGATTGACTGTAAAATGGGAACAGAAAACGAAGACCGTAACTATCGAATCGTGATATGGTAATATTAAAGGAAAGCCTTTAATACGATCCGATAGAAATGGGGCAAGCATCCGTGGAATTTCAAGCCGATGCGATAGATCGCGTCATTAAGAATACCATCGACGTGATGGAGAGCAGCAAGTATCAGATTTTTGAAATATTGCAGGTTGCGCGGGATGAGCTTGTTGCACTCACCAAAGAACTGCAGAGGGTCATGGAAGAAACGGATGAAACATTGCAAAAGGTGGACAAGCTGGAGCTGCAATACCACCGCTCCCGGATCCGGCTGACGGAAGTCAGCCGTGATTTTGTCCGCTATTCGGAGAAAGACATCCGGATTGCTTATGAGAAGGCCACCGAGCTTCAGCTTGAACTCATGATGACAAGAGAACGGGAAATCTATCTTCGAAGCAGGCGGGACGAATTGCAGCTGCGGGTTCGCAGTGTCGAAAATTCGGTAGAGCGTGCAGAATCGATCGGTTCGCAAATGAGTGTTGTTATTGAATATCTGTCCGGAGAAATGGGACAAGTGACGAGAATTGTCGAAACTGCGAAGAACAGACAAATGATCGGACTTAAAATAATTTTGGCCCAAGAAGAGGAACGGAAAAGAATTGCCCGGGAAATTCATGACGGTCCTGCTCAAATGCTGGCGAATTTAGTCCTTAGGACGGAAATTGTAGAAAGAATGCTGGTAAAGCAGGAATATGGGCTAGTGCAGGACGAAGTAATAGACTTAAAAGGGCAGGTTCGTTACAGCCTGGAGGAAATGCGTAAGGTGATTTTCAACTTGCGTCCGATGGCGCTCGATGATCTTGGCCTGATTCCAACGCTGCGGAAATATGTGCATGATTACGAGGAGAAGACGAAGATCCGAACCGCCTTTGAAACGAGAGGTAAGGAGCATCGTTTATCTTCAGCCATGGAAGCTGCAGTCTATCGCCTTGTTCAGGAAGGCTTGTCGAATGCCGCCAAACACGCTTATCCAAGTTATGTGCTGGTAGAAATCACCTATCAGGCACAGCTGATCAAGATTGTGGTGAAGGATAACGGAGTAGGTTTTAATGTGAAAAAGGTAAGTGAGCAGGGCAGCCGTGAAAGTTTTGGGCTGGTAGGTATGCGGGAGCGTGTAGAGTTACTCGAAGGAAGAATGGAAATAGAGTCTGCAGAGAATCAAGGCACAACAATCGTAATTCACATTCCGACGAATGTGGAAAAGGGGAAGGAGTAATGTGATGGAGAACCAAATCACTGGTAAATCGCCTATAAAAGTTCTTTTGGCCGATGATCATCAATTGTTTCGTGAAGGGCTTAAACGAATATTAAATATGGAGGATGATATTGAGGTCATCGGGGAATGCGGAGACGGCATCCAGGTACTGGAATTTTGTAACGTCAATAAGCCGGATATCGTACTGATGGATATCAATATGCCTATCGAGAACGGTGTAGAGGCTACACAAAAGCTGCGGGAGATGTTCCCGGATGTTAAAGTCATTATTTTATCGATTCATGATGATGAGAGCTATGTGTTCGAAACGCTGCGCAAGGGTGCCAACGGCTATTTGCTTAAGGATATGGAGGCGGAGTCGCTCATTAATGCCATACGCTCTGTCTGCGAGGGTCATGCCTTCATTCATCCGAAGGTTACAGGCAAGCTGATTAACCAGCTGCGCCGCATGACCTATCTTAATGAGACAGGGGCAATGGCTGAAACCCCAGTGAAGGAAGCGGGCGTTAAATTTGTCGCTGGTGACAACAATCCGCTGACCCGCCGTGAGGCTGAGGTTCTGCGGCTGATGGCCGAAGGCAAGAGCAATAAGAACATTGGGGAATACCTCTTTATCAGCGAGAAAACCGTCAAGAACCATGTCAGCAGCATCCTGCAAAAAATGGAAGTGGATGACCGTACACAGGCTGTAATCAATTCGATTAAATATGGCTGGGTCACTCTGTAACCGGCTTAATTTTAACTGAGCGTTTTGGAGAATCCAAATGATCCGGAACAACATTACATAACGTAAGGGCTGCTGTCTGGCTCAAGCCAACGTATTGTTTCAGTCGCAGTTATATAAAAATGGACTTAGGACGTTTTATATATTCGAATTTTGCAAAATGCTGATTTAATTATGTACCCGGCTATAGAGAATTTGACCCCGTGTGCGCCTGAAAGATATTATTTATCAGACTGGGAAAAGAGCAGGCGGGGCAATATCGGCTTTAAGAAACCATGGGCAGTCACCGACCTCGTAACACCGGCATATAGTGTCGGTATAAAGAGGAGGTGCATCTCCATGGTAGCCCAGTTAATATGGATTGTGGCTGTTTACGCATCTGCGGTGATCCTCATTCATATCCTGCATCACCGGGAACAGACCCGAAGGGTCATGCGGTCCGGTAAGCGGATTCATTATTTTTTGATCACACGCAATCATGAAGCAGTTATTGAAGGGTACATCCGGATGCTGGCTTTTCATGCTTTTTGGACTGGAAAACTGTACAGGGTGACTGTGCTGGATGATGAATCGAAGGATGAGACATTAGCAGTAGCCACTAAATTGGCATACAGCGGTTCTGCAATTGATATTGCACCATTGATGCATTTTCGCTCCGTAGCGGGCGAGGATGAATACCAGCGGGAGATCGTTATCGATTTGCGGATGCCGGGAAGCGGGGGATCGCAATCAAGACGCGGCGAATGCTAACTAAATATGCAAGAAACGGGTGAAGCACACTCTCCAGTAATAGGGGGGGGTGCTTTTTTGTGTTGGAGGAGGGACTGTAAGGTCATCAGCAGACAGGCTGGGCCGGAAGTTAACATTCACTATTGTAACGGCCAATTTCAAAGTAGAGAGATTATAGGTGGATGTATGTTACATAGCCAAGCAGGAGGCGTTGTGATGAGAGTCAGCGTGTATGCAGTTGAAATTGACGGGTGCTTTAAAATATGGGTTTCATTGAATTTGGCTGTCGACCTTTTGTGGTGGAGTGGGGCCGTAGAACGTGGCTGGAGCGGCAGAGCAGCAGACAAACTGGTCATTCTCTCCTCTTCACTCCCCCTCGGTTGGGCGGTGAAGCTGCGGGAGCGCTTCCGTTTCTATAAAATGATGTGCAAGTGGTCATCCGAGGAGTGGGCAGCTTATCTGAAAGAATCTCTTCAAGAAGAAATGCAGAGAGAGAAAGTGTCGGGGGGAACGCAGCAAAGAACATGGATGAATCAAGTTGATGTAATCAAGGGGCCGCTGAAGGATCGGGAGCAGCATAATTGCTGGGCCGGGATAGACTCAGGACGTGATAAGGATGAATCAGAGCCGTACATCAGCAGCGGGATTGGGGATGGATTGCAGGATCGAAGTGAATCTCTCTGCATCGCAGCCGACCGCCTGGTGGTGACACTCTCCGGCCGCTCGCTGCTTCAGCCGGAGGTGGAAGCATTGCTGGCAGAGCAGCTTCCCGGAATGGAGCAGGACTGGCAGTCTGTGGCCCAGCTCGCCCATCTGCAGGGGCGATTGAAGCTGCAAGCTGCCGTTAGTGCCGGAATGGTGCGGGAGAGGGAAGAGCGAAGCAGCAATAATAGCGGGAAGGCCGAAGGTAAGAGAGGTGATCATAGCAACTCAGGTAGCAGATGGGGTGAAGGATATAGGGGGGATCACAGCAACTCAAGTAGCAGCTGGGGTGAAGGATATAGGGAGGAACACAGCAGCTCTAGTAGCAGGAGAGCTAAAGGAGACAGAGAGCATTCTAGTAACACCAGAGGCGGATGGGCTGAAGGAGGCGGAGTTTGCCTCCGCAGGGCGGGCTTGGCCGCGGCGCTCCGCTTGCCGCTGCTGCTCTGGAGGCGCGGCGCTGCCCGCCGCCGCGCGGTAGAACGCTGCCTGCGTTGCGGCAGCGTGGCCACAGGCCGCACGCCATGCGCTGCGTGCGGCCTGGCCGGCTGCGCCTACTGCGAGGCCTGCCTCGCGCTCGGGCGCAGCCGGGCCTGCGCGCTGCTGCTGCGCAGCGCGGCGTCCCCGGCCGTGCGGGGCACGGCCGGAATCAGCCCCACCGTAGCGGCACGCCGGTGGGGGCTTAGTGCAGCTCAGGCGGGGGCCGCCGGCGCTGCACTGCAGTTCTTGACGGCGCGGCGCCAGCACGCCGCCGGCACAGGCCCAGAGCGGTTCCTGCTCTGGGCAGTGACGGGAGCGGGGAAAACGGAGATCACGTTTCCGCTCCTGGAGGCAGTGCTCGCTGCCGGAGGCCGGGCACTGGTGGCGACGCCGCGGCGCGACGTCGTGCTGGAGCTGGCCCCGCGGCTCGCCCGGGCTTTCCCGGCGGAGACGCTGGCCGTGCTGTACGGCGGCAGCCAGGACCGCTGGGTACCGGGTCAATTGACGATTGCAACCACGCATCAGCTGCTAAGGTTTCATCATGGCTTTGATCTGGTCATTATCGATGAACTGGATGCTTATCCCTATCATAACAATCCAATGCTGGCTTTTGCTGCTGAACAGGCCTGCAAGCCGGATGGAGTGTTTATCTTCCTGTCGGCGACACCGCCGCAGAAGCTGCAGCGGCAGGCGCATTCAGGGAAGCTGCCTCATGCCAGAGTGCCCGTACGGTATCATGGACATCCGTTGCCTTTGCCCCGCCGTATACCAATGAATCCCGTCCAGCAATGTATTAAGCGCGGAGCCCTACCCGCAGCATTCCTGCAAGCCCTGCACAGGTCGCTTGCACGTGAAGCGCAAATCTTTATCTTTGTGGCCCGGATCGCTCATATTGAAGGGTTGCTGACCCTTCTTCGCCGGAAAATCCCCGGTGTGTGCATAGAGGGCACCTCATCTAAAGATCGGGACAGAACCGATAAGGTCATTGCCTTCCGCAACAGGGCAATCACTATCCTGGTCACTACTACCATCCTGGAACGGGGAGTTACCGTTCCCCGTAGTGATGTTTATATTTTGGACGCAGACAGTAAACTGTTTGATGAAGCCTCGCTGGTTCAAATGGCTGGCCGTGCCGGGCGCTCCAAAGATGACCCTGCCGGCAGGGTAAACTTCTTATCACCGGAGTGGACCCAGTCACAACGCAAAGCCATCGGGCAGATCCGTACAATGAACTCGATTGCCCGCAAGCAGGGGTATCTGGACAAGAGGAAAGCATCATGGACTCATTAACTGCATGGCTTACCAAAGTCCGCTCCTTGCTGGCGCCTTCTTTGCTTCATTGCCTGATTTGCGGCAAAACCAGCCGCCCGGCAGCAGGCCTGCACGGTATCTGTGCAGTTTGTGAAGAGGCTATTCCTTGGATCCGGCATCCCCGCTGTCAGAAATGCGGTCGCCATGTCGGCTGCCCCGACTGCAGCCGCAGCGGTGAAGCCGTACCGATTGTCTGCAACCGGAGTGCAGTAGCTTATACAAGTGTGATGCGCGAAATCCTGGGTCAATATAAATACCGGGGGAATGAACAGCTTGCTCCATTGTTAGGCTCAATGCTGGACAGAGCCTACATCCAGCTTAAAGCAGAAAGAGAACGGAGACAGCAGGGGATTGCAGAATTCCAAAAAGCACAGAGGGTATTTACAAGTCCCATATTCCGCGGCAAGCAATCTGCTAGTAACCAGCGATGGCAGGCGGATCTGCTTGTCCCGGTGCCTGTATCTGAAGCCCGGCTTGTTGAGCGGGGATTCAATCAGGCGGAGCGGCTGGCAGATGTGCTGTCCGGGTTCAGGGGGATTCCGCAGCTCCCGCTTTTGGTCCGCACTCACCATACCAGCAAACAAAGCTTCAAGCACCGGGCGGAACGAATCGCAGATATGAAGCATGCTTTTGCAGGAAATCCGGATGTAGAGGTCCTATTGCAGTTTGAGGTGTGGCTCGAAACCTTGGGTAAACGAACACGTCCGCTGCAGATTGTTATAGTAGATGATATTTATACTACAGGGAGCACCATACGCGCGTGCGCGGGTACTATAAGAACGCTGTGTGACCGCTATGGAAAAGCTGCTGAGATATATAGCCTGACCTGGGCCCGTTCATAGGCCGTGCAGGAGTGAGGTGAATGTGATTCCTGACAATTTTATCCGAATAATCTAACTAAAATCCTTCTCTTGCCGATACTAATCATAGACTATGCTTGTGCAATCATGTAATCTAAGCATAAGTTAATTCTATGCTGCACAAAATGTAAGGAAAGGAGCCGCTGCTGAAATGAATGTAGACAATTGTCCAAGATGCGGCCGTCTGTATGTCAAAAACATTATGGATTTATGCCAGCCCTGCATCAAAGAGCTTGAGCATCAGTATGAAATCTGCGTGGAGTATTTGCGGAAGAATAGAGGCACTAATATCCAGGAGCTGTCCGATGCCACGGAAATTTCTATTAAAGAAATCACCCGTTTTATCCGTGAAGGCCGGATTTCAATAGCAAATGCACCGAATATGATGATGCCGTGCGAGGTATGCGGAACATTAATCCGGGAAGGGCATATGTGCGACAGCTGCCGCACCCGTTTAAGCAAGGATCTTAATAATGCGGCTAAGGAAAGTACAGCAGCAGAGAATGCAAAGAATGCCAATAGTCCGAATAAAGCTGCCTATCGGGCCGTTGATAAATTTAGGAACCAATAAATTCTGGAAAAAACGTTTTCAGCTATAAAGAATGATTCATTAAAGGCCGATAAACTTAGTAAAGATTATCGGCTATTTTATTTTATAAGGAAGGTGGAAGTTATGAAAATTAACGAGACCGGACGAATCAATCCAATTAACCCGTATCAACGCAATGTGGAAGCGCAGCGCCAGGACCAAACCAAGAAGAGCACCCGTAAGGATGAGGTTTCGATTTCCGATGAAGCTATTAAGCTCCTTCAAGCACAGAAAAGCGGCACAATCGACGCAGCACGTGCTGATAAGATCCAAAGCCTGAAACAGCAAGTTTCCGCAGGTACCTACCAAGTTGACGCAGCCAAACTCGCAGAGACACTCGCCCCTTACTTTAAGCAATCCTCCGAGAATTAGGTGAACCCATCCATGGCATTAACGAGATTACTTGAACTTCTTGAACGGCTGGACGAGGCGCATCTTCAGATGCTCGATCTGGCCGCCCTCAAGAAACAGACAATTATGGACAATAAGGTGGATGGTCTGATTGACATCATGAACCGTGAGTCCAAGCTGATGAAGCTGATTGGGCAGCTCGAGGAGCAGCGTGCAGAGGCGGCGTTTACCTTTTTACAAGGTGTAGGCATCCGTTCGAATCTGAACCTGAATCTGACAGAGCTGTCTCGGCTTGTATTTGACCCTGAAGACAAATCGCGGCTGCAGCAAGTTCAGCAGAAGCTTTCTAATACACTTCACCGCTTGAAAAAAGCCAACGAGCTAAATCAGAAGCTGATTGAGCAGTCGCTTACCTTTATAGATTATTCCCTGGATTTGCTTGTCGGTAGACCAAACCAGGATTTCACCTACCATCATCCATCCGATAAGGGATATAGCAGCACTAGGCCAGGACTTTTTGACGCCCGCGGATAGATGGATCTTTCTTGCATTCCGTTTTGCCGGAGCATTCATAGGGAGGAATTAGCAGTATGACATCCACATTTCATTCAATCGAGACAGCAAGACGGAGCCTTTTCACCCAGACCGCTGCGCTCAATACAACCGGACACAACATCGCTAACGCGAATACGGAAGGCTATACCCGTCAGCGAGTCAATATGACTGCTTCTATTCCTATTGAAGCTTATGGACTGAGCAATTCAACGGTACCGGGTCAGATGGGTACTGGTGTAGAATTCGGCTCTATTGACCGCATTCGTGAGACCTTCCTTGACGATCAATACCGTGGCGAGAATTCTTCACTGGGAGCCTGGACCATCCAATCAGACACATTGGATAAGCTGGAGGCCATCTTTCAAGAACCGTCAGATACCGGACTCAGCACAGTTCTCGATAACTTCTGGAAGTCCTGGTCTGATTTGAGTAAGAATCCGGAAGACAGTACTTCCCGTAAGATTGTGGTTCAAACTACAGAGTCCTTAGCGGATGCCCTTAACTATATGAGCAGACAACTCGATAATCTGGATACCGATCTGGCGTCCAACATCGCAGTCAAGGGTACCGAGGTTCAAGGTTACCTGTCCTCCATCGCTGATCTCAACTCTTCCATCTTTAAGATAGAGAGCATGGGTGACAAAGCTAATGATTTGCGCGACCAGCGCGATATGCTGACTGATAAGCTATCCAAGATTGCCAATATCAGCGTAGTGCAAGGCCAATACGGCTATAATATCTCACTGGGCAGTCAGGCGCTGGTTCAAGGTGCTGCGGTTTCGGCTACGGTGGATAGTGCATTTCTCAATTCGGCATTTTCTTCCGGCGATTTGAAATCCGGAGAAGTATTCGGGATGATCTCTTCCAGTCAGACATATCTGGCAGATTATAAGAAGCAGCTTAATAATATTGCGAATACAATTGCTACTGGAGACATGGACGTGACCCTTCCTAAAGGCTCCGTTCTTCCTGAAGGTACCGTTCTTACCAGTGATGCAACTATAACTAAGGCAGACGGTTCAACAGCAACCGTTACTGCAGGCACAGCTTTCCCGCAAGGATCAACTTTGAACGCAGATGTGAAAATAACGGTCAAAGGGATGAATGGCCTTCATCAGCTTGGTTATACACTGGATGGTACACTCAATCCCGGGAAGCCGCTGTTCACCATCTCCGGTGACGGATCGGAGATTACGGCAGGAAATATTACCTTTAATTCAGAGATTGCTGCGGACACCAATCTTTTGGCAACTTCACTGCGCACGAGCGGAAGCGGAACCTCTGAAGCTGTTGTCAAAGGTAATAATACTTTGGCACTTCTGATGGCTAATCAACAATCAGGTTCATTTACTTCACCAACTACGGGTATTAAGGCAACTGCCGGCACTTTCTATAAAACAATGGTAGGGCAGCTTGGAATTCAGTCCCAGGAGGCTACCCGCCAGACTGAGAACTCCAATTACCTTGTGGAACAAGTGAATGCCCGCCGCCAATCAGTCAGCGGAGTTTCTCTTGACGAAGAAATGTCCAACATGCTAGTGTTCCAGCGTGCTTATAGTGCTGCAGCGCGTTTTATGACGACCTATGACGAAATGCTCGATAAATTAATCAACTCTACCGGTACCGTAGGCAGATAAGAAAGGGGGAATGTAAGCGATGTTGAGAGTTACTTCTAACATGATGAACGCACAGCTGATGCTTAACTTAAACCGTAATGCGCGAAATATGAATGATACTCAGCTACAGTTAGCTACAGGGCGGAAGATAAACAAACCTTCCGATGATCCGGTAGGGATTACCTATTCATTACGGTATAGAGCAGACCTTTCAGCGAATGAACAGTATCAGGAGAATGTCGATGATGCTACTTCTTGGCTAGAGTTTAATGATACTGTGTTAACTCAAGCCGGAAGCATTGTGCAGCGCCTCAGAGAATTATCTGTTCAAGGGGCAAGCGGAACTAATCCTCAACAAGCACTGGATAGTATTAACTCTGAAGTGAAGCAATTGAAAGAACAATTGATTGATATCGCCAACAGCCAGTTTAAGGGGAAGTATATTTTCAATGGACAGCAATATACAGAGCAGCCTTATCAATTCTCCACCGGAGCAGATGGAACGCTAGATTCCTCAGGTGCTTCCTCCGTCATAACGGATGACGGACTTCTCAATTATACGGTAGGAGAGAGTGTACAACTTCCCATCAATGTAACTGGGAATCAAGTATTTGGTGGAAGCGAGAGTGATAACATCTTTGCAATTATTGATAGTATTTCTGCTGCTCTCGCCAGTGGGAATACGGGAGCGGTATCCTCGCAAATTGCTAATTTGGATACCCGGAATGATAAAATGTTGGCCATACAAGCGGATATCGGCGCTAAGTCGAATAGAATCGAGCTTATGAGCAACCGTTTGAGCGATTTAGAAGTTAATTTGACAGACCTGCAGTCCAAGACAGAAGATGGAGATTATGCAGAGCTGCTTACTCAATCCAAGACTCAGGAAAATATCTATAACGCTTCGTTGTCGGTTGGAGCTAAAATTATCCAATCGTCATTGGTTGACTTCATTAGATAGATGGGAGGTGTTTTTCCATGCAGGTGGCTGTGCAAATCTCGCGAACCCCAGCCCTGATTGGGATGAATACAACCCCTGGTAGTTTGACCATGAGCCAGCCTCAAGCAGACATGCAGATTACTACAATCCCAGGACAATGGGATATTCATCAGCCTGGGCCAGATGTAATCATTGACCAGTCCAAGGCACGTGCGGTTTATACGGGTGGAACCTACCGTGAGATGAGTCAGCGTATTTATTCCGGTGTGGAGCAGCTATGGTTGCAAGGGATAGCCAAACGGATGGAGCAAGGCGCGCGGATGGCTAACTTTCAAAAACCAGGTAATTCCATTGCCGAAGTATACGGAGAAGATTGGCAGCCGGTTTCTTACCCGGAAGTGCGTGGTCCTGCCGCTTATGATAATGTTGATATTGATATACAGGCTAATCCACCGCAGATTTCGTATCGCAAAGCAGAAGTCAAGATTGAGGCCAAGCAAAATGTGCCGGAAATTCATTATACCCCGGGTACATTAGAGATTTATATGCGACAAATGCCTTCTTTGACCTTCACCCCACAGATCATTGATGACAAGTACTAGATTATAAGCTATAGATGGATTGTTACAGCCATCTGTAGCTTTTTTGCTAAGTAGAATATTGAAGAGGAGTGTTGACAACAATGAACATAGAAACATCCGTATTAGGCGTGCTTGACATTAAAGATGAACAGATATATCACTTTCCCAAAGGGATTCCAGGCTTTGAACAGGAGACGGAGTTTGCGATTATTGAGTTGGAAGAGGGGCCATTTGCCTATTTGCAGTCACTTAAGACAGAGGAACTCGCCTTTTTGCTGACGGATCCCTTTGTTTTTTACCCGGGCTATGAATTTGAACTGCCTGAAGCAGAAGCTGAGGAATTAGAAATAGAACAATCCGTAGTGGTTCGGGCGATTGTGACGCTCAGAGAAAAACTGGAGGAGTCTACATTGAATCTACTTGCTCCGATCGTGTTTAATCCGGACAAACGGGCAGGCAAGCAGATTGTACTTCACCATTCAACATATTCAACCAGACAGCTGTTATGGAGAAATAGCCCGAAGAAGGAGGACGAGTTATCATGCTAGTTCTTGGACGAAAAAAGGGCGAATCGATTATTATTCAGGAGGATATTGAGATTACCATTCTCAGCGTGGATGGAGATACTGTCAAAGTGGGGATTACAGCTCCGAGACATGTCGATATTTTTCGGCAGGAGGTTTATTTGTCGATTAAAGAAAGCAACAAAGAATCTGCAGTGCCTGCATCCAGCAGCTTAAATGATCTTATTAGCCGTCTGAAATCAAAATAAATTCTAAAAAAAGTGTAAAAAGCTATAAACAAAGTCTGCGTGCGGACGATATATATAGTAGGCACTGATTGGCAGGGCGGCCGACCTTAACAGTCAGTGTTACCACATGGATGTGGATCAACTTATTTCAGGGAGGAAATACAAAATGATTATTAACCACAATATTGCTTCACTTAACACACAACGCCAACTGTCTGTTAACACAGCTAACCAAAGCAAGAACATTGAGAAGCTGTCTTCCGGTCTTCGCATCAACCGCGCTGGTGATGATGCAGCAGGTCTGGCAATTTCCGAAAAAATGCGCGGTCAAATCCGTGGTTTGGATCAAGCTTCCCGTAACGGTCAAGATGCAATCTCCTTGATTCAAACGGCTGAAGGCGCTTTGAACGAAACCCACTCCATTCTGCAACGTATGCGTGAACTGGGTGTTCAATCCGCAACTGACACTAACACTGCAGATGACCGTGGAAAGATCCAACAAGAAGTTGACCAACTGGCTAAGGAAATCTCCCGGATTTCCAATACTACAGAATTCAATACCCAGAACCTCTTGGCTGGTGGACTTAGCAACACTTATCAAATCGGTTCCAATGCTAACCAAAACCTTAGTTTATCGATCAGTGCGATGGATGCCCAGTCCCTTGGTGTAGCAGGTGCTACCACTACTACTACGTTCGCCAACACCAACACTGGTGTAGGATCTCTGACAACTACTTCTTCGAGTCTTAACGGTACTTTCCTGAACGTTGCGAAGGTAGTGGCAGCAGCGGGTACCGTTACTGGTAGTAATGCGTTAGGCGGTACAGGAACAGCAGGTGGTACTTACACCGGTTCTAAGGATGTAACTTTCCAAGTTAAAGCAACGTCTGCAGCTGGAGGCGATGTAACTGGAGCATCTTACTCAACCGATGGTGGTACTACTTGGACTAATGCAGCAGTAACTGTTACTGCTGGTACAAGTACGGCAATTACATTGGCTGACGGTGCATCGCTTACTGTTGCCTTTGATGCGCAAAATGCAACTAACGATACATGGACTTTTTCACAATCTGCAGAATATTTGAACATGCAGCTTGGTTCTGCTAATAACGGCGGTACTACAATCGGCTCTACAGTAAAAGTATACAACAACCAATCTTCCGTAACATTGGGTGATGCTGCTTCGGATCGCGTTGCTACAGTAAACTTTGACTTCAACACTGTAAAAGGTAGTGTAACAGCAACTGGTACTGCTTATGCGGCTGGTGACTCTGATGCTATCACTCAATCTCAAGTGGCTTCCACAAGCGCAGTTACTGGTGGAGGTAAAGTCGTTGCAGATGCGCAGGTTCAAAAAGGTATCAACGTTTCTACCCAAGGCGCTGCTAACAACGCTATCACAGCTATCGACAAAGCTATCACAACTGTATCTTCGGAACGTTCTAAACTGGGGGCTTACCAGAACCGTTTGGAGCACACTATCAACAACTTGAATACTTCTTCCGAGAACTTGTCCGCTGCTGAATCCCGTATTCGTGACGTAGACATGGCTAAGGAAATGAGTGACCAGACCAAGAACTCCATCTTGGCTCAGGCAGCTCAAGCGATGTTGGCTCAAGCCAACCAACAACCTCAAGGTGTTCTTCAATTGCTCCGTTAATTTTTGGTTCAATAGTGAAGCGCAGATTACAGCCGCCAAGATTATCTTGGCGGCTGTTTTATTTATAAGAATCTTACCGTAGCATAGATAACTGTAGATACGGCTGATTTTAGGAAGATTATTTCATATACATCTTAATAATAGGGCTGAAAGACCGATAAATAGAGTATAAACATATGCTGCGGAGGGTGCCGATTATGGATGTTCGACTTTCAAACTCAGGTGTCTACAATAACACGAATTTGGAGTATACCAAAGTAAACCCGGTAGTTAAATCAGTAGAATCTGACACCAGGACTGTTGAAAGTGTGTACAATACTAGCCAGCTTAAAAGACTGGAAAATCAAGGTGTCACCATATCAGCAAGCGACGAGCAGACAGTCAAAGCACTGGAGAAAGTCCTCAAAGCGATGGAAGGTCCTGAAACAAGGTTGCAGGTTAGTGTGCATAAGGAAACGAAGGCCATCATGGTCAAGGTACTCAATAAAGAAACTGGTGAACTGATTCGCGAAATTCCTCCTGAGAAGACACTGGATATCGTAGCGAATATGATGGAAATTGCCGGAATTATTGTGGATGAAAGAGTCTAAGGTTAGGGGGAAATAAATATGGCGACACTTCGTGTCAGTGGAATAGCATCAGGTATTGACGTAGATAGTATAGTAAAGAATATGATGACGGCGAAGAGAGTTCCATTAGACAAGTTGTCTCAACAGAAGCAAATCATGGAATGGCAGAGAGATAACTACCGCGAGATTAACAGCAAACTAGTTGATTTCAAGAGCAATAAGCTGACCGCCTATAATAAATCAACTGCTATGAACACACAAACAGCGGTCGTTTCAGGCGATACGGCTGCTCTAAAGGCTGTTGCTACAGCCGAAGCGAATGGCATATCTATGGATATCACAGTAACTCAGCTTGCCCAGCCCGTGACTGCGATAACGGCCGGAGCGACAATGTCTCAATCGGGCAGCACACGGTTAACATCGAGTTCAACCCTTGCTGATTTGCAGAAACTTAATACTGGTGCAGCCCAAGCCAGCAATTACACAATTACACTAAATGATGTTTCGATTTCGTTGTCGAGCGATCTTAGTATATCAGCGGCGATCTCCAAAATTAACAGTACTTCAGGTACTGACGTAACTGCTAAGTTTGATGAAGTGACAGGTAAACTTTCATTCGCATCCAAGACCTACAGCGATAAAGGTAAAGTGAGTTTCGGCTCAGGAGATACCTTTCAGAAACTGTTTGGTGGAGTTAACAGTACTTTAACATACAAGCCGGCCACTATTAAGGTAGCAGGAGAAAATGGAACTTCCACAGATATGAGTTTTGCAAGTAACAGCTTCAAACTTAATGGGGTTCAGCTTACATTGCTCTCCAAATCAACAAGTTCATCTGTGGTTACAACTACTACGGATGCAACAACCGCATTGGACACTATTAAGAATTTTGTTTCTGACTATAACAGTCTTCTAAGTACATTGAATACGAAAGTCAACGAGGAACGTTATAGCGACTATACGCCACTGACTGATGAACAACGGGAAGCTATGTCAGACAGTCAGATAGAGACATGGGAAACCAAGGCTAAGAGCGGTCTGTTAAAAAATGATGAAATATTAAAATCGACACTTACTGCTATGCGATCTGCCATTACGGAGAAACTGGGACAACTAAGCAACTATGGAATTACGACAGGACAATATTATGAGAATGGTAAATTGTATATAGATGAAGATAAGCTCAAGCAGTCCATTTCAGATGATCCTCAGAGTGTTATAAAAACTTTCCAAGGAGGCAGTGGCAGTTCTGTAACGAGCCTATTTGATAAGCTCTCTACTACAATGACAACAGCGGTGGAGAAGCTTTCGACTAAAGCAGGTACTTCTAAATACTCGGCTGATCTGACTGCTGCTTTTAAATATGACAGTGTTATGGGCAAGGCCCTGGCCGACTACACTACCCGGATCTCCGATCTCCAGGATAAGCTAGATGATTATGAAGACAATCTATACAAACGCTTTACAGCCATGGAAACAGCAATCAGTCAATATAACAGTCAGTCTTCCAGCCTAGCCAGCTACATGTCCTCTTAAGCCTAAGGAAAAGAAAGGTGAATACAATGATTACATCTCCTTACGATAAGTACCGCCAATCATCTGTACAGACTTCCAGTCCGTCACAACTGCTACTGATGTTGTTTGATGGAGCCATCCGTTTTGCGAAAACCGGGATAGAAGGTATTGACGAACATGATTTTGAGAAAGTTAGCACTTTTCTAGGTAAGGCTCAGACTATAGTGAATGAACTCCTTACAACCCTTGATCGAAAGTATGATGTCGCCAAAACCTTGGCACCTCTATACGAATATATCAACTATCTCTTCATCCAATCCAATATTAAGAAATCCAAGGCTGAAGCTGAAGAGGCGATTGGTTACCTTGTGGATCTACGCCAGACCTTCGCTCAAGCAGCCAAGATGACCGCTGGACAAGACCTTCAACATGGATAAGCTGCTGGAGGAGCTTGAAGAGCTTACTCAAACTATGGTTTCCAGGCTAATGGATGCCCCATATGAGGAACTGGAGAACTTCGTAAATGAACGGCAGAATCTTGTCGATGCTATAGGAAAAGAAGTCGAGAACTGTCAGATGACTTCTGAACAGAAGGAAGTACTAGGTCGAATCATGGAACATGATTCTGCTATTGTGGCCCGGATGAATGCCCATCGGCTGGAAGCGCGAGAGCTTCTGCAGAAGCGTAACCAAGCCAAGGCGCAACGCAGTGCCTATGAGGCTTCGTACGCTCCAGACAGCATCCTAATGGACCGCAAAAAATAATAATTTCCTGATGTTTCATCTCAGGAGCAGACGGGTATTATAAAGCGTCTGCTCCTTTTTTGATGAAATGATCACAGTTTAAGCTACTTTATTTTTAAATTAACGAATGGTAAATTATTGAAAGTAAACATTTACTTTTCCAATTGACAATAGAGAAGCCGCGGTGGTATAGTCGAATTGTGAGCAAGACTCACGTTCATCTGATGACGAAGGGAATGTTTAATCAATGGAAGGTAAAGTTAAATGGTTTAACGCAGAAAAAGGTTATGGTTTCATCGAAACTGCCGACGGTGGCGACGTATTCGTACACTTCTCCGCAATCCAAACTGACGGTTTCAAGACTTTGGATGAAGGTCAATCCGTAGAGTTTGATATCGTAGAAGGCGCACGCGGACCACAAGCAGCTAACGTCATCAAATTATAATCATCCGGCGCAGCCGACCTACATATATGGTAGATGGTTAGCAATTGAGACTACGCTAGCACAGACCTTGGGATTTTCCCGAGGTCTTTTTTTGTTGTGCGGAAAAGGGTGCGAAAAGTGAAAACCTCACATGGATTTCCATATTTATGTTAGAGTAATGCAAAATCTGGGTAATGACAGATGTTGGGCCTACGTTCTTGCCTCGATGCAGACTTATCGCAGCTTAGGCGTATAGTTAAAAATGATGTAATTAGCGATAGACGTATAGTGATGCTAAAGCCCATGCACTACGGATAATGGTTCCACAATAAGCGGTGTCTGAATAAATTCATACTGCCTAAGCTGACAGAACTAATAGTATGCTTCCGAAGCAGGTTTTGAACAAGTGTTTATACAAAGCGGAGGCTCACCAATTTTAAGCATACGCTTCCAGTGTCGCTTTTGTAGGGTGCTAGTCGGCAGGCTATGCTCACAAAACTTTTAGGAGGATGGACAGCAGAATGAAGATGAAGAAAGCATTGCGCGGTTTGATGACTGGTTTGCTTGGAGTCACTATGTTGTTCGGGGCTCTTGGTAGTGTCTCAGCTGCACCGGCTGCCAAGGATATTCAAGGCCACTGGGCACAAAACCAACTGCAGGATTGGCTCAATAAGGGTTATTTGCAAGGGTATGCTGACGGCACTGTAAAGCCGAATAAGCCTATCACCCGCGGGGAATATGTTGCCCTGGTGAATCGCCTGTTTGGGTTCACGGAAACGGCATCTATTGCGTTCAAAGATCTTAAGAGCTCCAACTGGGCTTATAGCGAAGTGGCAAAAGCCGTAAAAGCCGGATACATCGGCGGCTATGAGAACAATACATTCCGTTCTGCCAGTCCGCTTACCCGTCAGGAAGCTGCCGTAATTACTGCCAAGCTTCTTAGCTTGGATACCAGCAACACCTCACTTACGTTCAAGGACAGCGCCCAAATTGCTTCATGGGCCAAAGGTGCAGTCGCAGCTGCGGCAGCTAAGAACATCATCAACGGTTACCCGGATGGAACCTTCGGGCCTAAGAGACCTCTGACAAGAGCTGAGGCCGTAGGTATCATTGGCAATTCAGCAGCTAACAAGCCTAGCGGTTCAGGTAATCCGGTAACACCTACACCTACTCCATCAGCAACAGCTACGCCAACCCCAACACCAACGCCTACAAGTACAACTGGTGGGGGAAGCGGTGGCGGAGGTGGCGGTGGAGGAACCACTGCTCCAACGGTTAGCAATATTACTTATGGTCATGTCGGTTCTGTTACAGCAGACGTATATCTGACACCGTCAGTGACGGGGGCAGTTTATTATGTGGTTGCCCCTTATAGCAGTACTGCGGCAGTGCCAAGTACCCTGCAGATTCAGAATGGCCTGACCAGTACAGGAACTGCAGGAGTAAACTATGGAAAAGTAGCAGCAACTGGTAATACGACTGTAGCTTTCTCCGTTTATGGATTGCAGGCGAATACCGAGTATGCGGCTTATATCGCACTTTCGGATTCTGTTGGAAGCTGGTCGGCTGTATCAACCCTGCGTTTGACTACAGCTCCAGGCGGCGCAACGGCGATTACAGAGCTTAGCCCGGGCTCTATGGGGACTGTGACAGCCGATGTCTATGTAACCTATGGTCAGGCCGGAGGCGCATCTGCTCCGGTAAGATATGTTGTACTGCCGGCTAATGCTGCCGATCCTAGCGCAGCGCAGGTTGCTGCCGGTCAAAATAGCAGTGGCGTTCAGTTGAGTGCACCGTGGACAGGCACTATTTCGCCGGCTCCAGCTCCAGGGGTTAGACAAACGCTAACGTTAAGCGGACTTTCTGCCCACACCGATTATAAGGTATATGTCATCACAGGCAGTGGCAGCTCATGGTCGCCCGTAGAAATTCTGCGGATTCATACCAAATAGCCATAAGAAATGGCGGCTGTGAGGAAATGAATAATTGGTAAGACGAATTTTTGATTGTATAATTCAAGGGTCAGGAATAATACTATAAGCCAGACTAGGTCCGGATAAGGGGGGAAAGGATTGCCCTTTCCGGACCTTCTGTTTGTAAAATAAAAGAAAATTGGACATATGTAAGGTAAATGTAAAGTCTGTAATGAATTGCTTTTTACTTAGGCCTGACAATTTGGTATAATGAGAACGTAAACAAAGGAGGAGTGCCCATGCAATTCAGCATTCGAGGTCAACAAATTGAAGTGACCGACGCTTTGAGAGACTATGTTGATAAGAAGCTCAGCAGACTTGAGAAGTATTTCGATGCACCCCCTACCTCAGAAGGATTTGTGACGCTTGGCGTTGTTCGTGGCCTTCATACGGTGGAAGTAACCATTCCACTGGCGGGTGTTACGCTTCGTGCCGAGGATCGCAGCGACGATATGTATGCTTCCATTGATGCTGTCGTGGACAAGCTGGAACGTCAAATTCGCAAGCATAAGACCAAACTCAATCGTAAGTTCCGCCAGGAAGGCAGTCTGAAGACCCTGTTTGTGGAGGGACCCCCAAGCACTGTTGCTGTAGAGGAACAGGATTATGATGATTTGGAAGTTGTGCGGAACAAGCGCTTCACCTTGAAGCCTATGGATGTCGAGGAAGCGATTCTGCAAATGAACATGGTTGGACATAATTTCTTTGTATTCTCCAACATTGACACTTCTGAAGTGAGTGTTGTTTACAAACGGAATGATGGAAAGTACGGCCTGATCGAACAGAACTAGACCTGTAAATACTCAAATGTAGATACTGGGAATGTTTTCTTCGCATCAGTATGACTAAGACAATTAACCGAGCCCCTATTCGCTTCAGCGAATAGGGCTCTTGTGCGTATATAGAAGGGGAAGAAAGTTCAGCTTCTTATATTTTGCCAAATAAGGTTACAGCTACTCGTATTGCGGCTTCTCTTACAAACTGTTACAATTTATGAAGCAGCGGAATCGAAATAATATATGGCCCTTTCAATATTAGTGAGGATGGGCTCGATTCCACCATCTGTGTTGCATGAAAGGGGTTAACCATGCTAGGACTTGTAAAGAAAATATTCGGTGACACCAACGAACGCGATGTCAAACGTCTGATGAAGACGGTCGAAGTAATTAATGCGATGGAGCCGGATTTCGTAGCGCTCTCGGATGAAGCGCTCAAGGCTAAGACCGAAGAATTCCGTGCCCGGATCGAAAAAGGCGAGACCCTTGAGGAAATTCTTCCTGAGGCATTTGCAACCGTACGCGAAGCTTCCAAACGGACGCTGGGCATGCGGCATTTTGACGTACAGCTAGTTGGAGGTATGGCGCTGCATGAAGGCCGGATCTCCGAGATGAAGACAGGTGAAGGTAAGACCCTGGTAGGGACATTGCCGGTCTACTTGAATGCATTGCTCGGTAAGGGTGTGCATGTCGTAACGGTAAATGATTATTTGGCACAGCGCGACAGTGCGCAAATGGCACAAATTTATAACTTCCTGGGCATGACGGTTGGGGTGAACCTGAACGGCATGGACCATGCTGATAAACAACAAGCCTATGCCTGCGATATTACGTACGGCACCAACAATGAATTCGGCTTTGACTACTTGCGTGACAACATGGTGCTCTATAAGGAGCAAATGGTTCAACGCCCGCTATATTTCTGTATTATTGATGAAGTGGACTCCATTCTAATCGATGAAGCGCGGACTCCGCTTATTATTTCCGGACAAGCCGAGAAATCGACAGAACTGTATTACGCTGCAGACCGCTTCGTGAAGAAGCTGACTGCTGAAGAAGACTACACAGTAGATATCAAAGTGAAATCGGTGGCTTTGACAGAGAAGGGCGTCGCTACGGCTGAACGCGCTTTTGGTGTTGAGAACCTTTATGATCATAGTCATGTAACACTTAATCATCATATCGTCCAGGCACTCAAGGCTAATGTAATTATGCGCCGTGATGTAGACTATGTAGTGAATGGTGATGAGGTTGTCATCGTCGATGAGTTTACGGGCCGGTTGATGGCTGGACGCCGTTACAGCGACGGGCTGCACCAGGCGATCGAAGCGAAGGAAGAGATTGAGGTTCAGAACGAGAGCATGACGCTGGCTACAATCACCTTCCAGAACTATTTCCGGATGTACCGCAAGCTTGGCGGGATGACAGGTACTGCGAAGACGGAAGAAGAGGAATTCAAAAAAATCTACGGTCTGGAAGTTCTGCAGGTTCCTACGAACAAGCCGAACCAGCGTGTGGATATGCCTGACGTGGTCTACAAGAGCGAGAACGGCAAATTTAACGCGGTGGTAGCAGAGATCGTTGAACGCCACAAGAAAAATCAGCCGGTGCTGGTTGGTACAGTATCGATTGAGAATTCCGAACGCGTATCGGAAATGCTGAAGCGCAAAGGTGTAAGACACCAGGTGCTGAATGCTAAACATCATGAATCCGAAGCGGAGATTATCTCGCATGCCGGACAACCGGGAACCGTAACAATCGCTACGAACATGGCTGGCCGCGGTACCGATATTGTGCTGGGTGAAGGTGTAACAGATCTCGGAGGTCTGCATATCATTGGTACGGAGCGCCATGAATCCCGCCGGATTGATAACCAGCTGCGTGGACGTGCGGGACGCCAGGGCGACCCGGGTTCGACTCAATTCTATTTGTCCCTCGGCGATGACCTCATGAAGCGTTTCGGCGCGGACAATGTATTGAATATGATGGACCGTCTCGGATTCGAAGAAGATCAGCCGATTGAGAGCCGCATGATTACCCGTGCCGTTGAATCTGCCCAGAAGCGGGTAGAAGGCAATAACTTTGATATCCGCAAAGTCGTACTGCAATATGATGATGTAATGAATCAGCAGCGTGAGATTATCTACAAACAGCGCCGTGAAATTCTAGAGTCCGATAATATCAAAGATGTCGTAACGGAAATGATCCAGCCGGTCATTGACCGTGTGGTTCGCGCACACTGCAGTGATGATATTCCGGAAAACTGGGAGCTTCAAGAGGTTGCTGATTATGTGAACAGCAAGCTGCTGGATGAAGGTGCTCTTACCCGTGATGATCTCTGGGGTAAGGAAGTTGAAGAAATCGTCGAATACATTTTCGACCGTGTGATGCAGAAGTATTCCGAACGCGAAGAGCGTCTCGGCTCTGAGCTGGTACGCGAATTCGAGAAGGTTATCGTGCTTCGTTCTGTAGACAGCAAATGGATGGATCATATTGACGCCATGGATCAGCTCCGTCAAGGGATTCACCTTCGCGCTTACGGCGGTACCGATCCGCTTCGTGAATATCAGTTTGAGGGCTTTGAGATGTTCAACGCCATGACTGCCAACATTCAGGAAGAAGTCGCTACTTATATTATGAAGGCGCACATCGAAACGAATCAGGAGCGGCAGTCAGTTGTGGAGGAGGACAAAATCTCCACCAACGCCGAGCCAGTTGAGAAACGTCCTGTGCATGTTGAGGCAGCCATCGGCCGCAACGACCCTTGCCCGTGCGGCAGCGGCAAGAAGTACAAGAACTGCCACGGCCAGAACGCATAAGATATAAGAATTGTGTTAATTCTTTAGGTTTATAATGACAATAAAAAGCGGCTGGGCCCGGGGGACACCCCGTTTGCGGCCCGGCCGTTTTTTTGGAGTTTGGGTGTTAAGCTGATCATTAAGCGCAGCAAGCGATGATGATCTGAAAACCAAAGCCCAGGCGGGAGTGACGGAGGGGAAGTTTGGAACTGGAGGAGCGATAGCGTCCGCATTTAGGTTTGGATTTCTACCGCGAAGACCGGTTCGAAATAAGGAAATCCAAACCTAACAGCGGCCGGAAGTCCAAGCATTCCCCGCAGTTACGGGCAACGCCAGGGATAGGATTGAATGAGCAAGAAGCCCGCAGCGAATTAATGGTCATTATAACGCAATGTCCAACCAGCGGCCCGGCCCAGCATTTTATTATGAAAGGTGAAGTGATCCCATTGATCGATTCCAACGTAAAGCAGGATCTGCGTGAAATAGGCAAGAAACTAACCAACCTTAGGGGGTCTCTTTGACTTAGACCTGAAGCTTGAGATGATTGCGAACTTTGAAGAGAAGATGGCTGCGCCAGGCTTCTGGGATGATCCCGAGAAGGCACAGGGTGTCATCGGTGAAATGAATGCGGTGAAATCCTCCGTGGATCAGTTTGAGAAGCTGCAGCAGGAGTATGATGATGCCGCAATGATGGCGGAGCTGGCCGATGAAGAAGGCGACGCGGAGCTGGCGGCAGAGGTTGCCGGAACTATCCGCGCTGTAGCCGGCAAAGTCGATGACTTTGAGCTGCAACTGCTGCTTAATCAGCCGTATGACAAACTGAATGCCATCCTGGAGCTGCATCCGGGTGCGGGCGGAACGGAGTCCCAGGACTGGGGACAAATGCTGCTGCGCATGTATACCCGCTGGGCTGAAAAGAACGGCTTTAAGGTTGAGGTGCTCGACTACTTGCCGGGCGATGAAGCGGGCATCAAGAGTGTCACACTGCTGATCAAGGGCTTCAACGCCTATGGCTATTTGAAGGCTGAGAAGGGTGTACACCGGCTAGTGCGTATCTCGCCGTTCGATTCTTCCGGAAGACGCCATACCTCTTTCGTGTCCTGTGATGTGGTTCCGGAGATTACTGATGATGTCGAGGTGGAGATCCGTACAGAGGATCTGAAGATCGATACGTACCGGGCCAGCGGCGCGGGCGGTCAGCATATCAATACAACAGATTCAGCGGTGCGTATTACGCATATCCCTACAGGCGTAGTGGTCACCTGTCAGAACGAACGCTCGCAGATCAAAAACCGGGAGCAGGCGATGAAAATGCTGCGTTCCAAGCTGTATGAGAAGAAACTGCAGGAACAGCAGCAGCAGCTGGACGAGATCCGCGGGGAGCAATCTGATATTGCCTGGGGCAGCCAGATCCGCTCTTACGTGTTCCATCCCTATAGCATGGTAAAGGATCACCGTACTTCCGTGGAAACCGGAAACACTGGGGCAGTAATGGATGGCGATCTGAATCCGTTTATTGACGGATATTTGCGCAGCCAGATTAAGACTGAAGTTGAATAAGCAAACTGTATTCCTACGCGTCTTCGGAGGTGTAGGGATTTTTTTTGGAGAGATATAGCACTGAAATTGAAGCGTCTCACCTATACCGTGCAACGGATAGGTGGTGGTGTGAACATCCGAAGCACGAGCCTTGAACGGGAAAAACCCCCGCTATTTTTTGGATAAGCTCTCCATAATTAAGATTAACGGGAATTCCTCCGTGTAATTTTGATTAGATGGGCTTAAACTGGACGATAGGTTGAATGTAAAGGGAATCATTCCCGGTATCTTGAGTTTCTGTGCTTTTCCAGTACTGATATTGAAAATAATGCCCCAATTACATCTTAAGGAGAAGCTAGACATGCAAAAAGTCAATTCACGCAACAAACCTCCGCTGATTCCACTCAACGGGCCGCTGCGCCATACGGTGGATATCGCGTTAATTCTAATCGGCTCGCTGATTACCGGACTGGGATTTAACCTCTTTTTCCTGCCGAACCGGATCGCTTCGGGCGGGGTATCGGGCTTGTCCGTACTCGCAGAAGCCTGGTTTGGCGCGGAGCCGGCTTTTACCCAGTGGGCACTAAACATACCGTTGTTCATTCTCGGTGTCATTTTCCTCGGCAAGCAGTATGGCATGCGCTCCCTGCTGGGCAGCTTTGTGCTGCCGCTATTTATCTACTTGACCAAGGATGGCCCGGTTCCGACCACCAATCCGCTGCTGGCTTCGATTTATGGGGGCATTGCTGTGGGATTAGGGCTGGGGCTGGTGTTCCGCGGGCGCGGATCTACTGGCGGACTGACGATTTTGGCGCAGATTATTCAGAAAATCACCGGGTTCAGCTTCTCGCTGTCTGTAGTGCTGCTGGATGGTACGGTCATCACGCTGGCGGCTTTTGTACTGGGCATGGAGCAGGCCATGTACGCGCTGATTGGATTGTTTGTGACCGGCAGAGTCATTAATGCGCTGGAAGTAGGTTTTAGTGTAACTAAGGTGGCCTATATTATTTCGGATCAGACGGAGGAAATCTCGCAGGCGATTCTGAATGATCTGGACCGCGGGCTGACGAAGCTGAATGCGCAGGGCGGGTATACGGGTGACAACCGTACGGTGCTAATGGTGGTAGTCGGCCAGAATGAGATTACCCGGCTAAAAGCAATTGTCCGCTCTGTGGATCCGGGGGCGTTCGTCATAATTACTGAGGCCCACGAGGTATTGGGTGAAGGGTTTAAAAGAGAAGCGTAGAATCTCCATAGGAGAAGCCTGCGCTTCTCTTTTTACGATCAGGCCTTCCAAGAAAGTTAACGCAACGTGTTGTATTTATATTAATTCGGTCGTATAATAATACATATTTGCAGGACGGTATGCATTGAAGAATTAGTCAGAAAGCGGGGATGACATTGGGAGGCAAGCTGAGAGCGGCGATTGTTGGATCAACGGGTTATGGAGGCGTGGAGCTGATTAGGCTGCTGCAGAACCATCCGGATATAGAGATTACCTCCGTAATCTCCTCGTCAAGTGCGGGAGAGCCTATCGAGCTTGGATTTCCGCATTTGACAGGGATCGTGGAGCGCAAGCTGGACGGTGTAGATCCGGCGGAAATCGCCGGCAGAGCGGATGTTGTGTTCACAGCAACACCTTCAGGTGTTAGTGGTAAGCTGGTGCCGCAGCTGCTGGAGGCGGGTCTGAAGGTAGTCGATCTGTCCGGTGATTTCCGGTTGAAGGACGGCGCGGAATATGAACAATGGTATAAGCACACGGCTCCGCCCGAAGCTTATCTGGAGCAGGCGGTCTACGGCTTATGCGAGGTCTATGGTGAACGTACGGCAGGCGCCGATTTCATCTCCAATCCCGGCTGTTATCCGACAGCAACGCTGCTTGGACTAATCCCTGCTGTTGAAGCAGGCTGGATTAAGCCGGAGAGTATTATTATTGATGCGAAGTCGGGTGTTTCCGGATCAGGCCGAGGAGCGAATCTTGGGGTTCATTTTGCCGAGGTGAATGAGAATTTCAAGGCTTATAAAGTCAACAAACACCAGCATATCCCGGAGATTGAGCAGGTGCTTACTGATATATCTGGAGAAAAGGTGACCGTGACCTTCACTACCCATCTGGTACCGATGACCCGGGGGATCATGAGCACGATGTATGCGGGGATGAACGGGAATTATAGCGAGCAGGATTTTGTGGAATTATATAGTAAATATTATGCAGGCAGGCCGTTTGTGCGGGTCCGCTCTGCTGGAGTGCTTCCGGCGACAAAAGAAGTCAGCGGCTCGAACTATTGCGATATCGGCTTCTCTACAGATGCCCGTACAGGTCGGGTAACCATTGTGTCCGTCATTGATAACATCGTTAAGGGCGCAGCAGGTCAAGCGATTCAGAACCTGAATTTGATGATGGGATGGGAGGAAACCCGCGGCCTTGGTTACACACCAGTGTATCCTTAAGGTTCAGCGGTTAAACATACAATGAGCGAGAACAAATCATATACCGTCGTAGAAGGCGGAAGTATTACTGCACCAAAAGGCTTCACCTCCGGAGGGCTGCACTGCGGCCTCAAAAAAACCGAGCGAAACGACCTTGCGGCCATTCTGTGCGAAGTTCCGGCAACGGCTGCAGCCGTGTATACGACCAATGTTTTTCAGGCAGCGCCGCTTAAAGTAACGCGTGAAAGTCTGGCGAACGGTACGCTGCAGGCGGTCATCGTGAACAGCGGGAACGCTAATGCCTGTACGGGTGATCAAGGCGAAGCCGATGCATACGAGATGCGTGCAGCCGCAGCCAGCGCTTTAGGTGTAAACGAGCAGGATGTTGCTGTCGCTTCGACAGGTGTGATCGGCGAATTGCTGAAGATGGACCGTGTACGCAGCGGGATTGCCGGTTTGCCGGAGAAGCTGGATGGCGGCGCTTCGGGTGCAGAGGAGTTCTGCCAGGCGATTTTGACAACGGATCTGGTGAAAAAAGAATGCTGCGTCAAGGTGCTCGTCGGCGGAGAAGAAGTAACGATTGCCGGAGCGGCCAAGGGTTCAGGAATGATTCATCCGAATATGGCAACGATGCTGGGCTTCATGACGACGGATGCTGTGATTGAGGGAGAAGACCTGCTCCGTCTGCTGCGAACGGCTACCAACACTACCTTTAATATGATTACAGTGGATGGAGATACAAGCACGAATGATATGCTGGTAACGATGGCCAGCGGGCTGGCCGGCAATGAGAAGCTCACGCGGCTGCATCCGGACTGGGATGCTTTTGCCGCTGCGTTTACGCATGTGTGCCAGCATCTGGCGAAGGCGATTGCCCGTGACGGTGAAGGGGCGACGAAACTGATTGAGGTCCAGATTAGCGGTGCAGTACATGATGAAGCTGCAGCCGCAATTGCGAAAACGGTGGTCGGCTCAAGTCTGGTGAAATCAGCGATTTTTGGCGCAGATGCCAACTGGGGGCGGATTATTGCTGCGGTGGGACGCGCCGGGGTTCCGGTATCGCCGGAGAAGGTGGATATTTCGCTTGGCGGGATCGAGGTGCTGCGCCAATCGCGGCCGGTCGCTTTTGATGAAGAGAAGGCTCTTCACTATTTGCAAAAGACGGATACGGTGCTGATTACTGTGATTCTGTCCGACGGCGACGGTAAGGCAACAGCCTGGGGCTGCGACCTCACTTATGATTATGTGCGCATTAATGCTGCATACCGCACCTGACGGGCGGCCGGCATAAGTCCATAAGGAGGGTACCGAGATAATGACGGATCAAAAGATAGAGAAGCTGTTCGTGATGAAATGCGGCGGGAGTACGCTGGCTGCTCTGCCGGATTCATTTTTCGAGGATCTAAGAGAGCTGCAGGGCAGCGGGGTTCAGCCTGTGATCGTGCACGGTGGCGGGCCGGCGATCTCCGGCAATCTGGCGAAGCTTGGGATTGAGAGCAGTTTCGTGAACGGTCTGCGGGTGACGACGGAAGAAGTGCTGGATGTCGTAGAGATGACGCTCGCGGGAAGCATCAATAAGGCGATCGTCCGAAGAATCCAGGGAAGCGGCGGGCAGGCTCTCGGCCTGTCCGGTGTTGACGGTAATCTGATTACAGCGCGGCCCGTAGCTAACAGCGATGAAGTAGGACAGGTCGGCGAGGTCACTGAGGTCAAAGCGGAGATCGTAAAGGGCATTCTCGCACTCGGCTATATCCCGGTTATTGCGCCTATTGGTGTAGATGCCGGGGGGCAGCGTTACAATATTAATGCGGATACGGCGGCAGGTGCGGTGGCTTCCTTTGTAGAATCGCCTTCCATGATTGTTGTTACGGATGTTCCGGGGATTATGCGGACGATTGACGATGAGAAGGTCGTGCTTCCGTCGGTGACAGTGACAGAGATCGAAGAATTGATTGCCAGCGGCGAGATTTACGGGGGAATGATTCCTAAAGTGCGGGCCGCTATGGATTGCATCCAGGGCAGCGTGTCCGAGGTTGTTATTGTAGACGGCAAGGAGCCCCAGGTGCTGAGCCGTGTGCTGAGCGGAGAGAAGCTGGGCACGAGAATTATCCGTTCGTAGTTTGTTACAATAGAGTGGAGACAAGTCGGATGGGCGGTATTACCAAAAAAAGAGCGCTGCCGGTTTACCGGAAGCAGCATGGTGGGAGAGTGACTAAGAATGAGTGAGCTTACACAGGCGGAAAAAGATTCTTTAACAGGGGCTGCAGATACCCGTTCAGGGGAAACGAAGGTTCAGGAGGCTGCTCCTGCCAAGCTGAGTGCGGTATTCCCGTCCTACGCCAGATATGATCTTAGTCTGGTCAAGGGTAAAGGCAGCTGGGTCTGGGATGATCAGGGCAATAAGTACCTCGACTTCATGTGCGGGCTCGCAGTAACCAGTCTGGGTCATGCTCCCGAGAAGGTCGGCGCGAAGCTGAAGGCACAGATTGATACGCTGTGGCATGTATCGAATCTGTTCCACATTCCGGGGCAGGACCGGGTGGCCGCGCTGCTTACAGGCAATAGCTGTGCGGATCAGGTGTTCTTTTGCAACAGCGGCGCGGAAGCGAATGAAGCTGCGATTAAGCTGGCACGCCGCTATCACCAGAAGGTGAAGGGAACGGGCCGCTATGAAATCATTACATTTGAGCAGTCGTTCCATGGACGTACCCTGGCGACGCTCACGGCGACCGGCCAGCAAAAGGTGAAGGAAGGCTTCCTTCCGCTTCCTGAGGGCTTCAAGACCGTACCTCTGCATGATCTGCCGGCACTGAAAGCTGCTATTACGGATAATACTGCAGCAATCATGCTGGAGATGATCCTGGCTGAAGGCGGCGTGCTGGAAGTCCAGCAGGAGTTCCTGGATGCTGTAGTAGAGCTGTGCAAAGAGCACGGTCTGCTGCTGATCGTGGATGAAGTGCAGACCGGCATGGGCCGCACAGGCAAGCTGTTTGCTCATCAGCACTACGGCATTGAGCCGGATATTTTCACCTTGGCCAAAGGGGTAGCCAGCGGATTTCCGGCAGGCGTAATGCTCGGCAAAGGATATTTGCGCGAAGCCTTCAGCCCGGGCAGCCATGCCAGCACCTTCGGCGGCACGCCGCTGGCTGCAGCGGTGATGGAAGCGACGATCGAAATCATGCTCGAAGACGGGCTGCCGCAGCGTGCCCAGGAGATGGGAGAGTACCTGCGCGGACTGCTGAGAGAGCAGCTGGCGGATACGCCGTTTGTGAAGGAAATCCGCGGCAAAGGCCTCTTGATCGGGATCGAATGCGCAGAGCCGGTAGGGGATATTGTACTGGCCGGACAGAAGCAGGGACTGTTATTCGTGCAGGCCGGACCGAACGTGATCCGGCTGCTGCCTAATCTATATGTGAGTGAGGATGAGATCCACCAGGCGGTGGACATTCTAGTCCAGCTCATTCATACTTATGCTAACAAAGTTAACGGGGAGGCACATTCATGAGCCAGGGAGTACAAAGCGATAAGGCGACTATCGCACAGCAGCTCAAAGGCCGTGATTTGCTGGAGCTGAACGACTATAGTCCGGAGGAAATCACGTATCTGATTGATCTGGCTATAGAGCTGAAGCAGAAGCAAAAGAACGGTGAGGTCTACCAGCCGCTGAAGGGCAAGACGATTGGACTTATTTTTGAAAAATCCTCGACCCGCACACGCGTATCCTTCGAGGTCGGAATGTTTCAGCTTGGCGGTCATGCGTTGTTTCTCAGCAAAAATGACATCCAGCTTGGACGCGGAGAAACGGTTGGCGATACAGCACAGGTGATGTCCCGTTACCTTGACGGCATCATGATTCGTACCTTCGGTCATGATAAGGTGGAGGAGCTGGCCCGCTTCGCTTCAGTTCCCGTAATTAACGGACTAAGCGATCTGGCGCATCCGTGCCAGGTGCTGGCTGACTACCAGACGGTCTATGAGCATAAAGGCAAGCTCAAAGGCCTCAAGCTCGCCTACATCGGCGACGGCAACAACATGGCGCATTCCCTGCTGATCGGCGGGGCCAAGCTGGGCGTACATGTCTCGATTGCCGGACCGGAAGGCTATGAGCCTGACGCCGCTGTAGTTGCGGAGGCGCGTGAGATTGGCAAGGAGACTGGCGCGAACATCGTTATCACCCGCAGCCCGCAGGAAGCGGTGCAGGATGCTGACGTCATCTACACGGATGTATGGGCGAGCATGGGCTTCGAAGCTGAGCAGCTGGCGCGTGAAGCAGCGTTCAAGGACTATCAGGTCAATGAAGAACTGGTAAAAGGCGCGAAAAGCGACTACCTGTTCCTGCACTGCCTGCCGGCCCACCGTGAGGAAGAGGTCAGCACCGGCGTGATCGACGGCCCGAACTCGGTTATCTTCGACCAGGCTGAGAACCGCCTGCATGCGCAAAAAGCGCTGATGGCTGCGCTGATGGGCTAAGGTAAGGCAGTTCTGCTACTTTTGTTTTAGCTATCAAATTTATTATTAATTGGAATTTCTCCGCCTAATTTCCGCTCATGCACCTACATCGAAATTCTAAGTGGATAATCTCCACTTAATTTTTCGGAAAGTACCATCAAAGGGGTATGTAAACGGAAATAAGTGGAGAAATTCCACTTATAACGTAGATATGACGGTCAAACCAGGATTTAGGTGGAGTAATTCCAACTAATATGTCTGGTCTTATACTATATAAAAACTATATAGGATGAACTTGGCCTTTGGAGCTGATATCCGGTGCTAAGCAGCGGAGTGAAGTTTGGAACTGTAGGAGCGGTAGCGTCCGCCTTTGTCATTGAATTCATACTATAGCTGCATAGACTGAATTTGAATATTAAGGGAAAAGTGGCGGAAGGGAATTTTGGAACTGTAAGAGCGGTAGCGTCCGCCTTTGTCTTCGGATTTCTACCGCTATAAGCGGTTCAAATTAGGAAATCTGAAGACAACAGCGGCTGGAAGTCCAAACATTCACTGGAGTCACAGCTAATCCCAAAATAGAAAAATCTCTGATTCGATCTATACAGTAATTGATTCAATGATAACAGCGGCCGAAAGTCCAAACCTTCACGCAGTCTGCGTCCGGGCACCGGAGCTATACTCTTGTGCCTAAGTTGATCCTATACCCCCACACTGAAAGGAAGTTGCACCCCCATGGCAAAAGAAAAAATCGTACTCGCCTATTCCGGCGGACTGGATACCTCAGTCATCCTGAAATGGCTCAAAGAAACCTATGATGCGGAGATTATTGCCTTCACCGCCGATATCGGCCAGAAGGAAGAGCTTGACGGCCTGGAGGAAAAAGCGCTGGCAACCGGCGCATCGAAGGTCTACATCGACGATCTCCGCGACGAATTCGCAAATGACTTCATCTATCCGATGTTCCAGTCGGGTGCGCTGTATGAAGGCCAATATCTGCTCGGAACAAGCATTGCCCGTCCGCTGATCGCTAAGCGTATGGTGGACATTGCCATCGCCGAAGGCGCTACAGCGATTGCCCATGGCGCAACGGGCAAAGGGAATGACCAGGTCCGCTTTGAGCTGAATGCGGCGGCATTGTCGCCAAGCATCAAGGTGATTGCGCCTTGGCGGCTGGAAGAGTTCCGCAACCAGTTCCCGGGCCGTGCGGAAATGATTGCCTACGCTGAAGCCAATGGCATTCCGGTGCAGGCATCGGCGGCGAAGCCATATTCAATGGACCGCAATCTGCTGCACATCAGCTATGAGAGCGGCGTGCTGGAGGATCCGTGGTTTGATCCAAGCGCACCGGAGAACAAAGAAATGTTCCTGCTCAGCAATGCTCCGGAGGATGCTCCGGATGAAGCGGAGTACCTGGAGCTGGACTTCCTGAAAGGCAACTGTGTGGCGCTAAACGGTGAAGCGTTGACTCCGCTGCAGGTGATGGAGAAGCTGAATGAGCTGGGCGGCAAGCATGGCATTGGACGTGTGGACATGGTTGAGAACCGTTTTGTCGGCATGAAGAGCCGCGGCGTGTACGAGACCCCAGGCGGAACCATCCTGTTCACCGCTCACCGCAAAATGGAATCCATCACGATGGACCGTGAAGTGATGAACCTGCGTGACAGCCTGATCACCCGTTACAGTACGCTGGTATATAACGGCTTCTGGTTCGCTCCTGAGCGTCTTGCGCTGCAGGCCCTGGTGAATGAGAGCCAGAAGAACGTAACCGGTACGGTTCGCGTGAAGCTGTACAAAGGCAACATTATCGGTGCCGGCGTGAAATCTCCGGTCAGCCTGTACAATCCGGACATCGCGACGATGGAGGCGGATCCGACCCAGGCGTATGACCAGGGGGATGCGACAGGCTTTATCCGCCTGAATGCACTGCGTCTGAAGGTTTCTGCCGGTGTGGCGGAATCGAATAAGTAGATTATTTTAGCCGCTCGGCGGTTTTATAGCAGCATATCATATAAGCGGACACTAGAAGGCCGTTCCTCCGTCAGGACAGGAGCGGCCCTTCTATCGTCCAGCAGAGGAGGACATAACAGGTGAGCAAGCTTTGGGGCGGACGGTTTACCAAAGGAACAAACAAGCTGGTGGAGGAATATACGGCATCCATCGGATTTGATAAGGCGCTGGCCGAAGAGGATGTGCAGGGCAGTCTGGCCCATGTGACGATGCTGGGCAAATGCGGTATTCTGCCGCAGGAGGATGTTGAAACCATCAAGGCCGGGCTGAACAAGGTGCTGGATAAGGTTCGGGCCGGCGAGATTGAATTCTCTGTAGCGGACGAAGATATTCATATGAATATCGAAAAGAATCTGATCGGGGAGGTTGGTCCGGTAGGCGGCAAGCTGCACACGGGACGCAGCCGCAACGATCAGGTAGCGACAGACATGCATTTGTATCTTCGTAACCGGGTGGTGGAGTTCGTGGGACTCTTGCATGAACTGCAGGAAGCCCTGATTGAACAGGCTAAAGACAATGTGGAGACGATTGTGCCCGGCTACACGCATTTGCAGCGCGCACAGCCCATCCTGTTCGCCCATCATCTGCTGGCTTACGTGTCCATGTTCCGCCGCGATGCGGAGCGCCTGACGGACAGCTACAAGCGGATCAATGTACTTCCGCTGGGCGCAGGGGCCCTGGCCGGAACGACGTTCCCGATTGACCGGCATTTTGTGGCGGAGCAGCTTGGCTTCGACAGTGTGTACGAGAACAGCCTGGACGCTGTCAGCGACCGCGACTTCATTGTTGAATTCCTGGCGAACGCAGCGCTTATTATGACCCATCTGTCCCGGCTGAGCGAAGAGCTCGTGCTGTGGAGCAGCACGGAATTCAGCTTCGTAGAGCTTGACGATGCGTTCTGCACCGGCAGCAGCATCATGCCACAGAAGAAGAACCCGGATGTACCCGAGCTGGTACGCGGCAAAACAGGCCGTGTCTACGGCAACCTGATCGGTCTCTTGACCGTGCTCAAATCGCTGCCGCTGGCTTACAATAAGGATATGCAGGAAGACAAAGAGGGCATGTTTGATACAGTAGCCACACTGACAGGGGCGCTGCAGCTGTTCGCACCGATGATCTCCACCATGAAGGTGAACAAAACCCGGATGCGTGAAGCGGTCAATACCGACTTCTCCAATGCGACCGATATCGCTGACTTCCTGGTAGGCAAGGGACTGCCTTTCCGCCAGGCTCATGAGGTGATCGGCAAAACCGTGCTGTATTGCATCAATGAAGGCAAATTCCTGCTCGACCTGACGCTGGACGAATTCAAACAGTTCTCACCGCTGTTCGATGACCAGATTTATGCTGTTCTCCAGCCTGAGGCTGTAGTGAACGCCCGTAACGTCTATGGCGGCACAGCCACTGTGCAGGTTAAAGCGGCGATTGAACGGGCTGAAGCTTCTTTGAAGGAAGCAGGTAAATGGGTAGCACAGCATACCAGCAGTGCCGAATAAACAGTCAGGCTGATCTGCATTAAGCATGACCTAAACCAAAGACTGTCCTCACCGTATCGGGTTACGGGAAGGACAGTCTTTTTTTACAGCACCGGCCTGATTATTTACCTAGCGGCAGCCATTTCAGCACATCCTGGATTTTGGTATCCCAGTAGCCCCACTCATGTGCACCCGGACCTTCTTCATAGGTTAGAGACAGTGAAGTCTTGGCGCAGGCTTTGCGGAAGCTCTGATTATTTTCATACAGGAAATCCTCCGTGCCGCAGCATTGGTAGAGAAGCGGTTTAGGTCCTTTGGAGCGGTCTACTTCCTTGAGCAGCCACAGCAGATCATTGGGAGTACCGTCGATATCCTCTTGCCCGAAAATAAGCTCATACTCCCGGCTCTTCTGAGAAGGGTTTTCCCAGTTGATGAAATCATGCGCCATATCCAGCGCCCCGGAAAGGCTTGCCGCAGCGGCAAAAGTCTCCGGCTTGCGCAGTCCCAGCTTAAACGCCCCATACCCGCCCATAGAGAGACCGGCTACGAAGTTATCCTCACGTTTTGGCGACAGCGGGAAGAACGAGCGTGCGAGCGCCGGCAGCTCCTCACTGATAAAGGTCCAGTAATTGCCCCCGCCCGCCATATCCGTATAAAAGCTGCGGTGCACCTGCGGCATGACCACGGCGATACCCAGCTCTGCCACATACCGTTCAATCGAGGTCCGGCGCAGCCAGATAGAGTCGTCATCCGATAAACCATGCAGAAGGTAGAGTGTCGGGTGAAGATCTCCCCTTTTGACATTGCTTAGACCAATTTGCGTAGTCGTCTGCTGCGGCAGAATAACCGTCATTGAGGTGCTTAATCCGAGCACTTCGGAATAAAATTTGCATTCTATTAAAGCCATGGATACATCCTCCTTTTAGCACAAATGATAGCACAGCGCAAAACCGATATACATAGTAGAAATCTCTAGAATAATTATGCCTAATAGGATTGCTGGGGCAACTAATGAAAGAATATAATGGGAATAGGTAGAAAGATTCAGATCGGTGCAAGGAATAGGACTTATGACAGGCAGAACAGGATGAGGAGCGAACCGGATGGTATTGAAAGATAAAATGAATACAACAGGGGGCACAGAGAAGGGGTTTACCCTGATTGAGGTGTTGGCAGCCATTGTTATTCTCTCGATTGTTTCCCTGGTGCTAACCTCTTATTTTACCCGGGCGCTGTCCTACTCGAAATCGAACCAGAATAAGACAATTATGGTCAATCTGGCGCGGAACGCGCTTTTTTATATGGAGAAGCAGGACTTTGAGACAATGAGCGTGTATTTTCAAGGCAAACCCGCAAATGGGACGCAGCCTGCAGTTGCAGGTCACTCCAGTATTAAGGCATCCGGCTGTGTCCCTCTTACGGAGACCTCGGTAAGCTGCGCAGTCTATGATGGCATAATAACGGACGTGAATACACTTGCCAATGTGCTTAATCCGGTAATCAATAATGTCAGCTATCAGGTGGATATTACTTATCAGGCTGATCTGCATCAGGAAATGAAGAATGGCAGGATCGGCGGAAATACGGAAGGGGCGGTGGATATCCGCAAACAAGAGATGGCACCGTATTTAATTCCTGTAGAGGTAACGGTAACAGGACCTGGCGGCCCTAATGGCCATACTGCTAGTACAGTGGTGGAGGGTTATATTACAGATGAAAAAATTCGCTGAGCGGTTGAAGTCGGAGCAGGGATTTACCCTAATCGAGATGATCGCAGCCTTAACGCTCTTTTCTATGATAGTCGGCATTATTTCAATGGTAACCATGTTTGGCTTCCGCAGTTATCACAAAATAACGATCGAGAATGCTTTGCGGGATGAAGCCGATATTATTATGTCTACCATTATTAATGAACTATATACCTATGCTCCTGAAAGTGTAATAAACACCACCAACATAAACGGGATTACGCTAAAAAAAGGGTCAGCTGCCGATGAGATGATCGCCTTTTCGGGAGGCAGCCTTGTTATTGGGGCGATTACGGCCGTACCTGATCCGAATGATCGCCGGACTTCCATTCACTCTAGTCTAACGGGTTCGGTCATTTCTTCAACCTCTGCTGATGGGAGGACTTGCCAGACCACCTTTCCCTGCGATACCGGACTCATTAAAATCAAGCTAAAACTGACCCAGATGTATGACGGCAGAGCTTACACTATGGAACTTGAAAGTAAATTCGGATTTTAGGAGGTGGCTGGCAGATGTCTGAACCGTCACAGCGTCATATCATTTATAAAAGGCCGGGAGTAGCAGCGCGGCGCTTCAGGGAAGAGCAGGGATCCGCTCTTGTACTGGTGATGTTTATTGTTTTGCTGCTTACCATCCTTGGGCTTAGTGTGCTGAGCGCAGCAGTCGGGGGGGCACAGCGGACGGAGACCCGGAAGAACGACGTTCAGAGCCTGCACCTGGCGGAGAAGACCCTCGATGAAGCGATAGCCTATATTACTGCAAGCCTTAATAAAGAAGTTGGTAAGAGTGTGGACTTAAGCCAAGGTGAGCTGGATGGCAAGATTGCGAACTTTCTGCAGAGTTTACAGGCAGGCGGATCGAATGGACTTCTGGTAAGCACCGACCTGCTTCAGACAGAGGGTGTAACTGCAGTAGGTAAAATTGTTAAGGTCAATTCTGTAAAAAGCGGACCCGCCCAGGCAGGGCAATCGGTCAGTTACAGACTGACTCTGACTGCTGAGGCGGATGTAAACGGTGTAACCCGGACGCTGTCGCAGACGGTGGTAATCGATACTTTTCCGGACTTCTTGAAGTATACCCTTGGTTCGGAGAATAATTTAACCATTAACGGTTCGCCTTATATTCAGGGCAATATATATGCCGGCAATACACTGACCATTAGTGACACTGCTCTATATAAATATAAAACTAGAGACCACTCCTTTGTATCCAAACCCTTTGAGCTCTCGGGCGAGGCCCATGTTCAATCACTGAATAAGCTTGTCTATCAGGAACAGGACAAACAACCGGTTACAGCGGATAAACTTAGTTCCTCCACCTCGATGACCGGAAAAATCCCCCAGCAGAACGTGAAAATCAAGAGTCACCGCAGTTTCGTTGAGGTGAATGTGGAGTACTCCTTTATCGATAAAATTGCTGAGGCGGTAGGGGCTGGAGCGGATAGAAAGAAGATTTCGGAGAACCTGGCATCCGGCAATCTGATCAATTATCTGGGTACTAATTATCAATCTATCTTTGATCATCCGGTGCTTCCTTCCAAGCCTGACCCTGCGGACACTTCGGAGCAAGGGAAGAAGAATCTAACGGATTATAATACTGCAGTGCAGCAGTTGACTCAGCCGAGTAAATCCGTAATCTATAAAGGCAATTTGACGTTGGATGGTACCGAGCTAAGTGGAATTAATTATAGGCAAAGCGCTAAAAACTCAACCTCACCCCGCAACTGGTATATCATTGACGGAGACTTAATTATCAATAATTACGGGAATGCTACGCCGATTCAAGTGCGGGCAAATATTCTTGTTACTGGAAAAGTGGAAATCCGCGGGAAGGTGGAGTTCGACTCAACGATCTTTGCTCTCCGGGCTTCCTCGCCAGACTCAGCAGAGGATTACACGACCATTGTCGAAGATGCCTCGATTAAAGGATTGAATAACAAAGAGCTGGTGCTCATATCCCAAGGCAGAATTCTGATTAACCGTCTGGCAGCCTTCACCAATAATGAACCTGCCCCGCTGGATGCGTTCTTTTATACGGATTCCGACGCGAAGCTGTACGGTGTAGGTTCAATCTTTTCGCTAAGCGGTGGATTCTTCGCCAAAGGAGATCTGACGATCAATGCTGTACGCGGCAGTGCGGCAGAAGGTACTGGAGATATCTCTTTTACCGCTAATAACAGCCTGACCCGCTTCAAAGCTACCTACAATAATCAGATCTTTAACGACCAGCAGGCAGGTCTGCCCCGTGTTAATACAGTCAATATCCGTGTTGAAGGCGTGAAGCTGAATTAGAAAAGATCATCAAACCCAAAGAACCCCCGGGGTACCAGTGAAGTTACGCTGGTATTGTCCGGGGGTTCTTTTTGATTACCCTCCTGAGGGGACGGAGAGATTGTTTCTGCTTACAGCAGTTTTAGTAGCGGTCCTCATTAATCACATTCACCTGAATCGAATCTTTAATTGCAGGATTATCCTTATAGGTTGCAGTGACCGTTGCCGAACCTTTAATGATACCGGTAATTACGCCGTTCCCTGATACGCTAACTACAGCAGGATTGCTGCTGGTCCATTCCAGCTTGCCTTCGATATCGGCCAGCGTCATGCTTACAGGGAATAAGGTCAGATCTCTGGTGTTAAACAGGTTATGAGAATTCTCGCTCCCCACTCCAATGTCGATTGTTGGAGGTAGACTTAACCCGGTTAATCTTGCCCCCACCGTAATTAGAGCAGTTGCCGTGACAGGCTGTCCCGGGATAGGGCCGGGTGTAGTGACCTTCACAATAACAGGTTTGTCCTTCTCGGTAATCTGCAGTCCTTTTAACTCTATGCTGCTGGTGGTGCTGCCAGGAATAATTTGTGCGTAGGTGCCACCGGCGCCTTCCAAGCTCCAGGTATAAACAGCGGGATCAGCATTATCCGGTAGAACCACTCTTACCTGTAAGGGGATTTTCTGCCCGACATTTACCTGGGATACTCCGTCAATAGTGATCTGGCTTACAGGATTGGTAAAGGTCACTGTAAGTTCTTTGCTGGCAGCTCCATCTTTAAACTTGTTAGTCTTTACAGTCGCCACGAGTGTAGCTTGACCGGACCGGATAGCCGTCATAGTAACATGTTCGTTAAGCGAACCCGAAGGTAAACTGAGAGTAGCTCCTGCCGAATTACTGTCCGGTTTAATTGACCATTCGTAACCCTCAATGAGGTCAGCCGTATCATACAGCGCCTCAAATGCTGGATGATCACCTACATAAGCCTGGGTTGGCCCTGAGATATTCAGATCGGGAGAAATGACTTCTACTATTGCCGAAGTTGTAACACCACTGCTGTCTCTCGCCGTAATTTGAATCGAAGCAGTTCCCGCCTTAATACCTCTAACTACACCTTCATCGGTAACTGTAGCAATATCCGGGTTCAGAGAAACCCAGGAGACTTCCTTATTGCTCGCATCGTCCGGCAGGACAGTAACCATAGATTTCATCCCGAGCTCGGTGTTCATATTGATCCGTGCTCCCTCAAGGGAGAGAGAGGTTACTTTAACGATAGCTTCAAAGCTTGCCGGGTTAAAGTAAATCGTCTGCTTTGGCCGGTCAGGGGGAGTATCATTTACGACCTCCGGAAGCGTTCCGGTGAATACATCCAGTCTTAAAGATCCGCCGTTATCGGTGTAAAGATTTTTAGCAATAAGAGTACCGGATATTTGACCATTGTCGAACTGTACGCTGGCTAAAGGTGCAAGAATGGTAGCATCTACTCTTATCCCGCCAATAGTAAGTGACTTCGCTTCAGGGAAGTTTAGAAGCACATGATTGCTTTTGACATTTTTCAAGGTAAAGCCGCCCTGCATTGAAACGGATTCTCCATGTACATTGATTATAACCGTCGAGCTTTCCGGAGCCTCTATCTTGACATTTTTCAGAGTATCCGTTGTAACATCAAAAACATTCCGATTACTATCCGTGCCGGTGAAGTCTAGAGATTGGCCATCAACAACCTTTGCAGCCAGGGAATCAAGACTGCTGGACTCTAGCAGCATAAGCCGCTGGGTTTCTGTGAAATCGATTGGAGTTCCTTTGGTTACCGAACCTTCAACAGAATTATTCACAGTAACTGTCGACGTTCCCCCATAAACGACGTTGCCATGGATTTTGGCGCCATTTCCGCCATTGAATATAAAGTTCCCCCCGACTACCAGAGTTCGGGTACCGTGCCCGTTAAGGCTATAGCTGGTAAACTCCGCATTTCCGGCCGCAGCCAGATTCCCGTCTGTACTAGTACTCTTCAGCTTGATGTCGCCAAACAAGAACGCATTAAATTCACTGCTAATACTATTTACTGAACTGTAAATCTCTGAAGTAGCATGTACCTCTTCAAAACTCAATTTTGCATTCTCCAGCAAATAGGATTTCTTCTCACCAGCGACAGCGTTAAGGCTGAAATTAATGGTTTGGCCGGCGTCAGGCTCGAAAGTTTTACCATCCGCAGACAAATGATACTTGATCTCACCAAGGTTTCTCGTCAGTGTATACCCGGATGTAAGACTGCCGCTCTTGGAAGTTCCGGCTGGCAGAGGATCTATAAACTCAAGATTTGCCGGGAATCGCTCTGAATACTCGACATTTGAAATTGTCAGATTACTAATCGTCTGCTCTCCATTCTGAACGGTATAAGCAGGGATCGAGTTCGGTGTAACGGTATAAGTAAGGGTAAGAGGGTTAGCTGTATCTCCTCTTTCCACTGCACTCGAAGACACAGTCCGGCTAAGAGTTAGATTCGAACCCACCTTTTCTACGGTTACGTTCACCGTTCTGGTAGAGAGGGCTCCCTGGCTGTCCTTAGCCGTAATCTCAATCTGAAGGGCGCCTCCTTCGGGAAGCGGGTTGTTAAAGGTTTGTGTTACGGTCTCCCCGGACTGCACTGTCTTCTCGGCCATTTCATAATCAGACAAGTATTCGTTATTGACCTTAAACTTAATGCCAGTGAGGAGATCTTTATCCTTAAGATCCCAATCATTGACCGTATAACTAACAACAAGTTTGTCCTGGTACGAAGGCTTGATACTCTTATCCGCGGGCATAACAACGGTAATCTCAGGAGCGTGGTTAGCTCCGGTAAACGCACGGTACATTGTATTGACGAACAGCATCTGTTCCCACTGGGGAAAGTTTTTGTTGGTATGGCCTGTGCCGGAAAAAGTAATGTTGCCGACAGAGTACGTGTAGAAATGGTTATAGCTGTCATCGGTATCCCGGCCGGATCCGGAAATGTTGTACCAAGGAATGACATCAGCCCGCTCCAGGTTCAGCGGGAAGAACTGGTCATGGGTAGTGGCAACCGTGTAGCGTCCCGTACTTGAAGTCAGGTCAGCTTTGTCGAGATCGAAGGGATACTGCGTCAAAAGACCTTCGTTTACCGACACTACCTTCGTAGAAGGATTGACTGCACTGCCGCCCAGATAGGTCCGCGGCTGCGCCTGGCCAACCATGTCATGGAAATAGGAACTCCAATAGTTCAGGTTCTGGACTCCGCCCGTAGTGCTCTCCACAAAGGGGTCTAATGCTGGTGTAGCCGTATTGGCATCGACCTCACGGAAAATGGTGTCATGGGTCAGCATCAGACTTTGCTTCGTTTGTTCGGCAAAGGCCTTAACCGCATCTGCAGCAGCTTTGGATAACATGGGTGTGCTGACACGGTCGTACATGTCCTGGAAGCCGAATACGATCATATCGTAGACTCCGTTTAATCCGGAGGTAGGATCGGTTGCGCTGATATGGTTGGCAATATATGTGTTGAAGGCTCTCATATCTATTGGTGTGATCTGGATTTCGAAATCCTTACTGTTTGTGCCGGTCAAATAGGAGGAATCCATGTTTTTGTATACAGTGCTTTTCAAATTACTGTCTGTCAAGCCAGCCGGCATTACCTGCAGCACCTTAATTACGGGCTTGATGCCTTTGTAGAGTATGACGCCGGAGTCGAAATCTTTCAAATCGCTCAGGGTATCGGTAATCTCCATTTTCCAGTACAAAGGGCCTGAATAGGTCTGCGGAAGCTTGTAGCTGATTGTTCCCGAGGAGGAATTCATAATTTCTGTAGCAACGACGTTGTTCTCTTTCATTGGCAGTGAAGAGTCTACGTTCATAAACAAGCGGACCCGGACGGGACGCTGAGTTAAGTTGGTGATATTGTCCAGACTAACATTGAAGCTCAGTGTATCTCCTGAAACGTAGGCATGACTTGGCGTATTACGGTAGCTGATAATATCTGCCTTGTTGCTTATCGCAAGTCTTGGACGCTGGGTCAGGCCGGTCAGATAGGGAGAAGAGGCGTCTTTGATTTTTGCTGTGAAATTGTCCAGAGCCGCCTTGTTGTTAAGGAAAACAATATTGGATTTGGCAGCGGTACGGTATGGATTAAAGGTAGCGTACAAATTCCCCTGTTTGGCCGCAGCTGTAGCTTGGGCGGTGAATGTCTCCTCCCGCAAAAATACATAGAGGCCCTTATTAATGTAATAGTCGGTTATTTCCTTCGCTTTAAGGAGGGTAATATCATTCTCGATGCTTAAGGTTTTATGGGCTTCTTCCCTAACAGTTGTGCTGCTGTTCCCGTTGCTGTTAATCAACTTTGTGCTGTAATCACCTTTACCGATATAAATGGCGTCGTATTTGCCGTCCCAATTCTCACGCAGCGACACGAACCGCTTCATGGTAATGGTGTCAATTTTAACATTGGATACATTCTGCAGTTCATCTAACTCACTAAAGGGGAAGGGATCGCTCGCACTAAGCTTGAGGCTGTCGCTGTTCGGGTCGGTAATCTCCAGAATACGAATCGTGTAATTAGTATTGGTAGCATTAACGGATACAAGGAAACCTTGAATAAATGCGGCAATGATAAGAATCGACAGCAGGATACCAGAAATCAGAATCCATTTTTTGCGCCTTAATAGTTTCATTTGACGATTCCCCCTGTTTGTATATTGAATAAATTGGTATAAATATTAAAATTTGCATCGAATTCAGTCGGAAATTGGAAATCATAATTGTAAATAAATCGGTTATATGCTATATATCATTCTAGGACAATTTACATGTATAGGCAATGATTATCTATGAAAAATTACCCTAATTTTTAAGTATTTGGAACTACAATCTCTTAGACTTTCTATGTCTTCTTGGACTTGGAGATGCACCGGAATACATAATGATATCGGCCTTGTCTTGGTAAAACTGTAGTTCATGGCCTAAATCTCTTCTTCTAGTATCCGATATATAAATAATAAACTCTATGAAGTGGGGATGAGTGGACGTTGGCAATCATAAAAAAGCGACTCGGGGACCTGCTGGTAGAGAACGGCATTATCTCGCAGGAACAGCTGCTTGAGGCTCTGGGTGAACAGCGCAAGACCAAACGCAAGCTCGGAGATCTCTTAATCTCGCAGGGCTATATCACCGAACAGCAGTTAATTGAAGTATTGGAATTCCAGCTGGGCATCCCGCATGTCAGCTTGTTTAAATATCAGATTGATCCGGCAATCACGCAGATCATTCCGGAGAGTATGGCTAAGCGTTATCAGGTGCTGCCATTTATGAAAGAGGGCGGGAAGCTGATGGTTGCCATGGCCGATCCGCTGGACTATTTCGCCATTGAGGATCTGCGGATGAGCACAGGGTTCAAGATTGAACCGGCTATCTCTACCCGGGACGAACTCCAGCGGGCGATAGCCCGGCATTACGGCATGCGCGATTCAATGAGCCAGATGATGGTAGAACTTCCTACCCAGGAAGAGATTGAAGAGACAGAGATTACGGACGAGGACTCGCCGATTGTCCGGCTCGTTAACCAGATGATTCAGCAGGCTGTTGCGCTGCGGGCATCCGATATTCATGTCGATCCAGGCGAGAATAATCTCACGATCCGTTACCGGATCGACGGAGCGCTGCGGACGGAACGTGTTATTCCTAAACAAATGCAGGGCTTTATTACTGCCAGGCTGAAGATTATGGCCAAGCTGAACATTGCCGAGCGGCGGCTTCCTCAGGATGGCCGGATCAAAATGCAATTCGACTATAAGATGGTCGACATCCGCGTGTCGTCTCTGCCCACGATGCACGGCGAGAAAATTGTACTCCGCCTGCTCGACCTAAGCACAGGTATCAAATCGGTGGACAGCCTCGGCTTCAGCGAGCCGAATCATGCTGCTTTCCGGGAGATGATTGCCAAACCGTACGGCATTCTGCTGATTACAGGACCAACCGGAAGCGGGAAGACCACTACTCTGTATTCTGCACTGAACCAGCTTAATGTGGAGAGTTCCAATATTATCACGGTCGAAGATCCGGTGGAATATCAGCTCGAAGGGGTCAATCAGGTTCATGTGAATCCTGCGGTAGGGCTGACTTTTGCAGCGGGACTCCGTTCCATTCTGCGTCAGGACCCGAATATTGTGATGGTTGGGGAAATCCGGGATACAGAAACCGCTGAGATTGCAGTGAGAGCTTCACTTACCGGGCACTTAGTGCTGTCAACGCTGCATACCAATGATGCAGTCAGTACCATTTCAAGACTGCGGGATATGGGAATTGAACCTTATCTTACCGCTTCTTCACTAATTGGGGTAGTCGCCCAGCGTCTGGTCCGCAAGATTTGCAACGACTGCAAAGAAACATACAAACCTTCGGAGCAGGAAGCGATTGTCCTTCGTAAGCACGGTCTGCCGACTGAACGACTGCATCGCGGCCGCGGCTGCGGCAGCTGCAATACCACGGGCTACCGCGGACGTATCGCCATTCATGAGGTGCTGACGATTAATGATCATCTGCGGGAGCTGATCACGAATATGGCAACAGTGGAAGAAATGAAATCCGCTGCCCGGACAAGCGGGCTGGTACAACTGATGGAGGACGGATTCCTCAAGGTTACGCAAGGCATGACTACCCTTCAAGAGGTTCTGCGCGAGACGGTGTCACACTAACAAAACCATCAGAAGATGGACTGATTTTGAGGGAGGAAGAAGCCGATGACGACATTCACAAGAGACATAATACAACTGCTCCATATGGCCTATTCCTCCAAAGCTTCCGATTTGCATATTTCCGTAGGTTCTCCTCCGGTCATGAGGATTGATGGAGCGCTTCATCGGATTGAAGGAGAGGCCGTCAGCCCTGAGGAATCGGCCTTGATGGCCGAACTGCTGATGGGCGAACGTCACAGTAAGACCCTTGCCGCTGCAGGGGAGGCTGATTTTTCCTTTCCGCTGGAGAATGGAGTCAGGTACCGGGTGAACGTCTTCCGCCAGCGCAGCGGCATCAGCATCGCTGCACGGTCCATACCGGCAGACATTCCTTCATTACAACAGCTCAGCATGCCGCCGCTGCTGGCATCTCTGGCCAGGAAGCCCCAGGGCTTGATCCTGGTGACAGGCCCAACGGGGAGCGGTAAATCCTCCACACTGGCAGCCATGATCCACTCCATTAATCAATCGGAGAGCAAGCATATCGTTACGCTTGAAGATCCGATCGAGTTCCTGCACGGGCATGGTACATGTCTGGTCGACCAGCGGGAAGTTGGCAGTGATACGGACAGCTTCTCAAGCGGGCTGCGAGCTGCCCTGCGGCAGGACCCCGATGTGATTCTTGTGGGGGAAATGCGCGACTTGGAGACGATATCAGCAGCGATTACGGCAGCAGAAACAGGGCATCTCGTATTGGCTACGCTGCATACCACGGATGCCCCGCAGACGATTGACCGGATCATCGATGCTTTTCCGGGTCATCAGCAGGGGCAGATTCGCTCGCAACTGGCCTCAGTCCTGCTTGCGGTCATTAGCCAGCGGCTATTCCCGCGAGCTGGAGGACGCGGCCGCCTGTGCGCAACAGAAATTCTGGTCAATACGCCAGCTGTCGCCAATCTGATCCGGACAGAGAAGACACACCAGATTAAAAATGTCATGCAGACGGGCCGGGCGCTTGGCATGCATACACTCGAGATGAGCATCCGTGAATATCTGGCCCAAGGGCTGGTTCAACCGGATGCAGCCAAAGCCTACATGAATGAGGTGGGCAGCTGATGGCATTATTTGAATATCAGGTTAAGACCTCATCGGGCAGGCAGATCAAGGGTAAGTTGACCGCATCGGACAAGCCTGCGGCCATGGAAGAGCTTCGCAAGCGCGGTCTGACCGTATTTTCGCTGGTAGAACGCAAGACCTCGATTATGCAAATGGAGCTTTATATCGGGAATCCGGTCAAGACGATTCATTTCATCATCTACTGCCGCCAGTTCGCCACCCTTATGCGTGCGGGGGTCTCGATTGTAGACGCAACCCGGATTTTGGCAGAACAGACCGAGAGCAAACCGCTCCGTAAAGCGCTGCAGGATGTCGGCTCAAGCCTGATGCGCGGAATAGCATTTTCTCAGGCTGTGCAAGATCATAAGAAAATTTTCCCGCCGCTATTTGTCAGCATGATCCGCGCAGGAGAAGAGTCAGGGAATATGGAGGGCACGCTGGAGCGTCTGGCAATGTTCTTTGAGAAGCAGCATACAACGACCGAAAAAATCAAATCCGCGCTGACCTATCCGATCACCGTCGGAGTGATGGCTATCGGAGCGGTGGTCTATCTGCTGTGGGCAATCGTTCCGCAGTTCGTCACGATGTTCGAGTCGATGAATGCGGAGCTGCCGGCCATTACGAAGATGGTACTGGCACTTAGCAAAAGCATCCAGGGACAGTGGTATTTCTGGATTCTCGGCGTATTGCTGGTAGTGGTAGCGTATCAGGTAGCCAAGCGGACTGAGAAGGGCGCTTATGCAATTGATTATGCCAAGCTGAAGCTGCCGGTGTTCGGTAAGCTGAACCAGAAAGGCTCTATCGCCCAGTTCACCCGTACCTTCGCTTCGCTATATGCCAGCTCCGTCCCTATCCTGCAATCACTGGCGATTGTAGAGGAGGTGGCGGGCAACAAAGTGATCGGGAAGTTTATCCGCAGTGCAGGGGATTCCCTGCGGCAGGGTAAACCGCTGTCTGAGCCGCTTAAGAAGGCATGGGTCTTCCCGCCGCTTGTTACCCAGATGATTGCCATCGGAGAAGAAACCGGGGCGCTGGATACGATGCTGTCCAAGGTCGCTGATTTCTACGAGATGGATGTAGAGAACACGGTCGACCGTCTGAAATCACTGCTTGAGCCGCTGCTGATTGCCTTTTTGGCCGGTGTAGTAGGGGTTATAGTGGCAAGCATTATGCTGCCGATGTTCAGTCTGTACGGTAATATGTGAACCTAGCGGTTCCTTGTATATATATTGAGAGGGGTGACGCCGGGAAGGCTGTGCGGAGTCCAAGAAACTTTCGCTGGTGCTGGACGATGGGAGGATTTGTTTCTATATCAGGGCAAGGCAGCAAGGTAGCAAGGAAGACAAGAAATTGTAGAATAAGTTTTCTATCGGTATTACTACACTACCTAATTCAAGGGGGAAAATGAAATGTTGAAACAAGCTATCAAAAAAAGATTGAGCAAGGAAGAGAACCAGAAGGGGTTTACACTGATTGAGCTTTTGGCAGTTATCGTTATTTTGGGGATTATTGCGGTTATTGCAGTTCCTTTGATCGGTAATGTAATTAATAATTCTAAAAAAGATGCTGATGTTGCAACTGCACGACAAATATATGAAGCAGCCCGATTATATATTATTGGTGAAAAAGGTGGCGACTTCATCTCTAAGACAGTAAAAATTGATGGAGATACAGCTACTCCTAATGATGATCTAGTTACAAAGGGTTACTTAGATGAAGGAATAGTATTGCCTAGTACAAAGGCTGCAATTACGGCAGGAACTGTTTCTTTCGACCCTCAAGGTCAACTTTCTGGTCTTACAATAACCGCAGGTAGTGATAAGACTTTTACAGTTGCAGAGATATTGAGTGCAAAGCCTGCTAATTAATAGTTTGAACCCTTTAGTAAATATTTGATAATGATCATTAGAACATCACTATTTTATTTTCAGGAATCGGAACCATTCCGATTCCTTTTTTAAAACCCCTGAAAGGGACCCTACACTACCATGACTATATTCATCGCCATTTATATCACGTTGCTCGGGCTGGTACTTGGTTCGTTTTTCAATGTGGTGGCACTGCGGGTACCGGCGGGAGAGTCGCTGCTGCATCCACCGTCACGCTGTCCGAAATGTAATACAAGGCTGGTTGTGCGTGATCTGTTTCCGGTCTTCAGCTATCTGCTGTCCGGCGGCAAGTGCCGTCACTGCGGCGTGAAAGTTTCTCTGCTATATCCGATTGGTGAAGCAGCGGCGGGACTCCTGTTCCTCTGGATGTATCTGGAGCTGGGGCTTACGCTGAAAGGGCTGGTGGGGCTGCTGCTGGTCAGCTTGTCGGTTATTATTACGGTCTCAGATCTGAAATACATGCTGATCCCGAATAAGGTGCTGTTGTTTTTCCTGCCGCTCTTTCTGGTACTGGTTCCCTTTATGGCGGATGAGCCGCTCTGGGTTCATCTGCTTGGTGCGCTGAGCGGCGGTGGCGTTCTTTTGTTGCTGGCGCTGTTTGGCGGTATGGGAATGGGGGATGTCAAGCTGTTTGCGCTGCTGGGCTGGATTCTCGGCTGGCCGAATGTCATTGTGGCCTTTCTTATTGCCTGTGCGCTTGGTGCAGCAGTTGGCGGAGGCTTGCAGCTTGCAGGGCTTGTTCAAAAAAAACAACATATGCCATTCGGGCCTTTTTTGGCATTCGGCACAATGGTTGCATTGCTGTATGGCCCGGACATCATTGGTTTTTATCTCACGTTTATCGGTTAGGAGGGTTATCATCGCATGCTTGTACTAGGTCAACAGGCGATTGGGATTTCGATTGAAGAATCTGCGGTTCGCTACATCAGCTTAAAGAAAAACAAGACCTGGGAGGTCCGCAAAAAAGGGACGCTTGCCCTGCCTTCCGGAATGATCGTGGAGAACCGGGTCGCAGACAGCGAGGCACTGCTTGGTGCCCTCAAGCCTTGGGTGAAGCAGCAAGGACTGAAGGGAGCCAGGGTATCCTTAGCCATCCCGCCGGCACAAATCATTATCCGCAAGATGAGCATCCCGAGCACGAACGAAAAAGAGCTGGAACAACTCGTGAAGCTGGAGGTCGAAACCGGCCTTCATCTGCCTTTTGAGAATCCCGTTTATGATTATGTGACAACAGGGGTGGACGAAGATCAGAGTCAGTTGCTCGTTTTTGCCGCACCCCGGCAGTCCATTCAGGACTACATTGATGTATTGGAAGCTGCAGGACTGCGGGTCCTAAGTGTTGAAATATCTGCCACTGCCCTTGCCCGTAACATTACTGCCGGTCACGGAGAAGTGTTTAACGAGACGATGCTGATCCATCTGGAGCAGTCCATGCTGGACATTTATATGTACCGGGACGGAAACCCCGTATTTAGCCGGACGATTAACGTAGCAGATTTACATCAGAACAGAGTGGAAGCACCTAAGGGGCCTGAGATCACAGCGTATGTCGCGGAAGCGGCCGCCTCTTTGGAAATACCAGAGGAAGTGCTGTCACCTGAGCAAATGGTCGAGATCACTGCCGAGATATCCCGGATGCTGAATTTCTATCAATACAGCTTGCATGATGGGAGCACCCGAATCAGCAATGTGCTGATTACAGGGACACCGGGCATACGGAGACAGCTTCACACAGAACTGCGTCAGTCACTGTCCGAACAGGAGATTATCCCGGTCAATCTGGATCAGCTGGAAGCCGATACAGGGCAGGACCCGGAGCTGAACAACTACCGTGTCGCTACTGGAGCCGCCTTCGGCCATCGTATCCGTCATATTGATCTCTTGCCCCGCGAAGATAGGGAGGCTGTGTTATTCCCTTATGTGGTAATCGCGCTTGTAGGACTTTGGCTGCTTGGCACACTGGGGATCGGCATTTATTTTGCTTCGGGTAAGGGCGAGTTAAGTGACCAGAAGCAGCAGCTGCAGGGACTGCAGGACCGGAGTGCCATGCTGCAACGCGAGTTAACCCAGCTTAATAACGGAGGGTCCGCCAAACTGGACCGCAAGGCAGCAATAGATGAGATTATGAAGTATAAACTAAACATCGTTTCTGTGTTAAATGAACTGGCGGAAGGATTGCCGCAAGGCAGTGCTCTGCGGAATATCAATTATACCTATCTCACCTCGATTGATCTGACCGTGAACGTTCCGGGAATGGAGCAGGCTTCCGAATATCTGGTTAAGCTGCGGCAGATGTCCTTTACTGTGGATGCATCCATCGAGAAATTGTCCGAAGGTGAGGCCGATTCAGGGTCTGCTGCTTCACTGGCCGGAGCCTACACCGCAATATATAAGGTAAGCCTGAAAGAAGACAACCAGGGGACAGCTACACAGAATAATGAAGAGGGAGCTGCAGAGAATGGAACAGATCAATAAATATCGTTCACCCATAGTACTCGGGGTACTTGTGCTGTTTCTGCTTCTGTTCGCTTTCTTCTTATTTGGGGTAAAGCCGGTTAATCGCCAGATTGAGGATCAGGATCTGCAGATTGGACAGCTAGAACAGCAAAACGGGCTGTTGAAAACGAAGATTGACGAGTTGAAGAGTTCATCTGAAGCAAATCAGGAACAAGAAGCTCTGCTGGCACAGCTTCCGCGCGGCGACGCCAGCGAACAGCTTATACTTGATCTGCGGACGATCGGCAGTTATACGAATGCAAGGCTTAAAGATATTGGCTTCGCCATTGGTGAGAATAATCCCATTCAGGAAATGACGGGCTCGGCCGATATTGCTTTCCCTACGGTCAAGCAGCTGAAAATGACAGCAATCGTGGAAGGGGAGTATACCAGTATCCGGAACTGGTTGACTGCGCTGCAGCTTATGCCGCGTATCATCAATGTGGATTCTTTTAGCTTCCAGCAGTCGGAGGATTCGGCTGCAAATGGGGAGTCCGGAAGCATTATTACAGCTAATATCTCGTTCACAGCTTATTATGAGGATGCGCCGGATTCCCCGAAGACAGAGGCACAAGTTGCCATTAAGTAACAAAATAACCTAGAACCTGTTAGTAAAATAAGCAACGGATCCCAGCTTCGCCTTCTTATCAAATGAGGGCGGAGTTTTTTGTTCCCATTCCCCCGTAAATCCGTTTTCACTCCTATATGAATTGGGTATTTTAGCTTACAAGCCGCCGTAAAGTATAAAGTAACGGTCATTGTAATGGAAGTAACTGCGATCTATTGGATGAAGCAGAACAACAAGGAGGAATTGAGAATGAACAAGAAGTGGATGACAGGTTCGTTGGCCCTGGCACTGGGGCTGGTATCGGCAGGGAGCGGGGCAATGGGAGCTGGGGCGGACACCGGAAGCACGGCTATAAAGACCGTAGCGGTTTCTGTACCGGGTAAAGAGGGCCCGGCCACGATTAACAATCTGACGGTGAAAAGCATTATTCCGCTCGTCGTTCACGCCAAAAAACTGTATACCTACGCCAGCAGAAGCGGTAATGTATACAATCCGGAAACATTCGTATACAACGGTACGAATTACCGTTTCCTTTCCAGCGACCTGGGCACCAAGCAACAACTGATGAATTACATAAAAAGAGCATACACGCACAATGCCGCCGCCTTTTATGTGCAGACACAATTCCTGGAGTATAAGGGAAGAATGGCACAGGTGAATGCCGATGTGGGCAACGCGCTTCAGTATGATAAGGCTACAGCTATTATGGTCTCCAAAACAGCAACCACTGCCGTATTCGAATTGAGTGTGCCACAGCCTGACGGCCAGGGGGCGAATGAAATGGTAGTCGTCAAATTGAAAAAAGTGAACGGCTACTGGAGAATTGATATGTCACCAGATACCTTGTTCTAAGGCAGATATAGATGGAGTTAGTTACAGTGGAGGATAACGCCGGGCAGGGGGAACATGCCTTACTGCCGGGAGCAAAGCATGTCTGAAGGGTAGACAACACCGGCGAGCTTGCCTTCGGAGGTTATAATGATGCAATCATTTTTCATCAAATCGGGGCGGTTCATGGCTTCAGCCAGTACGGAGGCGGCAGGGGCGGATAAGTCGGCAATTAGGGGGCTACGGATCATCAGCCTGGTTATGGATTCCCGGTAGAAGTGATCTGCACCCAGGCGTCCGGCAGCTTTTAAAAAGAAGCGTTCGCACATCAGCAGTCCCACCGGCTCGTCCCCCTCATTGCAGACAACGATGCATTTCGATTCCGGGTGCTGGAACATTACGCGCATCGTTTCACGGCAGGTGAGAGAGGCCGGAACAGAAGGGGCGCTGCGGATCATTGTGGACCATTCAGAGGTCATTACATTGCTCAACCTTCTTCATCCTTTCTGCTGCGGGTATTCTCCCAGTATAATGCGCTTGCGTAAACTCCAATAATTACCAAAGTAATGACAGTGTAAAATAAGCTGTGAAATTCAGCAGTGTTATAAAGCTGGACAAAAAGACGGTCAGAACGTATTCTGAACCGTCTTTTTTGCTGTGCGCTCTGAATAACGGTTAGTTTCCGCTGTCCGTAATATTTATTCACTGCTGCTCACGCCGTCTTCCACCAGCGGCTTCCTCAGGGATTCCGGCCGGGCAGCACTGCTCATACCGCCGCGGTTGATGGCAATCACCTGCTTCTGGGCAGGATACACATCGCGGGAGAGCTTCTTCTTCTCTACGGCTTTACCGTCAACGAAACGTGTGATATAGGTCTCGACGATATACCCTGCCTTTCCGGTCTGGAGAATGCGGGTACCGCCGCGGGGCAGAGAGGGATCTGCTACATATTTAGCTGCGGGCTGCAGCACCTCAACCGTTTGGGATTGAACGGAATAGTAGACATTTCTCGGGAAGGTGCCGAACAGCTTTACAGTTAGCGTCCGGCCCTGGACCGCTGCCTTAATGATCAGATATTTACCGGTATTATTGCGGAAACGGAAATTGATATACCCTTGGGAAAAGGTCGCATCCTGGCCTTTGGGCAGATAGCTGACCGGCAGGGAGTGATTGCGGCGTTCCACAATCTCCAGGCCGGAGCGGAGAGCCGCGTTGTATAGTGTGCTGGAGACCTGGCAGATTCCCCCGCCGGTGCCGGGCTGCAGCTTCCCGTTCACAATAACCGGCGCCTCGCGGAAGCCGGATTCTGCCTGGGCTTTTTCAATCGCTTTGCCGTAATCGAAGACAGCCCCCGGCGGCAGCATCGTGCCGTTGACGGCTTTCGCTGCGGCCTCCACGTTGAAGGTGCGGCCCGGACCGCTTAAGCCCAGAGAGGTGCTGAATTGCGAAATCTTACGCTCAATCCCCTGGTCCTTCAAAGCCTTCAGTGTTACAGCCGGCTCTTGAACGGTTAATGGCACTTCAAGGGTAATGCTCCTTCCCTTCAGGAACTCTGCGCTGCTGAGCCGTGTAGGAAGGACTGCCCGCAGGGCAAGCTCCAGTCCATGCCAGTCGACCTTATAAGAGGTCGTTTCCGGGGTGTAGAGGATTTGATCATCTCCGGTAATATGCCGGGTCGCATCGGCCGGAATGCCGAACGTTTCCCGTTCCCAAGCCGGACTTAAGCTGCTCTGCAGCTGTTTAACCTCCAGATGAATGCCGAGGCTCCAAGAGCTGGCAAAGCTCCGCCGGGCTTGGACACGATGGAGCAGTCCCCCGTCCGTTAACGCCTTCAGCCCCCGCAGAAATTCCTCTGCCTCATAAGTTGTTCCAGCCTGCTCCAAGGTGACGGTCATCTCAGTGTTTCCTTCCGCCTTGAGAATCAGCGGGACAGCCTCCAGAGCGCTTAGCCTGGCAGCCAGTCCGCTGCGGACCTCGGATATGTCCATCCCGCCGATCTCCCAGCCTGCGAGCCGGGTGCCCTTGGGGATCGTTTTCTGGTTTCCATATACATGAAGCCCCCCGGCCAGAAGGGAGCCGGCCAGAAGCAGCCCGATTACGGTGATGAGGGCGGCGTGTTTTTTTTTCATCTGAAAAACTCCTTCAGGGTGGCGGATTTGCGCTGCCAAGCAGCGCGCCGGATAAAGTGAGCCTACAATGATCAGTTTTTGAAGCAGATATATAGAAGCAGAAGCTGCCGGCAGGCAGGATTTTAACAACGGTGGAGCGAATGTAATACTGTTCTGAGACAGCCGGACAAGAGCCGGTAATATATCTATATGTGCGATGCCTGTAAAACTTTCGGGTACTCAAGCAGTTACAGATTTGTTACAATAGATACGCCTGCGGTAATTTGTGCAGTTTATGGAAGCTTCCGCGGTTTGCTGTCGAAACGAAACGACCGGCGGAATATGTCAGAATCGGGAAGTGATAATTTTGATCGAAATGCAGGATGTCTGGAAGACCTATCCCAATGGAACCCACGCGCTTCAAGGGATATCCGTCAAGATTGACCGTAACGAGTTTGTATATGTCGTCGGACCCTCCGGCGCAGGGAAATCAACGTTCATGAAATTAATTTATAGAGAAGAAACGCCGACGAAAGGACAGATCTCGGTAGGCGGATTCAACATAGGTAAGCTCAAACCGCGTAAAATCCCGTACGTCCGGCGTAATATCGGCGTAGTGTTCCAGGATTTCCGCCTGCTGCCGAAGCTGACAGCCTATGAGAATGTTGCCTTTGCGATGGAGGTGATCGAAGCACCGAAGAAGGTTATCCGGAAACGTGTTCCTGAAGTGCTCGAATTAGTCGGCCTGCGCGGCAAAGCGAACCGTGAGCCCTCTCAGCTCTCAGGCGGAGAACAGCAGCGGATTGCCATTGCCCGGGCGATTGTCAATAACCCTTCCGTCATTATTGCAGACGAGCCTACCGGCAACCTGGACCCCGAGACTTCCTGGGGAATTATGCAGCTCCTTGACGAAATTAATTTTCGCGGCACAACGATTGTGATGGCTACCCACAATAAGGATATTGTCAACAAAATGCGCAAACGGGTGCTGGCGATTGAGAATGGTAATATTGTCAGAGACCAAGTGAGAGGGGAATATGGTTATGAGTTTTAAAACCTTCTTGCGGCATGTGCGGGAAGGCTTCAAAAACGTATTCCGCAACGGCTGGATGTCGGTGGCTTCCATCACATCTATTGTCGTCTCCTTATTCGTGCTTGGTGTCTTTATACTGCTTGTGCTTAATGTTAATTCCATAGCAGACAAGGCGGACAGCCAGGTGCAGATCAATGTGCATCTGACGCTGAATACCGATGAGAAGCTGCGTGAAACGCTGCAGAATGAAATCGGCAGCATGCCGGAAGTGAGCAAGGTGGAGTTTGTGTCCAAAGAGCAGGGCCTTAAGGAATTCCGTGAGGATATGGGACCGGATGCCGCCGAGCTGCTGGAAGGCTTTGACGAAGATAATAACCCGCTGCCGGACAAGCTGCTGGTTGAAGTCATTGAACCAACCACAGTCCCGTTTGTAGCAGATAAGATAGAAGCACTAAACAAAACGCATGAAGAACATCCGATATATAAAGTAAACTACGGCAAAGGCTCCGTAGAGACGTTGTTTAAGATTACGCGCGCTGTACGCAATATAGGCTTTATTTTTGTAGCAGGTCTGGCCCTGATGTCGATGTTCCTGATTTCCAATACGATTCGTGTAACGATTCTCGCCCGCCGCAAGGAGATCGGTATCATGAAGCTGGTGGGAGCGACGAATTATTTTATCCGCTGGCCGTTCTTTATTGAGGGGGCGCTCATCGGGCTGATTGGTTCACTCGTGACCTCTGGGGTGCTCTATATCGGATACAGCAGTCTTACGAATTCCGTACAGGGAGATCCGATGCTTGGACTGCAGCTGATTCCGTTTGAAAATATTTGGGTGCTGCTCTGCGGGCTGCTGGTCGGTCTGGGCGTACTGATCGGCGTCTGGGGAAGTACCGTGTCAATCCGCAAATTCCTGAGAGTATAGGACTGTTCACTGTAAAAGGAACTTTAAATAAATGAGTAAAAGGATGGGGAGTGCGAGTTGAAGAAGATTGCCGCCGGATTAGCCGTAGCACTGCTGGCTGTCACTTTATTAGGGCCCTCTGACGGATATGCCAAGAAGACAACCGTTTCGGAAATAGATAAGCAGCTGAAGAAGCTGCAGCAAGAGGTACAGGCCGCCAAGGCCGCACAGGAGCAGGCTGCCTCCCGCAATCAGGTAGCCCAGCACTATAAGAACAAAACGACGCTGAATCTTCAGTATGTGCTGGATCAGATTACCCAGGTGAAAGGCGAGATGAAGACCATCTCCGGCAAAATCGCCAGTACGGAGCAGTCGCTGAATGTGACGGCGGCCGAGCTGGATGAAGCTGAGGCGCGTGTGGCTTCACGCGAGAAGCTGCTGGAATCCCGCGTCCGCCTGATGTACACAGACGGTGCGGTTTCGTATCTTGACGTGCTGCTGTCTTCAACGAGCTTCTCGGATTTTCTGGACCGGGCTGACTCGCTGAAAATGATCGTAGACCAGGACCAGGATCTGCTGGTGCAGCATAAGCTGGACAAGCAGACAGTGATCGCGAAGAAGCAGGAGCTCGAGGGGCAATACGCCCAGGCCAAGCAACTGTATACGGATCTGGAATCCCAGCGCACGGTGCTTAAGGAGAAGGAAGCCGAGAAGCAGGAGCTTATCGCTTACTACGATGAAGAGATCCAGGAAGCGGATGATGTCACTGAAGAGCAGAACGCCAAGCTGGTGCAGCTGGCCAGCGAACGTTCGGCGCTTGAAGAGCAGAAGGACAAAATAAAGGCAGAGGAAGCGGCACGCAAAGCGGCTGCAGCCAAGGCGGAAGCGGCGCGCAGAGCCGCCGCCGCAGCTAAAGCCAAAGCCTCCAGAAGCGTCAGCAGCTCCAGTTCCTCCAGTTCCTCCTCGGACTATGCCGGAGGTAACGGACCGTTCCTGCTCCCGGTAGGCTCGGCGCGGATTTCCTCGGGATACGGGTACCGGACACATCCGGTAACCGGTGAAGTCGGCAAAATGCATACCGGCGTAGATTTTGCAGTTCCGCAGGGGACGGACATTCATGCCGCTGATTCCGGCACCGTACTGGTCGCCGAATGGTGGAGCGGCTACGGATACTGCGTGATTATCGATCACGGCGGCGGTGTATGGACACTATACGGCCATATCCGTGAAGGCGGGATTAAAGTCAAAGCCGGCGATAAGGTAGACAGAGGCCAGGTCATCGCCGAATCGGGATCGACCGGACGTTCCACAGGCCCGCATCTTCATTTCGAAGTGCGGATTGATGGTAAAACCGTCGATCCGATGCCGTATCTCTAAATTTTAGGCCTAATAAATATTAATACACGCTGCGGCATATACTGGAAGAGATACCGTCCTGTCCGGACGGCTACGGGATACATGAGCTCTACATGAAGGGACGGTGGGAACATCATGTTAAAGAAAAGCACGGCGGCCTTTATGATCGTCGCTGCATTGTTATGCGGCAGTCTCCTGACTCTGGGCGTGACCGGCTATGCGCAGGTCTTCGGACAAGCTGCCGGTGAAGGCGTGGCTGCGGTTCTGCAGACCAGCGGCTTACAGGAGAAGGAATCCCAGAAGCTGGGTACCGCGCTGAGCCTGATCGAATCGAACTATTACGAGGCTGTAGACCGGGACAAGCTGATCGACGGTGCTGTCAACGGTATGATGGAAGCACTGGGCGACCCTTATTCCAATTATATGGGCAAAGAAACCGCCGAGAAATTCGAAGAGAGTATTGAAGGTTCCTTCTCAGGAATCGGTGCGGAGGTATCCTCTGATAACGGCAAGGTCGTCGTTGTCTCACCGATCAAGGGAGCGCCTGCTGAAAAGGCCGGGATTCAGGCTAAGGATATCATTTTGTCGGTGAACGGCGAATCGCTGGACGGGCTGGAGCTTAATGCTGCAGTGGCCAAGATCCGGGGTCCAAAGGGCAGCAAGGCAACGCTCAAGGTTCAGCGTACAGGTTCTGCGGCGCCGCTGGAGTTCGTGATTACCCGTGATGATGTGAAGCTGGAAACCGTCTATGCCACCATGGAAAAGGACGGAGTCGGCGTAATCGAAGTTACCCAGTTCTCCATGAACACTGCCGAGCGGTTTAAGGAAGAGCTGGCTAACCTGGAGAAGCAGGGCATGAAAGGACTCGTTATTGATGTCCGCAATGATCCCGGCGGTGTACTACAGCGGGTCGTTGAGATGGCGGAGCTGTTCGTGCCTAAGGGCGAGGCAATCGTTAAGATAGACGAAAAGGGCAAAGCGCTCGAAGTGATTAAATCGAATGGCTCAAGGAAGGATTATCCGGTCGTTGTCCTAATGAACAAAGGCAGCGCAAGCGCATCGGAGATTCTGGCTGGGGCTTTGCAGCAATCGGCCGGAGCCAAGCTGATCGGCGAGAATTCGTTCGGCAAGGGTACGGTGCAGACAAGCTTTGAGAAAGAGCTTGGGGATGGCAGCCTGCTCAAGATTACCATTGCCAAGTGGCTGACACCGGACGGCACCTGGATTCACGGCAAGGGCATCAAGCCGGATATCGCTGTAGCGCAGCCGGATTACTTCTCGGTTGCACCGATTAACAAAAGTGTGACCCTGCAATATAACATGAACAGCTCGGATGTGAAGAGCGCGCAGACCATGCTGGACGGTCTGGGCTACAAACCGGGCCGCAAAGACGGATACTTCGATACCGGGACAAAGAATGCGGTGAAGAAATTCCAGAGCGCATCGAAGCTGCAGGCAACAGGCATTATCGATGCCAAGACGGCAGAATCACTCGAGCTGGCCCTGATCAAGGTCATTCAGGACCCGGCCAATGACAACCAGCGCAACAAGGGAATCGAAGAGGTGCGGAAGGAAATTAAGGAAGCGGCGTCGAAAAAGTAAGAAGGCTGAATTCAGCCTTCTTTTTTTCTAGAATGAATACTGTTTTTATTTCGGTCTGTGTTGTGAGTGAGTACAAGGAGTGTGACGACGGTTTGAATGATATGCTAGAACTGCTAACAAGCTTGGGCACAGCGGTCATACATCTGCTGATACAGCCTTATTACTATATTGCACTTTTGTTTATAGCCCTTTACTACCGCAGACAGGTCGCGCTGGAACGCAAACTGATTCATGTGAAGCAGCACAGCTGGGGCGCAGAAACCTGGCGGACGATCTGGAGCGGACTGATGATGGGGCTGCTGGTTTCACTGGCTGCTGTAGCCTTGGGGATCTCTCTCCCCCCTGATGCTGTAATTTGTATCTGGATCGTCAGTCTGATCCTGATGTTATTCCGTGTGCGGTATTTATGCTTCGCTTACTCCATAGGCTTGTTAGGGATTATGCAGTTTATCTTCTCGTTCTTTCCGGATCAGCTTCAGGACGGGACGGCCGGCAGGCTGGTAACGGCGCTGCGGGAGATGGACATCCCGGCGCTGCTTGTGCTGGCCGCGCTGCTTCATCTCGCGGAAGCGCTGCTCGCGCGCTGGCAGGGGGCGCGGCTGGCAACGCCGCTTTTCCTGGCAGGCAAGCGCGGCAAGGTCGTCGGCGGCTACCAGCTTGAGGCCTTCTGGCCGCTGCCGCTGTTCCTGCTGATTCCCTCCGGAACGGGAATCAGCGATCTGCCATGGCAGCCGCTGCTGGGCGGCGGGCTTGGCCTGGTGTCTTTACCGGTCATCATCGGCTTTAGCGAGATGACCCAGAGCCTGCTGCCCGGGCGCAAGGCTGCCCGCACGGCCGGACGGCTGCTGGCGTACAGCACCCTTTTGCTGGGCGTCAGCCTGCTGGCCGCCTGGTGGAGCCCGCTGACGCTGGTCGCGGCGCTGCTCGCGCTTCTCCTGCACGAAGGCCTAAGCTGGTACAGCGCTCTGGAGGAGCGCAGTACCAGTCCCAGCTTCGTGCATCCGCCCGTCGGCCGCAAGGTGCTGGCCGTACTGCCGGGCAGCCCGGCACAGGAGCTGGGCATCCTGCCGGGTGAAGTGCTGCTGAAGGTCAACGGTGTCCTGTTGACCGATGCGGCGCAGCTGCATGAAGCGCTGCGCATGAACCCGGCGTACTGCAAGCTGGAGGTGCAGAACCGTGAGGGCGAGAGCAAATACCTGCAGCGGCCGATTTATGACGGGGACCACCATCAGCTCGGCATGATCCTTGTGCCGGAGCCGGATGAGGCGGTAACGGCCGAGGCGAAGCCGTCCAGCATCTTCGGGATTATCGGGATGAAGACGGGAACCCGTACACGCCGCAGAGCGCTGTCGGCAGGCGGACTGCAGCGGGCCAATACGGCAGCAGCCCAGCCAAGCCAGCCGGACCTGCCTAAGCAGGAACCGGCAGAGGGCTGACACCTAACAACTCCATAGCTATAGTCAAAGGCCAGCTTCTGCGGTACACGCAGGAGACTGGCCTTTTTTATATGTTATTTACTTCTCCCGCTGGCTTTTCAGATAAAAGATGGCGATCTGTGTCCGGTCACGCAGACCGAGCTTGCTAAGAATATCGGTGATGTAGTTTTTAACCGTTCCCTCACTAAGGAACAGCTTTCCGGCAATCTCTTTATTGGTCAGTCCTTCTGCAATAGATGATACTACGGCCAGTTCAGCTTTGGTCAGACCGTAAGCGTCAAGCTGGGGCGGCTCCGCTGCCTCCGGCCGTGAAGCCGGCTGCAGAAATCCGGCCAATTTGCGGGCGATGTCGGGGTGGATCAGCATATTGCCTTCATGGACAGTTTTGATACCCTGAATAATCCGGTCCGGCGGGATGTTCTTCAGCAGATATCCGCTGGCCCCGTTGCGCAGGGCTTCGATAATATACTCATCATCGTCAAAGGTGGTCAGCATCAGTACGGATGTCTGCGGATAGGATGCTTTGATGCGGCGGGTTCCTTCGACGCCATCACAGTTCGGCATCCGGATATCCATCAGTACGACATCGGCCTGAGGCAGCACCTGGAGCAGTGCGAGTGCTTCATGCCCATCGCCCGCACTGCCTACGACTTCAATCTCGGCATCGAGCCCGACCAGTACCTTCAGACTCTCGCGGATAAAAGAATCATCGTCAACAATCACTACTTTTATCATGAACTATGCGCTCCTTGACCTGGATTGGTTATACAATATCCGGCTGCTTAAATTCTCCTTGCCGGTAAACCGGCAGCCGGGTGATTACGGTGAATGGTGTTTCCGGGCGCAGCTCCAGGGTTCCGCCAATTAGACGGGTACGCTCACGCATACCTTCCAGGCCCATTCCTCCGCCGGCCCGCAGCCTGCGCAGCTGATCTTTCCCAGGCAGTGCGCCGTTGTTGCTGACTTCCATGACAACCTCATGCTCACTGTAGGACATGGAGATCCATACAGCGGTCGCTTTTCCATGCCTCAAGGCATTGGTTAGCGACTCCCGGGCATTTTTATAGAGTACGACCTGAAGGCTGGGATACAGTGCAAAGGGGTAGCCATGCACCTGATACGACGTCTTGATCCCGGTGTCACGGCCGGTCTCCTCCAGCAGCTGATCCAAGGCATAAGCGCCTTCAAGCTGTGGAGAGTAGTTCACCTGCCTGATTGCGGCACGCATATCATCCATGCTGGCGGCAAGCTGGTCGCGGATCTGGCTCATCATGTTCATCCCCGTCTCCGGAGCGGCCGGCAGGGTGTGGATCGCGGCTTCAACCATCATTTTGACCCGGATCAGGCGGTGTCCGATATCATCATGCAGCTGGCGGGAGATGCGGATCCGTTCCTCGGCTGTAGCTGCCTTCTCAACCTGTGCGGTGAACTCCAGCAGCCGGTTGCGGGCCTCGTCCAGCTCGAAATGCTTTTTGCGCAGCTCGTCATACAGAAACAGGGTGTCTTCACGTCCGCGTCCTGTCCTGCGCAGCAGCTCATTCAATCCAGCCATGAGCAGGAAGGTGAGGTTCATATAAGCTCTTTCGTACGGTGCTGAGGTGCTGAAGGCTACATTCAGGATAGTCAGTTGAAGAAGGGCTAGCAGAATAGGAACCGTCTTTGGCTGAAACCGGGAATAACAGAGCAGCGCGGAAATCGCCGGGAAAATCATCAGCATGCCGTACGTTTGGCACATCCAGGCACTGAACAGCAGTTCAAGAACAACGACCAGAACAGGCAGTGATTTGGGCAGCCTGGCACCGATAGTTGCGAGCAGCAGCTGCACCAGGAGATAGAAGGTGAATAATCCATAATCGGAGTAGTCGTATACATATATTGAAATGACAGCCGGAACAACAATAAGACCGTAGCGGATTAGCTTCAGTTCTCTGGTCAAGTACGTCATCCTTTGTATTGAAATATAAGATTACATTCATCTTAGCATATTCCCCTCCCAGTTCAGGAGATGACTTTAGTCACCTAAGCAAATGACTTTACGTACCTTCGGCTGCGTCCCGGATGCGCTACAATGGGAACTATAGAAGCGATAAGAACAGGAGAGATGAGCGGATGACTCTTGCGGTACTCAGTGATGTAGTGAAACGGTATGATCAGAAGCTGACGGTTGACCACGTGAATTTCAATATTCAAGAAGGGGAAATATTCGGGCTGCTGGGGCCAAACGGCGCAGGAAAAAGCACAACGATCAGCATGATATGCGGTCTGCTGAAGTACGACTCCGGCGACATCCGGATAGACGGGCTTTCAGTCAAAGAGCAGCCGATTGAGGTCAAAAAAAGAATTGGCCTGGTTCCCCAGGAGCTGGCCTTGTATGAATCATTGACGGCAGCGGAAAATGTACGTTTCTTCGGCAAGCTTTACGGCTTGCGGGGCAGCCTGCTGAAAGAACGGACGGAAGAGGCGCTTGCTTTTACCGGCCTTAGCGACCGGGCCAAGGAGAAGCCTTCCACTTTCTCGGGCGGGATGAAGCGGCGGTTAAATATTGCTTGTGCGATCATGCACCGCCCGAAGCTGATCATTATGGATGAGCCGACCGTCGGCATTGACCCGCAGTCGCGCAATCATATTCTGGATTCGGTCAAAGCCTTAAATAAGCTTGGCTCCACGATTATTTATACCAGCCATTACATGGAGGAGGTTGCGGCAATTTGCGACCGGGTAGCCATTATGGACAAGGGGCATATCATTGCCTGCGGCACGGAGAAGGAACTGCGTGAACGGGTCGCCCATGAGGAGAAAATAGTCGTGAATGCCCTGAATATTACACCGGCGCTGATTAATGAACTGGGCAAGCATCCGCGGATCAATCGTGTTGAGGTTGTGCAGGATACCGTAGAGCTCTATCTGCCGTCTTCACAAAGTGAGCTGCAGGACATTCTGTTTATTTTCGCCAAGCATGAGGGGGTCATTGTCTCCCTGCATATTGAAGAGCCGGATCTGGAGACGCTGTTCCTCAGCCTGACCGGACGGACCCTGCGGGACTGAGGAAGGGGGGAAGCTGAAATGAATATTTGGACAATTATGACCTATGAGCTGCGCCGGCAGCTGCGTTCGCGCACGTTGCTGCTAAATATGCTTCTGCTGCCGCTGGTGCTGATCTTTCTGCTGGGGGCTTCACTCTCGGGAGTTGTCGGGGTTGAGGGCTCGGAATCGGTGGATCCGGTAAAGACGGCTGTAGTGTACTCCTCGGCTGCGGATGCCGGGAAATCTGCAATGCTTGAGGCTTTTGTGAAATCGGATGAGGTTAAGGATTACATTATTCCCGCAGAAGTAAAGACCCGCCAGGAAGCGGAAAGCGGGCTGCGCACCGGTAAATACGGATATGCAGTCATTGTACCGCAGGGGTTTGATGCGGAAGTGCAAAGCGGCGGAAAGGCGGAGCTGGAGTTCATTCTCGGCAAAAACCATAGTGACAATACCGTTGCAGGGACAGTGTTTGACAATTTTCTTAGCGCCATCAATTACAGGCAGGCTGCAGCAATTACGCTAGGACCGGCAGCGCTCACGGCAGTTTTGCCGGTGGCGGCTGAGCAGTCTGCGGTGAAGCTCGGGGACCTTAACAACGGCGGGAAAACCTATACTGCCTCCCAGTTCTATGCGGCCTCCATGCTGCTGATGTTTCTGCTGTACAGCGGGTTTACCGTTAGCCACTCTCTGTTCAGCGAGAAAGACAGCCACACCCTCTTCCGCATGAACTCCATGCCGGTAAAAGGCTCACAGCTGTTCATCGGCAAAATGCTGGGAGTCGGTGTGGTGACGGTGCTGCAGTGTGCGGCAATTATTTTCTTTACCGATGTGCTGTTCGGTGTCTACTGGGGCAACCGCCCGGGCCTGCTGATGCTGTTCTGCCTGCTGATGATTATTGCCTCGATGACCTTCTCCATTCTCATCTGCATGTTCAGCAAAACAAGAACTAGCGCGATTAATATCATCAACATTGTTACGGTAGTCATGACCTTTCTCAGCGGGGGGATGGCCCCGCTTCCGGATGCATGGGTGAACAGCGTAGGTACATTTACGATAAACCACTGGGAGCTGCAGGCCATGATCCGGATGATGCTGCATTCCGGGTTCGGGCAGATTTTACCGAATTTGCTGGTAATGTCGGTTATTTGCCTCGTTTTGTTCAGCGCGGTCCTGTTCACATACCGAAAGGTGGGTTACCATGAATAATATTTTGACGATCGGCTGGAATATGGTCAAACGGACCATCGGCACCCGCAGAGGGATGCTCATGTATATTTTGCTGCCGAGTATCGTAGTCGCAGGAATTGTTTCGATTACCGGAGGCGTAGCTGAGGGCTCTAATCCAACCTTACTGTATACCAATAGGGATACCGGCGCCGGTGGGAAACATCTCCTGGCCGAACTGGAGAAAACCGGGGATTACAAGCTGGTGGAGAGCAGTGATGAGAAGAAGATGAAGGAAAGTGTAATCGGGCAGAAGGGAGTGGCCGGACTCCTGATTCCGGCGGACTACACAGCGGAATTGCTGAACGGCACTCAGCCGCAGCTGACCGTCTACGAGCTGAAAGCATCGGAGGATTCGATTCTGATCAAAATGAAAGCTGCAGCTATCGCTGGTGAAATGCTGGTGACGGCAGGGACGGTGAAGGGAGCAGCCGCTAAGGGTGAGCCTGAGGCGCAGTTTACCGCGATTCTGCAGCAGGCGGAGCAGCATAACGTAGGAAGTATTCGGACCGATTATGATCTGTATCCCCGGCAGACACTGGGAATTATAACGGGCATGACGCTGATGTTCCTGATGAACCTGGTAACAAGTACGGTAAACTTAATTATAGATGACCGCAGAGGCCGGACGATGATGCGAATGTACAGTGCCCCCGTCCGTGCATATGAAATTGCCCTGGGCAACTTCTTCGGCAGCTTTCTGGTTGGCGTTATTCAGATTGCAGTTGTGCTGTCGCTGGGCAAATGGGTTCTGCGCTATGACTATGAAGTTCCAATGTACCTGTATTTCCTGGTGCTGGCTGCATTTATGCTTGTATCGATGGGCATCGCCGGTACCGTAGCCGGCCTGATCCGCAATCCCCGGAATGCGGGAATGCTGAACGCGCTCATTCTTACGCCGACCTGTATGCTGGGCGGATGCTTCTGGCCGCTCTCCATCATGCCGGAATATATGCAGAAGGCTGCCAATTTCACTCCACAGAAGTGGGCTATCCAGGCGGTAGACATTGCCGCGACCGGCGGAGGCTGGAATGAGCTGTGGCTCCCGTTTGCGGTGCTCGGCCTGATGGCGGCAATTCTGCTGGCTTTCGGATCTGCGACTCTCCGGCCTAATGAGGCAGGTATCAGCGCTTAAGCCGTCAGCCGCGTTCAAGTTCATAGTCATTGTGAATTAGCGGGGCTTGCTGCTCCTAGTCGAAAGTGACCGGGAGCAGCAGGTTTACTTTTTATTCTCGCAAAATAGTTGCTAAAGCTACAATGTAAACGGTATCATAAGAGAGGGCCGCCAAGATGGAATATTTACGCCACGGTATATCAAACCGCTTAATACATAAATGAAGTCAACCGGGTACAGGCTCACCAGGCAATGCCATGCAGATCCTTTCGAGAGTTTAGCCTACTAGCTATTTATTAAAGTCTATGCTCACCATACTTTTAGGAGGTTATGAGATGGAGAACAGCAATAAGTTGGCTTGGACCTGGCGGGTGAAGGAAGAGTGTCTGGAGGAGTACGTACAGATGCACTTGAATCCTTGGCCGGAGATTCTGGAGGAGCACAGCAAGGCGGGTATTACTAATTATTCGATTTTTCAGAACGGCAATCAATTTTTCTACTGCTTTGAATGTGAAGATAAGGAGGCTGCCTTTGCCTACATTGCCCAGAGCGAAGCCTGCAACAGATGGAACGCGATAACCTCGAAGATGGTGGAGGGATCGTTTGATTTCAATGAAGAAACGCCGATGGAGCCGCTTCGAGAGGTGTTTTATCTGGAGTAGGAGACTCTTCGGTATAATCAATCGTGTTAACCGGATAGATAGTTTACAAGGAAGAGCCAGTACCGGGGCTCTTCTTTTCTTTTGTAAGGACACCTAGAATTTTACTTTCCTCTGTCCCGGGAGGGGGAAGAACCCAGACCTAAGACGGAGTACGAAACCCTCCGCCAGGCGGTTTTGACATTACTCAAAAGACACTACACTAAAGCAAGAAAGCGGCAGTTCATACATAACGGATACAGACATAAGAAGCTAAACTAAAATACTGGGGTGGAAGGGGATTTAAAAAATGACGTGGTTAACAAAATGGTCATTCGGCAATAAGGGGGCTGTGGGTCTTCTGGTCGTTATGGCGCTTGTGGTGGGAATGCTGAGTTATACTTCATTGCCGATGGAATTTATGCCGGAGGCTGATAATCCGCAGGTGACAGTTACCGTACTGGGCCCGGGCCAGGATGCCCATGCCATGGAAAGTAATGTGACGAAGCCGATTGAGGCGGCAACCTCAGCGGTGAAAGGCAAAACCGAACAGATGTCTACTTCCGGTGACGGGTATGCGCAGGTTGACATTTATTTTGACGGGAAGACCAATATGAAGGAAGCCGCGCAGGAGGTTGAAAAGGCCGTCGGCGCATTGCATTTCCCGGAGGGAGTTATGGACCCCTTCATCGTTCAGCTTAACACTTCGATGATTCCTGTCAGCCAGGCGACCCTGTCTTTCGATGAGGGGCTTACTAAGGATAATCTGGCGATCGCCGAGAACACGATCATTCCCGAGCTGCAGAAGATCGACGGGGTAGCCAGTGTAGCACTCTACGGAAAAACCAGCCCGCAGGTCAATGTGAAGCTCGATCCGCAGGCGATGGCAGCCAAGGGAGTATCCACCGCCCAGGTGCTGGGACTGCTTCAAGGCCGCAGCGTGTCGGCATCCATCGGTGAGCAGACCATTGGCGGCCAGACGGGCAATGTGAACGTTGTGTCCTCGATTGACAGCATCGATACACTCAAGAAGCTTCCCGTAGCTGCCGGCGTGACCCTGCAGGATATTGCTGCCGTGGAAGCAAAAGTAGACCAGGAGAGCGTGAGCCGCTCGAATGCTAAGGATGTGCTGTTCGCCATAGTCACCAAAGAGGCGGGTGCCAATGCGGTTGATGTGGGTGAGAAGGTACGTGACACTGCAGACAGTATTAATAAAAGTGTAAAAAATGCCGAGCTCTCCGTGATCTTCAGCACCTCCGATATGGTGGTCACCTCGGTTAACAGTATGATGCGTGAGGTTCTGCTCGGTGCTTTGTTCGCAACGGTCGTCATTCTGCTGTTCCTGCGCAATATCCGGGCTACGCTGATTACGGCTGTCTCGATTCCGCTGTCTCTAGCGGTGACGCTGTATCTGCTTAATGTTTCCGGTATTACGCTGAACATTGTTACACTGGGCGGTGTGGCCGTTGCGGTCGGACGTCTGGTCGATGATAGTATCGTGGTGATCGAGAATATTTACCGGAGGCTGCAGAAGGAGCCCCTTTCGAAGGATCTGGTGATCAGTGCAACCCGTGAGGTCGCCAGAGCGATTACCAGTTCGACGCTTGCCACGGTCGCGGTCTTCCTGCCGATGGGACTGCTGCGCGGCGGCCTGCAGGCCTTCCTGCTGCCGTTTGCCTTAACGGTAACCTATTCCCTGCTCACTTCCCTGGTAGTCGCGCTCACCGTGGTGCCGCTTCTGAGCTCATGGCTGCTGCGAGGTTCGTCGATGAAGGAGCATGAGCCTGCCAAGTGGTTCAGCCGTTTCCTGGAATGGAACCTTCACCGCAAGTGGATTACGCTGACACTGGGTCTCGTACTGCTGGTCGGTTCGATTGCCGCGTATATTAATATGCCTAAGGGCGCGCTTAATGCTTCGGATGCCAGTATGGTAACCGTTCAGCTCGTCTATCCCAACGATGTTCCGGTAACGGAAGTGCTGGAGAAGGGCAAACAGCTGGAGCAGGAAATGATGGGCCAGCCGCAGGCGGAGACGGTGATCATGCAATCCGGGAACAGCGCGGATTCGGCCAGATGGGGCAGTGTAACCTCGCTGACTCAGGTGGACTATACCGTAATGATGAAGGAGGATGCTGATGCTCAGGCTTTCCTTGACCATATCCGCGGTCTGCAGGACAGCTATGCCGGGGCAACCCTGACGGCGAATGAAGCCAGCATGATGGGCTCTACTTCAACGAGTGAATATGTGGATATCGTCGGCGATGATCTCGCCGTAATTAATAAGGTTGCGAAAGAGGCAGCGTCCAAAATAGAAAGTATAGAAGGCGTGGAGAAGGTCAGCAGTAATATGGAGGATACCAAACCGGTATTTGCCTTCAAGGTTGATCCCGCAGTAGCCAACGCCCAGGAAATCTCCATGCAGCTGAGCGCAATGCTTAACCCGGTTCCGCTGGGTCAGATGGAGCTCGATGGTTCTCCGGCGTCCGTCTTGCTGGAGCCGGTATTGAAACCACAGTCGCAGGAGGATCTCCAAAAGCTCACCATTATGACCGCGGGCGGTCCGAAGCAGCTCTCTGATGTTGCTTCTCTGGAAGTCACAGATCAGCCGGCGATGCTCTATCATAAGGACGGTAAGCCTTATGTGCGCATTACCGCAGAGGTTGATCCGAAGAAAGTGTCGGCAATCGGAGCCGATATCAAAAAACAGACGGACAGCATCACGCTGCCGGAAGGTGTAACCCTGTTTGCCGGAGGTGCTTCTGCCGACCAGGCCGGAGACTTCAGCGATCTTGGAATGACCGCGCTGATCTCCATCGGTTTGGTGTACCTGATCATGGTGCTGACCTTTAAGACACTGCGTGCACCGCTGGCTATTATGTTCTCGCTGCCGCTTGCGGCCATCGGTGCCATCGTAGCGCTGATTATTTCAGGTGTTACTCCGGACTTCACCGCCTTGTTCGGTGCGCTGATGCTCATAGGAATCGTAGTCACGAATGCGGTGGTGCTGATTGACCGGATTAAGCAGAACGAGGAGCATATGACAATCCGCGCAGCCATTCTGGAAGCAACCGGCACACGGATGCGCCCGATTCTGATGACGGCCATTGCCACGATTTGCGCTATGCTGCCGCTTCTGTTCGGACATTCCGAGCAGGGAAGCATCGTCTCGCAGAGTCTGGCGATTGTAGTCATCGGCGGCTTAACCGCAGCAACCTTGCTTACGCTGCTGGTTGTACCGGCTATTTATGAGCTGCTGTATTTCCGCAAATCGGCCAAGGAACGCAAGCGGGCTGTCAAATCCGGAGCTGCCGCTTAGGCAAGGCTTGAAAGGTAACTCTGAATATCGCAGTAATGGTAAATAATAAGAGCAGTGCGGAATCTCCGCACTGCTCTTATTTGTTGTGCTTAATACTTGCTTGGGCCGCTTAGTTTCCTGTACTCTCATAGCGCGAAAGCCCGAAGCGGAAGATGCCATACGCGGCCGCCGCACTTCCCAGCGCCGCGACAGGAGCGAGCATCCACCAGCCGGACCAATCGCTTTTGCCGAAAATATAGGTTGCCGGGTAGAAGCTGATGAAAGCATAAGGGAGTACAGTCGAGACGAACACTCGAATCGCCTGCGGAAACAGCGTGAGCGGATATTTGGCCAGGTCAGCCAGATTATGCACCATCAGCGGAAAAGCATTGCCGGCGTTTTTGATCCAGAAGGCAGCCGAATTGGCAGCCAGATTGATCGATACCCGGATAATCACCGCTGTAAGCAGGAGCAGGAGGGTAATGGTGATTTTGCCCAGAGTCCAGTGGATATGCCCGTGAACCAGCGATTGCCAGATAATCACTCCGCCGATGAGCAGGTTGCCGAGGCCGTTGATTCCGATACCTGTGCAAAAGACCTGCAGTACTACAGGTACCGGCCGCAGCAGATAACGGTCCAGCTCGCCCATATTTACCAGTCTGCCCATCCGCCAGGTGCCTTCAAAAAATAACGAGCCCACGCCCTCAGTCACAAAAATCATCGCATACATAAACGTCACTTCCCAGAATTGCCAGCCGTTGATGTCGGGAATCCGGTCATAGATCACCCAAAGGAAGACAAAACCCAGCACCTGTGTTAGCGCCGCGGAGCACATTAAGATGTAGAAATCCTTATTATATTCGAGAATGGCCTTGAGCTGCTGCACGTACAGCCTTCTGTACAGATAGAACATTCGTGACACCCGCACCGGTCATCACTCCTTTCGACTTAGCCTCCATGAATTGTTACCTGGCGGACCGCCCAGTTCCACATGCCTTTGCCGGCGATCCATAACGCAATTCCCCAGAAGGCTTGCAGCGCGATCAGCTTCAGACTTTCCAGGGTACCGGTCTGCTGCAGAAAAATCATGGTCGGCGTATGAATGATGCTCTGAAACGGCAGATATAACGCCAGCCGCTCCAGCCAGTCCGGAAAAAAGGCCAGCGGCACAAGCGCTCCGGACAACAGGTTAGTGACAGCAATCCGGGTCCAGACGATGCCCATCGAGCCGGTAGACCAGAAGCACAGCAATGCCGCCAGATACACAACGCCGAATTTCACCAGAATCGCCCCAAGCAGGCTTAAGGCAAACAGCACATATACGAGCAGCGAATGCGGAAGCGTGATCCCCGATAGAAAAGAAGCAAACAGAATCAGCAGGATGGCACTCATTCCGCCTTCGAGTAAGCTGGCCCCAAGTGTCTCCGAGAAGCGGGCGGTCTGGAAATCAATCGGCTTCAGCAAATCTACGGCAACACTTCCGTCGAGGATTTTACCGGAGATGGACGTTTCGGAGTACCAGGAGAGCACGGAATTGGCCAAAAAGGTGACTAGCAGATAGGTTTTCATCTGATCCCAGCTATAGCCTCCGACCTCTGCCCGGCCGCTGTAAATCCCATGCCATAAAAAGTAGATCGCCAGCAGATTCACGGCATTCGCCAGGAAGCCGATGACGTAAGAGGTCCGGTAGGCCAGCACATTTTGCAGGGAGCGGTTGGCAATGCTCCTGTATTTCTTTATTTGAATGGCAGACATGACTGTGGCTATACCTCCTTATTGACCGCTTTGATTCAGGACCAGATTTCCGTCATAGACGGCCTTAATCACCTGCTCGATGTTGGCATCCTCCATCCGGAAGTCAATGACCTCCCCATGCCGCATTACCCGGCTGACCACATCGCTGGCGGTATATTCATACCGGTCAAAAGAGACCGAAAACTCCTGTTCACTTTGCAGCTCCAGCTTCATCCCGTCGGTCTGTGCCAGCTGTTCGTAAAGCTCCGGCATCGGGGAGCCCACCTGGAAGAAAATCACCCGGCTTTTGGCAAAACGCGATTTCACCTCACTCAGGCTGCCGTCATAAATGATCGAGCCGTGGTCAATGATAATCAGCCGTTTGCACAGGTCTTCAATGTCGCCTAGATCATGGGTGGTCAGCATCACGGTAGTATGCTGTTCCTGATTGATCTTTTTGATAAATTCGCGGATCTTCTGCTTCACGGAGACATCCAGGCCGATCGTCGGTTCATCCAGATAGACAATGGGCGGGTTATGTAAGAGGGCGGCGGCCAGATCGGCACGCATGCGTTGCCCCAGGGAGAGCTTGCGGGCGGATAAGTGAATGAACTCGCTCATCCCCAGCAGTTCAATAAATTGGTCGAGATTTGTCCGGTACACCGGTTCGGGGATCTGGTAAATATCCTTCAGCAGCGAAAAAGATTCAACAATCGGGATATCCCACCACAGCTGGGTGCGCTGGCCGAAGACGGCGCCGATCTGGGCGGCGTTCTCCATTCTTTTTTTATACGGATTGATACCGTTTACAGAAATACTGCCCGCAGAGGGCATCAGTATGCCGCTCAGCATCTTGATCGTGGTGGACTTGCCGGCACCGTTCGGCCCCACGTAGGCAACAGTCTCCCCGGCTTCAATGCTCAGATCCAGCGGCTGCACCGCGATCTTGGTAATATTCCTCGGCACGAGCAGATGCTTGAGCGCTCCCTTTAGCCCCGGCTCCTTCACCGCCTGCAGAAAGGACTTGGACAGTCCTCTGGCTTCAATAATACTCAAGGGTAATCCTCCTTCATCCTGGATTGTCATCTCTCAAAAGACATGTCCAGTAAATATAGCATTAGGCAAATGTCGAAAACTATCAGATTAAATCGATAACTGAAAAATAATATTGGACCGTAGCGGATGTTGCCAAAAAAAAACGGCTCTCGGGCGGTCCTTAATGCAGACCGGGATAGCCGCTGAGTTAGTTGGATGCTGCAGCAATGAAAGATCTTCCGCTCGAAATAATATATATATTGAAAAAAAGCGGCTATCCGCGAGGCCTGTCAGGACTTCGGGATTAGCCGCTTGTTTATTGTTTATAGCTTATAAATTAGCCGCAGGAACAGTTCAATACCGGCTTCCGCGCAGCCTGGGTCTCATCCAGACGGCTGATCTCAGTGGTGTGCGGAGCGTTGATCACGATCTCCGGTGTCTCCTGGGCTTCCTTGACGATCTGAATCATCGTTTCAATGAAGCCGTCGAGTGTTTCCTTGCTCTCAGTTTCGGTCGGCTCGATCATCATGCACTCTTCGACGGTCAGCGGGAAGTAGACGGTCGGCGGATGGTAGCCGAAGTCGAGCAGCCGTTTGGCTACATCGAGTGTACGCACACCGTATTGCTTGAGGTTCCGGCCGGACATGACGAATTCATGCTTGCAGACCCCAGGGTACGGGATTTCAAAATACGGCGCCAGCCGGTGCATCATATAGTTGGCATTCAGCACAGCGTTCTCGGAAACCTCACGCAGGCCGTCCGGTCCGTAGGTGCGGATATAGGCGTAAGCACGGACGAGAATACCAAAGTTGCCGTAAAAAGCCTTGACCCGGCCAATTGATTCCGGTCCGCCGTAGTTTAAGGAGAAGCTGCTGTCTTCGTTCTGGACTACCGTGGGCTGTGGCAGGAACGGAATCAGCTTCGCCTTCACGCCGACAGGTCCGGCTCCCGGACCGCCGCCGCCGTGCGGGGTGCTCATCGTCTTATGCAGATTCAAATGCACGACGTCGAAGCCCATATCGCCCGGACGGGTAATGCCCATGATCGCATTGGAGTTGGCTCCATCATAGTACAGCAGGCCGCCGGCTTCGTGGACAATCGCTGCGATCTCTACGATCTGCGTCTCGAACAAGCCGAGCGTGCTCGGATTGGTCAGCATTAGCGCAGCAGTATCGCTGCCGACTGTTGCTTTCAAGGCTTCAAGATCAACCATCCCTTTGCTATTTGAAGGAATCGTTACGGTTGTAAGGCCCGCAGCTGCGGCACTGGCCGGGTTGGTGCCATGCGAGGAATCCGGCACGATGACCTTCGTGCGGGTCTCGCCGCGGCTCTCATGGTAGGCGCGGATCATCATCAGGCCGGTCCATTCGCCATGGGCTCCGGCGGCAGGCTGGAGCGAGACGGCATCCATACCGGTAAGTGCGGCCAGATCCTTTTGCAGGGTATACATCAGTTCAAGTGCGCCCTGAATGCTTTTCTCCGGCTGGTAAGGATGAATCTTGGCCAGTCCCGGGAAGCGGGCGACATCTTCATTAATCTTCGGATTATATTTCATCGTACAGGAGCCGAGCGGATAGAAGCCGTTGTCGACGCCGAAGTTGCGGCGGGAAAGGGCAGTATAATGGCGGATAACATCCACTTCGGATACTTCCGGAAGTACAACTGGCTCACTGCGCAGCAATCCGGCCGGAATCAGCGACTCCATTGCTTCATCCTCGGGAACATCGCATACCGGCAGGGAATAGGCTGAGCGGCCGGGACGGCTAAGCTCAAAGATCAGACTTTGTTCCGGTTTCATATACAGCCCTCCAATAGCTTGGCGAATTGGTCGATTTCAGACTTGCTTCGTTTCTCAGTGACGGCAATCAGCATATGTCCGCTAAGCTCCGGATAGTCACGGCCCAGATCATAACCGCCGATAAAACCTGCTTGAATCAGCTTCGAGTTAATCTCGCTGACGCTGCTTCCTTCCGGAAGCTTCAGGACGAATTCATTGAAGAACGGCGCGGTAAACGCAGGGGCTGCACCATTCAATTCTCCTAGCTTGCCTGCGGCATAATGGCTCTTGCGGATATTGAGCCCGCCAACCTCGCGCATGCCTTCTTTGCCCATCACGGACAAGTATACGGAAGCGCATAACGCCAGCAGCGCCTGGTTGGAGCAAATGTTGGAAGTCGCCTTTTCGCGGCGGATATGCTGCTCGCGGGCCTGAAGGGTCAGGACGAAGCCGCGTTTGCCGTTACGGTCTACCGTCTGGCCGACGATCCGGCCGGGCATGCGGCGCATCAGCGGCTCCGCTACGGCGAAGAAGCCGCAGGTTGGACCGCCGAGTGATGCGGGAATACCAAGCGGCTGCGCGTCGCCGACTACAATGTCGGCCCCGAGCTTGCCCGGCGATTCCAGAACGCCCAGCGCCAGCGGGTTGGCGCTAACGACGAACAGACCTTTAACCGCATGGATCAGCGGTTCGATGGCACCGAGGTCCTCAATCGCCCCGAAGAAGTTCGGGGACTGCACCAATACGGCAGCCGTATCAGTGTCGATGGCTTCAGCCAGCTTAGCCTGATCGGTTACGCCGTCTTTATAGTCAATTTCCACGACTTCCAGACCCCAGGCGCCGGCCGAAGTGCGCAGCACTTGGCGTGCCTCCGGGTGAACCGTGCGGGAAACAACCAGTTTCTTGCGTTTCGTAGCACCTGCTGCCAGGACAGCCGCTTCCGAGAAAGCAGTAGCGCCGTCATACATACTGGCATTGGCTACTTTCATGCCTGTTAGCTCACAAATGTAGGATTGAAATTCGAAGATTGCCTGCAGCTCGCCCTGGCTGATCTCCGGCTGATAGGGGGTATAAGCGGTGTAGAATTCGGAACGGGAAATGACATGGTTGATCACAACCGGGATATGGTGGTCATACAGCCCGGCGCCGAGGAAGCTGGCATGGGTATCGAAATTGGCATTTTTGTCGGCCAATTCTTTCATGTGGCGGAGCAGAGCGTATTCATCCAGAGCTTCCGACATCGGCATCGTGCCCTGATAACGGACAGCCTGCGGAATATCGGAGAACAATTCCTCCATGGACTGGATTCCGACCGCTTTCATCATCTCTTGGCGGTCTTGTTCAGTCATGGGCAGATAGCGGTGTTTCATTGCGGCTTCACTCCTTGGCTCTTTTTGTAGAACGGTGCTTTGACAACGGCAGCCTTCAGCTGCTTGCCGCGGATCTCCACGTAAACTTCTGTGCCGATTTCGCTATAAGCTGCATCCAGCAGCGCAAGTCCGAGATTGCGTTTGAGTGTCGGGGACTGGGTTCCGGTCGTTACTTCGCCGATCTTCACGCCATCCGCGTAGACGGGGTAATGGGAGCGGGGGATACCCCGGTCGATCATTTCCAGCCCCACGAGGCGGCGGGGCAGGCCGGCTTCCTTTTGCTTCACCAGCGCTTCCTTGCCGATGAAGCCGGCTTTGTCCAGCTTGACGAAGAACTGCACGCCCGCTTCCAGCGGGGTGATATCCGCCGACAGCTCCTGGCCGTACAGCGGCAGCTTTGCTTCGAAGCGGAGCGTGTCGCGCGCGCCGAGGCCGGCCGGCGTAAGTCCGTGCTTGCTTCCGGTTGCCAGCAGGCCGTTCCATAAGACGGCTGCTGTATCCTGCGGGGCATACAGCTCGAAGCCATCCTCGCCGGTGTAACCGGTACGGGAGACGAGCACCTCTACGCCGCAGACCATGGCGTGCTCGATGAAGTGAAAAGGCTTCAGCTCGGCGACCGGAGCCGAAGTGACTTCACTGAGGATGCTTTCAGCCAGCGGGCCCTGCAGTGCCAGCAGCAGTGTGTCGTCCGAGACATTCTGCAGGCTGACTCCGCTGTATTCAGCAGTGAGATGCTCCTGCAGCCACTGGAAGTCTTTGTCGATGTTGGAGGCATTGACGACGAGCATGTAGCGTTCTTCGCCGAGGCGGTAGACCAGGAGATCGTCTACAACTCCGCCGTTAGGGTAGAGCATCAGGGTATACTGCGCCGCGCCGTCCGTGAGGCGGCTGACATCATTGGTTGTCATTTGCTGCAGAAAGGCTTCCGAGCCGCTGCCGGAGACCATGAATTCCCCCATGTGCGATACATCGAACAATCCGGCCTGCTGGCGGACCGCCTCATGCTCCTTGACAATCCCGGTGAACTGCACCGGCAGCTCCCAGCCGCCAAAATCAATACATCTTGCCTCTGCATAAGCGGAATAAAGGTCGTAAAAAGGCGTTCTTTTCAAAGCATCCATGTGCTCACTCCCTTGGTCTGATTACATACAAGCAAAAGCGGACATTCCGCTCCCGGAAGGTTGCGGTGCAATAAAAAAAAGGACAGAGCGGAGGCCAAATACGCGCTGTGCGCATAAATAGCCTTCCGCTCTGTCCTTTGTACCTGAGAGTTACCCTGCACAGCATCAAAAGCCGGCAGGTTTCCCCGTTGGTGATCAGTACGCTGCGGGTGCAGGGTCTGATGCTCTCCAGAGATGCGTCCGGCAAAGGTCCTTTTGCCTGAGAGATTCACCCGTCCCGGGCTTACTCCTTCGGCGCTGTCTTCGTGAGACAGTCTCTCCCTATGCCATCATTCGCTAACGATATGTTTTCTGCTGTCTCCATTAAACCGGGTATCGAGCTGCGCTGTCAACAAAAAAACGTCAAAAAGATGACAAATTTAAATTTCCTGTCAGTAATATTGACATTGCGGAGGACGATAACTTAGTCTATAACTAAATTTACAACACCAAATTCGGAAATGAGGCGGCTTGAAATGAGTGAAGTGTTAGACAACCTGCGATACAGCGAAGAGCACGAATGGGCGCAGCAGGGTGAAGGACGCATAGTACGGGTCGGGATTACGGATCATGCCCAGCATTTGCTTGGCGATATCGTATTTGTGGAGTTTCCGGAAGTGGGTTCAGCTATTTCTGCCGGCGACAGTGTGGGCAGCATTGAGTCTGTAAAGACGGTTTCCGAATTATATTCACCGGTCTCAGGAAAGGTGACCAAAATCAACGATGCGCTGGAGGCCAGCCCGGAATTGATCAATGACGAGCCATACAGCGGCGGATGGATTTTTGAACTGGAGCTGGACGGCGGGTATGATGAGGCGGTTTCTGGACTGCTGGATGCGGCTGCTTACCGCGAACTGGTCGGGGAATAATAAACGGATTTATAGAATTTATCAGACAAAAACGGCTGCCGCTCCTTTTATCGGAAGGAAGCAGGCACCCGTTATTTTGAGGACGGATTTCACACATGATTAAACACTATGTGCGGGGTCTGTCTTTTTGCATTGCTGTGGGTCGAAATCTTCAGATCTCCGGCTGAAAAATGCTACTGCTCCTGCAGCTGGCGCAGGACAATCAGCTCTACCCGGCGGTTCTTCTGGCGGCCTTCTGCAGTCGAATTATCGTAAGCGGGTCTGGTGTCGGCATATCCTGCATACTGGAATGTAGCAGGACTCAGCCCCTCACTGTCCAGGAAAAAGCGCAGCACCGAAAGGGCGCGGGCACCCGACAGCTCCCAGTTGTCATTGTACCGCGAACCGGCAGATACCGGAGTATTATCCGTATGCCCTTCGATGCTGATGGAAGCCCCGATGCCGCGGAATAATCCGGAGAGCTGGCGCAAGGCCGGAAGCGCAGGCGGCTTCAGCTCAGCTCTGCCGACATCGAACAGAAAGCGGTCGCTCAGCGTAATTGCTATGCCCTGCGGCTTGTCTGCGACAAAGATCTGGCCGTCAAGATTATTGTCTTCGACATATTTAGTAATAACCCCCATCAAGGCAGCAAGCTTAGCTTCCTGCTCGCGGAAAGCCAGCTCCCGCGCCGACGGCTGCACATTCTGGCTCTCCCCGGAGGTGCCGGTGTCAGCATTTGGATTCCCTGATTCCGGGTCCCCGCTCTTTCCGGTGTTTTGGCCGTTTCCGCTGCCGATCTCTTCTTCCTGCCCGTTTGCGGGGCTGCTGCTGTTCTGACTTCCGTTCTCTCCGTCCAGCAGTCCGCTGCCGCCTTCCAGTACTGGGTTCCCGGTCTTAAAGGTCTCGGAGAGCGATCCGGTGACGATTTTATATTTTTCCGTATCCAGGCTGCTCATAGCGTACATGATGACGAAAAAAATAAGCAGCAGCGTAATCAGATCCGCATAGGTAATCATCCAGCGGTCCCTGGGCTCATGTGCGCTTTCCCTGCGGCTGCGCCGGTTTCTCTGCCTCATAGCAGGCCTCTTGAAGGGTTGTCTTTATCTGCTGCTGAATCCGCCACAAAAGAGCTCAGCTTCTTGCGCACGAGCTGAGGATGATCCCCGTTCTGCAGGGCAAGGATGCCGACGAGAAGCATTTCCATGCTGTTCAGCTCCATTTGGCTGCGGGATTTGATTTTGGAGGCGATGGGTAAAAATATTAAATTAGCGCTCGCTACACCATATAAGGTTGCTGTAAATGCGACGGCTATGGATGAACCCAGATTGGACGGGTCGGAAAGATTGCTGAGTACATGAATAAGTCCCATAACTGTGCCGATAATGCCCATCGTCGGAGCGTAACCTCCTGCCGCTTCAAAGATTTTGGCATAGCTTTCATATTTCAGTTCTTTGGCATCCATATCCAGTTCCAGAATCTGGCGGACCTGATCCGGATCTGTCCCGTCGACGATGAGCAGCAGCCCTTCGCGGGTAAAGGGATCGGGATGCTCCTCAGCCTGCTCCTCCAGTGCGAGCACTCCGCCCCGCCGTGTGATGGCAGCCATAGATACTAACTCTTCAGCTTTGACAGAGTTGGTATCCGGCTGTCTGCCAAAAGCGATGCGCAGCGCAGAAGGTATAGAGCGCAGTTTGGAGGCGGGAAAGCTGATGAGAACAGCGGCAAGCGTTCCCCCGAATACAATGACCGCGGCGTTGGGCTGCAGCAGTCCGGGCAGGTTGCCCCCTTCCCAGAAGAAACCGCCGACAAGTGCGGCCAGTCCAGCCAGGAGGCCGATAATTGAGGTGATATCCATAGGATCAGTCTCCTTAGTTTTCAATATAATATGGTTTGCATCAAGGTAGGCAACACTGTATAATAAACGGGAACACGCATTCTTATCTCCCATATTTTTTTGTATCGTATGGGATCAGGACAATCAGACCACAATTAATATATATTACTATATTTTAGACGATAGAGGGGAGACGGGCAAATGAGCGACATTGTCGTCAGTACGAAGACTTTCAAACTGGAGTCCGAGTATACACCCCAGGGCGATCAGCCTCATGCCATAGAGGAATTATTGAACGGCATCCGGCAGGGCAAGAAGCACCAGACGCTGCTGGGAGCAACCGGTACAGGGAAGACCTTTACGATTGCACAACTGATATCCAAGCTAAACCGGCCCACATTGGTTATCGCACACAACAAGACGCTGGCTGCACAGCTGGCAAGCGAGTTCAAGGAGTTTTTTCCGAGCAATTCCGTCGACTACTTCGTCAGTTACTACGATTACTACCAGCCGGAAGCCTACATTCCCTCCTCCGACACCTACATCGAGAAAGATTCCAGCATTAATGAAGAGATAGATAAGCTGCGGCACTCCGCAACCAGCTCCTTGTTTGAACGGCGCGACGTTATTATTGTGGCGAGCGTATCCTGTATTTATGGTCTCGGTTCGCCGCAGGAATATGGAAGTCTCCTGCTTTCTTTGCGTGTAGGCATGGAGAAGCCGCGCAATCAGATTCTTAGCCGGCTTGTGGATATCCAGTATCAGCGCAATGACATCAATTTTGTACGCGGCACGTTCCGTGTGCGCGGAGATGTTATTGAGATTTTTCCGGCATCACAGGGAGAACATGCCATCCGGGTCGAGCTGTTCGGTGATGAGATTGAGCGGATTACCGAGATTGATGTCTTGACCGGAGAGCTTATCGGTGAACGTGATCATATAGCGATATTTCCAGCTTCTCACTTTGTTACCCAAGAGGAGACCATGCGGGTTGCACTGGTCAATATTGAACGCGAGCTGGAGGAACGGCTGGCAGTGCTCCGCGAAGCAGGAAAGCTGCTGGAAGCCCAGCGTCTGGAGCAGCGGACCCGTTATGATATCGAAATGATGAAGGAGGTCGGCTTCTGCTCCGGGATTGAGAATTATTCCGGACCGCTGACCTTCCGGGAACCGGGGGCGACCCCATACACCCTGATGGACTATTTCCCGGACGACATGCTGATTGTTATTGATGAATCCCATGTCACACTGCCGCAGATCCGGGCTATGTACAACGGTGACCGGGCGCGCAAGACTGTCCTGGTGGAGCATGGCTTCCGCCTGCCGTCCGCACTGGACAACCGGCCGCTGCAGTTCGAAGAATTCGAAGACAAAGTGAAGCAGATCGTCTATGTCTCAGCGACCCCGGGCCCTTATGAAATGGAACACTGTGACACGATGGTGCAGCAGATCATCCGGCCTACCGGTCTTTTGGATCCGATTATTGAGGTGCGCCCGACAGAAGGGCAGATCGATGATCTGATCAGCGAGATCCGTGAACGCGTAGAGCGGGACGAACGGGTGCTGGTGACTACACTGACGAAGAAGATGTCCGAGGATTTGACCGATTATTTCAAGGAGATCGGCATCAAGGTCCGCTACATGCACTCCGACATTAAGACTCTGGAACGGATGGCAATTCTCCGGGACCTCCGCCTCGGTACGTTCCACGTCCTGGTGGGTATTAACTTGTTAAGAGAAGGACTGGATTTGCCGGAGGTATCCTTAGTTGCGATTCTCGATGCCGATAAAGAGGGCTTCCTCCGCTCAGAGCGTTCCCTGATCCAGACCATCGGCCGGGCAGCCCGTAACTCGGATGGCCGTGTTATTATGTACGGCGACCGTATCACAGACTCTATGGAGAAGGCGATCAGCGAGACTGAACGCCGCCGGGCGATTCAAATTGCTTACAACGAGAAGCATGGTATCACACCGACAACAATCAATAAGAAGATCCGCGAAATCATCGAAGCGACCAAGGTGGCCGAGTCCAAAGCCGAGTATCTCACCGGCGTGGGCGGTAAGATGAACAAGAAAGACAAGCAAAGCCTGATGCAGCGTCTGGAAGCCGAGATGAAGGACGCCGCCAAGAACCTACAATTCGAACGCGCCGCCGAGCTGCGCGACGCCTTGCTGGAGCTGCGGGCTGAATAAAGCAATACTTCCAAGTACGAACCGGAACGGCGCTTCCCACGCCGTTCTTTTTAGATAAAGTGTCTACGCCTCCCGAAGGGACAGGCAGTTGTCAGTTAGCGCCTCCCGAAGGGACAGCCGCAGTTAAGCAGTTAGCGCATCCCGAAGGGACAGCTGCTGTTAAGCAGTTAGCGCATCCCGAAGGGACAGCCGCAGTTAAGCAGTTAGCGTATCCCGAAGGGACAGCCGCAGTTGTCAGTTAGCGCATCCCGAAGGGACAGCCGCCGGAGCGTCTGCATTCCAGCGGTCCCGAAGGGATAAGCGCTCCTAGCACCAACGTAACTAAGTCCATCCACCCCTCTCCTTCGTCAACCCTTGCGGGTGTCCAGAGGGCGCAGCCCTTGGGGCCCTCCCTTGGAAGGGAGGGTTTGGGAGGGATCGAAAATTTTTCATAAAAATTTCTTTAAGTATTTCAATTAGGAGGTTTTACCGTTGGCGAACGAAAACATAGTAATCAAAGGCGCGAGGGCGCACAATCTCAAGAACATTGACGTAACGATTCCGCGGGACCGCTTCGTTGTGCTGACGGGACTTAGCGGCTCCGGCAAATCATCGCTTGCGTTCGATACGATCTATGCCGAGGGACAGCGGCGTTATGTGGAGTCCCTCTCGGCTTATGCCCGCCAGTTCCTGGGTCAGATGGAGAAGCCCGATGTTGATTCCATCGATGGCTTGTCCCCGGCCATTTCGATTGACCAGAAGACTACGAGCCGTAACCCGCGCTCGACGGTAGGGACGGTAACGGAGATTTACGATTATCTGCGCCTGCTGTTTGCCCGGATCGGACATCCGCATTGCCCGGATCACGGCATTGAAATTACATCGCAGACCGTGGAGCAGATGGTCGACCGGATTATGCAGTATCCCGAGAAGACGCGGCTGCAGATTCTGGCACCGGTCATTTCCGGACGCAAAGGCGAGCATAAAGGCCTGTTCAGCGACATCTCGAAGCAGGGCTTCGTTCGTGTGCGTGTCGATGGAGAGCTGCGTGAAGTTACGGAAGAGATTGAGCTCGAGAAAAATAAGAAGCATACCATAGAAGTTGTAGTAGACCGTATCGTCATTAAGGACGATGTACAGACCCGCTTGACCGACTCCCTCGAAACCGCACTCAAGCTGTCCGGCGGTCAAATTCTGGTGGATATTATCGGCCAGGAGGAGCTGCTGTTCAGTTCGAATTTTGCCTGCCCGGTGTGCGGCTTCAGTATTGAGGAGCTGGCCCCGCGGATGTTCTCCTTCAACAGTCCTTTCGGGGCCTGCCCGGAATGTGATGGTCTGGGGATGAATATGGTTGTCGATCCGGACCTGCTGATTCCTGACCCGGAGAAATCGATCGAAGAAGGTGCTTTTCTGGCCTGGACCGGCAGCACCTCTAATTATTATCCGCAGTTTCTCAAGTCGGTCTGCGAGCATTTTAAGATTCCGCAGAATGTTCCGGTAAGCACGCTGACACCTGAACAGATGAATAAGCTGCTGCACGGAACGGGCAGCGAGAAGATCCGCTTCCGGTATGAGAACGACTTTGGCCAGAAGAAGGATGCGCTGGTTGCCTTTGAAGGAATTATTCCTAATCTGGAACGGCGCTACCGGGACACGGCTTCTGAGGGAATCCGTGAATTTATCGAAGGCTTCATGAGTGCCAAGCCTTGTCATGTCTGCAAGGGCAAACGCCTGAAGAAGGAAATTCTCGCTGTTACGATCAATGAGCGCAATGTGGCCGATGTGACGGATCTTTCTATTGGCGACTGCCAAGAATTTTTTGAGGGTCTTGTACTGAATGAGAAAGAGACGGCAATTGCCCATCTCATCCTCAAAGAGATCAGCAGCCGGCTTGGCTTCCTGGTCAATGTGGGTCTGAATTATCTGACGCTCAGTCGTGCGGCGGGATCATTGTCAGGCGGAGAAGCCCAGCGGATTAGGCTTGCTACCCAGATCGGCTCCAGTCTAATGGGCGTTCTGTACATTCTGGACGAGCCCAGTATCGGCTTGCATCAACGGGATAACGACCGGCTGATCTCCACACTCGCGCATATGCGCGATCTCGGCAATACCCTAATCGTGGTTGAACATGATGAGGATACGATGATGGCTGCTGACTATATTATAGATATCGGCCCGGGTGCAGGGATTCACGGCGGGAACGTGATTGCCCAAGGCACACCACAGGAGATTATGAATGATCCGAACTCCTTGACCGGGGAGTATTTGAGCGGACGCAAGTTCATTCCGGTTACCTCCAAGCGGCGGCCGACCGATGACCGCTGGATCGAGATCCGCGGAGCCAAAGAGAACAACCTGAAGAACGTCAACGTGAAGATCCCGCTGGGTGTGTTTACGGCCGTGACCGGCGTGTCCGGTTCAGGCAAATCCTCTCTGGTCAACGAGATTCTCTATAAGAGTCTGGCCCGGCAGTTGAATAGAGCAGTGAAGGTCCGTCCGGGTCTGCACAAGGAAATCCGCGGTCTGGAGAACCTGGATAAGGTTATTGAGATCGACCAGTCGCCGATTGGCCGTACTCCGCGCTCGAACCCGGCAACCTATACCGGCGTGTTCGACGATATCCGTGATCTGTTCTCGAAGACCAATGAGGCCAAGGTTCGCGGCTTCCAAAAAGGCCGGTTCAGCTTTAACGTGAAGGGCGGACGCTGTGAGGCTTGCCGTGGAGACGGAATCATTAAGATTGAAATGCATTTCCTGCCGGATGTGTATGTACCTTGTGAAGTGTGCAAAGGCAAACGTTATAACCGGGAGACATTGGAAGTTAAATATAAAGGCAAGAGCATTGCGGATGTGCTGGAGATGACGGTAGAGGATGCCACCGAGTTCTTCAAGAACATTCCGCGTATCCACCGCAAAATGCAGACGCTGCTGGATGTGGGCCTTGGGTATATCAATATCGGCCAGCCCGGAACGACATTGTCCGGCGGAGAAGCCCAGCGCGTAAAGCTGGCCTCCGAGCTGTACCGCCGCAGCACAGGCAAGACGCTTTATATCCTGGATGAACCGACTACAGGGCTGCATGTCGACGACATCGGCCGTCTGCTGGAGGTGCTGCATCGACTCGTGGACTCCGGTGAATCGGTTCTGGTCATTGAACATAATCTCGACGTAATCAAAACGGCAGATTACATCATCGATATGGGTCCTGAAGGCGGCAGCGGCGGCGGGACAGTGCTGGCAACCGGAACCCCGGAGAAGCTGATTACCGTTGAAGAGTCCTATACCGGCAGATATCTGAAGCCAATCTTGATCCGTGATACAGAGCGGACGGAGGCCATGGAGCTGCAAACGTCGGAAACCGTATAGTAGCTTATACTGTTACGGGGTAATGTATGGTGCAGCTTCAGTGTGTAGGTTCTCCTTTAAAGGTTGCTTGACCGAACGAAGGGCGAACAGGTGGAAAAAAGCAAACTAATTTGTTCGTTTCCGTACTTTTGGAGGATTTAGGTGGAAAAGCTCCATTTAAATCACCCTATAGTTGCCAAATAGCTTTGAACCGGAAGATTTAGTTGGACTTTTTCCCGCTACTTCGGCCTGGAACCAGATTAGGTCATATTAAGTGGAGAATTTCCCTATAATAGCAACCAGCCATCCAAACCAGAACACGCCGCACGCGGTCATCCCGCATGCGGCGTGCTTTTTGTGCTTATAATTGTGTGCATTTCAATATGTTCAGTCCAATAATTACTGTCCTTCATGAAAGTACTTAAATGCACGGTCTAGCTTGCATGAATTAACAAGGATTATTTAAAGTGCTCTAACATAACTTAGCTTACTTAACTTAGCTAGCTTCAAGCCTCAGCGGCCAAAATCGCCGTGAACTGCTCCTGAATGACGGGAATACCAACACGTTCAACAAAGGAATGGAAGTTCTCCGTCTCACTCCGCTGCTCACTGTAAAAAGTAATCAGCTGCTCCAGAACCGGACCTACCCGTTCCCCCTTTACCCGGCCTTTTAAGGGGCGGGTAAACTGGGCCGCCGGCCCTTGATCGCCAGTGCCCAGGGTTCCTCCGATCGCAATGTCGAAGGCATCCACCATACCTTCCGGTGTTTTGATCAGAGAGCCCTGCAGGCCGATATCGGCGACATGCTTTTGTCCGCAGCCGTTCGGACAGCCGATGAAATGAATCCGCAGCTTCTCCTCCAGCTGCAGCCGCTCATCAAGATATTCAGCTACACTTACAGCACGCTCTTTCGTTTCCACGAGTGCCAAATTGCAAAATTCATTACCGGTGCAGGAAACGGTGCGGCTGATGAAGTTTTTGGCCACCGGGGATAACCTCTGCAGTACTGGTGCCTGGAGAAGCTCGGGGAGTTTATTATTCGGGATGCCGCTGAGAATGATATTTTGCGACATGGTTGTGCGGATTTTACCCTCACCATAGGAATCAGCCAAATCCGCTAATTGATTAAGCTCATCGCTGTTCAGCCGTCCAACCGGAACGTTCAGCCCGACATAGCTCAGCCCTTCCTGGCGCTGCGGATGTACACCGTCGAAATAAGCGGCCTGCCAGCCTAGCGTTTTGTCTTCGCCGCGTGCAGGCAGCTCACCAATCACTTCAAACAGCTTTTCCTTAAATTTCTCAGCACCCCAATCGGCAACGAGAAACTTCAGCCGGGAATGATGGCGTTTTTCACGGTAGCCGTAATCACGGAACAGTGTCACAACTCCGGAAGCGACCTTGAGCGCCTCTTCCGGTTTGACGAATACATCTAGTTTTTGCGCCAGATGCGGTTTTGCGGAGAGTCCGCCGCCCACCATCACATGGAACCCGGCAGTTTCTTGTCCATCAATGATTTTGACAGCCGGGGTAAACGACAGATCGTTGATTTCAGCTTGTCCATTGTTATAGTAATTGGCGGAGACGGACAGCTTGAATTTACGGGGCAGGTTGGAAAAATCCCGGTTCAGCATGAAGAAATCATTCAACTGCTCCACGATGGCAGTCGTATCGAACAGCTCGTCCTTGTCGATTCCCGCCAGCGGATTACCCACGATGGTCCGCGGACAATCACCGCAGGCTTCATAGGAATAGAGCGAAGCGGCCTCAAGCCTCCGGAAAATATCAGGGAAGTTCTCCACAGTCAGCCAATGAAACTGGACAGCCTGCCGGGTGGTTACGTCAATCAGCCCCCGCCCGTACAATCGGGCGATCTCGGCAATGGCTCTTGCCTGATCAGAGGTCATAATTCCGGTATTAATACGGACACGCATCATGAAATGGCCGTTTCGCGGCTTTTGCTGATATACCCCCGCCCACTTAAAAAGATCAAGCTCGTCAGCAGGGATGGAATCAAAGCCCTCCAGGGCATATTTTTCTAGTATGGTGCGGATGATGTCCAGCCCGTCTTTCTGCAGTTTAACAAATTCGAATTTGCTCAGTTTTTCTGGATTAGCACTCCAAACCGGTTCGTAAGCCATCGTATAACTTCCTCTCTTCCAGGATTCCCCTTTAGTGATATTGCATGAATTCCGGTAGTATTCCTGAGATATTATGCTCGATGGTAACATAAGAGCCTAAGAACAGGCTGTGAGAGTTGTAGCAAACGATATAACGATTCTTTATGGCTTCATTAGGTCCTGCTGATAGTTCAATAACACTTCGATGGGATTTTTACTTGGATGAGGATTGTTTGTTTCTTCGTCAATGAGATTATTCATATTTTGAGGGCTGAAAACAGCCGTGAAAAATATTTCTTGTGACATTTACCGATTTTTTGCGGATTTCCTATTGCGCCAGGCAATTGGTAGCGATAACATAGAGGGAGATATGGATTAGAGGACCTTGCTTGACAACACTTTTGAGGAGGTAATGCCATGCTGCTTGCAGAAGCTGCTGTGCAAGAACCGTCTAAATTTCATACCTTCGATCTTTTTATGATTATGTTCACCATCCTGATCTTTGTCGGTGTCTTCCGGCTGCTCCGTGCTCCCCAGAAGAACAAGTTTGCGATTGCCTTCGGTGTGGTGAGCCTGCTGGTATTTGCCGTTTCCGATTATGCGATGATTATGAACTGGTTAAGCTGACGTTAACACTGTTTTCAATGAAATTCCTGAACAATTGCAGATCTTGCTGTTCAAAAGACTCCTTTAAACGCTGCCGGCGTGGACAAAGGTGTCTTTTTAGCATTAGGCGATCAAATGTTGGTAAACCGATGGCGCAGTGTTGTGATATTTGATACAATTAATAAGTTAAAGATTTGGAAAAGATCCGCGAACCAGCGGTTTGGGAGGATATAAATGAACGAGCAAGGAATACGCAGAGAAGACGTGGAGCTGCTGGCTCCGGCCGGTGACTGGGATTGTATGCGTGCAGCAGTGGCGAACGGGGCAGATGCTGTCTTTTTTGGCGTAGAGAAGTTTAATGCACGGGCGAGAGCCAACAACTTCCGTATGGACGAGCTGCCGGAGATTATGGCGTTTCTTCATAGCTATGGAGTGAAAGGCTTTTTGACCTTTAATATACTGGTGTTTGAAAACGAGCTCGCCGATGCCAAGGAACTGATCGATGCCTGTGTGGATGCGGGGGTGGATGCGGTGATTGTGCAGGATTTGGGGCTGGTCAAAATGATCCGCGAGATTTCTCCGGACTTCCCGATCCATGGCTCGACGCAAATGACCATTACTTCGCCGGAAGCGGTGGAGTTCACGAAGCCCTGGGGAATGGAGCGCGTAGTTCTCGGGCGTGAAAATAACCTGAAGCAAATCAAGACCATTGGGGATCAGGCCCGCCTGCCGATGGAGGTGTTCGTGCACGGTGCGTTGTGTGTATCTTATTCAGGGCAATGCCTGACTTCGGAAATGTGGGGCGGACGTTCTGCGAACCGCGGAGAATGTGCCCAGGCCTGCCGGCTGCCGTATGACCTGATGGTGGATGGTGAAGTGAAGCCGATGGGGGATGTGACTTACCTGTTGTCTCCAAAAGATCTGGCCGCAATTGACCTGATGCCTGAGCTGATCGAAGCGGGCGTAACCTCCTTCAAAATTGAAGGCCGGCTCAAAAGCCCGGAGTATGTTGCTAACGTGGTGAGCAAATACCGCAAAGCGATCGACCGTTATTTTGACGGGAACTGGTCTCCTACCTCCAAGGAAGATATCCGTGAGCTGCAGCAGAGCTTCTCCCGCGGCTTCACGCATGGCTTCCTGGAAGGCACGAACAATAAAAAGCTGGTGGATGGAACTTTTCCAAAAAGCCGCGGTGTGTACATGGGAACGGTCGAGCAGATTCTGCGTGACGGTGTTGTCTGCCGGATTCATGCTCCGCTCAAACGCGGAGACGGTATTGTGTTCGATGCCGGTGATCCGACGAAAAAAGAAGAAGGCGGCCGCGTGTATGATCTGCGCCGCAAAGGTGTGAAGCTGGAGGGCGAAGCCGGAGAAGGCTGGATCGTAGACATCGTACCGGGACGCAACGATGTTGATCTGCGCCGCCTGCATGTCGGCGACCGCATCTGGAAGACCAATGACCCGGCGCTTGACAAGGCGCTGCGCCAGTCCTACGAAACCGAAAAGCCCTACCGGGTCTTCCCGGTTCAGGTGAAGGTAGAGGGCCGCGTAGGCGAGCCGCTCTCCACCTGGTGGACCGATGTTCAGAAGAACGTCACGGTCCGCGTGGATTCGGAGCTGCTGCTGGAAACCGCGCAGAAGCGTCCGATGGATGCCGCCCTGCTGGAAGAACAATTCGGCCGCCTGGGCGGGACCGTGTTCCAGCTTGAGGCGCTCGAGTCGCAGCTGGAAGGCGACGTAATCGTGCCTATGCGCGAGTTGAACAGCATCCGCCGCCAGGCGGTGGAGCTGCTTGCCGGCGAGCGCCCGAAACCGCCCGTCTATGTGAAACGGGCGGTAGAGGTTTACGGCGACGCCTTCCGCAGAGGCGCCGCAGGCCCGCGCGGTGAGGCGGAGCTCACCGCGCTATGCCGCAGCCTGCCGCAGGTGCAGGCTGCGCTCGAAGCCGGCGTAACAAGCATTTACGCCGACTTCGAGTTCATCAAGCAGTTCCCGGCAGCGGTGGACGCTGTACGGGCTGCGGGGGCCAGTATTGCGCTGGCCACGCCGCGTATCCATATGCCGGGCGAGAATGGCTACCACGCCAACATCCTGCGCTTGGAACCGGATGCGGTGCTGGTGCGTAATACAGGCGCGCTGTATTACTATCTCAAACGCCGCATGGAGCAGCCGGATGCCGTGCATCCCCGCCTGATCGGCGACTTCTCGCTGAATATCGCCAACCATAAAGCGGTAGAGCTGTTCCTGAACTCAGGATTAGACACAGTGACGCCGTCCTATGACCTGAACATTCAGCAAATGGTGGATCTGCTCGAGCACAGCGATACCTCTCGCATGGAGGTCGTGATTCATCAGCATCTGCCGATGTTCCATACCGAGCATTGCGTATACTGTACCTTTATGAGTGAAGGCACGAACTACACGAACTGCGGCCGCCCTTGCGAGGAGCACCGTGCTTCCCTGCAGGACCGGATTGGGATGTCCCATCCTGTCCGTGTAGACGAAGGCTGCCGCAACACTGTTTATAACGCCGTGGAACAGTCCGGTGCGGAATACCTGAACAATTTCCGTGAGCTGGGCGTCTCCTCCTTCCGGGTGGAGTTTCTGGAAGAAACCCCCGAGCAGGTGGCTGAGGTCATCAGTCTTTACACCCGTGCGCTGCGCGGTGAAATCTCCGGCACTCAAGTCTGGAAGAGCCTCAAGGCTACTAACCAGCTTGGTGTTACACGCGGACAATTGGTGAATGCCAAGTAGAGTCCGGCAGCTTGCCAGAATTTTTTGAAAGAGTACAAATTATTATACAGAGTCAGGGTGACTCAGGGGCATATTAGCTGCGCCTGTGCGCATCCTGGCTCTTTTTGTATAAAGAGTAACCGCTCCTAATATATAACAATATTACTGCCAAAAAACTTCCTGAACTGCTATAATGAATTTAATTATGCCAAGTTTCTACGGAGACTGGGATGCAAAGAACTAAAAGCAGACAGAAGGAGCTATATCATGAAGATTCGTAAGGCTATTATCCCCGCGGCCGGGCTGGGTACCCGCTTCCTGCCCGCCACTAAAGCGATGCCTAAGGAAATGCTGCCGATTGTAGACAAACCGACAATTCAATATATTGTCGAAGAAGCTGTTGCCTCCGGAATCGAGGATATTATCATCGTAACCGGGAAGGGCAAGCGCGCGATTGAAGACCATTTCGATAATTCGTTTGAGCTGGAGTTCAACCTGGCGGAGAAACAGAAGTGGGAACTGCTCGAATCTGTGCGCAAATCCTCCGAGATGGCCGACATCCATTACATCCGGCAAAAGGAACCCCGCGGTCTGGGACATGCCATCTGGTGTGCCCGCAAATTTATCGGCAATGAACCCTTTGCGGTTCTGCTGGGTGACGATATCGTCGAATCAGGCAAGCCATGCCTCAAACAGATGATTGAGGTCTATGACCAATATAAATCCTCCATCGTGGGTGTTCAGCCAGTGCCTTGGGAAGAGGTATCCCGTTACGGGCTGGTGGACGGCGCTGCCCTGGCAGACCGTGTCTACAAAGCTAACCGGCTGGTAGAAAAGCCAAAACGTGAGGATGCACCGTCCAACCTGGCTATCCTGGGACGTTATATCTTAACCCCGCGTATTTTTGATATGCTAGGTGAGCAGCAGGTGGGGGTAGGCGGAGAAATCCAGCTTACAGATGCCATCGCACGGCTAAGCGAAGTGGAACGGATCATCGCATATGATTTTGAAGGCAGACGCCATGACGTCGGCGAGAAAATGGGCTTTATCCAGACCACCATTCATTATGCGCTGCAGCATGAGGAACTTAAGGAAGGTCTGCTGGATTATCTTAAAGAGATTATTAACAGTGAGGCCGGTAAAGCCGCGAAGCTGTAAGACTGGAATAATAAACGGCATCCATTCAAGTGTACCGACTCATACCAAAAAGGGATCAGCTGCATTTCTCGCGGCTGATCCCTTTTGTGATTGTGTATAAGTTGTAGCGTAAAAGTCTTTTAGAATTGCTGCGCAACAATCGCATCAATCTGTGCCGCTTCCGCAGCATCAGCTGCAATCAGCAGATCGTATACAGCTTGATCCTGGCCTCCACTGCGTTTCAGTGCAGCCAGATACCACCGGGCAATCTCGCGGTTAGTGGCGTCTGTATAATCTTCAGTCAGACCGGTTTTTAGAGTAGCTGCCGCAGCTTCGTTATCGCCCGACATCAGCTGGAGTTTGCCGGCATTCAGTGCGATGCTAGGTGTAACGGAGAACGGACGTCCCTGCAGCTGTTCAGGAGGCAGAGTCTTCAGATGCTCAACTCCATCAACCACATGCTTGTAAGCCTCAAGGCCTGCTGCAAGATACTCCTGCTTCTTGGCATCATCCTTCTGATCATGGGCGGCGTATGCTAGTGCAAAGGAGCGGCTGATCAGAACGTCATACCATTCGATATCCCAGTTGAACTTATCCGCATTATCACGGTACACGGCATAGCTAAGATCACTTTGGCCCTTTAGATCATAGTAACCTACCAATTGCTTCAAAAGCTCTTTATTATAAGGTTCGTCCTCAAGCGCACGTGATACAACACTATAGGCTTCCTCAAGGTATTGCTCATCCTTCGTCTGATTAAATACCTGCTGGTCCATAGAGGAAAGGTAAAGCGCCGATTCCGGATGGAAAGGACGGTCCTTCAACGCTTCTACCAGAGGAGCTTTGATCTCCTCGTAAGACTGGCTCACACCGATCAGGTTCTTGGCTTTCATTGCAGCGTTGCTTGATCCGAGGTAGCCGATGGTCAGGAACAGCAGGAACAGAGTGCCAGCTGCAAGGATGGCGAAGTAGCCAATCCGCAGGCTTGATTTATTCCAGTTCCGGCGCAAGGGTCTGCTGTCCATCGCTACACTCATACCGGCAAGGCTGAGGAAGACCAGAATGCCCATAAAAGCATAACTCAAGTTGAAATCCAGCAAGCTGTGTACCAGGATGGACAACGCAATAATATAGAAGAAGTAGCCATTCGCAAAGTCGTCCTTGTCACGTTTCAGGTAACCGCGGATGTACTTGTAGAAAACATATCCGATAAAGCCGATAAACACGATAAAACCGACAATCCCAACCTCGATCAGATACTGCAGGAAAAAGTTATGCGCTTGGCGGCTTGTGTACGGGTTATTCTGATAGTGCTCATATAGCGATGCCCAGCCGCCGCCGCCGGCGCCGAGAATCGGATAATCCTTAACAACCTTTAAGGCATCTTTATAAAAAGTGAAGCGTTCCAGTACACTGTGCTGCTTAAAGTTGATGTTCTCGAGCCGGGTTTCGATGTTGGCAGGCAAAATACTGCGCACGCTTGTCCCAATCAGCAGGAAAGCAATAATACCGACTAGCACTAGTGAACCGAGCGGAAGCCACAGTCCAGTAAGCTTGCGGGAGCCCCAAGGACCAAGCTTTTGTTCCAGCCAAGGGGCTACAAACCGTTGTACCGCCCATCCAAGTCCTGCTACTACAATAGAAGCAATAATCAGGTAAGCCCAGCCTTTAACAGCAGCACCAGAGGTGAAGGCTGTATTGAGCTCCGTACCGAGAGTAGTCAGCGGGTTAGTGACTGCCAGAGCGGCAATGCCGGCAAGTGCCAAATGAATTATCCAGAGAATCTGCTGAGCGGGCTTAAGCAGGATCAATAGCAGGATGAAGACCACCGGCAGCATGACAAGTCCGCCACGGGACAAGGTCAGCAGCAGCGATACGATAATCGGTACCAGCATAAAGCCGTGCGTCAGTGTCCCGTACCACTTTTTGGAGCGGATCAGGGCAAAGACAGCAACAAACAGAAATGCCATCAGAAAGGCGGCATATGTATTCGCATATTGGAAAACAGAAGTCAGGCGCAGACCGTTAGAGTCTGTCATCACGGCATCTAAATATTTGCTGTCGCGCACGGTGTTAGAGAACCAGCCAACCAGAGCACCGGCAAATTTCGCCCCGCCAAGCCAGTTAATCAGCCCGAAAGCGACAATAAAATAAGAAACCGCAAGAATTGCGTTTTGAATGACAACATTTAGTTGCTTTTGCTTGAGCAGATATAACGCTATAATGAATATTGCGATATACATGGTCTGAATCAACAGCAGATTCATCGCCATATAATGCGAAGCCGCGCCAAAGAGCGACAAAGCATACGTGATGGGCAGCAGCAGAGATGCGACAACAACCAGGTCGCGCTGCTCCTCCAGCTTGAACTTTTTATAGTACAAGCCCATCCAGACCAGAAGTATAATGCCGCTAAGCAGGGAGGATACATAAATCGGCTTTTCAAAGTCCAGCTGCTGTCCGTTAAACAATGCCACCTGGAACGGTGTCCAGATCAAAAACAGGATGAACGCAGCAACCAATGCCCACACCGGGCTGGATATTTTTTCAACATTTCTCGACTGAGCTGCATTTTTACCGTATACTGGTTTCGACACGTTTTAATCTCCTTTTCCAAAAATACAAGAACTAAGAGTTATTTTAGCATACATTTATTAGCATAGTCTTGCGTTTATTAGAAGTAACACTTGCCAACGAAGTATTAATATAAGGAATACAAATATATTTGGCCTATGTCCTAAGTTCCATTACGGAGCCCTCAGGGACATAGGCCAATTTTTTAATGAATTCAGTAGATGAAATTTAAGATGGCATCCTTCAAAAGAGGAGCATGTTCATCTTTGGCAGATAATACCGGAACTACATCAATAGGCCACTCGATCCCGATATCAGGGTCGTTCCACAGAATTCCACCATCACATTCCGGTGCATACAGTTCATCACATTTATATTGAACTTCGACATCCTCAACCAGCGTCATGAATCCATGGGCAAAGCCCTTTGGAATCAATAATTGTTTTTTATTTTCCGCAGTTAATTCAATGCCAAACCATTGTCCGTAATTTGGACTCCCTTTGCGGATATCAACAGCAACATCGAAAATTGCCCCTTTAGTGCAGCGGACAAGCTTGCTTTGGGCTTTAGGATTTAGTTGATAATGAAGTCCACGAAGTGTTCCTTTGGTTGCGGAATAGGACTGGTTATCCTGCACGAAATTTAGATTAATGCCCTGTTCCTTGAATTTGCTGTCACTGTAAGTCTCCATAAACCAGCCCCGGTGATCACCGAAAACCTTAGGTTCAATTACCCAAACACCCGCTAACGCAGTTTCTGTGAATTTCATTGTTCCCACACTTTCTGTCATTTAATATTGAATCTTACCTGAGGCAACCTTCATAAGATATTGGCCGTAACCCGTTTTACTTAATTTTTGTCCACATTCCCATAGATGCTCTTTTGAGATCCATCCGTTAATATATGCAATTTCCTCCAAAGCTGCAATCTTGATGCCTTGGTGGTCTTCTATTGTTCTTACAAAGTTGGTGGCATCAACTAAACTCTGATGAGTCCCCGTATCCAGCCAAGTAAAACCACGGCCTAAAAGTTCAACATCCAATTCACCTAGTTCCAGGTATGCCTCGTTAATTGAGGTGATTTCAAGTTCTCCGCGGACAGATGGCTTCACATTTTTGGCGATATCAACTACACGGTTATCATAGAAATAAAGCCCAGTAATAGCGTAGTTGGATTTAGGCTGGGCGGGCTTTTCCTCTACACTAAGCACTTTGCCATCCGCATTAAATTCCACAACTCCAAAACGTTCTGGGTCTTGTACATGATAGCCAAATACTGTTGCACCCGCTTCCTTACTTGAAGCTCGTTGTAGCATTTTGCGAATACCGTTTCCATAATAGATATTGTCGCCGAGAATCATGGCAACTGAATCATTTCCGATAAAGGACTCACCTAGTATGAAAGCTTGTGCCAGGCCATCTGGACTGGGTTGGACAATATATTCAAGTGAAATCCCGAACTGTGATCCATCCCCGAGTAAATTAGAGAATCTAGGGGTGTCCTCTGGGGTGGAGATGATCAGAATTTCTTTGATTCCTGCTAACATTAAGGTTGATAGAGGATAGTAAATCATCGGTTTATCGTAAATCGGAAGCAACTGCTTACTGGTAACCATGGTCAAGGGGTACAAACGTGTCCCGCTGCCGCCTGCTAGTATTATGCCCTTCATTGTTTATTCCAACTCTCCCACTATAAATTAATATTTTCTCTCGTTTACTCACTCGTTCTTAGATTTTCAGCCATTGACTTGATGAGGGCTGGAGAAGTCATGTAAGGATGACAATATTTTCTGGTGGAGCCGGTGGCGGGAATAGAGATTGGGGAACCTTGTCCCCAGCCCATGGATACTTCCACTGATCGCACTTTGGATATCCACACCTTCTTTTGACGGCTTACCCTCCCATGTCACGCGGGGTCGTTGCCCTTACATTCCTTCGTTCTGCCTCTCAAAAGGTGGACGCCGTTTCTTGCTCCTTTACAGGGTCTTTGCCCTTATGGTGAAAAACCTACGGCTGCTCCGTGCTTCCATTGTCTTTGGTCATTTCAGTCCGGTGAGAAACGTGATTTCGGTTTTTCTTAAGCTGCCATCTGTAACTGGGCCTGACGTACCGGCCCTAAAACGTCGTTTGCATCGTACGGAATTTGCTTGGTGCCCAGCGTATGCAGGACACGTATGAGTTTCCCACACAACGCCACAATGGATTGCTTTTTCTTCAGTGGATTCTGACTTCGTTTGGTGAAGTACTGGTGCAGCGCCTTAAACTCGGCGTTCTTTGCTACCATGGGCATCACTGCCCGGAACAGCAGGGCCCTTAGCCTTGCGCGTCCACGTTTGGTAATGCTGGATTTGCCTTTTTTCTTTCCTGAACTGTTCTCTTTGAGATTCAGTCCGGCGAGCCGAATAATCTGCTGTCCATGCTCGTAACCGCTCAGATCCCCGACTTCCGCCAGGAACCCCGCCAAGGTGACCACGGCCACGCCCGGCACGGTGAGCATCTCCTCCGTTCCTGGGATTTGAGAAAGTAGACGCTCCACCTCGGCCAGAATCTCTTCGAGTTGTCTTGCGAACATTTCGTACTGTTCCAGAAGCATTTTAATCTCTATTTTTGCTGCAGGAAGTCCTTCGGTTAGACCGATGGAACTTCTCGCCGTTTCCATGAGGTACTGAGCTCGTTTGGCTCCTACGGCTCGTTTCACGTCTTTCTTCCACCGCTGTACAATGGCCTCTGTGCCCATCTCTACGACTTCACCTGGCGTTGGAAACTCGCCAAGCGTAATGCGTGAAGCCTTGCCTTCCCAGTCTTTAAATACCTGCGTGTACTCCGGAAAAAAGCGATCCAGCCAGTTCTGCACCCGCCTTTGCACCTGTCCGAAGTTCACCATGATTTTCTCCCGAAGATTCATGAGAATCCGCAGGTCGGCGTAAACGCTCGTCGGCAGTTTAGGTTCGCTGTACTTCCCGTTTCGCACCAAATCAGCAATGACTTTGGCATCTTTATAGTCGTTTTTGGTGGGTGAATTGTCTTCAAGTTCTTTACTTTTGTGTACGTGATGGGGATTCACAATGACCAAAGGAATGCCCTGCCGCCCTAAATATTCCGCCAGTGTAAACCAGTAGTGTCCGGTGGGCTCAATGCCGAAGAGGACGTCGCTCTTGGCATGCTCCCGCTGAAGCTCCTTCATCCACTGAACCAGTTGCTCTAGCCCGGTACGGGTATTGGAGAACACACAATCCTTCCCCAGTTCAATCCCGCGAAAATCGATAGCGCGGGCCACATGGGTTTCTTTGGCGATATCTGCGCCGACCACAAGGGTATTTTCGGAAATTCGAATGATTCGTTGATTCTGTTTCTTCGATTGTTTATACTTCATAGTGAGCGTACTCCTTTTAATTCGGGCATGAATGTGACTGCATTCGAGACCCAGCATACAGGAGGCGCTTTTTTTGTTCAAACCTCAATTTAATTCATTACAGGAATGGCTCCCTTTGTGAATAATGAATGTTATAATTAATGCTTGCTATGTAAACGAGGTAAAAGTAAACAAGGCTAGTTACATTTTACTCTGATTGGCAATAGCCTGTCTATTTACCCTTCGTCTTCGTCTTGGTATTTGCATTTTTATTTATTGATATTTCTTTTCAAAATTCATATTCCAATTTATGTTACTATAACCAATGGATATTATGTGATCGTGTTATAATCATTAAATGTGGAGTGTACATCAGGTATGTATATTATTCGTTAAATAATCCCACTTGTAAGGGACTGCTTACTGTAAATAGAATATAACCAACGAGTGATGCTAATTGAAAGGGGTATCTTTCCAACATTTCTCGACTGCATAGTATTTTTACCGTATACTGGATTCGACAATGTATTATAGACAAAAGCAGATGAATGAAGGGATCGTTTAATTAATGAAACACAAAAAAATAGTACTTGCTCTACTTTTAATAGCTTTTTCTTATATTTTCTTCGGTTTTGTGGAGTATTATCAAACTGGTAATACAAGAATTAATTTGAGTTTTCAAGTGAAATCGGATATTGCTGATGATTATCAGCTGTTCTATTCAACTACTCCTGAAGAAAGCTGGTCTGAGGGACAGTCAGTCCTTGTGGCGTACACTAAACCACAAGAATGGGAAACAGTAAAGCTTGCCTTACCTAATGCGACATCGGATTTGAGATTGGATTTTGGCACAAAGGCTGCGACTATTGAGATTAAGAATCTTAAGTTAATTGGAAATTCGACTGTAAAGCTAGATCCCAATTTATTCACATATAAAGAAAACCAATTATCAATTTCTGATAAGGATCAAATATCTTTAGTGCTTAAGACCGAGGAAGGGGATCCCTTTATTTCCTTTTCGGCTAGAACGTTAATAGGTGAGTCGATGGAAGGTACATCTGCTTTGAGATTTGGTATGAATATTGTACTGAGTTGTTTACTGGGTCTTCTAGTAAGCTTTGTTATGGTGTCAATTAAGGATATGCTTCAGTTTTTAAAGACTATTGTGTTAGGCAGAAACATGATTGTTAACCTGGCGAAAAATGATTTCAAGACAAAATATGCGTCTTCATATTTAGGAATAACATGGGGCTTTATTCAGCCTCTTATAACTATTGCTACGTATTGGTTTGTTTTTCAGGTAGGCTTAAGAAGCGGGAATATTTCGGATACACCGTTTATCCTGTGGCTATTAGTTGCCATCGTACCCTGGTTCTTTTTTTCAGAGGCTTTTTCCAGCGCTACAAATGTTTTTTCGGAGTATAGCTATCTTGTGAAAAAGGTCGTATTTAAAATCGAACTACTGCCGATGGTTAAAATTATGTCAGCCTTTTTCGTTCATTTATTCTTTTTACTATTTATATTTATAATTTACAGTATTTATGGATATTATCCTTCTATATTTAATTTGCAAATTTTATACTACGTCCTTTGCTCTATGGCTTTGGTAGTATCTTTGAGTATCCTTACTTCTGCACTGGTTCTTTTTTTCAAGGATTTAAATCAAATCATTATAATTATACTTCAAATCGGCTTCTGGTTTACTCCAATAGGCTGGTCCTATACTATGCTGCCTTCATTCTGGGCATATGTATTTAAACTGAATCCGATGTTTTATATTGTGGAAGGTTTCAGAGACACTTTCATTTCGCACATTGCCTTTTATAATCATCCATATCAGACCTTTTATTTCTGGTTATTTTGTTGTGTAACATTTGCCATTGGTGTAAAAACCTTTGGGAAATTGAAACCCCATTTTGCTGATGTCATATAAGAAGGGGAATTGAGTAATGAGCATCATGATTGAAGTTAAAGATGTTGTTAAGACATATAAGTTATATAGAAAACCTACAGACCGGTTAAAAGAGTCTGTCTTTCCTACGAAAAAACAGTATCATGAAAATTTCAATGCGCTAAATGGTATTTCCTTTGAAATCAATAAAGGTGATGCTCTTGGAATATTGGGGAGAAATGGCTCCGGTAAATCTACACTTTTGAAGCTAATAACAGGTGTATTATCGGCATCCAGCGGAACAATTAAGGTGAATGGAAGAATGTCGGCCATTTTGGAACTGGGCGCAGGCTTTAACCCCGAGTATACAGGTAGAGAAAATATATATCTGAACGGTCTTATGATAGGTTTAAACCGAAGTGAAATTGATACGAAAATGGATGGAATCATTGAGTTTGCTGATATCGGTTCGTTTATCGATCAACCCGTTAAGATTTATTCAAGCGGTATGTTTGCAAGATTGGCGTTTGCTGTAGCTATTAATGTTGATCCGGATATCTTGATTGTTGATGAGGCTTTGGCGGTTGGCGATGTACGCTTTCAAATGAAGTGTATAGAGAAGATGAAAGAACTTAAGGCAGGCGGAACTACGATTCTTTTTGTGTCTCATGCCACTGAACAAGTGAAAAGATTTTGTAATAGAGCGGTCTGGCTAAAAGATGGAGTAATTGAAGCTATTGGAGAATCTAGTGAAATTGTGGATTTGTACGAAGATTATATGAAATACAACAGTGGAGACAACGGAGAAAGCAATATGAAAACTGCAGACTCCAAAGTTAACGACGAAATTGATCCGGATATGATCCTTCCGAGCAATCCTGATATTGTTGCTTCAATTACAAAAGTAAATATTAATGAAACTAAATTCAAGACGTTCGATCAAGTGGAAGTACAGGTGGATTATGAGATTTACGATAAGATCATTCATGGATTGTTAATTGGCGTGGCCCTTTATACGCCTGACAGACAATATATTTTCGGGCCAAATACCTACCTGGAGAAAATTAATGTTCCAAATACGCATGGGAGACACCAAGTGAAATATGTAATTCCGAGGCTGCCTTTGCTTGGGGGCACATATAATATCGACGTTGGATTATTCAATAATGAAGGTATCGTATGCTTGGATTATAAACAGGAAGCTGCTGGATTTACGGTTGTTAACAAGTATTTTTCTGAAGGGCTTGTTTATATTGAGCATAATTGGGAAGTTTTACGCTAGACTTCACTGTACTAAGAATTGGAGTTGTTAAAGATGATAATACCATTTGACCAATACCAAAGATATATGCATGCTACAGACCTAATCAATGCGGTTCGTGAAGAGGGCCAAGTGTTTTCAATTCTGGAAGTAGGGGCCAATGAGCATAAAAACTTGGAGCGTTTTTTACTTAATGATAGAGTTACGTACTTAGATATTGTAGTGCCTGAGCATCTGAAACATGATCCTTCATATATTGAAGGGGACGCGACGAACATGCCTCTTGAAGATAATAAATTTGACTTTATTATTGCCCTTGATGTTTTTGAACATATTAGCGACCCGCTTAGAGGTGCTTTTGTTTCTGAATTAATGAGAGTTTCCAAATACGGCTTCATACTTGCCGCACCGTTTAATACACCAGGAGTTGAAGAATCTGAAATCAGAGCCAATAAATACTTTGAGACTATGTATGGTTTTAACTATCAGTGGCTTGAAGAGCACCGCGAAAATGGACTCCCTGAAATTCAAAAGCTGGTTAGCTTTTTAGAAGATAATCAATGGTCTTATTTAAATTTTTCACATGGTAGTCTTAAGGTATGGGAAAAGATGATTAAAATTCATTTTTTAGCTGCCGGTAGATCATCACTCTATGATTACCGTGCAACCATCGATGACTATTACAACAATTATATCTATAATGTAGATTATGATGAACCAAGCTACCGAAATTTCTTCTTTGTAAGTTCTAACCTTGAAAAATTGGCAAAGGCCAAAGCCTTTGTTACTGGACGCAGTAATCAAGGACTGGATCCTGCAGTATTTGATAAGCTTTCACAGCTTGAAAATGATCTGATTAATTTAAGCAGTTATGACTTGACTCATAGAGAATATATGGCTAAAAATGATGAACTGATTCAAAAGGAGAAACAAATAAACAGTATTAAAGATGAACTTAATATTCAAGTCAAAAGGGTAGAAGAGTTAAACGGAGAAGTTGAACGGCTTAGTCGGGAATTAGCTAATTCAGTTCGCGCTTTAAGAGCTGAAGAGGAGCAGAATACAATTAGTGTTAATACTGCCCAGCAAGAAATTGCTGGCTTGCAGGAGGAAGTGTCTAGCTTACAACAGTCATTAGCAGCTAGGGATAATTATATTGCTCAATTGGAGCATATTTCTCAACAACTGCGGATAAAGAACAGGGTGAAAAAATTAGTTCCTCAAGCAATCAGATCAAAGGCTAAGCTCAGTTTATCAATTATCAGAAAGCTGAAGCAGAACCCTTCACTGGCTAAAAAGGGAATTCGAGAAATCCGTCACAGTGGATTACGCTCGCTTAATAATAAAATCCAATCTGTAGTCACAGTTGAAGAATTAACCTCGGAATATGTATCTCAAGAAATCAGCATTGAGGATACTCAATATATGAAAGCTGAAATAGAACTGTTTCACAAAAAGCCGCTAATTTCTATTGTGATTCCTGTATACAACGTAGCTCCTAAGTGGCTGGATTTAGCGATTGAATCTGTTAAGAATCAAATCTATCCTTACTGGGAAATTTGCATAACCGATGATTGTTCAACCAATGAAGAAACTATACAATATCTGGAAGGTGTAGAAGATTCCCGCATAAACATAGTTAGACTAGAGCGAAATTCTGGAATCTCTAATGCTTCTAACAAGGCCGTTTCTATCGGGACAGGGGAGTACATTGCACTACTGGACAATGATGATGAGATTGCTGCAAATGCATTATTTGAGGTAGTGAGAGCGATAAACGAATGTGACGCTGATATTTTGTACTCCGATGAAGATAAAGTAGATATTCATGGCATTAAAAAAAATCCACTCCATAAACCGGATTGGTCTCCCGATCTGTTGAGATCGCAAATGTATATTGGACATTTCCTTGTATTTACAAGAGATTTATTCAATAAAGTGGGAGGATTTAGAGCGGAGTTCAACGGCAGTCAGGATTATGATCTTGTATTAAGAATGACTGAAATTGCCCGACAGATTCATCATATTCCAAAGGTACTCTATTCGTGGAGAGAACTTGATACTTCTACAGCCGCGAATCCATATGCTAAACCATATGCACACACTGCAGGTTTAGCGGCGCTGAATGAACATCTGACAAGAGTATTTGGCCCTGGGAATGCGTACGCGACTGAGGATGAGTATCTCTTCGTATATGACACCAGATATAGATCGGAATTGGTAAAAGTAAGTATTATTATTCCGACGAAAGATAAAGTTGAATTGTTAGAGCCATGCATATCAAGTATATTGCAGAAGACCAGCTACCCTGATTATGAAATTCTGATTATCAATAATAACTCAATAGAGAAAGAAACCTTTGATTGGTTTGAGCAGCAAAAATCCAGACCAGCTGTCCGTATCATTGATGCAAATTATGAATTCAACTGGTCCAAACTTAACAATCATGGAATCCGAGAGGCTGCCGGTGATGTTTATGTTTTCTTAAATAATGATACGTTAATAATTAGTGAAGACTGGCTAGAGCGATTAGTGGAAAAGACCCAGCGTGAGGATGTTGGGACTGTTGGCGGATTGCTTCTTTATGAGGACCATACCATTCAGCATGCGGGTGTTGTTATTGGGCTGGGCGGCTGGGCCGATCATATCTTTAAGGGGATGAAGCCCAACCATTTCGGATCCCCATATATATCGCCAATGGTTACTAGAAATGTTACGGCCTCTACAGGAGCTTGCCTTGCAATTTCCCAAAAGGCTTTAGATAAGATCGGATTGTTCAATGAAGAATTTATCATATGTGGAAGCGATGTTGAAATTTCCCTGCGCTCGCTTGAACATGGTCTTGTTAACATCTACGACCCTCATGTCAAATTATTTCATCTAGAATCTAAGTCGAGGTCTTCCTATATTCCGCCGATTGATTTTGAATTGTCCAAGTTCTTCTATGGTCCTTATTTGGAAAAAGGCGATCCGTATTTCAATAAGAACTTGAGTTTAAACAGTCTTGCACCAAAGTTATCTCAAGGAGATCGATAAGAAAATGTCTAAATTTATAGAGTTTATCGCGAGAAAAGCAAAAAATAATAAGACAATAAAAAAGGCATACCAATCTACGGTAAACTCATATTTGAACACACATATCGGAGAAATCACCCCATTTAATGCCAGAATCTCTGAAAACAGTGAGAGAAGAATCAATCTGCTTGTTCCATCCATAAATCAAGAGCATTTATTTGGCGGTATTTCCACAGCTCTTCATTTTTTTGATCGGTTCTACGAGTTGGATGAGAAAGCTGCAAGACGGATTATTACCACAGATGCTTCGCCGGGGAATGAAGATTTGAATAAATTTGGTGACTACACTGTAGTCTCATCCGAAGAGGATAGTAGGATAGAATCCCAAATTGTCCCGTTCAATGACAGATACAACAAAACGCTCCCTATTGGAAAAGAGGATGTATTTATTGCGACCTCCTGGTGGACAGCCTACTTTGCTCAAAGAATTGTCCGCTGGCAAGCTGAAGCCTATAATCAGATGCCCAAAAAAGTTATATATTTTATACAGGATTTTGAACCTGGATTCTATTCTTGGTCGAGTCAATATTCTTTAGCTTTAAGTACCTATCTTTATAAAGGCGAACAGTTGGCTGTGTTTAATTCCAGTTTGTTAAAAGAGTTTTTTAATAACCATGGTTTTAAGTTTTCTGAAGAATATTGCTTCGAGCCGAAGCTTAATGCTTCCTTGAAACAACATCTAGCGCCTTTTGAACAATTAAATAAGAAGAAAAAAATATTGCTTTATGGCAGACCTTCAGTCGCAAGGAATGCATTTACAGTTATTATTGAAGCTCTTAGAAATTGGGTATGGATTCAACCGGATTCCTTGGAGTGGGAGATTGTATCAGCAGGCGAGCAACATAACGATATCGATGTTGGCAACGGTGTGATTATCAAATCTCGGGGGAAAATGTCTCTCGAAGATTACGCTAATGAGTTAAAGGAAAGTGCTATAGGTATATCGCTAATGATTTCTCCACATCCAAGTTACCCGCCTTTGGAGATGGCTCATTTTGGTATGCTTGTGCTTACTAACTCTTATGAAAATAAAGATCTGTCCAACTTACATGATAATATTAGATCTATAGATGATATTAGTCCGGATATTTTAGCCGCTAAATTACAGAGCGTCTGTTCGGAATTCTTGACAAATAGTTCAATTGGCCGTGTGAAAGGGAATGATAACTATTTAAATGAAAGTGATCAGTTTCACTTCATAGAGTCATTAGTGAGAGGCACTAGGTAAGTCTATATAAACGGGGGAATTAACTTGCTGGAGAAGTTAGCAAATAATAAAAATCTTAAAGTGTATTTTGTCTTTATAATGAGTTTTCTTCTGTTATTGCTTTATCATAGAAATACAAGCTTCATGGATGAGGCGGATAATCTAGTTGCTGCTATATCAATTGTGAACGGGGGGGATATATATAAGGGTTTCTTCTCTCAGCATACCCCTTTTGTTTATTATTATATGTCTATTTTTTCTTTATTCGGTGTAAGAGACTATGAAACTTTTCGTTTATGTATGAGTTTTACTTTACTGCTTACCTGGATTTTTATGTTCTACCGTTATTCTGAATATTTTAACAAAACTGTAGTTCTTATTTTTATAGCGTTATATGCATTAACCGTAAATATAACTTGGGGTTATATGATTCTAAGCGATGTATTTCAGGGATACGCTGTTTTAATCTTATTGTTAGAAGCGCTTATCTTTCAAACCACCAAATCTTTGACAACAAAAAGTATGATTATTGTTTCGCTGGCTATTTTTATAGCATCTATGTCGGCATTTGTTAGTGTCTATCCTATTTTCATGATTGCATTGCTGTTCTTCCGAAATATTGTAGTGTTACCTTTCAATAAAATCCGTGTTGAGTTTAAAAATTACCTTAAACTGATTTTAGTAATAGCTATTCCGTTCGTGATATTGGTGACATGGTATCTCATTACAGGAAATCTCAAAAACTTTTTTGAGCAATCTTATCAATTTAATCGTCTATATTACAGCAAATATTTAGGGGGATTTGGGAGTAGTGCTATAGATATTTTCAAAAGCGTCCCTTTCAACTGGACTAGTCATATCAAAAACTCTCTTTTATCAATAAATCAGGATAATATTTTTAATGCACTTCTTGTTATATTTAATTTGCTTTACCTATATATACAATTTAACAGAAACAAGTTAAGCGGTATAATTCTCTTTTTCTTTCTTGGGTTTTGTGGAATCAGAGGATACGTTGACTTTCATTCATTGAATTACTATATAGTTTCTTTCTTTAGCGTTGCTTTTGTAGCAGATCATTATTACAAAAAAATCAATGAAATATCTGAACTCAAAAGTATTATAATTAAAGTTCTTGTATTCCTTGTATTTCTTGTCTCATTTAATAGCTATATACCAAATGCAGGAATGAACTTGACTAAGGGAAAAGGCATGCTGGCACAGAATATATACTATGATTCTTATATTCAGAAGCTAACAAATAAAGACGATCTGATATGGATAACCAATTTAACTACTCAATCTTATATAAATAACCATAGAAGACCTGCAGTTAGGGTAGCTACTTTAGTTCCTTGGTTTTATGATGCATATAAAACAGAAATGTTAGAGGATTTAAAGAGAAATAAACCTAAACTGATTATTTTTGAGAAAGATAACGAAGTTTGGGGACATGTTTACTCTCAGTTTGCCCCGGAAATATTTGAATACATTAACGAAAATTATATTGCCCTCAATGAAAATGATTCAACCGAAAAAAATATATATGTTGAGAAAGAAAACTATAATGAGATAAGCGCACAACTCTGGCCAGGGGTTTCACAGCTAAATGACGGAGATTTGGTATCAAATCAATCCAGGATATTCTTAATTGAAGACGGCTTGAAGCGACATATATCTAGTCCTGACGTCTTTAATTCCAAGGGATATAATTGGAACGCTATAAAAGAAATTGATGATGATACTATTTCGAAAATTAAAACTGGTCCAGAAATAACTAATTAATATACAGGTTAAAAGAGGTGGTTTATGTATACTCAAACATATAGATTTATTATTGTCGGCATTTTAAACACTATTGTTGGTTTTGGGGTTTATGCTATTTATCTTCATTTTATTAACAACAATTACTTGCAAGCACTAATTACTTCTCATATCATTGGTGTTGCTCATAGTTATATCTGGAATAATAAATGGACCTTTACCATGAACAAAATAAGTTTTAAAAGCATAGTTAGATTTATTTCCGTCTACGCAATCACTTTTTTTGTTAATTTATTACTATTATCTTTGTTTATTGATAGAATTGGTACGAACAAGCTGATTGGACAAGGGCTTGCACTATTTATAACTACTCTTGTTAGTTATACTGGTCATAAATATTGGAGTTTTGCTAATCCTAAAAAATCTTAAGGAGTGTAGTATGTTGAATATTGGAGATATCATTAAATTAAACGGTAATTCAAATCTTTACGCATTGATTTATGAAGAAAATAGTAACTCTTTTGGTGCCTACAATATATTTGAGGCATCCGCTTCACCATTTTCAGAAAAACACCATGTCGAAATTCAGATTCCAGAACTAGATAATACGTTAAGTGTAGACATTCGTTCAAAGCTATATTTGAACTCTGGGGACGGAACTTTATTTTCAACGATTTCACCGGAAAATATGGAAAAAATCCTCAGACTTGATATTTTGGCTAAGGTTGAAGGCTATTACGAAAAATTTCACGCAGACAAAAACAAAAACTTTGACCCGGAAGCAACTCCAGTATCCTATGGCGGCCGTGTTTACGATGAAAAAGAGATGCGGAGCCTTGTCGATTCTTCTCTGGATTTTTGGTTAACCGCAGGCCGGTACAATAAGCAATTTGAAAAAGAATACGCAGAGTTTCTTGGTGTACGATATGCGTTACTGACCAATTCAGGGTCTTCAGCTAACCTGTTAGCCTTTTCTGCGCTAACCTCCCCGAAACTGAAGGACCGGCAGATTAAACCGGGTGACGAAGTAATTACAGTGGCAGCCGGGTTCCCGACAACGGTTACGCCTATTGTACAGAACGGTGCTGTTCCTGTTTTTATTGATGTAGAATTGGGGACTTATAACATCATTGTAGATCGTATAGAAGAAGCGATCACGCCTAAAACCAAAGCTATTATGGTTGCCCATACTATGGGGAATCCTTTTGAACTGGATAAAGTTATGGAAATCGCTGCGAAGTATAATTTATGGGTAGTAGAAGATAACTGTGATGCGCTTGGGTCTAAATTCAATGGTAAATTGACGGGTACCCACGGCCACATTGGTACATCCAGTTTCTATCCTCCTCACCATATGACTATGGGGGAAGGCGGGGCCGTATACACCAACAACGCCTTGCTCAAGTCTATCATCGAATCTTTCAGAGATTGGGGCAGAGATTGCTGGTGCCCGTCGGGTTGCGATAATACCTGTAATAAACGCTTTGGATGGGAACTGGGTTCGTTGCCTTATGGATATGACCATAAATATACGTATTCTCACATTGGGTACAATCTGCGCGTAACTGAAATGCAGGCTGCTATCGGTGTAGAACAGCTTAAGAAAGTTCCAACATTTACTCAAGCACGCAAAGAAAACTTTAGACGCCTGTATGAGGGCCTAAAGGATCTAGGTGAGCACTTCATCCTGCCAAGGGCTACAGAAAATTCAGATCCTAGCTGGTTTGGATTTATGCTGACTGTGCAAGATGGTGCAAAGTTCACTAAAAATGAGATTGTAGAATATTTAGAGGCTAACCGCATTCAAACACGTATGCTGTTTGCGGGTAATTTGACACGCCAGCCTGCTTTTGTAGGTGTAAACTATCGCATTAGCGGTGACTTGAAGAATACGGATAAAATTATGCATGATACATTTCTTGTAGGGGTTTACCCTGGATTAACTCATGAGAAAATTGATTACGTAATTAGTAAGATCAGAAGTTTTGTGCTATCAAAAATTTAAACTCGGAGGCAATCATATGAAGGTAGTCATTCTTGCAGGTGGTTATGGAACACGAATCAGCGAAGAATCCCATCTTAGACCGAAACCGATGATTGAAATTGGGCAAAAGCCAATTTTATGGCACATTATGAAATTATATTCACATCATGGCTTTAATGATTTTGTTATTTGTTTAGGGTACAAAGGGTTTTATATTAAAGAATACTTTGCCCACTATTTCTTACATGAATCAGATGTCACCTTTGATTTCACTAATGAAAATCAGCTGGTGACTCATACGCATACCGCTGAGCCATGGAAGGTTACACTTGTAAATACAGGTGTAGATACAATGACAGGGGGAAGAGTAAAGAGAATCCAGAAGTATGTGGGAGACGAGCCATTCATGCTTACTTACGGCGATGGTGTTTCAGATGTGAATATATCTGAACTTGTTAGCCAGCATAAATTGCATGGACGCCTTGCAAGTGTAACTACTGTACAGCCAAGCGGACGTTTTGGTGCTCTGGATATTGCTGCAAATAATGAAGTCAGAGGTTTTCAGGAGAAGCCTAAGGGTGATGGTTCATGGATTAACGCCGGCTTTTTTGTTCTTCAACCCGAGGTTTTTGATTATATTGCAGATGAAGATAGTACCGTGTTTGAAAAAGAACCTTTAGAGCGCCTGGCTAGTGACGGGGAACTTGTTGGATACAAACACGAGGGCTTTTGGCAGCCGATGGATACTTTAAGAGATCGCAATTATCTTGAAGAACTTTGGAAGTCGGGCAATGCTCCGTGGAAAACATGGAATATGGAGTCGGTGAATATATAATGGCTGATCAGGTGTTTTGGAAGAATAAGAAGGTTTTTGTAACCGGGCATACAGGATTTAAGGGTTCTTGGCTTTGTTTATGGCTGACATCCATGGGAGCGGAAGTTTCAGGCTATTCTCTAGCTCCTAATACGAGCCCAAGTCTATATGAACTTTGCAATATTAATAGCTTGATGAAAGAAAGTGTAATCGGAGATATAAGAGATGGGGAAAGATTGAAGCTGGCGCTTCAATCTTCTCGGGCTGAGATTGTTTTTCACTTGGCAGCCCAGCCGTTAGTAAGAGAATCGTATAATATTCCTGCAGAAACTTATGCTACAAATGTAATGGGAACTGTTAATATTCTTGAAGCAGTCAGAAGCTGCGATACAGTTACCAGCGTTATAAATGTAACGACGGATAAATGTTACGAGAATAAAGAATGGGTTTGGGGGTATAGAGAAACAGAACCGTTAGGCGGGCATGATCCGTATTCGAGCAGCAAAGCATGTTCGGAACTTGTGACAAGCGCTTACCGGAACTCGTTTTTTAACTGTATGCCTAACGGCAGAAAGGTATATTTGGCCTCAGCCAGAGCCGGGAATGTGATAGGCGGTGGCGATTGGGCAGCTGATCGATTAATCCCTGATTGCATAACCTCGCTTTTAGATGAGGAATCCATAAAAATACGCAATCCATTTTCAATCAGACCCTGGCAGCATGTTCTAGAGCCGCTAAGCGGTTATTTGCTACTGGCAGAGAAGTTATATCAGGATGGAGAGGCTTACGCCGATGCATGGAATTTCGGCCCTCAAGATGTTGATGCCAAGCCGGTGGAATGGATTGTAAAGAAATTATGTGCGAAATGGGGAGCAACTGCAGATTATGTGGTCGATCCCAATCCTCAAGTGCATGAAGCAAAGTATTTAAAGCTGGATTGTTCAAAGGCGGTATCTGAATTAGGCTGGAGTGCCCGGTGGAATCTTGAAACGGCATTAGATAAGATCGTGGAATGGAACAAAGAGTATGAGCAACACAGTAGTATAATTGATGTTTGTTATCGTCAGATCGAGGAATATTCCTTGGCAATGCGGTGAGTTATACTTCACAAATCTTTACTATTATATAGCGAGGCAGGTAGAAGGAATGAAGGTTCTCGTTACCGGGGCGACAGGCTTTGTTGGTTCAAATCTAGTTAGGGGAATACTCGATCATACAGACTATGAGGTAAGTATTACTGCCAGAAAAAACTCCGATTTTAGGCGGATCGAAGATGTACTGGGACAAGTAACTGTTTATTATGAGGATCTGAGAGAGCCGAAGGAAGTAGCAAATTTAATTCAGAGTGCAAAGCCTGATATCATTTATCATGTTGCAACCTATGGCGGTTTTCCCAGTCAAGTCGATAAAGAACTAACGATTGCTACTAACCTGACAGCCACAATTAATCTTATTGATGAAGCTGCTAAAAATAATGTGAAGCAATTTATCAATACAGGAAGTTCGTCGGAATATGGAATAAAGGATCAGCCCATGCGGGAAACAGATCTTTGTGAACCAGTGAATCTTTATGGAATCACGAAGTTAGCAGCCACAAACTATTGTAAAATGGTCAGCCAGACTACTGAGATGAAGATCTGCACCCTTCGTTTGTTTTCGCCATATGGAAAATATGAAGATTCCACAAGGCTGTTTCCTAGTATCATAAGTGCGCTGGAGAATAATGAAAGTGCAAAGCTTTCACGGCCATCTTCAGTGAGAGATTTTTTACCGATTGAAGATGTCATTGATATCTATTTAAGTCTAATTAAACTTAATTATAATTCTGGTGAAATTATAAACGTAGGTTCTGGAAAACAACAGACTATTGAAGAGTTTTATTGGTATTTAGCTGAGAAGAGCGGTAAAGCCCATATTCAGCCTACGTGGAGCGCTGCGCCTCCACGTTTACATGAGCCTAAAGTTTGGGAAGCTGATATTACCCGGTTGAAGGAAGTCATGCGCGGAAACTTATAACTTAGGAGAATATAATGATCACAAATAATATAAGAAAGTCAATATTGCATATGGTTCATTATTCTAAGTCTTCTCATGTAGGGACCTGTTTGTCCATTGTAGATATTCTATATGTGTTATATTTCGAAAAGCTTAATATTGATCCGTTGCAGCCGTTAATGAGCCACCGGGACAAGTTCATTTTAAGTAAAGGTCATGGGGGGGCAGCACTATATGCTACGCTTGCGGAAAGAGGATTCTTTCCAAAAGAGCATCTGGATCAGTATTATGTGAATAATGGCATGCTCCCTGGACACTTGGATATGGAAGCAGTTCCGGGAATTGAAGCCTCGGCAGGCTCTCTTGGGCACGGACTTTCCATTGGAGTCGGGATGGCTGTTGCCAACCGGCAAAGCGGAAATCCCGGTGAGGTTTTTGTACTGCTGGGAGATGGGGAATGTAACGAGGGCTCAGTGTGGGAGGCCGTTATGCTTGCAGCTACGCTACAGCTTAAGAACTTAACGGTAATCATTGATTATAATAAGCTGCAAAGCTTTGGTTGGACAAACGAAGTGATCGACCAGTCCAACATGGCAGAGCGCTGGCGCTCCTTCGGTTGGGAAACCTATGAAATTGATGGACATAATCTTGCGGAAATTAGAGACGTACTCAGCATTGAGCAAACAAAACCTAAAGCTGTTATCGCGCACAGCATCAAAGGGAAAGGCGTTTCTTTCATGGAGAACAAATTAGAGTGGCATTATAAGTCGCCGAATGGCGATGAACTTAAAATAGCTTATGATGAATTAGGTGATTTCTTATGAGAGATACGTTCATTACTGAATTGGTTCGGCAGGCCGAAATGGATGATAGAATCTTTTTAATTACGCCGGATATTGGGTTTTCTGTTCTGGAGAAGTTTAGAGACCGGTTCCCGGACAGGTTTTTAAATGTCGGAATTGCCGAACAGAATGCGGTTGGAGTAGCGGCTGGGTTGGCTCTGTCGGGTAAAATCGTATATGTATACAGTATTGTCCCGTTTGTAACCATGCGATGTTTTGAACAGGTTCGGGTTGATTTAGCTTATATGAATACGAATGTAAGAATGGTAGGCGTAGGAGCAGGATTTTCATATGGTCCAGCTGGAGCAACCCATCATTCCATTGAGGATATTGCAATAATGAGATGTCTTCCCAACATGACAGTATGCTGTCCGGGTGATCCTGTTGAGGTGGAAGCGATCATTAGCCAAAGTGTAAATCATTCAGGGCCGATGTATATTCGTTTGGGGAAAAATAGGGAGCCGAAAATTCATTCCCAAGAAGCCGTTCTAACAATTGGGAAGGCTGTTGAAGTTGTTGAAGGTCAGGATGTATGTATTTTTACAACCAGCAACATGCTTGAATTAGGCCATAAATGGACAAAGGAATTAGCACTAAGGGGAGTTTCAAGTTCATTAATTAGTATGCATACGATGAAACCTTTCGATACCCAGGCAGTATTAGACGTAATTAATCTGGGGATGCCTATAGTTACACTAGAAGAACATAATGTTATTGGCGGATTGGCATCTGCGGTATCTGAAGTAATTGCGGAAAGCGGCAAAGGCGTGAAATTCAAAAAAATCGGAATTCCGGATGTCTTTTCTCATGTTGTTGGGGATCATGAATTTGTAAGAAACAAAATTATCTTGAACGGAGATAAAATTCAAGAACTGATTGACTGGTTATAACTTGTAATTAGGAGAATTCATTAATGAAAACAATTAGTATAGTAACACCTTGTTATAATGAAGAAGAAAACGTATTGGAACTATACACACAGGTGAAGGCAGTTTTTGCAGAAATGCCGGAATATACTTATGAACATATTTTCATCGACAACGCCTCTAAAGACAAGACCGTGACTATTCTAAAGGCAATTGCCGAAAATGATTCCAATACTAAAATTATCGTGAATTCACGCAATTTTGGACACATACGCTCTCCTTATCATGCGTTGTTGCAGGCTAAGGGTGATGCTGTTATTTTGCTGGTAGCTGATTTGCAGGATCCTCCTACAATGATTAGAGACTTTGTAGCAAAGTGGGAAGAGGGATACAAAGTAGTATTAGGCGTAAAAACACAAAGTCATGAAAGTCCTGTAATGTTTGCGATTAGAAAGATGTATTATAACTTTATAAATCGTGTTTCTGAAATAGAGTTAACTAAAAATAATACGGGATTTGGACTTTATGATCAGCAAGTTATTCAAATTTTAAAGGAAATTGATGATCCGTATCCTTACTTTAGAGGACTTATTTCAGACATTGGATTTGAAAGTTATAAGATTGAGTATACGCAACCTGCAAGAAAACGAGGAATAACTAAAAATAATTTTTATACATTATATGATATTGCGATGCTTGGTATTACGAATCACTCCAAAATCCCATTAAGATTAGCTGCAATGCTTGGATTTGGGATGTCTGCATTAAGCTTGCTGGTTGCTTTGGGTTATTTGCTTGCTAAGTTGATTTTTTGGAATTATTTTTCTTTAGGAACAGCCCCGCTTATTATCGGGTTGTTTTTATTTTCCTCTGTCCAGTTGTTCTTCATAGGTATACTTGGAGAATATATTGGCTCTATTCATACCCAGGTTTTAAAGAGGCCATTGGTTGTAGAGAAAGAGAGAATAAACTTCTAATAAATTTACAAAGTGGACGAATATTATTCCCCCGAGAATGATCGCGGCATATTATGGAATGATCCGGCGCTTGGCATCGACTGGCCGGTGTCCAGTCCTGTGCTGTCTGACAAGGATCAGCGTCATCCGCTGCTTAAGGATGCCGAACTGAATTTCGATTAACTCTTATTCATATAACATAAAGGTGGGCTAAACAAATGAAACTGCTCGTTACCGGCGGAGCCGGCTTTATCGGCAGCAACTTCGTAATATACATGCTGCAGCAGCATCCGGAATACAAGATCGTCAACGTGGACGCGCTGACGTATGCAGGGAACCTAGAGAATTTGAAGTCTGTAGAAGGAAACCCGAACTACACGTTTGCCAAAGCAGACATTACGGATGTGCAGGCGATGGATGCGCTGTTCAGCCAGGGCGTTGACGTAGTGGTCAATTTTGCGGCGGAATCGCATGTGGACCGGAGTATTTTGGAGCCGGATGTGTTTGTGAAGACGAATGTGCTGGGGACGCAGGTGCTTTTGGATGCAGCGAAAAAATACAGCGTGACGAAGTTCGTCCAGGTCTCCACGGATGAAGTATACGGAACGCTGGGCGCGACGGGTCTCTTTACCGAGGAAACGCCGCTGACTCCGAATAGCCCTTATTCCGCGAGCAAAGCGGGCGGGGATTTGCTGGTGCGTGCTTACCATGAAACCTTTGGCTTACCGGTTAATATTACACGCTGCTCCAATAACTATGGCCCTTACCAGTTCCCGGAGAAGCTGATCCCGCTGATGATCTCACGTGCGCTGGCGGATCAGGCGCTGCCGGTGTATGGCGATGGAATGAATATCCGTGACTGGCTGTATGTTGAAGACCACTGCAGCGCAATTGATCTGGTAATTCATGAAGGGGTAAACGGCGAAGTCTATAACATTGGCGGGAATAACGAGCGCACCAACGTGCATATTGTGAACACAGTGCTCCAGGAGCTGGGTAAACCAGATTCATTAATTACCTATGTGCAGGACCGTCCTGGTCATGACCGCCGCTACGGCATCGATCCAACCAAGATCACAAACGAACTGGGCTGGAAGCCGAAGCATACGTTTGAGACAGGGATTAAGGAAACGATTCAATGGTACCTGAACAACAAGGAATGGTGGACCCGTATCCAGTCCGGAGAATACCAGAAGTATGCCGCGCTTCAATACGGCAGCCGCTTGGGGGATTCGCTGTAATGTCTAACATGAGAGTACTTGTTACAGGTTCAGCCGGCCAGCTTGGGCAGGACCTTGTGCTACTGCTGCAAAAGCAGGGACATGAGGTGCTTGGCTGCGACCGTCAGGAAATGGACATTACGGATCTGGATCAGTGTATAGAGATCATCTCCGGCTTCCGTCCGGATGCAGTCATTCATTGCGCTGCCCATACTGCTGTCGATGCGGCGGAGACTGACATTGATGCAGCTTATGTAATCAATGCTACCGGTAGCCGAAATGTGGCCCTTGCTGCCGAAAAGGCAGGAGCTAAGCTGGTGTACATTAGTACGGATTATGTTTTTGACGGTATGGGCACCCAGCCTTATCATGAATATGATAATACCGATCCTAAGAGCATTTACGGCAAATCGAAACGGGCTGGAGAAATTCTGGTGCAGTCCCTTTCCTCTAAGTATTTTATTGTCCGTACCTCCTGGGTGTATGGTAAATATGGTAACAACTTCGTGAAAACTATGCTGAAGCTGGGACAGGAAAAGCCGCTATTGCAAGTGGTGAATGACCAAACTGGTTCTCCGACCTATACCGTAGATTTGGCTAACTTCCTGCTGGAGCTGATTCAGACTGAAAAGTATGGTGTGTACCACGCCTCTAACAGTGAATCCTGCACCTGGTTTGAATTTACACAAGTAATCTTCGCGGAAGCGGAAGAGCTTCTTGGCCTTAAATTTACGGCGAAGCTTGAACCTTGTGCCACAGAACAGTTTCCGCGTCCGGCGCCGCGCCCCCGCTACTCTGTTATGGAGCATTTATCCATCCGTACAAACGGGTTCCAGGATATCCGGCCATGGCGCGAAGGGCTGAGAGACTTTTTGTTGGAGCTTAAGGAGTAGGATTCTTAATCCTTATACGAAAATATAACTTTAGAACTCCTGGGCCGTTACGTGGCTTGGGAGTTTTTTGTAGGAGGACGAACTTTCTAATTAGGTTGTTTAAGCATGAACCTGCGAATAGCGGGCTTATCCCATTTTCGTTATAATGGTGAGAGTCAGCTTACGATGCATTGACTTAAGCTTAATATTGAATTCAAGATTCGGGGTAGTTATGACATGATGAACCACAATACAGTCAGTGTACATATCGTTACCTATAACAGCGCGGAGGATATCGCAGAATGCCTTGCAGCAGTGCTTGCCCAGGATTACCCGATTGAGCAAATTGTCGTAGTGGATAATGCCTCAGTGGACGGTTCTGCCCAAACCGTGAGTGGGTTTTACCGCGGGATGGAGGAAGAATTTCGTGCAGCCAACCAGGGAGGGTTTAGCAGCACTGGCGCCACCCTCGACAACTCTGAAGGTGTTCTCCGTGCATATCTGCCTAAACTCATGCTCCTGGAAAATAACCTCAATACTGGCTTCGCCCCTGCCCATAACCAGGCTATTGCCGCTACGAATACTGATTATGTGCTGGTGCTGAATCCGGATTTGACGCTAGCACCCGATTATGTATCAAGGCTCGTCAAACATATGGAAGACAATCCCCGGATCGGGAGTGCGACAGGCAAACTATTGCTGAAGGCAGATCCCTCACTTGTAGACAGCACAGGACTAAGAATGAATAAGGCCCGCCGGGCGTTTGACCGTGGCGCAGGAGAGCCTTCGGTGAATTGGATGGAGTCGGGGGCCGTATTCGGAGTATCCGGTGCCGCAGCAATGTATTCCCGGCGGATGATTGAGGATATCAGCGTAGGCGGCGAATTTTTTGACGGAGATTTCTTTGCCTATAAAGAAGATGTTGATGTGGCGTGGCGGGCAGAGCTGTTCGGGTGGCTGGCATACTTTGATGCTGAAGCGATTGGCTTTCATGAACGCGGCTGGAAGACAGCCGGACGGGGCGGGAAGTCGATGTTTATCCGGAGAATCTCTTATATTAACCGCTATAAAATGATTTATAAAAACGAACGTGCCCGGACGTTACTGCTGACTTTGATCTGCTCCCTGCCGTATGAGATTGCTGCACACGGATATATGCTGCTCAAAGAACCTAAGCTCATCTCAGCCTGGTCATCCTACCGGGAACAGCGTGCGGACTTGAAGCGCAAACGCCGGTATATACAAAAGATGGCTGCAGAGAGACAGCGCCACAAGTAACCGTGGGTAACCCGCAGTGTAATTATCCGCGTCATCTAATTTATATTTTGGAATCACAGAATCATAAATGTAAAAACCTCCCTAACAGCCTCTGCCTACCAGGGAGGTTTTTGTGCTATAATAATTGTCGATAGATTACTATATTTGTCAGGAGCGTAGTGCAGTGAATGTAGATGTTAGTATATTAATCCTCAATTACAACACATGCCGCCTGACGCTTGACTGCATTAGGTCGGTATATGAATCGGATACGAACTATTCCTATGAGATCATTTTGATAGACAATCATTCGCATGATGATTCGGTAGAGAAGATCAGCGCAGAGTTTCCGGATGTGCTGCTGATCGCTAATGGCGAGAATGTCGGATTCGCCCGCGGCAATAACCAAGGGATGGAGGTTGCCTCCGGACGTTATGTGCTGCTGCTTAATTCCGATACGGTGATCCGCCGGGATACACTGGAGACCATGGTTTCCTTCATGGATAGCCGTCCGGATCTCGGGGCTTCGGGCTGTAAGGTGATTTTGCCGGATGGTTCGCTGGATAAGGCCTGCAAGAGAGGATTCCCCACGCCTTCCGCATCGTTCTATTATGCTTTTGGCTTCAGCAAGCTGTTTCCGGACAACCCCAAATTTAATGGATATCAGTTAGGCTACTTAGATCCGGATCAGGCATACCCCGTTGATTGTTTAGTCGGGGCATTCATGCTGCTCCGGCGGAAGACGATTGACCAGGTGGGCGGGCTTGATGAAGAGTTTTTTATGTACGGTGAAGACTTGGACTGGTGCTACCGGATTAAAGAAGCCGGCTGGGGAATCTACTACTATCCGCAGACATCGATCATTCATCTGAAGGGCGGCAGTGCGCGGCGCAGGCCGTTTAAGATCGTGTATGAGTTTCATAGAGCGATGATATTATTTCACCGCAAGCATTATAGCAGGCAATACAACAGTATAATTAATGGAGCGGTATATGCCGGAGTGGGTGTGAAATTTATGTTGTCGCTGCTGCGTAATGCGCTGATTATCCCGCGCGCAGTACCGTCTCCGGCACAGAGCTTAACGGTTTCCGGAGAAGCCGGACCACAGATTGAATCGAAGGCTGAGGTGAGATTATGATCCGCCGTAATCAGAAGTTTTTGACCCAGCTGTATATGGTTACCGACTTTCTGGTAATTCAGCTGTCTTTTCTGGCAGCGTGGTGGCTGAAGTTTAAGAGCGGTTTGCTGGAATCCTATAATACGCTTCCGGTAGAATCGTATGCTTATTGGAGCATAATGTACGCCGTGATTGCTGTGTTGATCGGGATTGTGCTGTCTCTGTATCTGCCGAAGCGCAAGAAACGTTTTGTCGATGAATTCCTCAAAATTTTTCAAGTGCACGTGATGGCTATCTTCATCCTGCTTGGCGTGATGTTTTTCCTGAAGGAAATCGATGTTTCCCGTCAATATCTGGCCATTTATATGGGCTTCAATATTTTATCCATCATGCTGTACCGTTATGTGCTGAAGTCAATGCTGAAATCGCTACGGGAAAAAGGCTACAACCGCCAATTTGTCCTGATTATAGGGGCCGGTACTCTGGGTAAAAGATTCTATAATAATCTCGTGCAATACCCGGAGCTGGGATATGAGACGATCGGGTTCCTGGATGACTACCACAAATGGGACGGTATCGAAGAACAGCGCTTTAAGCCGATTCTGGGTACGGTCGATGAGCTTCCAGGAATGCTTGAGATGCTGCCTGTGGATGAGGTGATCCTGGCGCTTCCGCTGGATGCCCACTCCAAGTATCCGGCAATTATTGCCGCCTGCGAAAAGGCGGGTGTGCGGACGCTAATCATCCCTGATTTCTTCGACTACCTGCCGGCCCGTCCTTACTTCGACAATTTTGCCGGGATGCCGATGATCAATGTGCGGGATATTCCGCTGGATATGACGGGGAATAAGCTGGCCAAGCGGGCGTTTGATATTGTATTCTCGCTGTTCGCCATAATTATGATGTCTCCTGTAATGCTTATTGTAGCACTGGGTGTGCGGGTTACCTCACCTGGACCGGTTATCTTCAAGCAGGAGCGTGTAGGACTCAACCGGCGCAACTTTATGATGTACAAATTCCGTTCGATGAAGATGCAGACGGATGGGGAAGAGGATACCGGGTGGAGCACGAAGGAAGATCCCCGCCGCACCCGGTTCGGAACCTTTATCCGCCGGACCAGCCTGGATGAGCTGCCGCAGTTCTTTAATGTGCTGCTGGGGCAGATGAGTGTGGTGGGTCCGCGGCCCGAACGTCCGTTTTATGTAGAGCAGTTTCGTGATGAAATTCCGAAATATATGGTCAAGCATCATGTGCGCCCGGGAATTACCGGCTGGGCACAGAGCAATGGCCTGCGCGGCGATACTTCGATTGAAGAGCGGATCAAGCATGATATTTTCTATATCGAAAACTGGTCGCTGCTGTTCGATATCCGGATTATTGTCAGAACGATCCGCAACGGCTTCAAAAATGCCTATTAATTTTATATCTTCCATAGAAACGGTTGCCATCCTTCTATAAGGCTACAGCCGTTTTTGCTTTTTCTACACTACACCCGGCAAAGGAAACCCTCTATTATGGATAAAAGAAAGCTAACAGCGTCAGTCATCATGGTTGCTGCACTTATACTTTTACTCGTGATTACCCTATGGCCCAAGGAAGAAGAACCGGCAACCGGCTTTACAGCATACCGGATCATTGCCCATGCGATGGGCGGGATTAACGGTCATACGTATACGAATACCCTCGATGCTTTTGTTGCTAATTATGAGCAGGGAAGCAGGCTGTTTGAAACGGATTTACTGCTTACAACAGACAATAAGCTGATTGCCCGTCATGAGTGGACCGGCAATATGAGTAAGCTGCTCGGTCAGCTTGATGTGCTTCCTGCAGCCAAACAAGGTACGGTGCTTAGTTACAATGAAGTAATGGACAGCCCGATCCTTGAACTGTATTCTCCGCTAGACATTGATAAGATTATGGATCTGATGATTGCTTACCCGGATGCTTATATTGTGACGGATACAAAGGAGCATGACCCCGAGCTGGTAACCAGACAGTTTAGACTTATTGTTGAAGCTGCTAAGCGCAAAGATCCTTCGCTGCTGGAGCGGATTGTTCCGCAAATTTACAGCCGTGACATGCTGGACGTAGTAAATAAGGTATATGCTTTTCCGGAGGTGATTTATACTCTGTATCAATCCCAGGATAGTGATGAACAGGTGCTTGCTTTCGTTAAGGATACGGGGGTGGAGATTACGATGCCGGTTACCAGAGCCTCCAAGAGCTTTGTCCGGAAGCTGAAACGGGCCGGAGCCCGCGTATATGTGCATACGCTCAATGATGAACAGGAGATTACAAAGCTGTCCCGGATGGGTGTGGACGGATTTTATACCGATTTTGTCTCGGAGGATGACTTGGACGGGATTCGGGGATTGCGCTAATGGATCCTCAAAACGCGAAAAAATGTTCGTATTTTTCCCTGCTTTAAATTGACACTCCCCTTTGTGCTGGCATAGACTAGAGTTACGGTTTTTGCGGTGGCGGGAGTGTTTTTGGCTTGGCATCAGTCTAGATAAATTGGTGAGGATGGACGATGGATGAATGAAATACGGCAATCAATACAGCCGTGGCGGCATGTATTCAAGCTGGACCCGGACCGTGAGCTTGGTGATCAGGAGCTGGAAGCCATTTGCTGTTCCGGTACCGATGCCATTCTCGTAGGCGGGTCCACTGGCGTTACTTATGAGAATACCACCCGGCTGCTTGCCAGAGTGCGGCAGTATGAGCTTCCCTGTGCACTGGAGGTTTCAAATCTGGAAGCGGCCGTGCCGGGATTTGATTTATATATGATTCCTATGGTACTGAATACTTCTGACACGGAGTGGATTTTCGGACACCACCGCAAGGCGATAGAGCGTTTTGGCAGCCTGATCCCGTGGGAGTTGCTGCTTACAGAAGGGTACATTGTCTTGAATGAGGACTCATCTGTAGCCCGTCTTACGGGCGCAGACAGCCGCTTAAGCGCGCGCGGGGCTGCGGCGTATGCGCAGATCGCGGACAAGCTGATGCAGCTGCCGGTCGTTTACATCGAATATAGCGGGACGTTCGGCAATATGGAGACGGTGCGGGAAGTCAGGGAGACGGTGGAGAACAGCCAGCTTTTTTACGGAGGCGGAATTACCGGCGAGGCTGAGGCTGAGCAGGCGGCTGCCCTTTGCGATACCGTCGTTGTAGGCAATATTATTTACCGGGATGTGCAGCAGGCGCTGTTCACCGTGCAGGCTGTTAAGCAGACACCGAAGATTCAATTAGATTAGCTATATAAAGCTTATATTGGAAAGGAGCATGTCACACATGCAACTTATTAACATACAGGACGCCGTAAGCCGGCTCAATCCCCCACAGCGCCAGGCTGTAGAAACCACCGAAGGACCTCTCTTGATTATGGCCGGAGCGGGCAGCGGTAAGACGCGCGTGCTTACCCACCGCATTGCCTGGCTGATTGCGAACCGTAAAGCGCCGCCTTGGGCGATCCTGGCGATTACCTTTACGAATAAAGCAGCCCGCGAAATGCAGGAGCGTGTCTCCAAGCTGGTCGGCCCGGAGGGGCGGGATATCTGGGTATCCACCTTCCACTCGATGTGTGTGCGGATTCTGCGCAAGGATATTGAACGGATCGGGTTCACCTCCAATTTTTCTATTCTCGATTCTACGGACCAATTGTCTGTTATCCGCAACTGTATGAAGGATCTGAATATCGACACCAAGAAGTTTGAGCCCAAAGCGGTCCAGGCAGTAATCAGTACGAACAAGAATGAACTGATTACACCGGCACAGTATGAGCAGAAGATCGGAGATTATTTCGAAGGGCTTGTCGCTAAGGTGTATACCAAGTACCAGCAGCGGCTGAGAAGCAACAACTCGCTGGATTTTGACGACCTGATTATGAAGACGATTCAATTGTTCGAGGAAGTGCCTGAGGTGCTTGATTTCTACCAGAAGAAATTTAAGTACATTCATGTCGATGAGTATCAGGATACGAACCGGGCGCAGTACATGCTCTGCCGCATGCTTGCGGACAGCCATCACCGGATTTGCGTCGTCGGAGACAGCGACCAGTCCATCTACCGCTGGCGCGGAGCGGATATTACCAACATTCTAAACTTTGAAGAGGATTATCCGGAAGCCACGACCATTCTGCTGGAGCAGAACTACCGCTCGACCTCCAATATTCTGAACGCCGCCAATGGCGTTATTGCGCTGAACACCGGCCGTAAGCCGAAGAAGCTGTGGACGGATTCGGACGAAGGAGCCAAGATCAAGGTGTTCCGCGGGGATTCCGAGCATGATGAGGGATATTTTGTTACCGGTGAAATCAGCAAGAACGTTAAGCAGGGCCAGGCCTATCAGAATCACGCAATTCTATACCGTACCAATGCCCAATCCCGTGTAATAGAAGAAATTCTGATCAAATCGGATATTCCGTATCAGATTGTCGGCGGGATTAAGTTCTATGACCGTAAAGAAATCAAGGACCTTCTGGCTTATCTGCGACTCTTGTCCAATCCTGATGATGATATCAGCTTGGCGCGGATTATCAATGTACCTAAGCGCGGTCTGGGAGATACTACAATCGGCAAGCTTGCTGTAGCGGCAGCAGAACGCGGTGTTTCGATATTCCGGGTACTGCAGACAGTGGACGATCTCGGCTTTGCCGGCCGGACGCGGAATGCACTGGTGGAGTTTTACGATATGATCGAAGCGCTGCACCGGATGGTAGAGTTCCTGTCAGTGACCGAACTGACTGAGAAAATTCTGGAGATGTCGCAATACCGGCTGGAGCTGCAAAATGAGAACACCCTCGAATCCCGCTCCCGCCTGGAGAATATCGATGAGTTCCTGTCGGTGACGATGGAGTTTGAGAAAAATAATGAAGACAAGTCGCTGGTCTCCTTCCTTACTGATCTGGCGCTGATTGCGGATATTGACAGTGTGAATGATGATGAGGAACGCAGCGATGCCGTGGTACTGATGACCATGCACAGCGCGAAGGGGCTGGAGTTCCCGACAGTCTTCATCATCGGGATGGAAGAAGGGGTATTCCCGCATAGCCGTGCTTTCCAGGACAATGATGAATTGGAAGAGGAACGCCGGCTGGCTTATGTAGGCATTACACGTGCGGAGAAGCAGCTGTTCCTCAGCTGCGCAAGAATGCGCACGCTGTTCGGACGGACGACCGCCAATGCGCCGTCCCGCTTCCTGGAGGAGATTCCGGAGGAGCTCAAGGAAGATACCGCCCGGGAATCGGACCGCTTCCGGCGCGGCGGCGCGGAGGTTGGCGGTGCCTATGGCGGCCGCGGCTTCGGCGGCGGCGGCCGGGGGAACTTCGGCGGCCGCGCTACAGGCGGTGCCGGCACTGCGCCGGCTGGCGGGCAGAGCGCCAGCCTAGGCGGCAGTACCGCGTCCGCTGTGCCTGGCGCAGGACGCGTGACCGTGACGACCGGAGCAGGCGCGCAGCGCGCTACGGGAGGGGCGGCCGCGGCGGCCGGTGACTACAAGGCGGGCGACAAGGTGGCCCACGGCAAATGGGGCACCGGCACCATTGTGTCCGTCAAGGGCAGCGGCAACGATACGGAGCTGCAGATCGCTTTTCCGGCACCGGTGGGTGTGAAGCGGCTGCTTGCCGGGTTCGCCCCGATCACCAAGGTCGAATAATCCGGCCAGGGATAGCGAATGCATTTTTAGAATATAAAGAGTAGTAGATGTGTCATTCACATGCTGTAGAACGTGAACTTAAGAATGTGATCTAGCTCCGCTGCTTCATTCTTAAGTTCATCTTGTAGATATTATCCTTATGACGGAGGGATACGCCCGGATGGACGTTATGCATACCATGGAAGAGCTCGTGGCAGAGCTGAATCAGTACAATTACCACTATTACACCTTGGATGCGCCGCAGATCAGCGACAAGGAATATGATGTTCTATATGATAAGCTGGTTCAGCTTGAAGCAGAGAGCGGCATTGTGCTCCCTGATTCTCCAACCCAGCGTGTAGGAGGCGAGCTGCTGAAGGGATTCACCCCGCACCGGCATCTTGCGCCTTTATGGAGCCTGGATAAGGCGCAGAACATCGAGCAGCTGCGTAGCTGGAATGCCCGGGTGCTGAAGCTGGTGAACGATTATAATACGAAGAATCCTGAGACACCGCTGCCGGAGCCTTGCTATGCGGTAGAACTGAAATTCGACGGGTTGACCCTTAATCTGACCTATCGTGATGGTGTGCTTGTACAGGCTGCAACCAGAGGTAACGGGGTGACGGGTGAAGGGATTCTCGCTCAGGTGAAGACCATCAAATCGGTTCCGCTCACCATTCCCTTCAAGGAGGGCCTGATTGAAGTCCAGGGTGAAGGGATCATGAATCTGTCCGTGCTGGCCGACTACAATACCCGTGCAGCCGAGCCGCTGAAGAATGCCCGTAACGGAGCCGCAGGTGCACTGCGCAATCTGAATCCGAAGACTACAGCAGAGCGCAGGCTGAATGCTTTCTTTTATAATGTGGGTTATGCCGAAGGGGTACAGTTTGCCGACCATCAGGAGATGATGGCTTTCCTGCGGAGCAACCGTTTCAAGGTGAACCCTTATCTCACCTATTTCGATCAGTTCGATGAGGTTACCGAGCAGCTGGCCGAGATTGAAGCGAGCCGTTCCGGCCTTGATTATCTGATCGATGGTGCGGTTATCAAAGTGACCGACTTCCGGATCCGCGAAGCGCTGGGTTACACGGATAAGTTTCCACGCTGGGCAGTGGCCTACAAGTTCGAGGCGGAAGAAACGACAACCATTTTGGAGTCGGTCAGCTGGAATGTAGGCCGTACCGGCAAAGTCACTCCGCTTGCGCGTGTAGAGGCAGTCGAACTGGCAGGTGTTACCGTCCAGAACTGTACACTTAACAATGTGGGAGATATCGAACGCAAGAATCTTAAGTACGCGCTGGGGACACGGGTCTTTATCCGGCGCTCCAATGATGTCATTCCGGAAATTCTCGGCAAAGTAACCGAAGAAAGTGACGGCGGGGAGATCATCTTCCCGGAAAATTGTCCTGCCTGCGGGTTCCCGCTGGAAATGCGCGGAGCGCATCTGTTCTGCAACAACAAGCTGGACTGTAAACCGCAGATTATCAGCCGGATTACCCATTTTGCTTCCCGTGATGCAATGGATATTGAGACGTTCAGCGAGAAGACTGCCGGACAGCTGCATGAGGAATTAGGTGTACGTGAGCCGGCTGATTTATATGAGCTGACCTTCGAGCAGCTGGTGAAGCTGGACCGCTTCGGGGAGAAGAAAGCAGATAATCTGATCAAAGCGCTGGAGGAAAGCAAGGGGCGTGATCTCGCTTCATTCCTGTACGCTCTGGGTATCCCGAATACCGGCAAAGCGACAACCCGGATGCTGGCCGAGCATTACCGCAGTTTGGAAGCAGTAATGAATGCAACCGCAGAGGATCTGGCGGGTCTGCCGGATATCGGCGGAATTGTGGCTGAGAGCATCGTGAACTTTTTTGCGGATCCGTTTGTGGCCACCAGCATCAACCGTATGCTGAACCTGGGCGTAGAGGCTAAGGCTCCTGAAGCCCCGCGCCAGGTCAATACCAACTCCTTCTTCAGCGGCAAAACGGTCGTCTTAACCGGTTCGCTGCAGAAGCTAACCCGGGAGGAAGCGGCTGAACGTCTGGAGGCACTGGGTGCCAAGGTATCCGGAAGTGTCTCCAAGAAGACAGACCTGGTCATTGCCGGGGAAAAGGCGGGCAGTAAGCTGGCCAAGGCACAGCAGCTCGGTATAGAGGTTATTGAGGATGAAGAGGAACTGATCCGGCTGCTTGAAATGTAAGCTGGCCAGATTATTGAGCATACAAATGCACGAAAAGAGTCCTGTGATCCATTCGCTTTGCGGCGAAGGGACACAGGGCTTTTTTGTACATATCAGAAGTCATCTGTTTATTTAAAAGCGATATATGAACAACTGATAATTTAATACAACCCATTACTTATTTTGACAATTCGTTAACCTTTCCAAGGTAAGCTTGGTTAAGAATCATTATAACCAGGAAGGGGTATACAATGAAGAAGCTTATGAAGGGCATCGTTTTTGGAGGATTGGCTGCAGCTGTAGTTTCGGGGGCAACTCTTGCGGGAGCAGCACAAAGTACAACTAAAGCAGGGGTAACGCCCAAAGCCCAGTCTCAAAACCTCATCGTTCTGATTGGCGACGGTATGGGTCCGGCACAAGTTTCTGCGGCAAGATATTTTCAGCAATACACCAAGGGTGTCAATCATCTGAACATCGATCCATATTATGTAGGACAAGCAACTACATATGCAGACCGTGGAGAAGACGGCGGGAAAGTCGTTTCGGGTATCGTCACGGACTCCGCTTCAGCCGGTACTGCATTTGCTACAGGTCATAAAACATATAATGCGGGGATCAGTGTGTCCAACGAGGATGTAGCTAAACCGTTTGCCTCCATTATTGAAGCTGCCGAGAGCAGCGGCAAGGCAACCGGGCTTGTGACCACAGCTCGTATTACCCATGCCACACCAGCCGTTTACGCTTCCCATGTCCGCAGCCGCGATAACGAATCAGCGATTGCCTCACAGTATCTGGAGAGCGGCGTAGATGTCCTAATGGGCGGCGGCAAGCAGTTTTTTGTAACCAAGGATGAGAAGGGTAAACGTACAGACAAGAACCTTCTCCCTGACTTTAAAGCCAAAGGATACACTGTGGTTGAGAATACTTCGGCTCTAAATGCGCTCACCTCCAAAAACTCCAAGGTTCTGGGCCTGTTCGGCAGCTCGCATGTTGCCTATGTTCCGGATCGTACGGCCGAAATTCCGAGTCTGGCGGCAATGACCTCCAAAGCGCTGAATATTTTGTCTACGGATAAAGACGGCTTTGTCATGATGATTGAAGGCGGACGTATCGACCATGCCGGTCATGCTAATGATCTTCCTACACTTGTTCAAGAGACACTAGACTTTGATGCCGCATTTAAGACGGCGATTGAATTTGCGAAGAAAAACGGCAACACTTCCGTGGTAGTTACAGCAGACCATGAAACCGGCGGCCTGTCCCTCTCCCGCGACAATATCTACGAAATCAACATCGATCTGTGGAACAAGCAAAAGCACTCCTCCGAAAGCCTGGCAGCAAGTCTTGAAGCGGCGCAGACACCGGAAGAGATCCGCAGTATCGTAACGGCGAATACATGGATTACAGATCTTTCCGATGAGGAAGTTACCCAGATCATGAATGGCGACGGTTCCTCTTATAAACGTGAAGGCGCGTATAATGCGGTGATTTCCAAGCGACTTCTGGTAGGCTGGTCCGGTCACGGACACTCTGCAGTGGATGTCGGAATCTGGGCATATGGTCCAATCGCAGACAAGGTAAAGGGTCAGGTGGACAACACGCAAATTGCAAAAGCGGGCGCAGGCATCCTGGGTCTGAATTTGGAGAAGAGCTCAGCAGAGCTGCAGTCCAAATATTTATATCCGAAGTTTAAAATCAGCCGCGACAACGAGGTCCTCTATCCGGCCGGGGCACTGGCCAAAGCACTTGGGGGAACTTATAAAGGGGATACAGCTACTGCAAAGCTGAGCCTTGCGAAGAATACCATTGAGGTTAACCTTACGGATAAAACAGCTAAATTGAACGGCAAAACTGCTGCTTATACAGTGGATGTTGATAATGGCGTACTGTATCTCCCGCTTAACGCATTCAGTCAGCTGAAGGGCACAACCTTAACCTGGGATGCTTTGTCCGAACGGATCATACTGAGATAGGAGTGGCCTGGTTGCTCCAAATTCGAGATTTGAAGAAACAATTTAAGGTTGACGGAAGAGTTGTACGGATTCTGGATATACCAGAGTGGACAGTTGATAAAGGAGAGCGTGTAGCCATTACCGGACCCAGCGGGTCCGGTAAAAGCACGCTTCTGCATCTGGTTAGCGGAATTCTGCGGGCAGACAGCGGTGAAATAGTGGTGAACGGCCAGCCGCTTCACAGTTTGGCAGAGGCGAAGCGCGATGCCTTCCGTGCTTCCTCTATCGGCTATGTGCTGCAGGACTTTCATCTCATTCCTTCACTGACAGCCAGGCAGAATGTAGAGATTGCGATGACCTCCCGGCTTTCGCGCAAGGAGAGAAAGCAGGTGGTTGACCATTGGCTGGAGCAGGTGGGACTCTCCGATAGAGGCCAGCATCTGCCTTCCCAGCTGTCACGCGGCCAGCAGCAGCGGGTCGCGATTGTACGGGCACTGGTTAATCAGCCGCCGCTTCTGCTGGCGGATGAGCCTACAGGCAGTCTGGATTGGGAGACAGCGGACGAGATTTCCTCGCTTTTGCTGGATTTAAGCGAAGCCCATGGACATACCTTAATCGTTGTAACTCACGACCTTAACATGGCGGACCGCTTTCCGCACTGCTTGAACATTCAGGATATCAATCAAGTGTGCCGTGAAGCATTGCCTAAGCAGAGGGTTCTCCGCGTGAAAAGAGAAGAGGTAACGATATGAGTCTGTTCAGACTGACTCTCCGGAACGTGCTGCACCGGCGGTTCTTATCCTTGCTTACCGTATGTGCAGTTGCCATTACGGTTGCTTTTATTGTTCTGCTGACTTTGTCCCGGGAGAGCGTGGAGCAGGGTGCCAAAAAAGGCTACGGTCCATTCGACCTGGTCATTGGGGCTGCAGGCAGTGAGACTCAGCTTGTGCTAAATACCTTTTACCATATCGGTGCGCCAACCGGAAATATTCCGCTTGCTGTTCTGGATCAGGCGAAGCAGGATAAATCCGTCGATCAGGCCTTTGCCATGACAACAGGTGACAATTTCAAGGGGTTCCCGATCGTCGGGATGGATTCCGGTTATTTCTTTACCCGCTATGGGGACAGCAAGCTGCAGGAAGGTGTTATGTATACCCGTACCGGTGAAACCATTGTTGGCGCGTATGTCGCCGAGTCTCTGGGACTGAAGGTAGGGGATACCTTTTCGGGGGCGCACGGGCTTGTGCAGGAACAGGCCCACGAATCAGCAGAGGCAGAGCATGGAGAGAATCATGGGTCTGGAGAGCACGATGAAGAACATGATGAAGAACATGCCCATGAGAGCTTCCACTACACTGTAGCAGGCATTCTTCCTGAACTCCACACCCCGGATGACCGTGCCGTATTTACAACTGTGGACTACGCCTGGGCCGTGCATGAACTTGCACCTGAGGATCGGGAGATTACGGCGGTGCTGGTCAAACCGGCCAGTCTGTTAGGAGCCCACGATCTGAAGCAGGCACTCGATGGAAACAATGGGGTTCAGGCGGCTTATACAAGCAAGGCGGTCTCAGATGTGCTGAATGCGGTAGATCAGGGTTCCAGGCTGCTAAGCGTGCTGACGGCTATCTGTGTGCTGCTGGCCGGCATTGCGATTCTGTTGTCTCTGATTGCAGCTGTCGGGGAGCGCACCAAGGATGTAGGACTCTTACGTCTTCTCGGAAAATCCAGGGTTTATGTATGGCTTACATTAACCAGCGAAGGTCTGCTGGTGACGGCTGCTGGACTCATATTCGGTCTATTGCTCGGCCATCTCGGAGCTTATCTGCTGAAGGATGCGTTATTCGCACAGGCAGGTATCCAGATAGAACCTTATCATTGGACACCGGAGCATTGGCTCATTGTTGCAGGCGCACTCTCCATAGGTTTGCTGTCCTCGCTGGGACCGGCCTTCCGGATGTACCGGATGCATCCGCTCTCTTTGTTCAAATCATAGGAGGGACATACACTTGATACGATTACAGGGAAGACTGATCCTGATGTCGGCAGCCGTTATCTGTATGCTGCTGCTTCAGGCATGCGGTCAGGACAAGGCAGATGAAGGCAGCGGGGAATCCTTTGCTGCCGTGGCAGAAGCTTCGGGCAGCTCTGACACATTGGCCGCTGCTGCAGCGACTGCTGCTCCGCAAGCTTCTGCAGAAGCCTCTCCCGCGGTGGAGAATTCTCCGGCAGTAGAAAGCGCGGCTGTCACTCCCGGCCCTGCCGTAGCTGAGGCGCCAGCTGCAGTACTATCCGAAGCCACAGCCACAGCCGCTGAAGACAAGGTACCGGCTTCGTCCAAGCCTTCATCTAGACCTTTTGCATCTGCAGCGGCTGTTACACAGAAGCCTACCAAGAAGACTGCAGGCTCCATTCCGGGCGCTGCCTCTCCTTCTCCTGTACAAGGTGCTAGTCCGGAAGAGGTTAAGGACGCGGAGAAGAACAGCGCCGAAGCGGAATCAGCGAAAGCCGGCTCCGTCCAGGCCGCCAGCCCGTCTCAGCCCGCCCGGGTATCAAATCCAAAGGCGGCATCCTCCACAGGGAACACGGAGATTGATTGGAACGGTTTTTTCGACGGCACTGACCAGACCCGCCCTTCAGAGCGTTTCTGGGATCTTACCGGCAGCAAGGTTACGATAAAAGGCTTTATGGGCGAAGTCCTTTCCTTTGAGAAGAACTGGTTTCTGCTCATTCCGGAGCCGGGCGCAGAATGTCCGTTCGATAACGGCGATGAGACCTACTGGAACAAGATTATGATTGTGTTTGTGCCTGAAGGCAGCAAGCTCCGCTATACCTCGGGTCCTCTGGAAATTTCGGGACGCCTGGATGTCGGGATCAAGATTGACGAGTCCGGCTACAAAACCATGTTCCGCTTGTACGATGCGTCCTTTAAAAGCTTATAGTACCTAAACGGCAAAAGCCTTCTTATCCTTGACGGGAAAGAAGGCTTTTGCCATTCAAACTATAAGATGACACTCGCAGCTCTTATACCCGTTTCGCACCGGGCACCCAGGCGTCTTTATCGTAACCCCGCTGTTCCCAGTATCCGACATGGTCTTCTTCGATTAATTCGATCCGGTTCAGCCATTTGACTGATTTGTAAGCATACATTTGCGGAGTAATCAGGCGTACCGGTCCGCCCAGCTGATTAGGGATGGGCTGTCCGTCATGCATAACTGCGACCATCACGTCTTCCATCCGGGCTTGAGCAAGGGTAAGAGAGTCGGTATAAACACCGTCACCGGAGTGAAATTTGACCGTTGTGGCTTTGTTTTGTACGCCGGCCATATCGAGCAGACTGTAGAGAGGGAGCCCCTCCCATGTGTTTTTATAGACGGACCAGCCGGTAACGCAGTGAAAATCACTAACCTGCACCTCGCGCTGCAGCCTGACGAACTCTTCCCAGTTCCAGGTGAAGGCCTTATCCACCAGACCGTTGATCGTAAACGACCAGTTGGAGTTATCGAAGGCGGGAATGTCCGTTACGGTATACACCCGGAAGTGCCCCTCGGCACCGCCGCCTATCGGCGGGGAGGAATCAGCTAGCGGCACGGGATCCGGGAGCAGGGCATTGGCGTTATTGGCCGCATACTCTGCAGACCCGGGAAGCTGAAACGACTTGCCTATCCACCTCACAAAGGTGGGGCCGACCGTTATCGCGAGACCGGCTCCCACTGCAAGCTTAATGAAACCGCGCCGGGAATACACAGGCTGGGGTCTACCGGTATCCGCAGGACGTTGTTGCCCGCCTGAAGCCCCCCCATTTTTGCCAGTATCCAGTTCAGGGACGACAGAACGCTTCTTAGGCTCCTTCAGCCATTTAACCCGGGTAATGGAGTGAAAGATAATGACAGGAAGCCCGATCCAGGTGAGGAGATCATGGACCAAAAGCGCCATATTGGCTGCCCTCGGTCCGGCAAGTCTGAATTGCCAGAGCACAATACCCGATACAATTCAGCCGACAAGGAGAATAAGCACGAAGATTACATTTGTCTTTTGGGCGGTTTTTCCCTGCAGCCTCTTCCAATGCTTGGCGGCGAGCAGCAAATAATAGATGACCGGAATAAGCAGAACCAGTCCAAAAGCGATATGAGCCCATTTTAGCCACACTCTGCCTTCGCCCAGCAGTTCACGCCAGAAGCCGCCCACCAGCAGCAGCCCGCTCAGAGCCAGAAACAGTACCAGCCATGCATTCCACATATGAATAGAGACCAGCTTTTTTCCGTACCCTTTGCGGATATTCCCCAACATCTTTTTCAAGCGATATCCCTCCTCGAGCCTCCGGAGCTGTACCGGTTATTTCAAGTTTGAATTAATTGTACCGCAAAAAACAGCAGTTGAATAATTTTGCTGTTCAGCAGGCATGTCGTCGCTGGAGAATGTGCCAAAAAGCCCATCATTCTCTGTACCAGAAAAGGATGGACCTTACGGCGTAACTTGTTATGAAAGAAGACTGGCAGCTATTCAGCCGCCCATTGCTCCAGCTTCTTATCACCAGGCAGCAAGAGCGCAAGCAGACCGAGCAGCGGAAGGAAGCCGCAGGCTACGAACACTGTTGTGATGCCAATCCGGTCAATGAGCTCGCCGATTACTACGGAGCCGATACCGCCGAGTCCAAAAGCCAGACCGGTAATAAGCCCCGAAACTGTGCCGATATTGCCAGGGTACAGCATCTGCGCATAGATTACTGTTACCGAAAAGCTGGACAGCAGTACGAAGCCGGAGATTACGAGAAGAACTGCAGCCCAGAAATGGTCCACAAAAGGAAGCGCAAGCGCAAACGGCACCGTACCTACCATGGAGATCAGAATAAGATTACGCCGCCCAAAACGGTCAGCAAGCGGGCCGCCAAAAAAAGTACCTACGGCACCGGCTGCCAGATATATAAAGATGTAGACTTGGGCATCATCCAGCTTCATTCCGTAATTATCCATTAAGTAGAAAGCATAATATCCGCCGATGGAGGCGCCATACCAGGAACGGACAAAAACGATAAAGACGAGAATAACTGTGGCCATCAGGACGCTTTTACGGCGGGCGGGATCAATTGTGCCTCCTGAGGACTTCTTACGGAACGTGTACCCGGCATTTAGCATCTCACGGTACCACCTGGCAACATAGGTCTGAACGGCGATTTCCGGCAGCGGCGAAAACCGTGAACCCGAGCGCACCAATCTGTCCGAATGGAATGAACACCCACTTCATGAGCAAAGGTCCTAAGGATTGTCCGGCGTTACCGCCTACCTGGAAAATCGACTGGGAGAGTCCTTTTCGCTGGCCTGCCGCCATGTGAGCGACACGCATTCCTTCCGGGTGGAAGGCTGCTGACCCGAACCCTACGAGCATGACAGAGAAGATAACCAGTGCATAATTGTCTGCAAAAGCTAAAAGGAACACCCCGGCGAACGTACAGCACATGCCAAGCGGCAGGAGGATCGGGCGGGGTTTGCGGTCGGCCGCATAACCGATCACCGGCTGGATCACCGAAGAGGTGATGTTTAAGGCAAAAGCAATCCAGCCCACCTGGCTGAAGGACAGCAGCAGATTATCCTTCAGCGTAGGAAACATCGCCGGAATAAGCGCCTGAATGGAATCATTGAATAAATGAACAAAGCTGACAGCCAGCAGAATCCTGTATATTGTAGCCTGCTGCAGATTACGCTGCTCCTGGATTTCCAAAACAGGTGAAGGAGTATCCGTGGGATAGTTACTATTACTGTTCATCTGAACTCCTTTCCAAGCAGATATAATAGGAATGAATCGGAGGGATTCAATAGATCCTATTTTAGCCACAACCAAAGCGTTATGGAACTCAATTTGTGCCCCGGATAGTCCAAATATACACCGGATTATTATTTTGTAAAAAAAGCTTGCAAACATCTGACCAGCATGATATATTATCTCTTGTGCTTATGAGACATCAACGCCGAGTGATCGGCTGAGAAAAAAATAAGTTGACAAGTAATGAAGAAACATGATATGCTCTAATTCCTGTGCGAGAGACGAAATGTTGAAACGCTGGGAGCAAGTTCTTTGAAAACTGAACAAATGGAACGCGTTAATTTTTACAAGATTCATTTAATGAATCGTCAGTTTCAAAATGAGCAATCGCTCTTTTCAATAACTTTTCGGATGGTTATTTTCTCGGAGTAATCCGGGTGAAGTAACCACTCGAAAAAACCTAATTGGAGAGTTTGATCCTGGCTCAGGACGAACGCTGGCGGCGTGCCTAATACATGCAAGTCGAGCGGAGCTTATCCTTCGGGGTAAGCTTAGCGGCGGACGGGTGAGTAACACGTAGGCAACCTACCCCTCAGACTGGGATAACTACCGGAAACGGTAGCTAATACCGGATAATTCCTTTCCTCTCCTGAGGAGAGGATGAAAGGCGGAGCAATCTGCTACTAAGGGATGGGCCTGCGGCGCATTAGCTAGTTGGTGAGGTAACGGCTCACCAAGGCGACGATGCGTAGCCGACCTGAGAGGGTGAACGGCCACACTGGGACTGAGACACGGCCCAGACTCCTACGGGAGGCAGCAGTAGGGAATCTTCCGCAATGGGCGAAAGCCTGACGGAGCAACGCCGCGTGAGTGATGAAGGTTTTCGGATCGTAAAGCTCTGTTGCCAGGGAAGAACGTCCGGTAGAGTAACTGCTACCGGAGTGACGGTACCTGAGAAGAAAGCCCCGGCTAACTACGTGCCAGCAGCCGCGGTAATACGTAGGGGGCAAGCGTTGTCCGGAATTATTGGGCGTAAAGCGCGCGCAGGCGGCTATTTAAGTCTGGTGTTTAAACCTTGGGCTCAACCTGGGGTCGCACTGGAAACTGGATGGCTTGAGTACAGAAGAGGAAAGTGGAATTCCACGTGTAGCGGTGAAATGCGTAGATATGTGGAGGAACACCAGTGGCGAAGGCGACTTTCTGGGCTGTAACTGACGCTGAGGCGCGAAAGCGTGGGGAGCAAACAGGATTAGATACCCTGGTAGTCCACGCCGTAAACGATGAGTGCTAGGTGTTAGGGGTTTCGATACCCTTGGTGCCGAAGTTAACACAGTAAGCACTCCGCCTGGGGAGTACGGTCGCAAGACTGAAACTCAAAGGAATTGACGGGGACCCGCACAAGCAGTGGAGTATGTGGTTTAATTCGAAGCAACGCGAAGAACCTTACCAGGTCTTGACATCCCTCTGAATCCTCTAGAGATAGAGGCGGCCTTCGGGACAGAGGAGACAGGTGGTGCATGGTTGTCGTCAGCTCGTGTCGTGAGATGTTGGGTTAAGTCCCGCAACGAGCGCAACCCTTGACTTTAGTTGCCAGCAGGTAAGGCTGGGCACTCTAGAGTGACTGCCGGTGACAAACCGGAGGAAGGTGGGGATGACGTCAAATCATCATGCCCCTTATGACCTGGGCTACACACGTACTACAATGGCCGGTACAACGGGAAGCGAAGCCGCGAGGCGGAGCCAATCCCAGCAAAGCCGGTCTCAGTTCGGATTGCAGGCTGCAACTCGCCTGCATGAAGTCGGAATTGCTAGTAATCGCGGATCAGCATGCCGCGGTGAATACGTTCCCGGGTCTTGTACACACCGCCCGTCACACCACGAGAGTTTACAACACCCGAAGTCGGTGGGGTAACCCGCAAGGGGGCCAGCCGCCGAAGGTGGGGTAGATGATTGGGGTGAAGTCGTAACAAGGTAGCCGTATCGGAAGGTGCGGCTGGATCACCTCCTTTCTATGGAGAATCGTTTCCTGCAATGGAAACATTCAAATCGGAAGCTCAGCTTCCAAGATACTTAACGCGTATCCATTTGTTCGGTTTTGATGGAATTTGCGGGGCCATAGCTCAGCTGGGAGAGCGCCTGCCTTGCAAGCAGGAGGTCAGCGGTTCGATCCCGCTTGGCTCCACCAACAAACTTCATCAAATGTAGTACCTTGATCCTTGAAAACTGGATACCGAAACGAATTTGCGTTTTAGAACATCTTTTAGCTGAAACTTGTGTAAACAAGTTGAAATAGTTATTAGTTGATACGAATTTTTCTGTGAAGGAAATGAAGATCTTGAATTTATTCAATGGTCCGATATTTCTCCTCCGGAGAAAATCGAGGTTAAGCTAATAAGAGCACACGGAGGATGCCTAGGCGCCAGGAGCCGACGAAGGACGTGGCGAACAACGAAACTGCCTCGGGGAGCTGTAAGCAAGCTTTGATCCGGGGGTGTCCGAATGGGGAAACCCAGCTGTGGTAATTCGCAGTTACTCACACCTGAATACATAGGGTGTGCAGAGGCAGACCAGGGGAACTGAAACATCTAAGTACCCTGAGGAAGAGAAAACAATAGTGATTCCGTCAGTAGCGGCGAGCGAACGCGGAACAGCCTAAACCAAGGGGCTTGCCCCTTGGGGTTGTGGGACGTCTCACATGGAGTTACAAAGGAATATGGTAGGTGAAGAGGTCTGGAAAGGCCCGCGATAGAGGTAAAAGCCCTGTAACCTAAACTGTGTTCTCTCCGAGACGGATCCCGAGTAGTGCGGGGCACGTGAAACCCCGTATGAATCCAGCAGGACCATCTGCTAAGGCTAAATACTACCTGGCGACCGATAGTGAAACAGTACCGTGAGGGAAAGGTGAAAAGCACCCCGGAAGGGGAGTGAAATAGAACCTGAAACCGTGTGCTTACAAAAAGTCAGAGCCCGTTTTAGGGGTGATGGCGTGCCTTTTGTAGAATGAACCGGCGAGTTACGTTTAACATGCAAGGTTAAGGTGAGAAGCCGGAGCCGCAGCGAAAGCGAGTCTGAATAGGGCGACTAAGTATGTGGACGTAGACCCGAAACCGTGTGATCTACCCCTGTCCAGGGTGAAGGTGCGGTAACACGCACTGGAGGCCCGAACCCACGTATGTTGAAAAATACGGGGATGAGGTGGGGGTAGCGGAGAAATTCCAATCGAACTCGGAGATAGCTGGTTCTCCCCGAAATAGCTTTAGGGCTAGCCTCGGTGAATGGAGTGGTGGAGGTAGAGCACTGATTGGGTGCGGGGCCCGCAAGGGTTACCAAGCTCAGTCAAACTCCGAATGCCATTTACTTCTTGCCGGGAGTCAGACAGTGAGTGCTAAGATCCATTGTCAAAAGGGAAACAGCCCAGACCATCAGCTAAGGTCCCCAAGTGTGTGTTAAGTGGGAAAGGATGTGGAGTTGCACAGACAACCAGGATGTTGGCTTAGAAGCAGCCACCATTGAAAGAGTGCGTAATAGCTCACTGGTCGAGTGACTCTGCGCCGAAAATGTAACGGGGCTAAACACACCACCGAAGCTATGGCTAGATGCTTTGCATCTGGGGTAGGGGAGCGTTGTATGTGGGTTGAAGGTGTACCGTAAGGAGCGCTGGACAGCATACAAGTGAGAATGCCGGTATGAGTAACGAAAAGATCAGTGAGAATCTGATCCGCCGAAAGCCCAAGGTTTCCTGAGGAAGGCTCGTCCGCTCAGGGTAAGTCGGGACCTAAGGCGAGGCCGAAAGGCGTAGTCGAAGGACAACAGTTTGAAATTACTGTACCACCGTAATCCGCTATGAGCGATGGGGTGACGCAGGAGGGTAGTGACGCGGACTGATGGATGTCCGTCTAAGCAGTGAGGCTGGTGTGTAGGCAAATCCGCACATCGTAAGGCTGGGCTGTGATGGGGAGCGAAAATTATAGTAGCGAAGGTCATGATCTCACACTGCCAAGAAAAGCCTCTAGTCAGGAGAAGGTGCCCGTACCGCAAACCGACACAGGTAGGCGAGAAGAGAATTCTAAGGCGCGCGGAAGAACTCTCGTTAAGGAACTCGGCAAAATGACCCCGTAACTTCGGGAGAAGGGGTGCCTCGGTAGGGTGAATAGCCCGAGGGGGCCGCAGTGAAAAGGCCCAAGCGACTGTTTAGCAAAAACACAGGTCTGTGCGAAGCCGCAAGGCGAAGTATACGGGCTGACGCCTGCCCGGTGCTGGAAGGTTAAGGGGAGTGGTTAGGGGCAACCCGAAGCTATGAACCGAAGCCCCAGTAAACGGCGGCCGTAACTATAACGGTCCTAAGGTAGCGAAATTCCTTGTCAGGTAAATTCTGACCCGCACGAATGGCGTAACGACTTGGGCGCTGTCTCAACGAGAGATCCGGTGAAATTTTAATACCTGTGAAGATGCAGGTTACCCGCGACAAGACGGAAAGACCCCATGGAGCTTTACTGCAGCTTGATATTGAATTTGGGTACGATCTGTACAGGATAGGTGGGAGCCGTAGAGGCAGGAGCGCAAGCTTCTGCGGAGGCGCCGTTGGGATACCACCCTGATCGTATCTAGGTTCTAACCTGGTACCCTAAGCGGGTACGGGGACCGTGTCAGGCGGGCAGTTTGACTGGGGCGGTCGCCTCCTAAAGAGTAACGGAGGCGTTCAAAGGTTCCCTCAGAATGGTTGGAAATCATTCGAAGAGTGCAAAGGCATAAGGGAGCTTGACTGCGAGACCTACAAGTCGAGCAGGGACGAAAGTCGGACTTAGTGATCCGGTGGTACCGCATGGAAGGGCCATCGCTCAACGGATAAAAGCTACCCTGGGGATAACAGGCTTATCTCCCCCAAGAGTCCACATCGACGGGGAGGTTTGGCACCTCGATGTCGGCTCATCGCATCCTGGGGCTGAAGTAGGTCCCAAGGGTTGGGCTGTTCGCCCATTAAAGCGGTACGCGAGCTGGGTTCAGAACGTCGTGAGACAGTTCGGTCCCTATCTGTCGTGGGCGCAGGAAATTTGAGAGGAGCTGTCCTTAGTACGAGAGGACCGGGATGGACGTACCGCTGGTGCACCAGTTGTTTCGCCAGAAGCATGGCTGGGTAGCTACGTACGGACGGGATAAGCGCTGAAAGCATCTAAGCGTGAAGCCCCCCTCAAGATGAGATTTCCCAATACGTAAGACCCCTTGAAGACGACGAGGTAGATAGGTTGGAGGTGGAAGTGCAGTAATGCATGGAGCTGACCAATACTAATCGGTCGAGGGCTTATCCAAATTTCGAAGAACGCAGATTTGTTTCGGATTCAGTTTTCAGGAATTAAGGTTCCTGAACGATTTTAAGCTGCATGTCCTTTATGAGGATTGATATTTTGCAGGAGTGATCCCGCAGAAGTCAACGCAGTGCAAAAATCATGTTTGGTGGCGATAGCGGAAGGGTTCCACGCGTACCCATCCCGAACACGACCGTTAAGCCTTCCAGCGCCGATGGTACTTGGACCGAAGGGTCCTGGGAGAGTAGGACGCCGCCAAGCACATGAAGCCATTGTTGAGTCATTGACAATGGCTTTTTTGATTTGTGCAGGGCTGTGGAAAACTTGTGGATAATTTTCAGGAGTTGCTGAAAAATTACGCACATGTGGATATAATTTTTGCAGAAAGCAATCCCTTGTTTATGTGGATGATGGACATATTATTGTGGATTCGTCAAGCAAAACTCCAAGTAATACACGGATTTTGTGGATAAAAAGTGGATTTTGTGGATAGCGCTTGCAAAACAGTGGATAAGTTTTTTGGGCCGGGAAGAATTCTTTCCGGCTTTTCGTGTTGCTGTGCTTTAAGTTGTGGATAACTCGCTTGAATTCTTTTATTTCTGCTCCAAATTAGCATACTATTTCTTGACTTGATATACTCAAATTAAGTACCAAATTCATGTTGATGAGGTGAGCCGAGTGGAAATAAGACAGCTGCAGGTAGAGGAATTCGAGCCAAGTCTTACCCTGTCCGAGTATGCATTTAAGTATACAGTGTCCGGTGAAGACCGGTTAAAGCAAGAACAGAAGTTTAAGCCGGAGAGAGTGTGGGGGATTTTTGAGGATGGGAAACTGAGCGCCAAGCTGACTTTGCTTCCTCTACAGGCTTATATTCAGGGACAAGCAATCTCCATGGGAGGCATTGCCGGAGTAGCAACTTGGCCGGAGAATCGCAGACAAGGCTATGTTGCTAAGCTTTTGAAGCATATTCTGCAAGTAATGAATGAGAACGGGCAGACGTTATCGATGTTGCATCCGTTTCTGATTCCCTTTTACCGCAAGTTCGGTTGGGAGATTTACTGTGAGTATAAGAAATACACGATTCCCGTGGCTAAATTCCCGTTAAAAACGGACATCGAGGGCAGCGTCCGGCGGGATAGCGCAAATCTGGAAGTATTGGACCAGTTGTATAATCAGTTCGCTGCCCAATACAGCGGCACGTTGCTGCGAACCAAGGAATGGTGGCAGAATAATGTGCTGGATAAGGATACGCATCACAGTGTGTTTTTTTCAGAGCAGGGTGAAGCGGAAGGGTATGTGCTGTATAAGCTGGAGAATAATCAACTGGTTATCGATGAGTTTGTCTTTTTGAATGAGAAGGCGCGCCGGGGATTATGGACTTTTCTTGCTAACCACGATTCAATGGTCACCGGTGCGGAGCTGAAGCTGGTGCCATCCGATGATATCCTGCCGTTTTTGCTGCCGGATCCTCGAATTCCGCAGGAGAATTATCCTTATTTCATGGCGCGGATCGTAAATGCCCAGGCTTTTGTGGAAGCATTTTCTTTCAATATGTTAACAGAAACGGTGAAGCACACCGTATATATTCAAGATGAGCAGGCCCCATGGAACGAGGGGGTATGGGAGTGGACAGTGAACAATCAGGGGGCTGGTTCGCTTACACGCTTAGACTCAACAGACATGCAAGCTGACCTGAGCTGCAGTATTGGCACACTGACGGTGCTGTTAATGGGATATAAGCGTCCCCAAGAGCTGGCCCGGTACGGAAGGATATCCGGAAGTGCGGAAGCCGTGAAGTGGCTGGAGGAGATAACACCGCAGGCGAAGACAGCTTTGTTCGACTTTTTCTGATTGCTGCCAAGCTCTACCTTATGCTTCTAAGCGGGTAGAGCTTTATTTTACATATAAAAATACTGGATGTACCAGGGGATGTCCGAATACAATGGCGGTAAAAAGTAAAAAATAAGAGGAACCACTTGGAATTCAGTGAAAATATGTTATAATATGAAAAAAGTCAAAGAAAGTCAAAGTCAACGAACCCGCGGAAGCTTTATTTTAAGCTTTATTAGTTGAAGTTACCGGAGTCGATGGTTGAACTGCTTAATTGTCGGGTGCATGATTGCACGCAGTTGGTATTCTTTTGCAGCCGGTCAGCATGGATTCGTGCTTTCGCTCTTGGGTTAAGTTCATTAGAGATCACTCCGGACGGATTCACAGCAGGACGTACAATACAGCATTAAACACTGGAGGATGAGTGATGCGTAATATCTCTGATATTATCGAACAATATCTGAAGAATATTTTGCATGAAAGTCCCGAAGGTACGGTGGAAATCCAGCGCAATGATCTGGCGGACCAGTTCTCATGCGTGCCGTCACAGATCAATTATGTCATCAGTACACGCTTTACTTTGGAAAAGGGCTATGTGGTGGAGAGTAAGCGCGGCGGCGGAGGTTATATCCGGATTCAGCGTTTTGAGCTGCCCCAGAATGTGGCGCTGTATGCTCATCTCAAATCTACAATAGGAAATGATATTGATCAGAATTCCGCCGAAGGGCTGATTTATCAGCTTGAGGAAGCCCGCTTTCTAAGCAAGCGTGAAGCGTGCCTCATGCGCGCCGCTGTTTCCCGGGAATGCCTGACGGTTCATCTGCCGTACCGGGATGAGATTCGTGCCAAGATTATGAAGGCCATGCTAATCTCTTTGTTGGGCAAATAATTGTCATCATAAGGGAGGGACTCCGCTTATGCTTTGCCAGGAATGCGGCGTCAAACCGGCAACCCTACATTTCACTAAAATTGTGAGTGGAGAGAAGACGGAATTTCATATTTGTGAAAGCTGTGCACGTGAGAAGGGGGAACTGATTCCCGGAACGGCGGGAGGTTTCTCGATACACAGCCTGTTGTCCGGCCTGCTTGATCTTGAAGGGGCCGGCAAGGAGAAGTCAGCAGCGACCAAGAATGTCCAAGGTTTGCATTGCGAGAATTGCGGTATGACGTATTCCCAGTTCAGCAAGCTTGGACGTTTCGGCTGCAGCTCCTGTTATAAATATTTTGACAGCACGCTGGACCCGCTCTTTAGGAGGGTTCATGGCAGTACCGCGCATGTAGGTAAGCTGCCGAAGCGGGCCGGTGCACAGATTATGTGTAAACGGCAAATCGATGAGTTGAAGCACGAGCTGCAGGAAAGCATCATGCATGAAGAGTTCGAAACCGCAGCCGAGCTGAGGGACAGAATACGCAAACTTGAAAAAGAAATGGCACAAGAGTAAAGTCTTTCATATATAGGGGGGATACGACATGTCAAGTCTCCGGTTTACCGAGCAAGCACTTAGTGACTGGATGCGCTGCGGCGGCAGCCATTCTGAGATTGTAATCAGCAGCCGTATGCGTATCGCCCGCAATCTGGAGCACCTGCCTTTTCCACTGCTGGCTTCAGCCGAACAGGCGGAGGAAGCATTGGAACAGCTCGCCCCTGTATTTCAGGGGGAGGCAACAGAAAGTTTTGGCACCTTTGAACTGCTAAGGCTGGATGAGCTTACTGAGCTGGACAAAAAAGTACTGGTGGAGAAGCATCTGATCAGTCCCAACCTGGCCAATGATTCCCGGGGCGGCGCAGTTATCCTGAACGAGGATGAGTCGGTCAGCATTATGATCAATGAAGAAGACCATCTCCGTATCCAGTGTTTATTTCCCGGCCTGCAGGTGAAAGAGGCTTGGAGTAGGGCGACGGCGATAGATGATATTTTTGAAGCTTCTGTCAATTATGCATTTGATGACAGAAGAGGATATTTAACCAGTTGTCCCACTAATGTGGGCACCGGCCTCCGGGCTTCAGTGATGCTTCATTTACCGGCTCTCGTGATGACCCATCAGATTAACCGGATTTTATCCGCCGTGAACCAGGTGGGGCTGACTGTAAGAGGAATTTATGGTGAGGGCAGCGAAGCAGTAGGGAACATCTTTCAGATTTCCAATCAGATTACACTGGGTCAGACGGAAAATGAAATCATTGAGAATCTTCACGGTGTGGTTACCCAGATCATTGAGCATGAACGAAATGCCCGGGAACGCCTGCTGACAGATTCGGCACTGCGGATTACCGACCGGATCAAACGCTCGTATGGGATCATGGCTTATGCCGCTGTGATGGAGCTTAAGGAGTCGGCTCAGCGCCTCTCGGATTTACGTTTAGGAGTGGATCTTGGGATTCTGGAAGGGCCGCCGATTTCAGTGCTCAATGAGCTGAACGTCAAGACACAGCCTGGTTTTCTGCAAAAAATGTTCGGAGACGAGCTTTCAGCCACCGAACGAGATATGTACCGGGCGAAACTGCTCCGGGAGACACTGGGATTACAACATTAATTATAGATATTTATTATCCGTGGAGGTGCATGAGATATGATGTTTGGAAGATTTACGGAACGCGCACAAAAAGTGCTGGCGCTGGCGCAGGAAGAAGCTGTCCGTTTGGGACATAACAACATCGGTACAGAACATATTTTGCTCGGTCTGATTCGTGAGGGAGACGGCATTGCCGCCAAGGCATTAATCGGCCTCGGTCTGGGTCTGGAGAAAATTCAAGACGAAGTGGAGACGCTGATCGGCAGAGGACAAGAACAGCCTACCAACATCGCGTATACTCCACGTGCAAAAAAGGTTATCGAGCTGTCGATGGATGAAGCCCGTAAGCTGGGTCATACTTACGTCGGAACAGAGCATATCCTGCTCGGACTGATCCGTGAAGGCGAGGGCGTTGCAGCCCGTGTGCTTAACAACCTCGGCATCAGCCTTAACAAAGCCCGTCAGCAAGTACTGCAGCTTCTGGGCAGCAGTGAGGCAACCTCAAGCCACAGCGGTACGCCCACTAATGTAAGCACGCCTACGCTGGATGGTCTGGCCCGCGATTTGACGGCTTATGCTAAAGACGGCAACCTTGATCCGGTTATCGGCCGCAGCAAAGAAATCGAACGTGTAATCCAGGTACTGAGCCGCCGGACCAAAAACAATCCGGTGCTGATTGGTGAACCTGGGGTTGGTAAAACAGCTATAGCTGAAGGACTGGCCCAAAAAATCATCAACAATGAAATCCCGGAAACGCTGCGTGATAAACGTGTTATGACCCTTGATATGGGATCTGTCGTAGCCGGAACCAAATACCGCGGTGAGTTTGAAGACCGTCTCAAAAAAATCATGGATGAAATTCGTCAGGCCGGCAATATCGTGCTCTTCATCGATGAGCTGCACACCCTGATCGGTGCAGGCGGTGCGGAAGGTGCGATTGACGCCTCCAACATCCTGAAACCGGCTCTTGCCCGTGGTGAGCTGCAGTGCATTGGTGCCACTACCCTGGATGAATACCGCAAATATATTGAAAAAGACGCAGCCCTGGAGCGCCGCTTCCAGCCGATTACGGTGGATCAGCCTTCTCCGGAGGAAGCAGTACAGATCCTGTACGGACTGCGTGACCGTTATGAAGCCCATCACCGGGTGAAGATTACGGATGAAGCGATCGTGGAAGCTGTGAAGCTGTCCGACCGCTACATTCCAGACCGGTTCTTGCCGGACAAAGCGATTGACCTGATTGATGAGGCAGGCTCTAAGGTAAGACTCAACTCTTACACGATTCCGCCGAATCTGAAGGAACTGGAAATGCGTCTCGATGATATCCGCAAGGAGAAGGATTCTGCTGTACAGAGCCAGGAGTTTGAGAAGGCAGCTGCACTGCGGGATACCGAGCAGAAAATCCGTGAGGAGCTCGATACAACCAAGAACCAATGGAAAGAAAAGCAGGGTCGCACTGACTCCCAGGTTACGCCGGAGGATATCGCTCAGGTGGTTGCCAGCTGGACCGGTATTCCGGTCAGCAAGCTGAAGGAAGAGGAGACAGACCGTCTGCTCAACATGGAGGCTCTGCTGCACGAACGCGTAATCGGCCAGGATGAGGCTGTGAAGGCTGTCAGCAGGGCGCTGCGCCGGGCACGTGCAGGTCTTAAAGATCCAAAGCGTCCGATGGGCTCCTTTATCTTCCTAGGACCAACCGGTGTAGGTAAAACTGAGCTTGCCCGTGCACTTGCTGAGGCCATGTTCGGCGATGAGAACGCGGTAATCCGTATCGATATGTCGGAGTACATGGAGAAGCACTCCACGTCCCGCCTTGTAGGGGCGCCTCCAGGGTATGTAGGGTATGAAGAAGGCGGACAGCTGACCGAGAAGGTACGCCGCAAGCCATATTCCGTAGTATTGCTGGATGAGATCGAGAAGGCTCACCCTGAAGTATTCAACATCCTGCTGCAGGTGCTGGAAGACGGACGTCTGACCGATTCCAAAGGACGCGTAGTCGATTTCCGCAACACATTGATTATCCTGACTTCGAACGTAGGGGCACAGGCGATCAAGAAGAATTCGACACTCGGCTTTACCGCTGTACAGGATGCCGGAGCAGATTACAGCAACATGAAGGGCAAAGTTATGGAAGAGCTGAAGAAGAGCTTCCGCCCAGAGTTCCTGAACCGGATCGACGAGATCATCGTCTTCCATTCCCTGGAGGAGAAACACATTGCCGAGATCGTTACACTCATGTCCGACGAGCTGCGCAAGCGGCTGCGTGAGTACGACGTTGACTTTGTGCTTACTGACGGCGGAAAAGCCTTCCTGGCCAAAGAGGGCTATGATCCGGCCTTTGGTGCACGTCCGCTCCGCCGTGCGATTCAGAAGCATATTGAAGACCGTCTCTCTGAAGAACTGCTGAAGGGCAACATCAAGAAAGGCGATTCCCTCAAGATTGACGAGGTGAATGGTGAACTTGTAGTTACGACAGTAGATGTTCCGGCTGCACCTTCGCTGGAAAAAGAAGTAGAGGCTGAACAATAATATCAAGTGAAACAAAGCTTCCGCTCCTCCGTACTTAAGGAGCGGGGGCTTTTTTTTACATTTCCGATGGTTAATTGGGCTCTGAATCAGGCAGGTTATAGATAACACGCCAAAAACTAGATCTTTAGTGACCTTTCGTTCAAGGTGCAGAAATGGTAAACTTTGAATAAGAGAAAATTATCCGCAATTTTAGCAAGTACGGACTGTAAGGAGACCACATGGCTAAACCAAAAACTAAATTTTTCTGTACCGACTGCGGCTACGAATCCCCAAAATGGTTCGGCAAATGCCCGGGCTGCCAGGCATGGAACACCATGGTGGAAGAAACGGAAAGCGTAGTCAAAACTCAAGGAATGAATGCACCTATTTTTCAGAGTAAAGAAAAGGCGCAATCGATCATAAATATAGAGAGTGACAAAGAGCCCCGTATCTTGACAGGCATTGGAGAACTTAACCGTGTGCTCGGCGGAGGCATCGTACCAGGATCCCTGGTGCTGGTCGGTGGCGATCCCGGAATCGGCAAATCAACCCTCCTGTTGCAGACCTCGCATGCATTGACGACCCAAGGATTGCGTGTACTGTATATCTCGGGAGAAGAATCGGTGCGCCAGACCAAGCTCCGTGCCGACCGCCTCGGGGCGTTGTCTGCAGAACTGTATGTGCTGTGTGAGACGAACATGGAGAGCATTGAAGAGGCAATTGAGCATATTCAGCCACAGTTCCTCGTAATTGACTCCATTCAGACCGTATTTATGCCGGAAGTGACGAGCGCTCCGGGGAGTGTGACGCAGGTCCGGGAATGTACGACAAGATTTATGCGCATCGCCAAAATCCGCGGTATTGCTACAGTGCTTGTAGGCCATGTTACCAAAGAGGGAGCCATAGCCGGGCCGCGGATGCTGGAACATATGGTGGACTGTGTGCTGTATTTCGAAGGGGAACGTCATCATACTTACCGACTGCTGCGTGCGGTGAAGAACCGCTTTGGTTCTACCAATGAGATCGGGATCTTCGAGATGGGCGAGATCGGTCTTACGGAAGTGGAGAATCCTTCAGAGCTATTCCTGTCAGAGCGCCCGCTGGGTGTAGCCGGCTCTGCTGTTGTAGCAAGCATGGAGGGAACAAGACCGGTGCTGGTCGAGCTTCAGGCACTTGTTGCAGCCACTCATTTCCCTTCTCCGCGGCGGATGTGCACAGGGATGGATCATCAGCGCATGGCGCTTATTATTGCTGTACTTGAGAAACGGATGGGCATGTTCCTGCAGAATCAGGATGCCTACCTCAATGTTGCCGGCGGTGTGAAGCTGGATGAACCGGCCATCGACCTGGCGGTTGCGGTCAGCATTGCCTCAAGCTTTCGTGATATATCCACAAAACCCTATGATGTCTTCTTTGGCGAGGTTGGACTTACCGGTGAGGTCAGGGGCGTCTCACGCGCAGAAACGCGGGTCAAGGAGGCGGCAAAGCTTGGCTTCAGAAGGGTAATTATGCCCGAGAAGAGCATGAAAGGCTGGAAGCATCCGCAGGATATCCAGATTATTGGCGTCAGCACCGTAGCAGATGCATTAAAGGTCGCGTTAGATTAGGGGGCATAGGAACATGAAAGAATATAATCAATTAGATAATATGAACGATCTGCTGAGGATGGCGGCGCCGGGCACACCGTTTCGCGAAGGTCTGGAGAATGTGCTCCGCGCGAAGACAGGGGCACTGATCGTAGTAGGTTACAGTCCTGAGGTGATGGAAGTTGTTGACGGCGGCTTTTCCATTAACTGCGATTTTTCGCCCAATTATTTGTATGAGCTGGCGAAGATGGACGGGGCCATTATTTTGAGCGAGGATCTCAAGCGGATTCTGTATGCGAATACCCAGCTGATCCCTGACTCGTCGATCTCATCGATCGAGACAGGAATCCGCCACCGGACAGCAGAACGGGTTGCCAAGCAAACTGGAAAATTGGTCGTTTCGATTTCCCAGCGGCGGAACATCATTACCTTATACCAAGGCTCTATCCGCTATGCGCTCAAAGAGATCGGGGCCATTCTGGCCAAGGCCAATCAGGCGATCCAAACCCTGGAGAAATACAAAGCGGTGCTTACCCAGGGGCTGACTAACCTCTCTGCATCTGAATACGAGGGGATTGTTACCGTCGCAGAGGTCGTTGGTGTCATTCAGCGTGTGGAGATGGTGCTGCGGATTAAGATGGAAATCAAACGGTACATCAATGAGCTGGGCAATGAAGGCCGCTTGATCAGCATGCAAATGGAAGAACTGGTCGGAAATACAGAGGAAGAAGCTTGGCTTCTCTACAGAGACTATGCAAGAGAGGAGCAGGAAGACAAAATCCGCGAGATCATTGCCGGCCTCAAGCGAACCAGTGACGATGAGCTGATGGATGATAATCATATCGCACGTCTTTTGGGATATTCTTCGACAGCAATTGCCTCAGAAGAAATAGTTACTCCGCGCGGCTACCGCCTGCTGAACAAGATTCCGCGGCTGCCGAATGTGATCATCCATAATCTGGTTGAACGCTTCGAAATGCTGCCTAACCTGATGACGGCCAGCATAGCGGAACTGGATGAAGTGGATGGAATCGGCGAGGTTCGGGCACGCAACATTCAGGACGGACTCAAACGGCTGCAAAAACAAGTTCTTATTGACAGACAAATGTAAATATCATACAATCACGTAATATTGATGGCCCTAAGTTTCAAAAGTAAGCAAATAGAGGTGAAGAAATGATACAAAAATCAATTCCGAGTCTTTTTACCATTGGTAACCTGATGCTTGGAATGTTTGGTATCATGATGGCGTTTGACGGCAAGCTTAGCATGGCCGCTATCATGGTGATTATTGCTATGCTTTTAGACGGACTGGATGGCCGGGTTGCGCGTGCGCTTAAATGCGAAAGTGAATTTGGTAAGGAACTGGATTCTTTATCCGACGTGGTCTCTTTTGGGGTAGCACCGGCACTGATTATGTATTTGACTAGCCTGCAGGACCTGAATTCTGCGCTTGGCTGGACGGTTACGGCGATTTTCCCGGTATTCGGGGCACTGCGTCTGGCACGTTTTAATGTCCGTCCGGGAATTCCCGGGTATTTTGTCGGATTGCCGATTCCTGCAGCTGGTGGCGTTCTGGCCACGCTGGCTCTTTTTCATAAAGATGTTTCCGCTCCGTTTATGATTATCGCAACACTGCTCTTATCTTATCTGATGGTCAGTACGATGAAATACCCTAATTTTAAAAAGATCGGTCTGCCTAAAAAAGCTGTAATCGGCGCACCCGTAGTCATTGTTGTCGCGGTTGCAGTAGCGGTTATTTTTCCGGAACAGATCGCCAAGATGATCTTTGTGCTGCTTGGGCTATATGCGCTGTACGGCTTTAAGCAGAATATTGACCGGTTGAATGCACGCCGCCGTCACCGCCGCAGAAGACGTTCGGAAGACAAGGTTTATCATTCTAAGAACGGCTAGAATTAGCTGTTATCACCAAAAAGGCTTTGCCCTCACTGAGACCAGTGAACGGCAAAGCCTTTTGCTTTGAACGGATGAAAGAATGGACGTTACCATCAGGACAGATTAAATAATCCGAGTGTAGCGCATTTCTGCGACTCCTTTGCCACAACCTCGTCCATATTAATGTCAAGCAGATTGCATAGTGCAGACATATAGAACAGTTCGCGTCCCAACTCAGAAGCAATGACCTCGCGGCAGTTCTCGCACAGCTCACCTTCCAGATGAGTGCCTGCCAGCTCCTTAGCTTCTTCAAGACCAAGAGCCGGCTCGAATACCTGCTTGGTGGCGTGCAGCTGGATGCATCCGCATTCCGTGATGGCCTTAACGACAGCCCGATTAACAGAAGCGCTGCTTTGGCCGTTTTTGGACATGACATCCAGAAGACTACGGTGACGGAGCAGCAGTTCGGAGACTTGATCCTGAAAAGCCTGTAAACTTGGTGCACTCATTATCCATTCACCCCTGGGTTCTTAATTGAGTTCATTATATGCCAGTACCCCCCTGTTTTCAACGGGAATAGGAGTTCTTGGTAACCCTTACATTGCCGGTAACTATCGTTATCAGAAAAAATAACGCATGCTGCGATTACCGTCCTAAAAATTGGAACATACTGGTGAGGTATAGATCATTTTAGGATGAATAAAAGGAGGTGCGTAAGGTTATGTGGAAAAAGGTGGTTTTGACGCTCGCCGGGTTACTCGGTGCCTGGTCCGGCTTTTCGCTATACCATACGGCAGAAAGAGGATTCCCTGAAGGGATGGGAAAACTGGGAGAAAGTCTGCCTGTGGAAGGAAGCATTTTATTTACGGTGCTGGGTGCCATTATTTTTTTGTTTGCGGGGACTTTATGCGCGGATTGGGGAGGTTCAAAGCTGCGGGAGGCGGTCTTGTACTGTTCGCGTATACCGATGAATGAAATGGCCGCAGGTGCCGCTGGTCTGACAGGAGGACTGCTGCTGTCCCTGCTGCTTCATCCCGCTATGGATTGGCTTGGCAAAGCCGGAGACCTGCTGCAAGTGGCTGTTACACTGGCACTGGGTTATATGGGGCTGCGGATCGGGCTGGAGAAGAAAGATGAGCTGGCTTCACTCTGGGCCACAGGACGCTGGGGACAGCCGGACGAGCCGGAGGGCCGAGGGCTGGAAGAGCATAAGATTCTGGATACCAGCGTCATCATAGACGGGCGGATCGCCGACATCTGCAAAACAGGGTTTATTGAAGGGACGATTGTCATTCCGGAATTCGTGCTTGAAGAGCTGCAGCATATTGCCGATTCTTCCGATCTGCTGAAGCGCAACCGTGGACGGCGGGGGCTCGACATCCTTAACAAGATTCAGAAAGAGCTGGATGTGAAGGTACTTATCTACGAAGGAGATTTCGAGGAAATTTCCGAGGTGGACAGCAAGCTGGTCAAGCTGGCTAAGGTACTCCGCGGCAAGGTCGTCACCAATGACTTCAATCTTAACAAGGTATGTGAGCTTCAGGGCGTGTCCGTACTCAATATTAATGATTTGGCTAATGCGGTTAAGCCGGTCGTGCTGCCTGGGGAAGAAATTATTGTGCAGGTGATTAAAGACGGCAAGGAGCATGGCCAAGGGGTGGCATATCTTGATGACGGGACGATGATTGTCGTTGAGGGCGGACGCGAGTACATCGGGACAACGATGGAAGTGCTTGTGACAAGCGTGCTGCAGACTTCAGCAGGCAGGATGATTTTTGCTAAACCGAAACTTCTGGAAAAAGCGCAATAAGACCTTAGAGCCGTTCTCCAAAATGTCTTGTAGGCTTGGAAATGCCCGCCAAACACGTTATGATGGGGGTATACATGAAAGACAGGAGCCTAAAAGAATGTCAAACAGTGTAGGCGCCGTGATTGTAGCGGCAGGCAGAGGGACAAGAATGGGGACCGCAGAGAGCAAGCAGTATTTGCTGCTGCAGGACAAACCGATTATCGTGCATACGCTGGAGGTGTTCCAGCGGCATGAGCTCATCTCCGAGGTTGTACTGGTTACCGGTGAAGAGGATATCAACCGCTGCCGGGAATGGGTACAAGTCTACAAGCTGGATAAAGTGAAGGCCGTAGTTCCCGGAGGCTCTGAACGTCAGCATTCTGTGTATAAGGGACTGAAATCGCTGGGAACCGAATGGGTTATGGTGCATGATGGTGTCCGCCCGTTTGTACAGGCCAGTGAAATCAATGCCTGTTATGAGAAGGCCAGAGAGACCGGAGCTTCCGTACTCGCTGTGCCGGTGAAGGATACGATCAAGCAGGTGGACGGCACAGGCAAAGTGCTTTCCACGCCGGATCGGCGAAGTCTGTGGGCGATTCAGACCCCGCAGACTTTTCGTCTGTCTGAGCTGCTGGCAGCCTATGACGCGGCGGAGCGGGACGGGTTCCTGGGTACGGATGACTCCAGCCTGGCGGAGCGCAGCGGCATTCCGGTCTCTGTCGTGGAAGGAAGCTACCGTAATATTAAGCTTACGACACTGGAGGATCTCGATTTTGCGGAGTTCACAGAAAGAAACAGGGGAGAGGATTAACACATGATAGCTGTAGGACAGGGTTTTGATGTACACCAGCTGGTGGAGGGCAGACCGTGCATTATTGGCGGCGTGACGATTCCTTACGAAAAGGGGTTGTTGGGCCACTCTGATGCTGATGTGCTGCTCCATGCAGTCAGTGACGCGATACTGGGAGCCTTGGGGCTTGGCGATATCGGCAGGCATTTTCCCGATACCGATCCGGCGTTTAAGGATGCAGACAGCCTGAAGCTGCTGGAGCATGTATGGGGTCTTGCCCGCGAACGGGGCTACAAGCTTGGGAATATCGATTCCACGATTATTGCACAGAAGCCCAAGATGGCTCCTTATATCCCGGAGATGACTGAGATTATTGCCAGGGCCCTGGGCGCAGAGGTCTCGAAGGTTAATGTAAAAGCAACGACAACCGAGTGGCTCGGCTTTGCCGGACGCGGTGAAGGAATTGCAGCTCAATCTATTGTCTGCCTGCTCCAAGATGTGATATCATCTTGAGATGGCTGTATGCGGCCTAATTTTATCCATTATGAAGCGGAGGGAATACCATGGCTGATCAAGTCCGGGTGCGTTACGCACCGAGCCCTACGGGACATTTACATATCGGAAATGCCAGAACAGCACTGTTTAACTATCTGTTTGCCCGTAATCTGGGCGGGAAATTTATTATCCGAATCGAAGACACCGATGTTAAGCGCAATGTTGCCGGCGGTGAAGAAAGCCAGCTGAAGTATTTGAAATGGCTGGGAATGGACTGGGATGAGAGCATTGATGTCGGCGGAGAATACGGCCCGTACCGCCAGACCGAACGTCTGGATTTGTACCGTGTATACTGGCAGGAGCTGCTCGACCGCGGTCTCGCCTATCGCTGCTACTGCACTGAAGAGGAGCTGGAAGCAGAACGTGAAGAACAGACTGCGCGCGGTGAAACTCCCCGTTATTCCGGCAAACACCGGAATCTGACGGAAGAGCAGCGTCTTGCTTATGAAGCAGAAGGACGCATTGCCAGCATCCGTTTCCGGGTACCTGAAGACCGGACGTATACCTTTGATGATATTGTTAAAGGCAGTATCTCTTTCAACAGCAAGGAAATGGGCGACTTTGTCATCGTGAAGAAGGACGGAATACCGACCTATAACTTTGCGGTTGCCGTTGATGACCACCTGATGGAGATTTCCCATGTACTGCGCGGGGAAGATCATATTTCCAATACACCCCGCCAGTTGATGATTTATGAATCACTGGGCTGGGAAGCTCCACTGTTTGGCCATATGACGCTGATTGTCGGTGATGACCATAAGAAGCTGAGCAAGCGTAACGAATCTATTATTCAATTCATCGAGCAGTACGAGCAATTGGGCTATCTGCCGGAAGCTCTATTCAACTATATTTCACTGCTGGGCTGGTCTCCGGAAGGTGAAGAGGAAATATTCAGCAAGGAAGAGCTTATTTCTATCTTTACAGCGGATCGTCTCTCCAAAAGCCCCGCAGTGTTTGATAAGAACAAGCTGGCCCATTTAAACAATCACTATATCAAGCATGCTGATCCGCAGCGGATTGCGCGTCTGGCTATTCCTCATCTTCAGCAGGCGGGCAGACTGCCGGCTGAACTGAGCGCGGAGCAGCAGATCTGGGCTGAAAGCCTTGTTGCGCTGTACCAGGAGCAGTTAACTGCGGCTTCGGATATCGTAGGGCTGTCTGAGCTGTTCTTCCGGAGCCATTTGGAGCTGGAGACAGAAGCGGCACAGGTGCTTGCAGAACCCCAGGTTCCGGAGGTGCTGGCTGCATTTTTGGCTAAGATCGAGAGCACAGAAGACTTCACGGCAAGCAATATGGCTGTGCTGATCAAAGAAGTGCAGAAGGAAACAGGCCATAAGGGTAAAGGGCTGTTTATGCCGATTCGTGTCGCCCTGACAGGACAGACACACGGCCGTGATCTTAACGTGACCATTGCCCTCTTGGGGCGCAGCCTGGTTATCGAACGTCTGAAATCTCAAATTAAAGGGGCTTAAGACACCAAAGGCTGCTGTCCAACCCTTGTCAGTCCATTATCTTTTCGCTAAGATAGAAGAATATTATAATAGCTGTGATCAGGAAAAGTACGCGTATCTAAGGACAATTGCCAGAGAGAATAACCGCGGAGGAAATCTTTCTTCCAGGCTGGGAGTTATTCATTTGTCCGGCGCGGAACATGCGCCTGTGAGCTGTGCGGCTGAGCGCACCCGTCCGGGAGCGTTAGGCCGTGCCGGGACGTTACCGTTATTAACGCCAAGAGGGATGGGCGCAATCGCAGGCCGGAATAGGACTACGGCGATGACGCATTATCCAAGGCAGAGTGGAACCGCGGTTACACGCCTCTGCAGCTTTATGCTGCAGAGGCGTTTTTTGTTGGAATTATAATTTATACACGGCATATCTAAGTGAAGGAATTAGAAAGTGGGCTGGACAATACCTTCCCTTGGCGCATCTGTTAACAGGAGGCGGGGAAGTGAAGAAGAGGGGAAACGTGATGTTTAAGCATATCAAGTCGGACATCCGGGCTGTATTCGACAACGATCCCGCAGCCCGCAGCAGATTCGAGGTTGTTTTCACCTATGCCGGACTTCACGCGATATGGGCTCATAGAATAGCCCATTCCCTTTACACCCGCCGATGGTTTACGCTGGCGCGGATCGTCTCCCAGGTCAGCAGATTCATGACCGGTGTGGAGATCCATCCCGGCGCCCGGATCGGCAACAGATTATTTATCGACCACGGGATGGGAATTGTCATCGGCGAAACCTGTGAAATTGGCGATGATGTCATCATCTATCAGGGGGTGACCCTTGGCGGAACCGGGAAGGAAAAGGGCAAACGCCATCCGACTGTAGGGAATAATGTGGTAATAGGTTCAGGCGCCAAAGTACTGGGATCGTTCCGGATCGGCGATAATTCCAATATCGGCTCCAATGCGGTCGTGCTGCGTGAAGTACCGAATAACAGTACAGTGGTCGGCAATCCCGGCCGTGTGGTCAAACGCAACGGGGAGCGGGTATCGGACCGGCTGGATCATACCAAAATGCCGGATCCGCTGGTAGATTCCCTGCGCTTTCTGCAGAAAGAAATTGAGGAAATTCGCGAGCAGCTAGGCAATGAAGACAAGCAAAAGGCAGAGCAGCGGCGTCTGGAAAGCCAGCAGTACATCGGCGACTATGAAATTTAAGCTTACCGGTACTCGAAAGAATCCGGGGACAACAGAAAGGATTGGGAACAGCATGTCTTTGCAAATTTACAACACTATGGCACGCGCTAAGGAAGTATTCGTGCCTCAGGAGCCAGGTAAGGTAAAAATGTACGTATGCGGACCAACCGTTTACGGTTATATGCATATCGGGAATGCGAGACCGGTTATCGTATTTGATATGGTCCGCAACTACCTGGAAGCACTCGGCAATGAGGTCATCTATCTGACCAACTTCACCGATGTGGATGACAAAATGATCCGTAAAGCGGAAGAAATGAACATCACTGTAGCTGAGGTTGCGGAAATGTTCATTGCTGCCTACCAGGAGGATCTGATCGGGCTTGGCGTAAAGCCGGCCACGATGAATCCGCGGGTGACGGAGAGTATGGATAAGATTATTGAGTTCATCAAGGAGCTTGAAGAGAAGGGATATGCTTATGAGAACGGCGGGGATGTGTTTTACCGTACCGGCAAGTTTGCCGATTACGGCAAACTGTCCCGCCAGAACCTGGAGGAGCTGCGCTTCGGCATCCGTGTCGAGGTAGATCCCCGCAAGGAAAACCAGGAGGACTTTGTGCTCTGGAAGGCAGCCAAACCGGGTGAGGTACACTGGGCCAGCCCTTGGGGAGAGGGACGTCCCGGCTGGCATATAGAGTGCTCGGCAATGGTCCGCGAATATTTGGGTAAGACGATCGATATCCATGGCGGCGGAGAGGATCTAAAGTTCCCGCACCATGAATGCGAATGTGCACAGACAGAAGCACTGACAGGTGCGCCGCTGTCGAATTATTGGATGCATAACGCGTTTTTGAATATCGGTGATGAGAAAATGTCGAAATCTCTGGGGAACGGCCTGCTTGTAAAGGATATCCGTGCACGCTTTAAAGCGGGGACTATCCGGTATTTCATGCTCTCCAGCCATTACCGCAATCAGCTGAACTTCACGGAGGAGGCGCTGCTGTCCGCCGAGAAGAGTACCGAGCGGATCGCGCTCGCAGAGAGCAATGTAAAACATCGGCTTGAGCTTAACCCGGAAGGTACGGGTGAAGCGGCGAGTAGCGCTGTTGCAGAACGTCTGACGGCGATCTTAAGCAATTTCCATGCCAGAATGCAGGATGATTTCAATACACCAGATGCGATTACAGCGGTATTTGACTGGGTCAGCCTTGCCAATCAGACCCTTGCTAAAACTGACGCTTCGTCCGCAGATTTTGCGGCGCTGCTGAATACCTTTGCGGAGATGAATGCTGTGCTGCGTCTGACCCCTGAACTTGAGGCTGAGGTTGCGAGTGAGGAAGTCGAACGTCTTATCGCGGAGCGGGCAGAGGCCCGCAAGAATAAGAATTGGAGCCGCTCCGATGAGATCCGCGACGAGCTGAACAGCCTGGGCATCCTTCTGGAAGATACTCCACAGGGAATGCGGTGGCGGCGGAAATGAGCGGTGAATTCAATGTAAACGAAGCCTGGTTTCCATATGAGCCGTCCAAGCCGGCCCGCCTGCTCTCACCGATTGTACTGGCTTATGCGGGGGATGCTATTTATGAGGTGGCTGTGCGCCAGTATCTGATTTCACTGCCCAATCTTCGCCCGAATCATTTGCACCGCACAGCTACGGGGCTGGTCTCCGCCAAAGCGCAAAGCACGATTCTGGCCTATCTTGAGCCTATGCTTACTGACGAGGAGAAAGATATTGCCCGTCAGGGGCGCAATGCCAAATCGGGTACGGTCCCCAAAAATGCGGATGTGCTGGAATACCGCCATGCCACTGCTTTTGAGTGTCTGATCGGCCACCTCTATTACACGGGGCAGCAGACAAGAATCCAGGAACTCGTCCACAGCAGTATTGAGTATATGATGAACCGGCCTAAGTGAGGCCGCGAGCTGATAGAACAGGAGGCATGAACATGGAAGAATTAAAGACAGAAGAGGAAATACTGGCCGGTAAGCATTCGGTGCTTGAAGCACTTCGTGCCGGCCGCACGCTGAACAAGATCTGGATCGCTGAAACTGCGCAGAAGCATTTAACCGCGCCGATTATTGCCGAAGCGCGCAAAGCCGGGATCGTTATCCAGCATGTTGACAAACGGAAGCTCGATCAGCTTGCACCGGGAGTGCAGCATCAGGGGGTAGTAGCACAAGCGGCACCGTTCGCTTATGCCGAGGTTGCAGATATTCTGGCTGCTGCAGAGGCAAAGGGGGAACCTCCGTTTCTTATCCTGTTGGATGAAATTGAAGACCCGCATAATCTGGGTTCCATTCTGCGTACCGCAGACTGCACAGGAGTTCATGGTGTAATTGTACCGAAACGGCGGTCGGCGCAGATTACGGCTACTGTCTCCAAAACATCAGCCGGTGCAGTAGAATATGTTCCGGTAGCACGGGTCACCAACCTGGGTCAAACGATAGACCGGCTTAAGGAACTGGGTGTTTGGGTAGTAGGAACGGATGTTGCGACCGATCAGAATTTGTACGAATCGGATATTTTCACAGGACCTGTTGCGGTTGTGATCGGCAATGAGAATAAAGGGATCGGCCGGTTAATCCGCGAAAAATGCGACATCCTGCTGAAGCTACCAATGGCCGGTAAGATTAATTCGTTGAATGCATCCGTCGCCGCCGGGGTAATTATGTATGAGGTGCTGCGCCGCCGGCATCAGCAGGGATAGTTATGGCTGACTGGCGCGATGTGCTGCTTGTGGATGGATACAATATGATCGGCGGCTGGCCGGAACTCGCTGCGCTTTCGCTGACCGGCATGCAGGGCGCTCGCGACCGGCTGCTGGATATGCTGGCCGATTATCAGGCATTCACGGGGCGGCGCGTTATCGCCGTATTCGATGCTTACCGTGTTCCGGGGCTTGGCCGTTCGTTTGTGCAGGGGAAAGTCCAGGTGGTTTTCACCAAGGAAAAAGAAACTGCAGACGAATGCATCGAGCGGCTAGTGGGAGAGTTCAGCCACCGCCGCAGGCAGATTTATGTGGCAACAAGCGATTTTGTGGAACAGCATGTAATATTTGCCCAAGGGGCGCTGAGGATTTCCGCCAGAGAACTGAAGCTTGAAATTGAAGAAAATCAAAAACAGGTTAAAAAAGCGATCGAACCCGAGATCATCAGCTCTAAGCGCCATTCCCTGGAAGAGAAGCTTCCTCCCGAAATGCGCAGACGTCTTGAAGACTGGCGCCGGCAATGAAAAAACCTATGAATAATCAAGAAGCATTGGCAAAATGCCATAAAATGCTATTGAAGATTGATTTTGGTCAATAATCGGTTGACGGTATAAGGTAACATAATATATACTGTTCCTATATTTTAGCGAAGTAACGATGTGTCTTGCGTTGCAGCCGGGGGGATTCTTGGTGAGTGTCGACCTCAAGGAAATAATGCTTTCCGAGTATGATTTCATAAGTGATGAAGAAATTGTCGAGATCTTCCGTGGTGGCGACAGTGGCGCATTGGAACATTTAATTAACAAGTACCGTAATTTTGTACGCGCTAAGGCACGTTCTTATTTTCTGATTGGAGCGGACCGGGAAGATATCGTACAGGAAGGCATGATTGGCCTGTATAAGGCGATTCGTGACTTCAAAGGTGACAAGCTCTCTTCCTTCAAAGCGTTTGCTGAGCTCTGCATTACCCGTCAGATTATAACTGCTATCAAGACTGCTACCCGTCAGAAGCATATTCCGCTTAATTCTTATGTATCTTTGGACAAGCCTATCTATGATGAGGACTCAGACCGGACACTGATGGATGTGATCTGCGGTACACAGGTGCTGGATCCCGAAGAACTGATTATCAACCAGGAAGAATTTATCGGACTGGAAGATAAGATGGCGGAGATTCTTAGCGACCTAGAACGCAAAGTTCTGATGCTCTACCTGGATGGAAGATCCTATCAGGAGATTGCAGAAGACTTGAAGCGGCATGTGAAATCGATTGATAATGCATTGCAGCGGGTTAAACGCAAATTGGAAAGATATCTGGAAGTGCGTGACAATTAATGATATACTACTACTTGAAAGGCTCGGACATCGAGTCTTTTTTTAGTGTTTTGGAAATTTCTGTATCATAATGATCTGGGATTTCAGTCGCTAGTTGGTAAGGACAGGTTTATACACAGTCGGAATGCTCCATAATGATAGAGAAAGACAGCGTGCAACGGGCAAAAAGGCAGAACCAAAGACAACGTGCAGCACACGACTACAGAACCCGAAATTACCCGATGCGGATGGGCAAATCTTTCGTTGACACAGACGTTGACATTATGCTAAAGTGTTTTAGGTAGGCCTAAATTCGCGGGTTTTTTTAGGATCAATATTTGCGTCTTCTAATTTGATAATTAGAAGGACGTCTTCGGGAGGTGCACATCATGCGGGTAATTATCACTTTGGCTTGTACAAGTTGCAAACAAAGAAACTATGCGACAACCAAAAACAAGCGAAATCACCCCGACCGCTTGGAGATGAAGAAATTTTGCAAGTTCTGTAACGAGCAAACTCCTCATCGCGAAACCAGATAGTCTTTGGAGGTGTAGTCGGCGTGAAACGTAGTTTCAAGTCTTTGTTTTCCTTTTTCACTGAGAGCTGGAGTGAACTCAAAAAAGTTCGCTGGCCTAGTCGTAAAGAACTGAAAAACTATACGTTGATCGTTCTTGGCACAATTGTTGTTGTTGCTCTTTACTTCTGGGTTCTGGACATCGGTATTTCCGCTGTGATCGAAAGGATTATTTAGAGAGGTCCCAGGTGGCTTGGTATGGAAAAAAGATGGTATGTTGTTCATACCTATTCCGGGTATGAGAATAAGGTTAAGGCCAATTTGGAAAAACGCGTTGAGTCCATGGGCATGGAAGACAAAATATTCCGTGTTCTTGTTCCTATGGAAGAAGAACTGGTAAACAAGGACGGTAAGAAAAAAACCGTCATGCGTAAAGTTTACCCTGGTTACGTTTTGGTGGAAATGGTTCAGACTGATGATTCATGGTATGTTGTCCGCAATACGCCGGGCGTTACCGGATTTGTCGGTTCGACAGGTTCCGGGTCCAAGCCTACCGCTTTGCTTCCGGAAGAGGTTGAACAAATTCTGAAGCATATGGGCATGGTTGAACCTAAAGCGAAGATTGATTTCGAAATTAAGGAATCCGTACGTATTATGGTTGGTCCCTTTGCGAATTTTGTGGGCTCCGTGGAAGAAATTTTGGCTGATAAGAGCAAGATCAAAGTGCATGTCAACATGTTTGGACGGGAAACCCCGCTGGAGTTGGATTTCACTCAAGTGGAGAAAATATAACAGTAGCAAGGGTTTCTTGTGGGAGAATGCAATAAGCATTCGAATACCACTATTTTTGCAAGGAGGTGTCACTCATGGCTAAAAAAGTTATTAAAATGGTGAAACTGCAGATTCCTGCAGGGAAAGCGAATCCAGCGCCTCCAGTAGGTCCGGCGTTAGGTCAAGCAGGTGTCAACATCATGGCATTCTGTAAGGAATTCAACGCTCGTACAGCTGACCAGGCTGGCCTGATCATCCCGGTTGAAATTACAGTGTTTGAAGACCGTTCCTTTACTTTCATCACTAAAACTCCTCCGGCTGCCGTTCTGCTTCGCATTGCTGCTAAAGTAGAAAAAGGATCCGGTGAACCAAACAAGAAAAAAGTAGCGAAACTCGGCCGCGCAGCGGTTCGTGAAATCGCCGAAACAAAAATGCCCGATCTGAACGCTGCATCTATCGAAGCTGCAATGCGTATGGTTGAAGGTACTGCCCGCAGTATGGGCATCACTATCGAAGACTAATAAGTATTCGATGAAACGGTCATTCATGACCGCAATATGTGGGAGGAATTTCCGCTAACACCACAAAGGAGGAACATTTTCATGGCAAAACATGGTAAGAAATACCAAGAATCTGCTAAGCTGATTAACAGCGAAGCAACTTACGAGCCTTCAGAAGCTGTAGAGCTTGTGAAAAAGGCGGCAACTGCCAAATTCGACGAAACCGTTGAAGCAGCAGTTCGTCTGGGTGTAGACCCGCGTAAACAAGACCAAGCTGTTCGTGGTGTTGTTGTCCTGCCTCACGGCACAGGCAAAACACAACGCGTGCTTGTATTTGCAAAAGGTGAAAAAGCGAAAGAAGCGGAAGCTGCTGGCGCGGATTTTGTAGGCGATCAGGATATGATCAACAAGATCCAACAGGGCTGGTTTGAATTCGACGTCTGCGTAGCTACACCTGATATGATGAGTGAAGTCGGTAAACTCGGCCGTCTGCTCGGTGGTAAAGGCCTTATGCCTAACCCTAAAGCCGGTACAGTTACTTTCGACGTTACCAAGGCTGTGCAAGAAATCAAAGCCGGTAAAATCGAATACCGTCTCGATAAAGCAGGTCAAATTCACGCGCCTATCGGCAAAGTGTCCTTTGCTCCTGAACAATTGAACGAAAACCTTAAAGCCCTCATTGACGCTTTGAACCGTGCGAAACCAGCTGCTGCTAAAGGTGTATACCTTAAGGGCATCGCAATTTCGTCTACTATGGGACCTAGCGCTCGTGTGAACGCAGCTGCCTTCAGATAAATAAAGGTTGACTCTGAGAGTCATCTTTGATATTCTGTAACAGTTGTGAACATTAAGGTGATCATTCTTGAACTTGAATATGCTTACCGTAGACAGTAGGTGCCGCAAGGCTTAATTTCCTACCGAGGTGTTGTGATAGAAATAAGAAGTGCTAGGCGCTTGCCTGAGTAACTTTCCTTTTATCAAGCCTTCGTGAATCTGCGGAGGCTTTTCTAATGCCTGCGTAGGAACGGCGGGGATTTTTCGGAAGAGACGCCGTCACATAAATTTCCAGGAGGTGTATACAATTGGCAAATGCAAAAGTAATCCAAGCTAAACAGGATGCGGTGGATGTTGTGACCGGCAAACTGCAGAACAGTGTTTCCACTGTTGTTGCGGACTACCGCGGATTGAACGTTGCCCAAGTGACTGAACTGCGCAAGCAGCTTCGTGAAGCTGGCGTTGATTTTCAAGTCCTGAAGAACACATTGGTTCGCCGCGCAACTGCTGCGGCTGAATTGACTGATCTGGACGCTGTCCTGACTGGTCCTACAGCAATCGCGTTCAGTGAAACTGATGCGGTAGTAGCAGCCAAAATTTTGAACGACTTCGCTAAGAAGAACGACGCTCTGAAACTTAAAGGCGGCGTTGTAGAAGGCAAAGTTATCGATGCGGACCAACTGAAAGCACTGGCTGAACTGCCATCCCGCGATGGCTTGCTCTCCATGCTGCTTAGCGTACTTCAAGCTCCAATCCGCAACTTCGCGCTTGCAGTTAAGGCTGTTGCTGAGAAGGAAGAACAAAGCGCGTAAGCCTTTGATTCTAGTGTCATAATCATTACCACAAATAAATTTAAATATAAAATGGAGGTTCAATCATGAGCAAAGAAACAATCTTGGAAGAAATTAAAGGCATGAGCGTGTTGGAACTGAACGAACTGGTTAAAGCAATCGAAGAAGAATTCGGCGTAACTGCAGCAGCTCCAGTAGCAGCTGGCGGCGCAGTAGCAGCAGTAGAAGTAGAACAATCCGAATTCGACGTAATCTTGACAAGCGCTGGCGCTTCCAAGATCAACGTTATCAAGATCGTTCGCGAAATCACAGGCCTGGGCTTGAAAGAAGCTAAAGACCTCGTAGACAACGCTCCAAAAGCAATCAAAGAAAAAGTAAGCAAAGAAGAAGCCGAAGCTACCAAAGCAAAATTGGAAGAAGCAGGCGCAGTTGTAGAAGTGAAGTAATTCGCTTCCATAAAGGAATGCCCCGGAAGGAAGAAGTTCTTTTCGGTTCTAGCAACCCCCTTGAACTTGTTCAAGGGGGTTGCTTTATAAAGAGTTGTTACTTTGATAAGAAGGGAGGGCAATGAATGTCGCAGCACTATTACTCCCAGCAGCCGGATGCGCGCCATGACAGACGGACGCTAAACACAGTACTGAGAGGTAAAAGCTTAAAGTTTATAAGTGATGCCGGTGTTTTTTCAAAAGGAGATATTGATCACGGAAGCCGTGTTCTGATTGAAGCGATGGAAATTCCGGATGGTTCTGCTGTTCTCGATGTAGGTTGCGGATATGGCCCCATTGGGATCAGCGCGGCGGTTCTTACTCCTAAAGGACATGTCACAATGATTGATATCAATGCTCGTGCGGTCCAGCTTGCCCGGGAAAATGCCCAGAATAACGGAATTCGTAATGTTACTGTTATGGAAAGTGATGTACTTGCTGCGGTGCAGGGTCAGAAGTTCGATGTGATTCTCACGAATCCTCCGATCCGTGCAGGTAAAGCCGTAGTGCATCAAATTTTTGAACAGGCGTATGAGCATCTGAATGAGGGTGGGACGCTGTGGATTGTTATTCAGAAGAAGCAAGGCGCACCTTCTGCGGTGGCTAAACTGGAAAGCTTGTTTTCGGTTGTGGAAGAAGTGGGGAAAGACAAAGGTTATCGCATTATTCGGGCACAGAAAACAGTTGATTAGTCATTGACATGTGCTCCGGATAGTGTTATTATTATAAAATGTCAGTATTAAGATAGGCTCCATGTCTTTAGTTTGCTGAAATGTCAAGTGATATATTGTCGCCGGCAAGCGCAAGCCGTTCGGCAAGTTTGTGCGAATTCCGTTGTCTATGTTACTGTCACGGCGAAGGTCGCCGGGATAATAGGTAATAGCGCATAAACTGTTGCTTGGTGACGTATAATACGTACTTTTTGGGCAAATCTACTGGATAAGGAGTATTTTGGCCATGGATAGATGCGCTCTTTTTTCGAAGATTTCGATAAGGGCTTTTCTTTATTTATGGTCGAATCCTTATGTTATGGTTCCATTATACGGGTCCAAACAAGGGTTCGCAATCAATTTTTAAGTGAGTAGACATGAGGGGTGAGTAAAGTTGGCAGGACATCTTGTTCAGTATGGTCGACGCACTCGGCGGAGCTATGCGAGAATTAACGAGGTACTCGAGGTCCCGAACCTGATCGAGATCCAACAAAAATCTTACGATTGGTTTTTGGAGGAAGGATTACGGGAAATGTTCCAGGACATCTCGCCGATCCAGGATTTCACAGGTAATTTGGTGCTTGAGTTCATTGATTACAGCCTGGGTGAACCGAAATATACGGTTGACGACGCTAAAGAGCGGGACGTGACTTATGCGGCTCCTCTGCGGGTGAAGGTACGGCTCATTAATAAGGAGACTGGTGAGGTCAAAGAGCAGGAAGTGTTCATGGGAGATTTCCCGCTGATGACGGAGACCGGCACTTTTATTATCAATGGTGCGGAACGGGTTATTGTCAGCCAGTTGGTTCGCTCTCCAAGCGTCTATTTCAGCACGAAAGTGGATAAGAACGGCAAAAAAACCTACACCGCCACAGTAATTCCGAACCGCGGAGCCTGGCTGGAGCTTGAGACGGATGCTAAGGATATCATGTATGTCCGTATCGACCGTACACGTAAAATTCCGGTTACTGTGCTTTTGCGCGCTCTTGGTTTCGGTAGTGATGCCGAGATTCTGGAACTGCTTGGTAATGATGAATATATTCGCAATACGCTGGATAAAGACAACACGGATTCTACGGAAAAGGCGCTTATCGAAATTTACGAGCGCTTGCGTCCGGGTGAACCTCCTACCCTTGACAATGCCAAGAGCCTTTTGGTTGCGCGCTTCTTTGATCCAAAGCGCTATGACCTGGCCAACGTTGGCCGTTACAAAATCAACAAAAAACTGCACATCAAGAATCGTCTGTTCAATCAGCGACTGGCTCAGCCATTGGTTGATGAATCCACAGGAGAAATCCTGGCGGAATCCGGTCAAATGGTTGACCGCCGTCTGCTTGATGAGCTGATTCCTTACTTCGAAAAGAATGTTGCTGCTAAGAACTACCGCGTAACAGGCGGAGTTATGGACAGCGAAGATATCCCGCTGCAGACGATCGACGTCTTCTCGCCGATTGAAGAAGGCCGGGTTATCAAGCTGATTGCCAACGGCAACATCGACAAGTCGGTCAAGCATATTACCCAGGCTGATATTATCTCCTCAATCAGCTACTTTATTAATTTGCTGCACGGTATCGGCAACACCGATGATATCGACCACTTGGGTAACCGCCGCCTGCGTTCGGTAGGTGAGCTGCTGCAGAACCAATTCCGTATTGGTTTGTCCCGCATGGAGCGCGTTGTGCGCGAGAGAATGTCGATTCAGGATGCCAACGCGATTACGCCGCAGGCACTGATTAACATACGTCCCGTTATCGCCTCCATCAAAGAGTTCTTCGGCAGTTCGCAGCTGTCCCAGTTTATGGACCAGACGAACCCGCTTGCTGAACTTACGCACAAACGCCGTCTATCGGCACTCGGACCCGGCGGTCTGACCCGTGAACGCGCAGGCTTTGAAGTCCGCGACGTACATCACAGTCACTATGGCCGTATGTGTCCAATTGAAACACCGGAAGGTCCGAACATCGGTTTGATCAACTCCTTGTCCACCTTTGCCCGCATCAATGAGTATGGCTTTATCGAAGCTCCGTACCGTTGGGTGGATCCAAAGACCGGTAAGGTTACTGAACAGATTGATTATCTGACCGCGGATGAAGAAGATAACTATGTAGTTGCCCAGGCGAATGTACTGATCGATGAAGATGGTTCTTTCAAGGAAGAACAGGTTATCGTTCGTTACAATAAGGACTCGGACAACATTACTACAATGCCTAGTAATCGTGTTGACTACATGGACGTTTCGCCAAAACAGGTTGTATCAGTCGCTACGGCGCTCATTCCGTTCCTTGAGAATGATGACTCCAACCGCGCACTGATGGGATCGAACATGCAGCGTCAGGCCGTTCCGCTCCTGATTCCGAAGGCTCCGCTTGTCGGCACAGGTATGGAACATAAATCCGCTAAAGATTCCGGCGTATGTATTGTTTCCAAGTATGACGGTATTATCGAACGTTCGTCGGCCAATGAAATTTGGCTGCGCCGTGTTGAAACTGTCGAAGGCAAGGAAGTTAAAGGCGATATCGTTAAATATAAATTACACAAATTTATGCGTTCGAACCAAGGTACCTGTATTAACCAACGTCCACTGGCTAAAAGAGGGGATATTGTTAAGAAAGGTGACATTCTGGCAGACGGTCCTTCCACAGAAATGGGCGAATTGGCTCTGGGTCGTAACGTAGTCGTTGCATTCATGACGTGGGAAGGTTACAACTACGAGGATGCCATCCTGCTGAGTGAGAAGCTGGTTAAGGAAGATGTATACACTTCGATTCACATCGAGGAATACGAATCCGAAGCCCGCGACACGAAGCTGGGACCTGAAGAGATCACGCGTGATATTCCGAATGTGGGCGAAGAAGCTCTGCGCAATCTTGATGAGCGCGGCATCATCCGCATTGGTGCGGAAATCAACGCCGGCGACATTCTGGTTGGTAAAGTTACTCCGAAGGGCGTAACAGAACTGACTGCTGAAGAACGCCTGCTGCATGCAATCTTTGGTGAGAAGGCTCGTGAAGTGCGTGACACCTCGCTGCGTGTTCCTCACGGTAGTGATGGTATTATCGTTGATGTTAAGGTATTCACACGTGAGAACGGCGATGAGCTGCCTCCTGGCGTGAATCAGCTGGTTCGCGTCTACATCGCTCAGAAACGTAAGATCTCTGAGGGGGATAAGATGGCCGGACGTCACGGTAACAAGGGTGTCGTTGCCCGCATCCTGCCAGAAGAAGATATGCCGTTCCTTCCGGATGGTACTCCGGTACAGGTTGTCCTGAACCCGCTGGGCGTACCATCGCGTATGAACATCGGCCAGGTGCTGGAGGTTCATATTGGTATGGCGGCACTGCAGCTCGGTATTCACGTAGCTACTCCGGTATTCGATGGAGCCCGTGAGAACGACGTGTTTGACACAATGGAAGAAGCCGGCATGCAGCGAAATGGTAAGACTGTGCTCTATGATGGCCGTACAGGCGAACGCTTCGAGCGTGAAGTTACTGTCGGTGTCATGCACATGATCAAACTGGCGCACATGGTTGACGATAAGATTCATGCCCGCTCCACAGGACCTTACTCACTCGTTACGCAGCAGCCACTCGGCGGTAAAGCCCAGTTCGGTGGACAGCGCTTCGGGGAGATGGAAGTATGGGCGCTTGAAGCTTACGGTGCTGCATATACACTGCAAGAGATTTTGACTGTGAAGTCCGATGACGTGGTCGGCCGTGTGAAAACATACGAATCCATTGTCAAAGGTGAAAATGTTCCAGAACCGGGTGTTCCGGAATCGTTCAAAGTACTCATCAAGGAACTGCAGTCGCTCGGTATGGATGTCAAAATCCTGAGCGGCGACGAGCAGGAGATCGAGATGAAGGAACTGGATGATGAAGACGAGACTTCAGGCGACAAGCTGAGCCTCAATTTGGAAGGCGCGGAAGTCGGAATCGAGTAGTTGATAAGCACACACACAAATTTTATTTAAAAAGGACCGTGCCCTCTTTTGATCTGACGATCAAGGGAGGGCCTCCGGTACTAAATCAGGATATAGGTTAAGGAGGGTTGCTCCTTGTTGGACGTTAACAATTTTGAATTTATGAAAATCGGGCTTGCTTCTCCGGAAAAAATTCGTTCTTGGTCCCGCGGAGAAGTGAAAAAACCGGAAACCATTAACTATCGTACGTTGAAACCGGAAAAAGAAGGCCTTTTCTGCGAGCGCATTTTTGGACCGCAAAAAGACTGGGAATGTCACTGTGGTAAATACAAACGCGTCCGTTATAAGGGCGTTGTCTGCGACCGCTGCGGTGTGGAAGTTACCCGCGCTAAAGTCCGCCGCGAACGTATGGGCCATATCGAGCTGGCAGCTCCGGTATCTCATATCTGGTACTTCAAGGGTATTCCTAGCCGTATGGGTCTGGCTCTGGACATGTCCCCAAGATCGCTGGAAGAGATTATCTACTTCGCATCTTATGTTGTAACTGATCCGGGTGAAACACCGCTGGAGAAGAAACAGCTGCTGTCCGAGAAAGAATACCGCAGCTACCGTGAGAAATACGGCTACGGATTCCAGGCGGGTATGGGTGCTGAGGCAGTTAAAAAGCTGCTTCAGGATATCGACATCGAAAAAGAATTGGAATTCCTCAAGGAAGAGCTGCGTACGGCTCAAGGCCAACGCCGCAACCGGGCAATCAAACGTCTGGAAGTCATTGAAGCGTTCCGCAATTCCGGCAACAAGCCTGACTGGATGATCATGGATGTGCTTCCGGTAATTCCTCCGGAACTTCGTCCAATGGTTCAACTGGATGGCGGCCGTTTTGCTACGTCTGACCTTAATGACTTGTACCGCCGCGTAATTAACCGGAACAACCGTCTGAAGAGACTGCTGGATCTGGGTGCTCCTGATATTATCGTGCAGAATGAAAAACGGATGCTTCAGGAAGCTGTCGATGCACTGATCGACAACGGGCGCCGTGGCCGTCCTGTAACAGGTCCTGGTAACCGTCCGCTTAAATCACTCAGCCACATGCTGAAGGGTAAACAAGGGCGCTTCCGTCAGAACTTGCTCGGTAAACGTGTTGACTACTCCGGACGTTCCGTTATCGTTGTGGGACCATATCTGAAGATGTACCAATGCGGACTTCCGAAGAAAATGGCTCTGGAGCTCTTCAAACCGTTCGTAATGAAAGAACTGGTTAACAAAGGCCTTGCCCATAACATCAAGAGCGCAAAACGTAAAGTTGAGCGTGTAAGTCCTGAAGTATGGGATGTACTTGAAGAAGTAATCAGAGAGCATCCGGTTCTGCTGAACCGTGCCCCTACGCTGCACAGACTCGGTATTCAAGCCTTTGAACCGATCCTGGTAGAAGGTCATGCTATCCGTCTTCACCCGCTCGTATGTACGGCTTACAACGCCGACTTTGACGGTGACCAAATGGCGGTGCACGTTCCTCTGTCAGCCGAAGCTCAAGCTGAAGCACGTCTCCTGATGCTGGCATCCGGTAACATCCTTAACCCTAAGGACGGCAAGCCGGTTGTTACTCCTTCCCAGGATATGGTCCTTGGAACGTTCTATCTGACGATGGACAACAAGGAAGAAAAGGGCACAGGCATGATTCTGCGTACCGTGAACGAAGCTGTTTCAGCTTACCAGCGCGGAACTGCGGGATTGCACGCACGTGTAGCTATTCCGGTTAAAGCCTTGGGTAAGACCAGCTTTACGGAAGCGCAGCAAGGCGCAATGCTAATCACAACTATCGGTAAAATTATCTTTAACGAAATTTATCCGAGCAGTTTCCCTTATATCAACGAAGCTACCAAAACGAACCTGCTGCAAGGTACACCTGAGAAATACTTTATCTACGAAAAAGGTGCGGATATCCGTGAGGCTATCGTGAATGCTCCGGATGCAAGCGCGGTAGGTAAGGAATATCTGGGTCTAATCATTGCACGCTGCTTCGAGACTTACCATACAACCAAGACATCCATGATCCTGGATAGAATCAAGCAGCTCGGCTTCACGTATTCCACACGGTCCGGTGTTACTGTTGCCGTATCCGACGTTATCGTGCCAGAAGAGAAGGCTACTATTCTGAAAGAGTCTGAAGCTAAGGTTGATGTGGTTGCCAACCAATATCGCCGTGGTCTGATTACCAATGACGAGCGCTATGACCGCGTTATTGAAATCTGGTCGAAGACAAAGGATGATCTTACCAATGTCCTGCTGAAATCGATGGACCGCTTTAACTCTATCATGCTCATGGTTGATTCCAAGGCGCGTGGTAACAAATCGCAGATCACCCAGCTGGGCGGTATGCGTGGACTGATGGCAACACCTTCAGGCCGGATTTTCGAGTTGCCAATCAAAGCGAACTTCCGTGAAGGTCTGACGGTCCTCGAGTACTTTATCTCCACCCACGGAGCGCGTAAAGGTCTGGCCGATACAGCGCTGCGTACTGCGGATTCCGGTTACCTTACACGTCGTCTCGTAGACGTGGCCCAAGACGTAATCGTCCGTGAAGAAGATTGCGGAACAGATAAAGGGTTTACCGTTAGCCGAATTCAGGATGGTAAAGAAGTTATCGAAGATCTGTATGACCGTATTGAAGGCCGTTACTCCTTCGAAACAGTCCGTCATCCGGAAACGAAGGAAATCATCGTTCACCGCAACGATCTGATTGACTCCGACAAGGCTGAAGAGATTGTTAACGCTGGTGTAACCAAGCTGCAAATCCGCTCTGTTCTGAGCTGCCGTGCCCGTCACGGGGTCTGCAAAAAATGCTACGGACGTAACCTGGCAACAGGTAAATTCGTGGAAATCGGTGAAGCTGTCGGCATTATCGCCGCCCAATCCATCGGTGAACCGGGAACCCAGCTTACCATGCGTACATTCCATACCGGTGGTGTTGCCGGTGATGACATCACGCAAGGTTTGCCGCGTATCCAAGAGTTGTTTGAAGCCCGTAACCCTAAAGGTCAGGCGACAATCAGTGAAATTGACGGGGTAATCAAGGAGATCCGCGAAACCAAAGACCGCCGCGAAATCGAGGTTCAAGGTGAAGCTGAGTCCAAGACCTACTCCATCACTTATGGTTCGCGTCTGCGTGTCAGTGAAGGCCAGGAGATTGAAGCTGGGGATGAACTGACAGACGGCTCGATCGACCCTAAAGAAATGCTGCGTATCAAAGGGATCCGTGGGGTACAGAACTACATTCTGCAAGAAGTGCAGCGTGTATACCGTAACCAGGGCGTAGAAATCAATGATAAGCACATTGAAGTTATGATCAAGCAGATGCTGCGCAAAATCCGTATTATCGACGCCGGGGATACCAATCTCCTGCCAGGAGCTTTTGCGGACATTCATGAATATGAAGCAGCCAACAAAGAAGCAATTCTTTCTGGTAATGAACCTGCGGTGGCCAAACCGGTATTGCTGGGTATCACCAAGGCATCCCTGGAGACAGACTCCTTCCTGTCTGCGGCATCCTTCCAAGAAACTACACGTGTCTTGACCGATGCAGCAATCAAGGGTAAAGTCGATAAGCTCCTGGGACTGAAAGAAAATGTTATCATCGGTAAACTGATCCCTGCAGGTACGGGGATGAACCGCTACCGTAATGTAAAGCTGAGCGATCCGAATGAACAGAGCGAGCAAGAAGCTCTAGAGACGGTTCCAGCTGAATAATTAAATAATCATAGCAGGCAGATTCCGCATCACGGCTCTTAATCGCCCGTGATGCGGCTGAATGCTGTGAATATTAATAATTTCTTTTGCCGATTATCTTGACATCAATTGCTGATAATGCTAATATGTCTAAGGTGCGTGAGTGGCCTTGTCATTCTTGTTCATTGGAGGTAATGATTTATTATGACTGATGATAGAGGACTGCAGGATGCTCAGGTCAAGATCGGTACCAAACAAACCGTTAAGGCGGTAGAGTTGGGCCAAGCCGCAGAAGTCTATGTGGCAGAGGACGGAGATCAACGGCTTACTTCCAGAATTGTTTTGCTTTGTGACAAACAAGGCGTGAAGGTCACTTATGTGGACACGATGCTGAATTTGGGCAAAGCTTGCGGTATAGAAGTTGGTGCTGCTATGGCAGCCGTCTTAAAACAATAGCGTGAGAAACGTTTTTGTACCGGGGGTACACTTCGGCAGCAAAGACTTTTCATTTGTCTTTTTATGAACCACCTGGGTCTGTGGACTTAATGTTCGTAAATGGATTATCATTTCAGGAAGGGGGTGGCACAACAATGCCAACTATTAATCAACTGGTTCGTAAAGGCCGTCAAGCCAAAATCGAGAAATCCAAGTCTCCTGCTCTTCAAAAAGGGTTCAACGCCCTGAAGCGTGAGGCAACAAATTTGAGCGCCCCGCAAAAACGCGGTGTGTGCACTCGTGTAGGCACAATGACTCCACGTAAACCAAACTCAGCGCTTCGTAAGTATGCCCGTGTTCGTTTGACGAACCGTCTTGAGGTGACTGCTTACATTCCGGGTATCGGACACAACCTTCAAGAGCACAGTGTAGTATTGCTGCGCGGAGGTAAAGTTAAGGACCTTGCAGGAGTTCGTTACCACATCGTGCGTGGCGCTCTAGATACTGCAGGCGTAGCTAACCGGATGCAAGCTCGTTCCAAGTATGGTGCGAAACGTCCTAAGGCTAAGAAATAAGATTACAATACCTGAATAATAAACATTTAAGAAAGGGGGATATCCATGCCACGCAAAGGTCCAGTTACTAAGAGAGATGTATTACCAGATCCATTGTATAATAGCAAGTTGGTTACCCGTTTGATCAACCGTATTATGCTGGGTGGTAAAAGAGGTGTCGCTCAAAGCATTCTGTACAATTCGTTTAAATTGATCCAAGAACGTACTGGCAAAGATCCGATGGAAGTTTTCGAAGCTGCCATCAAGAATATCATGCCGGTATTGGAAGTTAAGGCTCGTCGTGTCGGCGGTGCTAACTACCAAGTGCCTATCGAGGTTAAACCTGAGAGACGTACTGCTCTGGGATTACGTTGGCTCGTGAACTACTCACGTAACCGCGGCGAGAAGACTATGGAAGAACGTTTGGCGGCTGAAATCATCGACGCTTCCAACAACACAGGCGCTTCTGTTAAGAAACGTGAAGACACGCACAAAATGGCTGAAGCGAACAAAGCGTTTGCTCACTACCGCTGGTAGGATTTTAAGCCGTTCAAATAACTTATATTTTGAAGGGAGACCCATTTCATGGCAAGAGAGTTCTCCTTAAAAAATACACGCAACATCGGGATCATGGCACATATTGATGCTGGTAAGACGACTACCACTGAGCGGATTCTATTCTACACAGGCCGTACGCACAAAATCGGTGAAGTTCACGAGGGTGCAGCTACAATGGACTGGATGGAACAAGAACAAGAGCGTGGAATTACCATTACTTCCGCCGCTACAACCGCTGCTTGGAAGGGTCACCGCATCAATATCATTGATACCCCAGGACACGTTGACTTCACTGTTGAAGTTGAACGTTCCCTGCGTGTATTGGATGGAGCAGTTGGTGTTTTCAGTGCGAAAGAAGGCGTTGAGCCTCAGTCTGAAACTGTATGGAGACAGGCTGACCGGTATGGCGTTCCCCGCATCGCATATGTAAACAAAATGGATATCATCGGCGCGGACTTCCTTAACGTTGTAGAAAGCATGCGTGATCGCTTGCAAGCCAATGCAGTTGCAATTCAACTGCCAATTGGCGCCGAAAACGACTTCGTGGGTATTATTGACCTGGTTGAGCAAAAAGCTCACATCTTTAAAGATGATCTGGGCCAAAACATTGAAGTAACGGACATTCCGGCTGAATATCTGGAACAAGTTGAGACTCTGCGTCTTGAGCTGATCGAGAAAGTTGCAGAACTTGACGAAGACCTGACTATGAAGTATCTGGAAGGTGAAGAGATTACAGTTGATGAGATCAAAGCTGCTCTGCGCAAAGGCGTTGTAGAAGTTAAAATCTTCCCTGTAATCGTTGGATCCTCCTACCGCAACAAGGGTGTTCAGCTGATGATGGACGCTGTCGTTGATTACTTGCCATCCCCATTGGATGTACCGGCTATTCAAGGTCATCTGGATGACGGAACTGAAGCGGTTCGTCACTCTTCGGACGAAGAACCATTCTCAGCACTGGCATTTAAAATCATGACTGACCCTTATGTTGGTAAACTTACGTTCTTCCGCGTGTATTCCGGTATTCTGGAATCCGGTTCTTATGTAGTTAACGCTACTAAGAACAAACGTGAGCGTATCGGCCGTATTCTGCAGATGCACGCTAACAGCCGTCAAGAAATCTCCATCGTTTACGCTGGTGATATCGCAGCAGCTGTTGGTTTGAAAGATACAAGTACAGGCGATACACTTTGCGATGAGAAACATCCAGTAATCCTGGAGTCGATGAACTTCCCTGATCCGGTTATCGAAATCGCAGTTGAACCAAAAACCAAAGCCGACCAAGATAAATTGGGCGTTGCTCTCGGTAAGCTGACTGAAGAAGATCCTACTCTTCGTGCGCATACTGATGAAGAAACTGGCCAAACCATTCTTGCAGGTATGGGTGAGCTTCACCTTGATATTATCATCGACCGTATGCGCCGCGAATTCAAAGTAGAAACCAATGTGGGTAAACCACAGGTTGCTTACCGCGAAACATTCAAAGCACCAGCACGTGTTGAAGGTAAATTCGTTCGCCAGTCCGGCGGTCGCGGTCAGTACGGTCACGTATGGGTTGAATTCGAACCTCTCGAGCCAGGTACTGGCAGCCAATTCGAAAGTAAAGTTGTCGGTGGTTCTGTACCTAGAGAATACATCGCTCCTGCACTTGCCGGTATTGAAGAGCAAATGAAAAACGGCGTCATTGCAGGCTTCCCGCTTGTAGACGTTAAGGCAACCATTGTTGATGGTTCTTATCATGATGTTGACTCCAACGAAATGGCGTTCAAAATTGCCGGCTCGATGGCACTCAAAGCAGCTAAAGACAAGTGTAAGCCTGTCCTGCTTGAGCCAATCATGAAGGTGGAAGTAACTGTTCCTGAGGAATATATGGGCGATGTTATGGGTATGCTGAACTCCCGTCGCGGTAGAATCGAAGGTATGGATTCCCGTGGTGGTGCGCAAATTATCCGTGCTAAGGTGCCTCTTTCCGAAATGTTCGGATACTCCACAACTCTCCGTTCCGGTACTCAAGGACGCGGTGTATTCTCAATGGAGCTTTCTCACTATGAAGAAGTTCCTAAATCCATTGCAGAAGAAATCGTTTCTAAGAATAAAGGCGTAGAATAGTCACCGTTTTTAACTCGCCGTTCGGATATTATCACTCAGTCATCTAAGAATTGCATGTAGACGGGCGGCTCAAATATAAGGAACCCCACAATAAGGAGGAACTGTTCAAATGGCAAAGGCAAAGTTTGAACGTAACAAACCACACGTTAACATCGGTACTATCGGTCACGTCGACCATGGTAAAACGACTCTGACTGCTGCAATCACAACTGTATTGTCCAAAAAATACGGTGGTGCCGCTGTAGCTTTCGACCAAATCGACAAAGCTCCTGAAGAACGCGAACGTGGTATCACTATTTCCACAGCTCACGTTGAATATGAAACTCCTAACCGTCACTACGCTCACGTAGACTGCCCTGGACACGCCGACTATGTTAAAAACATGATCACTGGCGCAGCGCAAATGGACGGAGCTATCCTGGTTGTATCCGCAGCTGACGGCCCTATGCCACAGACTCGCGAACACATCCTGCTGTCCCGTCAAGTAGGTGTTCCTTACATCGTCGTATTCCTGAACAAATGCGATATGGTTGAAGACGAAGAGTTGCTTGAACTGGTTGAAATGGAAGTTCGCGACCTGCTGAGCGAATACGACTTCCCAGGCGATGATACTCCAATCATCCGTGGATCTGCTCGTGAAGCTCTGCAAAACCCTGATGGCGACTATGCACAGAAGATCGTTGAAATGTTCGAAACGATCGACACGTACATCCCGCTTCCAGAACGTCAAACTGACAAACCATTCTTGATGCCTGTCGAAGATGTATTCTCCATCACTGGCCGCGGTACTGTGGCAACTGGTCGCGTAGAACGCGGAACAGTTAAAGTCGGAGAAGAAATCGAAATCGTTGGTATTCACGAAGAAAAGAAAAAATCCGTTGTTACAGGCGTTGAAATGTTCCGTAAATTGCTCGATTCCGCTCAAGCGGGCGACAACATCGGCGCATTGCTGCGTGGTGTAGACCGTAACATGATCGAGCGTGGCCAAGTATTGGCTAAGCCGAACTCCGTTAACCCACACACTGAGTTCACTGCTCAGATCTACGTTCTGACTAAAGAAGAAGGCGGACGTCACAAACCATTCTTCACTGGTTACCGTCCACAGTTCTACTTCCGTACAACTGACGTAACAGGTATCATCAACCTGCCAGAAGGTACTGAAATGGTTATGCCTGGTGATAACATCACTGTAACCGTACAACTGATCTCCCCAATCGCGATTGAAGAAGGTACTAAATTCTCCATTCGTGAAGGCGGACGTACAGTTGGTGCAGGTTCCGTAGCTTCTATCCAAAAATAATTCGGTTCTATCCATTAGGATAGCATCGGATCATAAAGCAGGGGTTCTTCTTCGGAAGAGCTCCTGTTTTTTTGTATATAAAAACTCTATCCATAGAGAATATCCTCCGTGGATAGAGTTTTAAGAGATAGATCTTATTAGATTTCTTTAGCATAGGCTGGGCTGGGAAGCTTGGATATTACAACATGAAGACTCGCAGGGGAAGTGCTGGTGTTATGATAGGCGAAGGAATCATCCTCAGCAACATAGATAACTTCCTCTTCACTGAATTCCTGCGCTACATCATTTACTGTGATGGTGCCGCTCCCTTTTAGAGCATAGATATAGACATCTGCACCGGGATGCTTATGCACGGGCAACTGCTGGCCAGGCATAAAATTGAGGACAAAGACAACGCTATCCCCCTTTTGAAACAGTATTTTCTTGGTGAACCGATCTTCTTGATACTGTATGGCTTCTGTTATTATTTTCTTTTCCAAATCTATATACCTTCTTTCCATAAATATTCCCATAGGGGGATTAGAGTTTTACTTCATATTCGCAATGTTCATGCCCGGTAGCATTACATTTTACTTCTTTAACACTAACTCTGTGACCCATGATTTTAGTTAGTGCTCCCTCCAGAATTGCACCTTCTAAATCGCAGATCATTTTCTCTTCCTCTAGTGTAGGCAATCCTTTGCAAAAACAGTCATCGACAGCAATATGGATCCTGGACTCCTCTGAAAAAATAATACGCGGGATTCCAATCTTCAGTTCTTCAAATAGCTGCAGCAATTCATCCACACTGTTCACCGGCAGACTTTCGCCTATTTTTCGGCCTACAGTCAATGTAGTTCCTTTACCGCCCATAGGCAAGCCCTGGTTTAATCCAATGAGTCGTATGGTACGGAATAACTCAAGTGGAACCATATTACCTAGTATGGCTCTGTCCATCTTTTGCATGTCTTCAAATGTATATTGCAGTATAGGCACATCCTCTCCTGTAAATTCTCTATAAGAGTATTTTGAAGGAAAACGAACGAAGAATCCTTGATACAGATCAAGTTTTTAAAATATTGTGAGTGTTGTCACTAGGCGGCTTCCAGATCCTTGATATGTTGTCATCAGGTGAATAGGAAGGAAAGTGGCAACATGAATAAGAGTTGTAGCGCATGCCATAACAATCCGTGTATACGGCAGGTACCTGTATTTCAGAGCTTGTCTGATCATGATCTGCATATAGTTGAGTCTATTATAGAATCTAATTATTATACAAAGGGGAATCTGGTATTTAGAGAGGGAGAGCAGTCTGAATCACTGTTTATAGTAAATAACGGCCTGATTAAACTGACTCAGAATAATAAGGAAGGGAAGCAGCATGTTCTTCGCTTTCTTTTCCCGGGGGATTACTTTGGGCAATTTGCCTTGCTACATAATAAGAGGCATTATGCAACTGCAGAGGTGGTGGAGGGCGGACTTGTGTGCCGGATGCATCGTAAAGATTTTCTACCCTTAATCGAAAAAAATACGGCTCTTGCCTTCAGCTTCCTGATGTCTATGAGCGAACAGTTACAACAGGCCGATGAACTTGCGGGGTCACTGCATATTTTGGAGGCGGAGAAGAGATTAGCAAGACTCCTGCTTCATCTATCTTCCAAAAACAAGCAGGAGTATGGTACCGAACCGGTATGGTCCCAGATTCATCTGCCAGCAGCCAAAAAAGACTTTGCAGCGATGATAGGAACAACACCTGAAACACTCAGCAGAAAGCTGAATAAGCTTGAAACGATGAAGATTATAGAAGTCAGTAAAAGGACCGTTGTTATCTTAGATGTCAAGGCACTCTATCAAATTGCAGAATATTGAATGGAAAATCGTATATATCTTTTATTTATTCGACATTTTACGACACTAAACATCATTAAAATCTATATATTCTACAAAATTCAACAAGAAACTACATAAAATTCTTTACATTTTACGTTCTCCTAAGTTAGAATGATTCTATATTATCATTGTTAATATTTAGGAGTTTAGGGAGAGTGGAAATGTGCGGAAATGTCCTTTTTCTTTTATGCATGGTATTCAGTCACGTAACATTAATGAGGCGACTCCCGACAAGCACTCCAAGGACAGCGAGAATCATGCACCTGCTATCACGGCAACCGTTCATTCGCTCCAAGGGCATGAAGAGTTGAACGAACAAATGCGGATGATTGACTTGACTGAAGAGGATCTGGATCTTTTACGGATGATGAAACCTATTGTCGAACGTGAGATTAACTACATCACTGATCAATTCTACAATACAGTCCTTGGTGTAAATAAGCTGGAGAGCATCATTCTAGAGCACAGCAGCATTGAACGCCTCAAGGGAACTTTGAAGCAACATATTATTGAAATCTTTGACGGCAAAGTGGATGAGCAGTACATAGCCAAACGCTTGACGATAGCTAAAATTCACAAAAAAGTCGGTCTAGAACCCAAATGGTACTTATCAGCTTTTCAGAATCTACAGAATGTATTTATTACGGTAATGTACAATGAAACGTATAAAGACAATGAGCGGTTAAAGGTAGTGCAGACTGTAACCAAACTTCTAAATCTTGAACAGCAACTGGTGCTCGAAGCCTATGAGAAGGAGAACATCCGGGAGAAGGAAGAACAATACCTGGTTGTTAAAAATGAACTGAAACAGAAAATCGCTGAGTTCAGCGGAGAGCTAATAGATCTGAGCATGGATACTAACGCGGCTGTAGAGCAGCTGGTGGCGAGCAGCAATGAAGTGAACAATTCATTCCGTCGCACTGCATCCACCGCTCTTGGGTCGCAGGAGATGGCTAAGGACGGACAGGGACATCTTGGCAGCCTCAGCGGTCAGATTAATCTTATCTATGAGAGTACGAATGAAATGGAACGGTCGGTAAAAGAGTTAAGCAGCTCTTCTTTGCAAATCCAGAAGATTGTGGCTGCTGTACAGGATATAGCGGATCAGACCAAAATCCTTTCTTTAAATGCTACAATAGAAGCCGCCCGTGCAGGTGAATTTGGCAGAGGCTTCAGTGTCGTTGCCAGTGAGGTCAGCCGGCTTGCAGAAGACACCAAGAGCACTGTAGTACGTATCGGAGACTTAACTCAAAAATCGGCTGCGCTGACAAGTCAGGTAGTCAAGGAAATCCGTAAAGTGCAGGAACTGACGAAAAGCGGAAAAGAGCAGTCCGTAGAGACGAGCAGACTGTTCAGCGATATCGTGGATTCGATGCAGACTAGTACACAGGAAATAGTAACTGTTGAGGAAGAGATCAGAGTATTAATTCATACTATTGAAGGAATTGGTGCTACAACGGCACAAACTGCAGCTTCGGCTGAGTTTTTCAAGTCTGCAACGGATAATCTTTAAGCGGAAAATGGATAATTGTAAGAGAAGAGAACAACGTATAAAAAAAATATGCGTTGTTTTTCATTTTTGCTTGCAAAGTATCTGCCTATTATATATAATAATAAATGTTGTTCTGAGACGTTGCGATGATGTGAGAGGTTACTGACACACCCGGCCCCTTTGCCATGAGGTCGACGTCAGAAAATTTTCACGGAGTATGTCCGATAATAAATTGGGCGATAGAAGGAGGGACTAAAATGGCAAAGCAAAAAATTCGTATTCGCTTGAAAGCATACGACCACAGAATTCTTGATCAATCCGCAGAGAAAATCGTTGAAACAGCAAAACGTTCGGGTGCTGGTGTATCCGGGCCGATCCCGCTGCCAACTGAGAAGCAAATCATTACTATTCTCCGTGCGGTACACAAGTACAAGGATTCCCGTGAACAGTTTGAACAACGGACTCACAAACGTTTGATCGATATTGTGAATCCTACACCACAAACTGTGGATGCCTTGATGCGCTTGGATCTACCGTCCGGTGTAGATATCGAAATCAAATTGTAATTCTACCATTAAGCAACTAGGAAAAGAAAAGAGGTGTCAACATTGAAAGGTATCTTAGGAAAAAAACTCGGTATGACTCAAGTGTTTACTCCAGAAGGTAACGTGATCGCTGTATCGGTTATCGAAGCTGGCCCTTGTGTAGTACTGCAAAAGAAAGACCTGAATATCGACGGATATGAAGCAGTGCAGTTGGGCTTTTCTGATAAGAAAGAAAGTCGCTCCAACAAGCCTGAACAAGGTCACGCCAAAAAGGCAAATGCAACACCTAAGCGCTACGTTCGTGAAATTCGCGGTGTTGACCTCGGGGCACTCGAGGTTGGACAAGAGCTGAAGGCTGATATCTTCGCTGAAGGCGAATTTGTTGACGTAACTGGCACTAGCAAAGGTAAAGGTTTCCAAGGTAACATCAAACGTTGGGGACAAAGCCGCGGACCAATGGCTCACGGATCGCGTTATCACAGAAGACCGGGTTCCATGGGTTCCATTCAAGCTAACCGCGTTCCTAAGGGCAAACGCCTTCCAGGACACATGGGTCACACGACCGTAACGGTTCAGAAGCTTGAAATCATCAAAGTTGATGTTGAACGTAACGTATTGCTGGTTAAAGGCGCTATCCCAGGTCCTAAGAACAGCTTCGTGAAAGTTAAAGAAACCGTTAAGAAATAATTACCTAAGAAAGGAGGAACATGAAATGCCAAAAGTAACACTTTTTAATATCAGTGGTAACGAAGTTGGCGAAGTTGAACTGAGTGATTCAGTATTCGGTATTGAACCGAACGTGCATGTCCTGCACGAAGCTGCACTTATGCAAAGAGCTTCCCTTCGTCGTGGTACACACAAAGTAAAAGGACGTTCTGAAGTACGTGGCGGCGGACGTAAGCCTTGGAAACAAAAAGGTACAGGTCGTGCTCGTCAAGGCTCCATTCGTTCTCCACAATGGAAAGGCGGCGGCGTAGTCTTCGGACCAACACCACGCAGCTATTCCTGGAAACTGCCTAAGAAGGTTCGTCGTTTGGCCATCAAATCCGCGCTGTCTTCGAAAGTGCTTGAGAATGACATCATCGTATTGGATAGCCTGACAATGAATGCTCCGAAGACGAAAGAATTCGCAGCTATTCTGAACAACCTGAAGGTTGGTACTAAAGCTCTGATCGTAGCTCCTAGCTATGACGACAATGTAGCACTTTCCGCTCGTAACATCCCAGGGGTGAAATTCGTAGCGGCTGACGGCATCAATGTTCTTGACGTACTGACGTACGACAAACTGATCATCACTAAAGAAGCAGTTCTGAAGGTAGAGGAGGTGTTCGCGTAATGAAAGATCCTCGTGATATTATCAAACGTCCGGTGATTACGGAACGCACATCCGAATACATGAGCGAATTGAAGTACGCTTTTGAAGTGGATATCCGTGCTAACAAGACCGAAATCAAAAAAGCTGTCGAGGCTATTTTTAAAGTTAAAGTAGTTAGTGTGAACACAATGCGCGTACCTGGTAAACTGAAACGTTATGGCAAATACTCCGGATACACTCCAGAGTGGAAAAAAGCCATCGTAAAGCTTAGCCCGGACAGCAAGCCGCTCGAATTCTTTGAAGCGGTAGAATAATACTCTTAAAGTAAGGAGGGAACTATAGTGCCAATCAAAAAGTACAAACCGACCTCTCCGGCAAGACGCGGTATGTCCGTGTCTACGTTTGAAGAAATTACAACAAACCAGCCTGAGAAATCGTTGCTTGCGCCGCTGAGCAAAAAAGCGGGCCGTAACAACCAAGGTAAAATTACGGTTCGTCACCACGGCGGCGGACACAAACGTAAATACCGTATTATCGACTTCAAGCGGACCAAAGACGGCATACCAGGTAGCGTTGCTACAATCGAGTATGACCCGAACCGCACATCTAATATTGCTTTGATCCACTATGCCGATGGAGAGAAACGTTACATCATCGCTCCTAAAGGACTTAAAGTTGGGGATAAAGTAGAGTCAGGCCCTACAGCCGACATCAAAGTTGGTAACAGTCTTCCACTGGAGAACATCCCGGTAGGTACAGTTATCCACAACATCGAGTTGAAACCAGGTAAGGGCGGACAATTGGTTCGTGCTGCTGGTACAGAAGCTCAATTGCTTGGTAAAGAAGAAAAATACGTATCCGTTCGTTTGAACTCCGGTGAAGTTCGCAGAATCTTGAGCGTTTGCCGTGCAACAATCGGTTCCGTAGGTAACGAAGATCACGAATTGATCAAAATCGGTAAAGCCGGACGCAGTCGCTGGCTTGGCCAACGTCCTGAAGTTCGCGGGGTAGTAATGAACCCTAACGATCACCCACACGGTGGTGGTGAAGGCCGCGCTCCAATCGGACGGAAATCGCCTATGTCTCCTTGGGGCAAACCAACCCTCGGCTACAAAACGCGTAAGAAAAACAAGGCATCTGATAAATATATCGTTCGCCGCCGCACAAAATAAGACGCTTCAGGCATGTTAGCAAGCGCGAAGCGTCGATTCGCGGTTTGAAGAACCGGATGAAGGGAGGATTCACACATGGGTCGCAGTTTAAAGAAGGGGCCGTTCATCGATGGCTACCTGCTGAAAAAAGTTGAGGAATTGAACGCGGCAGAGAAGAAAGTCGTAGTTAAAACCTGGTCCCGTCGCTCAACAATTTTCCCTCAGTTTATCGGACATACGTTTGGTGTATATGACGGCCGCAAACACGTGCCAGTATACGTAACGGAAGATATGGTAGGTCACAAGTTGGGCGAGTTCGCGCCAACACGTACTTACAAAGGCCACGCGGGTGACGATAAGAAAACAAGAAGATAATTAAAAAGGTCTTCGTTCGAGAGGAGGGAAAATAAATGGAAGCAAAAGCACATGCTAGATCGGTGCGGATTTCTGCTCGTAAAGCGAAACTGGTTGTTGACTTGATTCGCGGCAAGCAAGTGGGGGAAGCTATTGCAATTCTTCGCCACACTCCAAAATCCGCTTCTCCGGTAGTTGAAAAACTGCTTAACTCGGCGATTGCCAATGCTGAGCACAACTACTCCATGGACGTGAACAGTTTGTTCGTTAGCGAAGTTTTCGTTAACCAGGGTCCTACTATGAAACGTTTCCGTCCGCGCGCCATGGGTCGTGCAAGCCGGATCAATAAACGTACCAGCCACATTACTTTGGTGGTATCTGAGAAATAAGGGAGGGATAACACGTGGGTCAAAAGGTAAATCCAATCGGACTCCGAATCGGCATTATTCGCGATTGGGAATCGAAATGGTATGCAGGTAAAGATTTCGGTACTCTTTTAATGGAAGACGTCAAAATCCGTGAATACCTTAAAGGCAAGTTGAAAGATTCCTCTGTTTCCCGCATCGAGATTGAAAGAGCGGCAAGCCGAGTGAATGTTACAATTCATACTGCTAAACCAGGTATGGTAATTGGTAAAGGTGGAGCAGAAGTAGAAGTACTTCGCAGCGCTGTTACAGCAATTGCCGGTGGCAAAAAAGTCCACATCAACATCAACGAAATTAAGCACCCTGAATTGGATGCAATTCTTGTTGCTGAAAGCATTGCACAACAATTGGAACGTCGTGTATCGTTCCGTCGTGCTCTGAAACAAGCGATTCAAAGAACTATGCGTTCCGGCGCAAAAGGAATCAAAACTCAAGTTGGCGGACGTCTTGGCGGCGCTGAGATTGCCCGTTCAGAAGGTTATAGCGAAGGAACAGTTCCACTTCATACGCTTCGTGCCGATATCGATTACGGAACGGCTGAAGCACATACTACTTATGGCCGTATCGGCGTAAAAGTATGGATCTACCGTGGAGAAGTTCTTCCCCCAGCTAAGAAACAAGCTGCTCAGGAAGGAGGCAACTAATCATGTTGGTACCAAAACGCGTTAAACACCGCAAGCAACAACGCGGTCACATGAAGGGTATGGCAAAAGGCGGTACTGAGCTGAACTTCGGCGAATTCGGCCTGCAGGCATTGGAACCATCTTGGATCACTAACCGTCAGATCGAAGCTGCCCGTATTGCAATGACACGTTACATCAAACGTGGTGGTCAGGTTTGGATCAAGATTTTCCCAGATAAGCCTATTACTCAAAAGCCTCTTGAGGTTCGTATGGGTAGTGGTAAAGGTAACGTTGAGAAATGGGTAGCCGTAGTTAAACCGGGCAAGATTATGTTCGAACTCGGAGGCGTGTCGGAAGAAATCGCTCGTGAAGCGATGCGTCTTGCCGCTCACAAGCTGCCTGTAAAGACTAAGTTTGTGAAACGTGAAGAATTGGGTGGTGAAGCAAATGAAAGCTAATGAACTTCGCAACTTAACCACTGCCGAGATTGAACAGAAGATCGCTGGATTCAAAGAAGAACTCTTCAATCTCCGTTTCCAATTGGCTACTGGCCAACTGGATAACCCGACTCGGATTCGTGATGTGCGTAAGGAAATAGCTCGTGCTAAAACCGTTATCCATCAAAGAGTACTTGGGATTAGTTAAGTGACGGCGGATCACTAGATCCGTAATCAGGAAGGAGGCTAACTATGAGCGAAGAACGTAATGCACGTAAAGTGCTGATCGGTAAAGTAGTCAGCGATAAAATGGATAAAACCATCGTAATTGCTGTTGAAACCTATAAAAAGCACAACTTGTATCACAAACGCATCAAGTCCACGAAGAAATTCAAGGCACATGATGAGGAAAACGTTGCGAAAATCGGTGATGTTGTTAAAATCATGGAAACTCGTCCGTTGTCCAAGGACAAACGCTGGAGACTTGTTGAAGTGGTAGAAGCAGCGGTTATCATCTAAGATAATCAGGAAGTTTTTCCGGAAGGAGGAAATTAATAATGATTCAACCATTTACACGTTTGCATGTGGCTGACAACTCTGGTGCGAAGGAACTGATGTGTATCCGCGTACTGGGTGGTACTGGACGCCGTACAGCAGCAATCGGTGATCTGATCGTTTGTTCCGTTAAACAAGCAACACCAGGCGGCGTTGTCAAAAAGGGTGATGTTGTTAAAGCGGTGGTTGTTCGTACTAAACGTTCTGTTCGCCGTAAAGACGGTTCTTACATCTCTTTCGACGAAAATGCAGCTGTTGTTGTTAAAGACGACAGAAGCCCACGCGGAACACGTATCTTCGGACCAGTTGCTCGCGAACTTCGCGATAAAGACTACATGAAGATCGTTTCCTTGGCACCGGAAGTAATCTAATAAGTTACTTATGAAGTAACGTGAAGTTCTGAGAAGGTTAGTCATAGGAGGTGTAATAAATGCCTAGAGTGAAAAAAGTTCTGGAATCCCATAACAATAAACTGCACGTTAAAAAAGATGATGTGGTACTTGTGATCAGCGGGAAAGACAAAGGTAAAAAAGGCCGTGTCATCGCTGCTTATCCTCGTGAAAACCGTGTCCTGGTAGAAGGCGTGAACATGGTGAAGAAACACCAGAAGCCGAACCAGTTGAATCCGCAAGGCGGAATCATCGAGCAGGAAGCTTCGATCCATGTGTCCAATGTAATGCACATTGATCCGAAGAGCGGTAAAGTTACTCGTATCGGTTACAAAGTGCTCGATAACGGTAAAAAGGTTCGGGTAGCTAAGAGATCCGGAGAGATTATCGACTAATTAGTCCTAAAGAAAGGAGGTAAATCTTCATGGCAGCAAGAATGAAAGAACGTTATTTGAATGAAATTACACCTGCTCTGATGCAGAAGTTCAACTATACAACTGTTATGCAAGTGCCTAAGATCGAGAAAGTTGTCATCAACATGGGTGTGGGTGACGCTGTTCAAAACTCCAAAGTGCTTGACGCTGCAGTTAACGACTTGCAACTGATCGCTGGTCAAAAGCCAGTAATCACTAAAGCCAAAAAATCCATCGCCGGTTTCAAACTGCGCGAAAACATGCCGATTGGGGTTAAAGTAACACTGCGCGGCGAGCGTATGTATTACTTCCTGGACAAATTGTTCAACGTAACGCTTCCACGCGTACGTGACTTCCGTGGTGTTTCCACAAAAGCCTTCGACGGCCGTGGTAACTACACACTTGGTCTTAAAGAACAACTGATCTTCCCTGAAATCGAGTATGACAAAGTGGATAAGGTCCGCGGTATGGACATCGTTATCGTAACGACTGCAAAGACGGACGAGGAATCCCGCGAGCTGCTGAATCAGCTGGGAATGCCTTTCGCTAAGTAAGAATCATCCATTTCTCCGAAACTGTTTAGGAGGTGTCAGGCTAAAGTGGCAAAAACTTCGATGAAAGTTAAACAACAACGCGAACCTAAGTTCAAAGTACGTGCATATACACGTTGCGAGCGTTGCGGTCGTCCACATTCGGTACTGCAAAAGTACAAAATTTGCAGAATTTGTTTCCGTGAGTTAGCTTATAAAGGCCAGATCCCTGGCGTGAAAAAAGCAAGTTGGTAAGAAGTTTATAAACGGGAAGGAGGTTTACACACATGACTATGTCTGATCCTATTGCAGATATGCTTACTCGTATTCGTAACGCCAACACTGTGCGTCACGAGACAGTAGAAATGCCTGCTTCTACTATGAAAAAACAAATCGCGGACATTCTGAAGCGTGAAGGCTTCATTCGTGATGCTGAATTCGTTGAAGATAGCAAACAAGGGATTATCCGTATCTTCTTGAAATACGGCCCTAACCAAGAGCGCGTTATCTCTGGTCTGAAAAGAATCAGTAAACCAGGCCTTCGCGTTTACACGAAGAGCAATGAAGTTCCTCGTGTACTCGGCGGCCTTGGAATCGCGATTATCTCCACATCTAAGGGAGTTATGACCGACAAAGAAGCTCGTCAATCAAAATCGGGCGGAGAAGTTGTCTGCTACATTTGGTAATAAACGTCACAAGATAAGGAGGTGCAACACATGTCTCGTATTGGTCGCAAACCAATCGCAGTACCTAGCGGTGTAGATGTCACTTTAGACAACGCCGTTATTACAGTAAAAGGTCCTAAAGGCACTTTGACTCGTGAGCTTCATAAAGACATGAAGGTTACAGTTGAAAATAACGAAATCACCGTTGTTCGCCCGTCGGACAACAAATTGCATCGTTCACTTCACGGCACAACCCGCTCCGTTGTCAGCAACATGGTAAGCGGTGTGACTGAAGGTTTCTCGAAATCTCTGGAGCTGGTTGGGGTCGGATATCGTGCAAGCAAATCCGGAGATAAAATCGTTCTGAACGTTGGTTACTCCCACCCGGTTGAAATCACACCGGAAGCGGGCATCGAGTTCGAGGTTCCTGCGAACACGAAAATCATCGTTAGAGGTATCGATAAAGAACGTGTTGGCGCTTATGCTGCCAAAATCCGTTCCGTACGTGAACCAGAACCGTATAAAGGTAAAGGTATCAAGTATGAAGGCGAGCGTATCATCCGTAAGGAAGGTAAAGCCGGTAAGAAGAAATAATCGGCTTACTCTTCTTCATAGTAAGATACCCCGTGCATCGTAAAGTGAAGCTGCTATGCAGCAAACTGAAGGGAGTGAAATGGAAGTCATGATTACAAAAGAGGACAAAAACAAGGCTCGTCTCAAAAGACACCTGCGGGTTCGTAAGAAGATCCAAGGAACTACTGAGCGTCCACGTTTGAACGTGTTCCGTTCTTCGAAGCACATCTACGCTCAACTGATCGATGACGTGACAGGCGTTACTATCGTATCCGCCTCGACACTTGATAAAGAATTGAGCGCTACAATCGGCAATGGCGGCAGCGTTGAAGCTGCAAGCAAAGTGGGTCAATTGATCGCTGAGCGCGCTAAAGCTAAAGGTTATGCAGTGGTTGTATTTGACCGCGGTGGATACTTATACCATGGACGGATTCAAGCTTTGGCTGAAGCAGCTCGCGAAGCTGGTCTTGAATTCTAGAATATTTCTTAAAAGGAGGTTAACGACTTGCGTGTAGATCCGAACAGTTTAGAGCTGACAGAAAGAGTTGTACACATTAACCGTGTAGCAAAAGTTGTAAAAGGCGGACGCCGTTTCAGCTTTAGCGCACTTGTTGTTGTGGGCGATGGCAACGGCTACGTCGGTGCAGGTATCGGTAAAGCCGGCGAAGTTCCGGATGCCATCCGTAAAGGCATTGAAGACGCCAAGAAAAACCTGATTCACATTCCGATCGTAGGAACTTCGATTCCCCACTTGGTTACTGGACATTTCGGCGCAGGACGCGTTCTGCTGAAACCAGCATCCGAAGGTACTGGCGTTATCGCTGGCGGACCAGTTCGTGCGGTATTGGAATTGGCAGGCGTTGGCGACATTTTGACAAAATCTTTGGGTTCTTCGAATTCCATGAACATGGTCAATGCAACTTTGGAGGGTCTTTCCCGTCTGAAGCGCATTGAAGAGGTCGCGAAGCTTCGCGGCAAATCTGTCGAAGAATTGCGCGGTTAAGGAGGGGAACGTCAATGGCTAAATTGCAAATTACCCTCGTACGCAGCGTAATCGGACGTCCAGAAACACAACGTGTTACTGTTAAGACGCTCGGCCTGCGTAAAACCAACTCGTCCGTGGTTCACAATGACACTCCTGCAATTCGCGGAATGATCAACAAAGTGAGCCACTTGCTTTCCGTTACTGAAATCGAAGGTTAAACGCCTTGCATAAATTAACAAACATAAGGAGGTGCAAACGATGAAGTTACATGAACTTGCTCCAGCTCCTGGATCCCGTAAAGAACGCAACCGCGTTGGTCGTGGTCCAAGTAGCGGGAACGGTAAAACTTCCGGACGCGGTCACAAAGGTCAGAACTCCCGTTCCGGTGGTGGTGTTCGTCCGGGCTTCGAGGGTGGACAAAACCCACTCTATCGTCGTCTGCCTAAACGTGGTTTCATCAATCCTACCCGTAAAGAGTATGCGATTGTGAACCTGGAAGATCTGAACAGCTTTGCTGAAGGAACTGAAGTGACTCCACAGTTGCTGATTGAAACTGGTGTTGTCAAGAATTCCAAGAGCGGCATCAAGATCCTCGGTAATGGCGAACTAGCCGTTAAATTGACTGTACAAGCAAATAAGTTCTCTCAATCTGCGGTAGAGAAAATCGAGGCTGCCGGCGGTAAAACCGAGGTGATCTAATGTTCAAGACGCTTAAGAATATATGGCATGTTGAAGATTTGCGCAAAAAGATCCTGTTTACCCTGTTCGTTCTGATCATTTACCGCATCGGTTCGTTTGTACCGGTTCCCGGTGTGAACAAAGAAGTACTGGAATCAACAAATCAAAGCGGCGACGCTTTGATGGGTCTTTTGAACACCTTCTCGGGCGGAGCGCTCAAAAACTTCTCGATTTTTGCGATTAGTATTTACCCGTACATTACAGCTTCCATCATAGTGCAATTGCTCTCGATGGATGTTATCCCTAAGTTTGCCGAATGGGCTAAACAAGGGGAACACGGGAAAAAGCAACTGGCGCAAATCACCCGGTACGGTACGGTTGTACTCGGTCTGATTCAAGCGTTTGCCACGTCAATCGGGTTTAACCGAATTTATGGCACTGAGATGATTCCAAATGCTACCTTTGCGGATTACCTGCTTATTGCGATCATACTGACTGCAGGTACATCGTTCTTGATGTGGCTCGGTGAGCAGATCACTGAAAAGGGAATAGGAAACGGGATTTCGATCCTGATTTTTGCGGGAATCGTCGCCGCCATACCGGGATATATCACGACTACGGCGCAGTCAAGCTTTATTCAGCCGGATCAGGTGTTCCTGAATATTCTTAAAGTCGTTATTGTACTGATTGTGATTGTGGCGATTATTACAGGGGTTATCTTTGTACAACAAGGTATCCGTAAAATTCCTGTACAATATGCCAAACGCGTAGTCGGTAACAAAATGTACGGTGGACAGAATACGCACATTCCGCTTAAAATCAATGCGGCAGGTGTAATTCCGGTTATCTTCGCCGTATCACTGCTTCAATTTCCAATTGTAATTTCCAGCTTCTGGGCCAGTCATGAATGGGCTAAATGGGTCACTGCTAATCTTTACTATGATAAGCCGCTCGGCATGCTACTTTACGTAGTGATGATCATCGGATTTACGTTCTTCTATACGTTCGTTCAGATGAATCCGCAGCAAATGGCTGACAATATGAAGAAGAACGGCGGCTACATCCCAGGTATTCGTCCAGGTAAAGCTACAGAGAAGTATCTGACTCGGGTAATGTCCCGTCTGACTATGTCCGGCGCGATTTTCCTGGCTCTGATCTCTGTACTGCCGGTATTCTTTGGGAACTTGTCCGGACTACCCCGTTCCGTGAAGATTGGCGGTACTTCACTGCTGATCGTCATCGGTGTAGCCCTGGATACGATGAAGCAGATCGAGAGCCAATTGATCAAACGCCATTACAAAGGCTTCATCAATAAATAGGCGATAGGTTCCGGCGAAGCTTAAGGTCTGCTTACTTCCCGGCACCTATTGTGCTGTTTCTTGCTTGGTGGCGAACTTTTGGGGGGAGAAGAGAAATCGTGAACATTTTATTCATGGGCCCTCCTGGGGCAGGCAAGGGAACGCAAGCGGCTGTAATCGTAAAAGAACTTGGCATTCCGCATATCTCAACAGGTGATGCCTTCCGCTTGGCAATCAAGCAGGGGACTCCGGTTGGGCTGAAAGCCAAATCTTATATAGATCAAGGTTTGCTTGTACCTGATGATGTGACCATTGGAATCGTAGAAGAACGGCTCCAGCAGTCCGATTGCGAAAAAGGTTTCTTATTGGATGGTTTTCCAAGAACCCTTTCGCAAGCGGAAGCGCTGGAAGAGCTTTTAAGCCGGGCTGGCAGTTCCCTTGATCATGTGATCAACTTGAATGTGGACCGTGGACTGCTGATGGCGCGCCTTACCGGTCGCCGGATCTGCAAAGTTTGCGGTGCATCCTACCATTTAATTTTCAACCCGCCGAAGCAAGAAGGCATTTGCGACATTGATGGCGGCGAACTGTATCAACGTCCGGATGACAACGAAGAGAGTGTAGGCAAACGTCTGGATGAGTATGATAATAAGACAGCGCCATTGCTTGCATTTTATGAGAATAAAGGTCTTTTGCGTCAGGTAAACGGAGAGAACGAAATCGACGTCGTTACTTCCGAAATCGTATCTTTGCTGCGGGGTTAATGTAATGATCATTTGTAAATCCGAACAGGAACTTGCCTTCATGAGGGAAGCTGGTCGAATTGTTGCCGAAAGTCACCGTCTGATTGCCCAGGCCATCGAGCCGGGGATCACAACCGGTGAGCTCGACAGAATCGCCGATCAATACATTCGCAGTCAAGGTGCTGTGCCGTCTTTCAAAGGTTACAACGGTTTTCCTGCCAGCATTTGCGCTTCAGTCAACGAACAATTGGTGCATGGATTTCCGGGGAAACGCAAACTGATTGAAGGCGACATTGTTACGCTGGATATTGGTGCAGAGTACCGCGGGTATCACGGTGATTCCGCTTGGACCTACGGAGTGGGCAGCATTTCCGAAGATGCTCAGCGTTTGCTGGATGTCACGGAAGGCTCCTTGTACGCAGGACTGGCGTTAGTCAAACCGGATGTGCGCTTGTTTACAATCTCCCATGCGATCCAAACATACATCGAGGACGCCGGATTCTCCGTCGTACGCGAGTATGTAGGCCATGGCATCGGGGCAGAACTGCATGAAGAACCGCAAATTCCGAACTATGGCATAGCGGACCGCGGACCACGTCTGAAACCGGGTATGGTACTCGCGATTGAGCCGATGGTGAACGCAGGGGACAGATATGTCAGAACTCTGGAAGATAACTGGACGGTCGTTACGGTAGACGGATCACTCTGTGCTCATTTTGAGCATACAGTAGCAGTTACACCGGACGGCATGGAAATTTTCACAAAACTGAATGCGTAGGTGATCTTCACGTGAATACTGGGAGCAGCCCGCAGGTTGGTCAAATCGTGAGAATTCTCAAAGGCAAAGATGCCGGAGAGGCTGCCGTTGTTATCGCAGTTGTTGATAGCAGATTTGTATATATTGCTGATGGAGACAAACGAAAGTTTGATGGGCCGAAAAAGAAGAATATCGGACATTTGGAGCTCATACCTTTCATAAGCAGTGAGGTTGTAAATAGTTTGGAAGAAACCGGCCGGGTAACCAATGGAAAGCTGCGTTTCGCAGTGATGAAATATGGAAGTCCCGCTGGAATAAGTGCTGATGAGAAAGGAGACTAACTGTGGCTAAGGAAGATGTCATTGAAGTGGAAGGAACGGTCATTGAGCCGTTGCCTAATGCAACGTTTAAGGTTGAGCTTGAGAACGGTCATCAAATACTTGCCCATGTGTCCGGGAAATTGCGGATGCACTTTATCCGTATCCTAACCGGAGACAAAGTGGTCGTGCAGTTATCGCCTTACGATTTATCTAAGGGCCGTATAACTTACCGTAAATAGATGGGAACTACAACGAAAGTTTTGCTTCGCAAAACTTTGAGGAGGTAATTAACATGAAGGTAAGACCTTCTGTGAAGCCCATTTGCGAAAAATGCAAAGTCATCCGCCGCAAAGGGACTGTTATGGTAATTTGCGAAAATCCGAAACACAAACAAAAACAAGGTTAAGAAGGGGGTGTAGCGTAAAATGGCTCGTATAGCTGGAGTGGATTTGCCACGTGACAAACGCGTTGAGATCGCCTTGACTTATATTTTCGGAATCGGTAAAACGACTTCCCAGAAAATTCTTAATGAAACAGGCATTGACGTTAACACACGTGTCCGTGATTTGACGGAAGATGAAGTCAGCAAACTGCGTGAAATGATCGACAAATCGGTCAAGGTTGAAGGTGACCTGCGTCGTGAAATTTCCTTGAATATTAAGCGTCTTACTGAGATCGGCTGTTACCGCGGTGTTCGCCACCGTCGTGGATTGCCTGTTCGCGGTCAACGTACTAAAACAAATGCCCGTACCCGTAAAGGCCCGCGTCGTACGGTAGCAAACAAAAAGAAATAAGAAGAGGTGATAAGAGACAATGGCTAAACCGAAAAAAGTCGTACGTACTAAACGTCGCGACCGGAAAAATATCGAGTCTGGCGTGGCACACATCCGTTCCACGTTCAACAACACTATCGTTACGATCACGGATCCTCACGGAAATGCAATTTCCTGGGCGAGCTCCGGTGGTCAAGGATTCAAAGGTTCCCGTAAATCGACTCCATTTGCAGCGCAAATGGCAGCCGAAACAGCTGCTAAAGCAGCTATGGAACACGGCATGAAGTCCGTTGAAGTTATGGTTAAAGGACCGGGCGCGGGCCGCGAAGCAGCCATCCGTTCCCTTCAGGCCGCAGGCCTTGAAGTAAACCTCATTAAAGACGTAACTCCGGTTCCTCACAATGGATGCCGTCCGCCGAAACGTCGCCGCGTATAGTGAAATCAGAATTGTGATTGTGGTATAATTCTGACGCATCTGCTAATAATAGGTGTTTAGGCATACTACATGATGCACCTGATGGGGTGACAGTTTCATATAGGAGCGACGTTTGAAGGAGGGGTACACTCGTGATAGAAATCGAAAAGCCGAAGATTGAGACCGTAGAAGCCAATGATGAAGGAACCTATGGGAAATTCGTAGTTGAACCGCTGGAACGTGGATATGGCACGACTCTGGGGAACTCGCTTCGCCGGATCCTGCTTTCCTCCCTTCCGGGAGCCGCAGTGACTTCGGTCCAAATTGACGGCGTTCTGCATGAGTTCTCGACCGTTCCTGGCGTAATGGAAGATGTGACGGAAATCATTCTGAACCTTAAGGCTCTTTCCCTGAAGATCCATTCAGATGAAGAGAAAGTGTTCGAGATTGATGCTGAGGGTGAAGGCATCGTTACCGCAGGTGATATCCGTGCGGACAGCGATGTTGAAATCCTCAATCCGGATCTTCATATTGCAACGCTGGGACCTGGCGCGAGACTTCACATGCGTATTTTTGCAGGCCGTGGTCGCGGCTATGTCCAAGCAGACCGGAACAAACGCGACGATCAGCCAATCGGTGTTATTCCAGTTGACTCTATCTACACTCCTATCTCCCGTGTAAACTACGGCATCGATAATACTCGTGTCGGTCAAGTGACGAACTATGACAAGTTGACGCTGGAAGTTTGGACAGATGGAAGTATCAGACCGGAAGAGGCTGTAAGCCTCGGAGCCAAAATTTTGAACGAGCACCTCGTTTTGTTCGTAGGACTTACGGATGAAGCGAAAGACGCCGAAATTATGGTCGAAAAAGAAGAAGACAAAAAAGAAAAAGTACTTGAGATGACAATCGAAGAACTTGATCTTTCTGTCCGTTCCTACAACTGCCTCAAACGTGCTGGTATCAATACCGTACAAGAGCTGACTACGAAAACTGAAGAAGATATGATGAAGGTTCGTAACCTGGGCCGCAAATCTTTGGAAGAAGTTCAAGAAAAGCTCGAGGAACTTGGTTTGGGTCTTCGTACAGAAGAATAGTTATCAGATTACTTGAGTACTTGAGTGAAGGAGGGAAAACAAATGGCATACCAAAAATTGGGCCGTGATTCCAGTGCGCGTAAAGCGTTGTTCCGCGACATGGTAACGGATCTGTTCCTATACGAACGCATCCAGACAACGGAAGCCAAAGCGAAGGAAGTTCGTTCCATCGCTGAGAAACTGATCACTAAAGCGAAAAAGGGCGATCTTCATGCTCGCCGTCAAGTAGCTGCTTTTGTTCGTCGTGAGACTGTAGACGGTGAGCAAGATGCAATCCAAAAATTGTTCTCTGATATTGCTCCTCGTTACACAGAGCGTCCAGGCGGATACACTCGTATCCTGAAGCTGGGACCTCGCCGTGGCGATGCTGCGCCTATGGTTTATCTTGAACTGGTAGACCGCGCGTAAGTATACAAGTCATGATTTCCGATTTGACTCTTTAAGTTCATGATCTCCGGAGATTGAGCAGTAAGTATTATTGTTATTGTGCCGCAGGGGCGTTTAGGCCCTGCTGTACCAATAACCGCGGGAATCACCTTGTAAAGAGTAGAAGGAGCTCCCGCCGGGGCTCTTTTTTTTTGAAGAAGATGGATGGTTAGTGCAACTGAGCAACAGGGTGAAAGGAAGAACGGAATGCGCAATCTATTGATGAAAGTCAATTATGACGGAACCCATTATGATGGCTTTCAGACCCAGCCTCAGGGCAATACGATTCAGGATCGGCTGGAACAGGCAATTCTTCATTTGACCGGCGAGACGCTGAAAATAACAGCCTCTGGGCGGACAGATGCAGGTGTTCATGCTTATGGCCAGCCGTTTAACTTCATTACTTCCTCGCAGATTCCGTTGGAACGCTGGTGTCTGGCGCTTAACGCCAGATTACCGCAGGATATCGTGGTTACTGAGGCTAAAGAGGTTCCGCTCTCGTTCCACTCCCGTAGAGGGGCTAAGCGCAAAACCTACCGATACACGATTAACGGCAACCGGTTCCCGGATCCGTTTCAGCGGCGACTGCAGTACCATCACCCGGTGAAGCTCGATATCCCGGCCATGCAGCAGGGACTTGCACATCTTCTGGGCACCCATGACTTTACTTCTTTTGCCTCGCGGAAGTCTACGAAGACCTCCCATGTGCGGACGATTTTTGAAGCTTCTATGGAGATTGACCGTAGTATGTGCCGTCCGGGTTCGTCTGACCAGGGGGTTATTCATACTTATATTACCGGCAGCGGATTTTTGCAGCATATGGTTCGCATCATTATGGGAACGCTGATTCAGGTGGGTGAGCACAAGGTTCAAGCGGATAAAGTTGCGGAGATTCTGGCAGCATGCGACCGTGCAGCTGCTGGACCAACGGCTGTAGCTAATGGACTCGCGCTGTGGAGTGTGGAATATGACCAGGACAGTTTGTGATGATCTGGAAACTATGTATTTCATGAAAAATATAGACTTTCTATTTAAAAATCACTTGCACTTGTCATGTTTATGCTGTAATATAAAAGTTGTGTTTTCTTGATGGCTATCCCACAGCCCCGATCAGGAAAATGCCAACAAACAAGCTTTTCTTAACTCACATAATCGTAATTCCAATGAGAAATTAGATATACGAAACAGATGATTTTCGTACGAGAACAAGGAGGAAACATTCATGCGTACCACCTATATGGCGAAGCCGAACGAAGTTGAACGCAATTGGCACATCATTGATGCCGAAGGCAAAACACTTGGTCGTTTGGCAAGCGAAGCCGCTGCTTTGATCCGTGGCAAACACAAACCGCAATTCACCCCACACGTTGATACAGGGGATTTCGTAATTGTTATCAACGCTGAGAAGATTCACCTGACAGGCAAGAAAATGCAAAACAAGAAATACTACCGTCACTCGATGCACCCAGGTGGCTTGAAAGTCACTGTTGCAGAAGACCTGATCAAAACTAAGCCTGAGCGCATGATTGAATTCGCGGTTCACGGTATGATTCCTAAGACTCGTCAAGGGGATCACATGAAGTTGAGATTGAAAGTTTATGCAGGCGCTGAGCATCCACATGCAGCACAAAAACCTGAAGTTTACGAACTTCGCGGATAAGAATAGAGGAGGACAGTTTCATGGCACAAGTACAATACTATGGGACAGGTCGTCGTAAACATTCGGTAGCACGTGTTCGCCTTGTACCGGGTGAAGGACGCATTGTCATTAACAAACGTGAGATGGATGAATACTTCGGTGTAGAAACATTGAAGATGATCGTAAAACAACCTTTGAACCTGACTGAAACACTGGGCAACTACGATGTAATCGTTCTTGCACATGGTGGTGGTATCTCCGGTCAAGCTGGCGCAATCCGTCACGGTATCGCCCGTGCTCTGCTGAAAGTTGACCCTGAATATCGCGGCGCTCTGAAAAAAGCCGGCTTCCTGACTCGTGACCCACGTATGAAGGAACGTAAGAAATACGGCCTCAAAGCTGCTCGTCGTGCTCCACAGTTCTCGAAACGTTAATATTCCTTACAAGGAAATCAAGCCTCTGGCCCTTTGGGTCAGGGGCTTATATTATTTCATCGCCTCATCTTAATTAAACCTCTGTGTTAATCTCTGGTCTGTTTCAATAATCTGTTCAACGTCCCGCATATGCACTACAAAGGTACTCTTGGAAAATCCATATCTGAAGACCAGCCGGTGAATTTGCAAAGTTAATTGCCCGTCGAAACAAATGATATCCCCGCTAATAGTGGGTTCAACAGCAAGATCTTTCAATGCCTCCCATTCAATCTCCTGGAAACGTTCATCTCTGGGGATAGGCAGTTCATATTGTGTAGTCAAAGTTTCATAATCCAGACTTACAATTAACTGGTCAGGACCTTCAAAGGTGCTGTGAGGGTCATAATAGGCGAATATTTTTGTCTTATCGGAAAACTCATTTTGTTGCTGATTGCCCGCAAAATAGGATATGTGATTGAATAACCCACTCGTTAGCTCGCCCTCATATTCGCGTCGTAAAATTTGGTCAAATCGAGTCTTTGCCAACTCTCTCGGAACACCGAAGGTGCCGGATAACTGCTGGATTGTCTGATTGTAATCCTCCGGCAGCTGCTGAAAATTAATCATAAAGTAAGGCATAGAGGCATAAAGGACAAATTTTTCGGCATCGATCTCCTGGGCTTTAATGAAAAAGTCCGGCATAATGAGCTGATTGCCTGCATGTCTGAGGACATGGCAAAGCTCATGTAAAAAATCAAGCCGCTGCTTCATTGGAGGAAGACGGCTGTCGAGCAGAATGCAGCGCATACCTGAATCAGACTCATAGGCGCGGCTGCTGATGGGGGAATATTGAACATGAATATTAAGGGCCTGAGCAAGCACCTGGATTGTAATTTGTTCGGGAAGTGCAATGTGATGCTCTATGTAAAGCTGTTCCACAAACTGTTCAAGCTGTGTTTTCTTGTAATGGTTAATCATTAGGAACCTCCTAACGGGAATGTTTGTTCGTATATATAGGTGCGTGAAATCAGCTCGTTAGCTGAAACCACGATAATGCGAATCATCAGTATTTTATTGCTTGTCCTCTGTTTTTTTCTTCTCAGCATCTTTAATAAAGTTCCAAAAGGTGAGCATTTCCCGCTTCCGTTCTTCTGGAGCACCAAGGTAATCTTTAAAGAACAAACTGTGCTCTGGATTGTTGATAAAGGCCTCGAATTCGGCAAAATCCTGCTGAAGGGAAGTAGCCTCCTCAGGTCTGAATGCCAAGCGATCCATTTCTTCTGTGGTTATCCCTAACGCCCGGCAAACCTTAGTTACATTATCCACTGATGCTCCACCCACACCGCGCATTAACATCGATCTGAGAGTAGTATAGGGAATTCCTGCTTTTTCTGCAAATGCCTTTGTGTTCAGGCCGGTTTCCTCAATCAGCTTTTTTAAGACTTCAGCCCTCCGCACATATAGCCCTCCTCTGAGCATAGCAAATATACGTTATTTCGCATTACCTCTCCATTATAATAACACTAAAAAAGATTGTAAATGTTCAATATCGTATTTTTATAACGTTTTACATTTGACAAAGTACGCAACTGAGTATATTATGGATAAAAAATACGCAATTGAGTACTACGGATTCAATGGATCATTCTAGGAAAGGGGGTTGAATATTTAAAAATTGGACAGCCTCTGAATTTTCATGAATATTCCTCTCGAATTGTTCTTGATTTCGTACGACATGAGCGACACGACTAAACATAGAAGGGAACGATGAGATCATGCCTATACAAAAATCGCAAACGATGGAAGACCAGCTGCAAAAATTGACGGAAGCGTTTACCAAGCTGTCTGCAGAGAATATGAGCTCGGACACCAAATTTAAGCTGTTAGAAGAGAATGTTAACCGCCAAGAAGACCACATAAAGCGGATTACTGAATCGATCAGCGAAATGAAACGACAGTTTAACATTATTACGGGAAAATTTAATCAGATCGAGAACAGAATTTTTATGCTCCTGCAGCAATCGGGAAAAGAAAATCAGGCAGAGCGCAAGTTTTGGATGGATCTCTTGAAATATGTACTCGGTGGAACGATCTTTGTGATTATCGGATACATTTTTATAGGCGGGGGATAAGATAGCGTTAAAAAGTGTGTGCATCAAACTTTCAACCAAAATGGAAAAAACCATTGACTTCGGCCCTAGATGCCTTATACTATTCCATATAAGAATAGTTGGAATTGACGGGATTGGATGTTTTTAATACCAGGATGGAGGAATAGAATTATGAATCTGCTTGAGAAAGAAGATTTGATCAAAGTTAAGGCTGAGGAATTGGAGAATGCTTCACCGGAAGATATTATCCGCTGGGCAGTAGAGACCTTCCCTAATATAACCTTTGCCTGCAGCTTCGGTGCCGAAGATGTAGTGCTTGTTGATATGCTTCAGAAAATTAGTCCGTCCACGGATGTGTTTTACCTGGATACAGATTATCACTTCAAAGAAACTTACGAGACAAGAGATATTATGGCTGATAAATACGGAATGGAATTTGTCCGTGTCTCGCCGCAGATCTCTGTTGAGGAACAAGCGCTGCAATATGGAGAGGCACTTTGGAATGTGGATCCGAACCAATGCTGCGCAATCCGTAAGGTAGAGCCGCTCACCCGTATTCTTTCCCAGTATGAAGCATGGATTACCGGCATCCGCCGGGATCAGGCACCAACCCGTGCCAATGCCAAAAAGGTAGAGTACGACTATAAATTCGGCCTAGTGAAATTTAACCCGATTGCGAACTGGACGTCTGAGGATGTGTGGAACTATATTCGTGAGAACAATGTAGTGTATAACCCGCTGCATGACCGTAACTTCCCGAGCATCGGCTGTGAACAATGCACCCGTGCTGTAATGCCTGGTGAAGATCCGCGTGCCGGCAGATGGGCCAATTCAGAAAAAACGGAATGCGGCCTTCATAAGTAAGCAGCTACTCATATAAAGTGTATAGACACAGGAGGAGAGAAATTAGATGACGTCAATACTTCCACACGGAGGAACACTGATTCAGCGTATTGTGGAGGGAGCGCAGCGGGAACAGTTGCTGCAGCAAGCTTCTGGCAACAAATCAATTGCAATTAATACTTGGACAATATCCGACCTGGATCTCATTGGTGTAGGGGCATTTTCTCCGCTCACCGGCTTCCTGAATGAAGGAGACTATCATTCGGTAGTTACTAATATGCGCCTTTCCGATGGTACAGTATGGAGTATTCCGGTTACGTTGGCTGTTGAAGACAAAGTGGCTTCCGGTCTTGCTGTTGGCGACACTGTCTCGCTGGTTGGTGAAGAAGACGGCATCATCTACGGTTTGCTGGATATCGAGAGCATCTACAGTGTGGATCAGCAGGTCGAGGCTCAAAATGTGTTCAAAACCACAGATCCTGCACACCCGGGTGTCAGCAAGCTTCTGGCTCGCCCAACGACTTATGTCGGAGGCCCGATTACAGTCCTTAACCGTCCGCAGCCGGCGAAGTTCGGAGAGTTCTATTTCGATCCTGCAGAGACGCGTAAGATCTTCGCTGATAAGGGCTGGAGAACCGTTGTAGGCTTCCAGACACGCAACCCTGTCCATCGTGCCCATGAGTACATTCAGAAGTGTGCTATGGAGGTTGTAGACGCGCTGTTCTTGAACCCTTTGGTCGGTGAGACCAAATCTGATGATGTTCCGGCCAATGTGCGGATGAAGAGCTATTTGGCACTCCTGAAGAACTATTATCCAGGAGACCGTACCTTCCTGGGTGTCTTCCCGGCAGCAATGCGTTATGCTGGACCAAGAGAAGCGATTTTTCATGCAATGGTGCGTAAGAATTATGGTTGCACCCACTTTATAGTCGGCCGTGACCATGCCGGTGTAGGTGACTACTACGGTACGTATGAAGCTCAGGAGATTTTTAGCAACTTCACTGCTGAGGAACTGGGGATTACCCCATTATTTTTCGAGCACAGCTTCTTCTGCATCAAATGCGGAAATATGGCGTCCAGTAAGACATGCCCGCATCCAGCCGATCAGCATTTAACTCTGTCGGGTACAAAGGTACGTGCGCTGCTGCGTGACGGTAAGTGCCCGCCTCCTGAATTCACCCGCCCTGAGGTTGCGGAGATTCTGATTGAAGGCATGTCCCAGGAAGTTACTTCCCAATAACCAATAATTTCAGAGCCAGTACTAATTGGCCCCCTTGTCCCATATAGATGAGTAGAATCTATCGGGACGAGGGGGTCTTTGTTATGTCTGGCCGAAAGGAAGATAAGGTCTCGGTCTGGATCGCTTGGAGCAGCGTTAAAAAAAGTATTCTGGGAGCCCTGCTTCTGGCTGTGATGATCGGTATCATAGCTTATGATATGCCTACAGCCAAGACGCTGAATTATTGGAGCCTGCCGTTGTCCGGTAAAATTATTGCCATTGATGCCGGACATGGAGGCCCTGATGGGGGGGCGGTCAGCCGGGAGGGATTGATCGAGAAGGATATCAATCTCTCGGTTTCCCTTTATTTGCGTGACTATTTGCAGCAGGCGGGAGCGATTGTGGTCATGACACGGGAGGGGGATTATGACCTTGCCCAGGAGGGAACTAAAGGGTATTCCAAACGCAAGACAGAGGACCTGAAACAGCGGGTCAGAAGTATTGAAGAGGAAGGGGCAGACCTTTTTATCAGTGTGCATATGAACAGTGTGCCTTCGAACCGGTGGAGCGGAGCACAGACCTTTTACTTTCCCAACAACGAAGGCAACAAAGCATTGGCCGGATTCGTCCAGGATGAGCTGCGGACCACTCTTGAGAATACGGACCGTGTAGCGAAAACTGTGAATACCTTGTATCTTCTCAAAATGCTGAAAATGCCGGCTGCCCTGGTTGAGGTGGGCTTCCTGTCGCATCCCCAGGAGTCAATCCTGCTTGGTGATGATGTGTATCAGCGGAAAGTGGCAACTGGCATTTACCGGGGGATTTTGCGGTACTTATCGGAGAAGCCCTGAGCGGGGACTACTCATCTGTAGAAGGGTAATGCTATAATAGACAAAAAAACCGGAGCCTTACCCGTCCGGAACGAAACAGAGGTGCTATCCATGCTGACCAAGGAACAAATTCAGGAACTTTTGCAGCCGCTCACAGACCCGGAATCCGGTAAAAGCCTTATTGATTTGCAGTTGATCCGCGACATTATGGTCAAAGAGGATAGAATATCGTTATCTGTCATATGTCTTGAAGAAGATGAGAAAAGCCGGATGGAGCTGGAGCAGAGGGTACGTGACCTGCTTACAGCAAGCGGGGTCTCAAATGTCCATATCCGGCTGCGCAATGCGACCGCCTATGAGCGTTCTATCTTGCGTGGAGAGAGCACTGAGGACGAGCCTGACACTGAACAGGGGGAAGGGCTGAAAGGGCATGCAGCAGGCCTTGAGGACCATGATTTGATCAATGAGAAGTCCGGGGTGAACTTCATTGCTGTAGCCAGCGGTAAAGGCGGTGTAGGGAAATCAACCGTGACGGTTAACCTCGCGGTGGCACTGGCCCGTAAAGGCAAGAAGGTTGGGCTGATCGATGCCGATATCTATGGCTTTAGTATTCCTGATATGATGGGAATCGAGGAAGGGCCGATAGTTGAAGAAGGTACAATAATTCCTGTAGAACGTTTCGGAGTCAAAGTCATGTCCATGGGCTTTTTCATCCGTGAGAATAGTCCGGTAATCTGGAGAGGGCCGATGCTCGGTAAAATGCTCCGCCAGTTCTTTAGCGATGTGGGCTGGGGTAAGCTTGATTACATGCTGCTGGACCTTCCTCCTGGAACGGGCGATGTAGCGCTGGATGTACACCAGATGCTTCCGCACAGCAAAGAGATTATTGTAACCACCCCGCATGCTACAGCGGCCTTTGTGGCCGCGAGAGCAGGCTCTATGGCGCTGCAGACCGACCATGAGGTTCTTGGTGTTATCGAGAATATGGCTTATTATGAATGCTCATCCTGTGGCAAAAAGGATTATATCTTTGGCCGCGGGGGCGGAGCAAGGCTGGCGGAGACGCTGCATACGGAGCTGCTTGCCCAGGTACCGCTTGGCGCACCGGACAATCATATCTCTGAGCCTGACTTTTCGCCGTCTGTATACAAAGCAGAAACACCGACTGCACAGCTGTTTGCCGAGGTCGCCGATAAGCTAATTGCCAAATATGAACAATAAGCAAAGCAAAACGCATAAAAAAGAGGCATCCCCTTATGTTGGGGTATGCCTCTTTTGCTTAAGACCCGGAATCGCCGCCTCCGCCTTCCTGCTCACCGCCGCCTCCGCCTGACTCACCCTCTTTTCCTCCGCCTTTTTTCTGCACCTTAGGCTGTAGCTCATCCTGTACAACTGTTTTTAGCAGGCCCAGCACTTCCATGCGAAATAATGGGTTTTGCATGGCTTCCTGCATAATGGTCATGGATTGCTTACGGTAGTCTGAGGTCTTAGTAAGGTCTAGAAACATTTTCATCATTTCAGGTGATTTCATGATTTCTTCAATGGATTTTTGATAAGTGGGATCCTTGATCAGCTGAAGATGAAGCTCTTTACTCTGGCTATTGATGGCTTTGGCGAATTCTCCGGCGAAAGTCGGATCGGTCATGATTTTTTCGATTTCTTTTTGATATTCCGGTGCAGTGATGGTATCTTTGACCGCTATCCGAATCTGTTCCGTGGTTTGGAGCGGCATCATTTTCATGCTCATTCCGCTGCCGCTGCCTCCTTCGGAGCCGGAGCCGGAGCTTGAGCTCAGCGCTTCTTCAACCGCCTTTTTTCCTTCATCGCTTTTTAATATATCGACAACCATCGTCTTCATTTCCTTATATCCCATCTGGCTGGAAGAACTGCTCTGTTCCCCTCCGCAGGCTGTTAAGGCGAAAACCAAGCTTAATGCCAAGCTCCCTGACAACAAACTCCTCCACTTCATTGGCGCTGCCCTCCTTTATAGGAATCCTGATTGTAGTATGCCGCACGGTCACTCAGGTTATGTTACAGCGCAATGGTTTTTTGACGGCAACCTTGGTAAAATAAATCACACAGGGGGGTGGAGTGGCTGAGTATAAGAAAATGGTATCATTTGTTCTGGACCACACTTTTAATTGGTGCTGCCACGGCTGTTCTGGCCGGATTGCTGCTACAGGCTGCAAATGGCGGAATTGAATTTAAAAGCACTGCAGATCTGCTCATTTACCCGCTAATTCTTCTTGGTTACGGGATGCTTGTTAGCGTTTACGCGCAGCTGGGGTTTTTCGCCTATCTGATTCTCAACTACATGGGCATCGGCGTATTTCCCCGCAAAGCTTGGCAGTACATACAATTAGTATTGGCTGTTCTGGCATTGCTTGAACTGGTCTTTCTGCGTACCTTTGTTGGGGGAGACAGGAATGGTGTATCTGATCTTATCCTGGGAATTGGGATTCTGCTCACAGCCCTTATAGTGTCCTACTTCAAAGTACGGAGCACGAACGCAACTGCAGCAGTTCCGACTTTTTTCTTTATGACAGCCATCACCATTGTAGAGACGGTGGGTGTACTTCAGATAGGCGTTGACAGTGCGACTGTTTTTATTGTCGTTCCGCTGATTGCCTGCAATGCATTCCAGATTTTAAGATTGCACCGCATTCTTAAGCCGAAGCAGCCGTTATAATCAAAATTCAGCGAAAAACCCCGATACTCCAAGGAGCCGGGGTTTTTGTTCAAATATAAGTTTTTCTTGTTCATTCCAGCAGCGATTAAAATGAAAACAAGAAGGTTAATCTTAAGGAACAGCTTACATAACATGCACCTGAGATTTCACAGCTGGTCTTGTCAGGAATGCGGCCGGCAAAACTTTGAGGAGGGGCATATATGAACATTAAGCGCTATATGATAAAAGACACAAGTGATAAAATCCTGAGCAAGCTCGATCCGGATGAAAGCGGCGAATTTAATTCCAAAGAGGAAGCTGAGGCAAAAATGGAGAAGCTCAAGAAGCGCCTTGCCGAGCTGCAGGATATTCTGTTCGCGCAGAAGAAGCACTCCCTGCTCGTGATTCTTCAAGGGATGGATTCAAGCGGGAAAGACGGAACAGTAAAGCATATTTTCTCAGGTATTAATCCGCAGGGCTTTATCGTTACGAGCTTCAAAAAGCCCTCACTGGAGGAGGAGGCTCACGATTTCCTGTGGAGAGTGCATATGAAGACTCCGCCGAAAGGCTACATCGCTGCCTTCAACCGCTCCCACTATGAGGATGTGCTGGTGCCCCGTGTACACGGAAGTCTGAAAAAGGATGATATGAAGCGGCGGTTCCGCTACATCCGCCAGTTCGAAGAAATGCTGGTGGAAGAGGAGACGACGATTATCAAGCTCTTTTTGCATATCTCTAAGGAGAAGCAGCTTGAGAAAATTCAGGAGCGGCTTCAGGATCCGACCAAACATTGGAAATTCGATGTCAGTGATCTGCAGGAGCGGCAGTACTGGAATGATTATCAAAAGGCTTATGAAGATGTTTTTCATGAGACAGGTACGGAAGAAGCCCCATGGTATTGGATCCCGGCCAATCACCGTTGGTACCGCAATTATCTGGCCTTGGCTATCGTGGTGAAGACACTGGAAAGCCTTGACCTGAGTTATCCGAAGCTGGATACCCCCACACCAGAGATTTCGGAGCTCATATCCCCGCGCCACTGATAAAGGTTCTGCCAGAAAACTTGCGGTACTGTACGGTTTACGGAATTATAGTTCTGCGGCGTCTTCCAGCCCTTTATTCAGTGAAGCGGAATCCCGGACTTCTGTACCGTCGGCACTGCTTTGGCTGATCAATTCAGAGACCGTGACGAATTCATAGCCTTGACTGCGGAGATTGTCGATAATAAGCGGAAGTGCCTCATGTGTCTGTTTACAGGAATCGCTGGCATGGAGCAGAACAATATCTCCAGGATGGGCTTTGCTGGTTACGCGCTTTACGATATTATCTACACCGATGTTTTTCCAGTCCAGGGAGTCGGTATCCCATTGAATGACCTTGTAGCCCAGATCGCTGGCCACCTGAAGCACTCTTTTATCAAAATCACCATTCGGCATGCGGATCAAATTTGGTTCTTTACCCGTTAATTCGGTTAAGACGGTATGTGCTGTTGAGATTTGAGTACGGATCTCCTCGTTGCTCAAAGTACTGTAGTTAACATGCTTATGACCGTGGCTGCCGATTTCAAATCCTGCCTCTTTGATACTTGTAACAATTTCCGGGTGCGTTTTGCTCCAGGGCGAGGAGAGGAAGAAGGTGGCCTTATCCACTTTTTTGTCCTCCAGCACCTTTAGAATCGGTTCAGGCCTCTTTTCACCCCAGCTAATGTCAAAAGTTAAGGCGATCAGCTTCTTCTCCGTTGGTACACTGTAAATCGCAGACGGGGCCGGCGAATCCGAAAAAACAGTAATATTGCCCCTCTCGACATACACAACACCAGCGGCAAGAAGCGCAGCGGCAAAGATATAAATGAACCGTTTTATCTTTTTGCCGCTGAATACATAAAAAGAATTCATACTTGCAGCGCTCCTCTCCCATGCGAAATGGCTTGTTTGTTCTAAATGTATGCTCGTACCTACCGCTTATGACCTCATCTGTCTCACAAATCGGATTAATAACTTATAGGAGGAACCTATGTTTTCATTTTCAACATTTGTCAAAGATGTAGGCACAATCCGCAAAACCTTGCTGGTTGCGCTGATTCTATTCCTGGCAGGAGGAGTGCTCGGCTGGATAGGTACCGGAAGTCTGCAGAAACTGCTCGCCCAGCAGTTAGAGGGATTAAGTGAGATCAGCGGGAATCTCAGAGATTCAGAGCACCCGCAGTGGAGCTTTTTCATATTTATATTTGCGAACAACAGCATCAAAAGTGTTGTGGTTATCTTTCTGGGTGCACTGTTCGGAGTCATACCGGCTGTATTCTTACTGATTAACGGAGGTGTTATCGGCTACTTGATTCATTTGTCAGCTATGCAGGGACAGGATCTATTTCAACTGATCGTAAAAGGACTGCTTCCACACGGAATTATCGAGATACCGGCAATAATCATCGCTTGTGCTTTTGGTCTTCATTTTGGCGGTAAAGTGATACTCAGCTTATTCAGCCCATCCCGCGGAAAAGAACAGGGAAACGGGAACTGGTCCGGGTTTATGCAGCAGACATTTACAGCTTCGGTGTGGATTGTAATTCTTCTGTTCATTGCTGCAATTATTGAAAGTACAATTACATTGTCTCTTTTATCATAAAAATTCAGGGAAATGAGCATAACATTAAAGCCATTCGAATTTGGGGGATCCTGTCAACACGACGCGCAGGCATAAGAGGCGAGGCCATAAGGGAATTTTGGAGATTATGGTTATAGTTCTTATACTCCGGTTAATTTAGTGTATCGGGTATATTCACAGCTATTCCCACCAGATGGACTAACTTCTATCACACAAACAGCAGCATTTTAGGTTTTGATCTTAAAATACCACGAAGGAGGCCAAGCATATGTTGGGAATGTTGTTCAATGAAAAGGAGTGCAAGGAGCTGGACTATGTTTTAAGAAAAGAGCTTGACGAGATGCTCCTTGACTTAAGTGATCAGCGTTTGGACCAGAATATCAGGCATGCTATTGCTAACCGATATAAAACCGTATTCCGCATGTACGCGCGTTTTGCTCCGCAGAAAGAGTTGTCGAAGTATGCCTGGGGCGGCCGTACATCCCAGTTCAAACATTGAAATAATGAGCTGCTGCTTACAAGTTTGTGTGCTTGGCCATTTAATTTAATCAAATAGGTTGACTAAAAGGGAGCGTCCGTGATACATTATATCTCGCGCTCCTTTTCGATGTTTGAATAGTAGCTGCACGGCAAGGAAAAATGAAAAATAACTTTTTTCAAAAAAACACTTGCCAAAATGATAAACACTGTGATATATTATAAAGGTCGCTGCTGAGACGCGGCGAAGTGTTAAAAAGAGAGATATTGATCTTTGAAAACTGAACAACGAGTGAGTACCTGGAGATCACTTCGGTGAGATCCAAAATTAGAGAATGCAAATTCTCGTCAGATGTTTCAAAATGAGCAATCGCTCTTTCTAAATACCAATTTGGAGAGTTTGATCCTGGCTCAGGACGAACGCTGGCGGCGTGCCTAATACATGCAAGTCGAGCGGAGCTTATCCTTCGGGATAAGCTTAGCGGCGGACGGGTGAGTAACACGTAGGCAACCTACCCCTCAGACTGGGATAACTACCGGAAACGGTAGCTAATACCGGATAATTCCTTTCTTCTCCTGAAGAAAGGATGAAAGGCGGAGCAATCTGCTACTGAGGGATGGGCCTGCGGCGCATTAGCTAGTTGGTGAGGTAACGGCTCACCAAGGCGACGATGCGTAGCCGACCTGAGAGGGTGAACGGCCACACTGGGACTGAGACACGGCCCAGACTCCTACGGGAGGCAGCAGTAGGGAATCTTCCGCAATGGGCGAAAGCCTGACGGAGCAACGCCGCGTGAGTGATGAAGGTTTTCGGATCGTAAAGCTCTGTTGCCAGGGAAGAACGTCCGGTAGAGTAACTGCTACCGGAGTGACGGTACCTGAGAAGAAAGCCCCGGCTAACTACGTGCCAGCAGCCGCGGTAATACGTAGGGGGCAAGCGTTGTCCGGAATTATTGGGCGTAAAGCGCGCGCAGGCGGCTATTTAAGTCTGGTGTTTAAACCTTGGGCTCAACCTGGGGTCGCACTGGAAACTGGATGGCTTGAGTACAGAAGAGGAAAGTGGAATTCCACGTGTAGCGGTGAAATGCGTAGATATGTGGAGGAACACCAGTGGCGAAGGCGACTTTCTGGGCTGTAACTGACGCTGAGGCGCGAAAGCGTGGGGAGCAAACAGGATTAGATACCCTGGTAGTCCACGCCGTAAACGATGAGTGCTAGGTGTTAGGGGTTTCGATACCCTTGGTGCCGAAGTTAACACAGTAAGCACTCCGCCTGGGGAGTACGGTCGCAAGACTGAAACTCAAAGGAATTGACGGGGACCCGCACAAGCAGTGGAGTATGTGGTTTAATTCGAAGCAACGCGAAGAACCTTACCAGGTCTTGACATCCCTCTGAATCCTCTAGAGATAGAGGCGGCCTTCGGGACAGAGGAGACAGGTGGTGCATGGTTGTCGTCAGCTCGTGTCGTGAGATGTTGGGTTAAGTCCCGCAACGAGCGCAACCCTTGACTTTAGTTGCCAGCAGGTAAGGCTGGGCACTCTAGAGTGACTGCCGGTGACAAACCGGAGGAAGGTGGGGATGACGTCAAATCATCATGCCCCTTATGACCTGGGCTACACACGTACTACAATGGCCGGTACAACGGGAAGCGAAACCGCGAGGTGGAGCCAATCCCAGCAAAGCCGGTCTCAGTTCGGATTGCAGGCTGCAACTCGCCTGCATGAAGTCGGAATTGCTAGTAATCGCGGATCAGCATGCCGCGGTGAATACGTTCCCGGGTCTTGTACACACCGCCCGTCACACCACGAGAGTTTACAACACCCGAAGTCGGTGGGGTAACCCGCAAGGGAGCCAGCCGCCGAAGGTGGGGTAGATGATTGGGGTGAAGTCGTAACAAGGTAGCCGTATCGGAAGGTGCGGCTGGATCACCTCCTTTCTATGGAGAATCGTCACCTGCAACGGTGACATTCAAATCGGAAGTATAACTTCCAAATAGCTTCAAACACTCACTCGTGTTCAGTTTTGAAAGAGCAAGTCTCTTTCGTATGCGTTTGGTGGCGATAGCGGAGGGGTTCCACACGTACCCATCCCGAACACGACCGTTAAGTCCTCCAGCGCCGATGGTACTTGGACCGAAGGGTCCTGGGAGAGTAGGACGCTGCCAAGCGGACAACCATTCATTGGTTGGTTCAAATGTTATATATGTTATATGGGCTTTTAGCTCAGTTGGTTAGAGCGCACCTCTGATAAGGGTGAGGTCGGTGGTTCGAGTCCACCAAGGCCCACCATATAACAATTATAACTTCATACCTTTTATGGGGCCATAGCTCAGCTGGGAGAGCGCCTGCCTTGCAAGCAGGAGGTCAGCGGTTCGATCCCGCTTGGCTCCACCAATAATTTCATTACTTGTAGTACCTTGATCCTTGAAAACTGGATACCGAAACGAATTTGCGTTTTAGAACATTCTTTAAGCTGAACTTGTGTAAACAAGTTTCAATTATAGCAATGCTGGCGATTTTCCTAACGGAAAACGCATGGTTAAGCTAATAAGAGCACACGGAGGATGCCTAGGCGCCAGGAGCCGACGAAGGACGTGGCGAACAACGAAACTGCCTCGGGGAGCTGTAAGCAAGCTTTGATCCGGGGGTGTCCGAATGGGGAAACCCAGCTGTGGTAATTCGCAGTTACTCACACCTGAATACATAGGGTGTGTAGAGGCAGACCAGGGGAACTGAAACATCTAAGTACCCTGAGGAAGAGAAAACAATAGTGATTCCGTCAGTAGCGGCGAGCGAACGCGGAACAGCCTAAACCAAGGGGCTTGCCCCTTGGGGTTGTGGGACGTCTCACATGGAGTTACAAAGGAATATGGTAGGTGAAGAGGTCTGGAAAGGCCCGCGATAGAGGTAAAAGCCCTGTAACCTAAACTGTATTCCCTCCGAGACGGATCCCGAGTAGTGCGGGGCACGTGAAACCCCGTATGAATCCAGCAGGACCATCTGCTAAGGCTAAATACTACCTGGCGACCGATAGTGAAACAGTACCGTGAGGGAAAGGTGAAAAGCACCCCGGAAGGGGAGTGAAATAGAACCTGAAACCGTGTGCTTACAAAAAGTCAGAGCCCGTTTTAGGGGTGATGGCGTGCCTTTTGTAGAATGAACCGGCGAGTTACGTTTAACATGCAAGGTTAAGGTGAGAAGCCGGAGCCGCAGCGAAAGCGAGTCTGAATAGGGCGATATAGTATGTGGACGTAGACCCGAAACCGTGTGATCTACCCCTGTCCAGGGTGAAGGTGCGGTAACACGCACTGGAGGCCCGAACCCACGTATGTTGAAAAATACGGGGATGAGGTGGGGGTAGCGGAGAAATTCCAATCGAACTCGGAGATAGCTGGTTCTCCCCGAAATAGCTTTAGGGCTAGCCTCGGTGAATGGAGTGGTGGAGGTAGAGCACTGATTGGGTGCGGGGCCCGCAAGGGTTACCAAGCTCAGTCAAACTCCGAATGCCATTTACTTCTTGCCGGGAGTCAGACAGTGAGTGCTAAGATCCATTGTCAAAAGGGAAACAGCCCAGACCATCAGCTAAGGTCCCCAAGTGTGTGTTAAGTGGGAAAGGATGTGGAGTTGCACAGACAACCAGGATGTTGGCTTAGAAGCAGCCACCATTGAAAGAGTGCGTAATAGCTCACTGGTCGAGTGACTCTGCGCCGAAAATGTAACGGGGCTAAACACACCACCGAAGCTATGGCTAGATGCTTATGCATCTGGGGTAGGGGAGCGTTGTATGTGGGTTGAAGGTGTACCGTAAGGAGCGCTGGACAGCATACAAGTGAGAATGCCGGTATGAGTAACGAAAAGATCAGTGAGAATCTGATCCGCCGAAAGCCCAAGGTTTCCTGAGGAAGGCTCGTCCGCTCAGGGTAAGTCGGGACCTAAGGCGAGGCCGAAAGGCGTAGTCGAAGGACAACAGTTTGAAATTACTGTACCACCGTAATCCGCTATGAGCGATGGGGTGACGCAGGAGGGTAGTGACGCGGACTGATGGATGTCCGTCTAAGCAGTGAGGCTGGTGTGTAGGCAAATCCGCACATCGTAAGGCTGGGCTGTGATGGGGAGCGAAAATTACAGTAGCGAAGGTCATGATCTCACACTGCCAAGAAAAGCCTCTAGCCAGGAGAAGGTGCCCGTACCGCAAACCGACACAGGTAGGCGAGAAGAGAATTCTAAGGCGCGCGGAAGAACTCTCGTTAAGGAACTCGGCAAAATGACCCCGTAACTTCGGGAGAAGGGGTGCCTCGGTAGGGTGAATAGCCCGAGGGGGCCGCAGTGAAAAGGCCCAAGCGACTGTTTAGCAAAAACACAGGTCTGTGCGAAGCCGCAAGGCGAAGTATACGGGCTGACGCCTGCCCGGTGCTGGAAGGTTAAGGGGAGTGGTTAGGGGTAACCCGAAGCTATGAACCGAAGCCCCAGTAAACGGCGGCCGTAACTATAACGGTCCTAAGGTAGCGAAATTCCTTGTCAGGTAAATTCTGACCCGCACGAATGGCGTAACGACTTGGGCGCTGTCTCAACGAGAGATCCGGTGAAATTTTAATACCTGTGAAGATGCAGGTTACCCGCGACAAGACGGAAAGACCCCATGGAGCTTTACTGCAGCTTGATATTGAATTTGGGTACGATCTGTACAGGATAGGTGGGAGCCGTAGAGGCAGGAGCGCAAGCTTCTGCGGAGGCGCCGTTGGGATACCACCCTGATCGTATCTAGGTTCTAACCTGGTACCCTAAGCGGGTACGGGGACCGTGTCAGGCGGGCAGTTTGACTGGGGCGGTCGCCTCCTAAAGAGTAACGGAGGCGTTCAAAGGTTCCCTCAGAATGGTTGGAAATCATTCGAAGAGTGCAAAGGCATAAGGGAGCTTGACTGCGAGACCTACAAGTCGAGCAGGGACGAAAGTCGGACTTAGTGATCCGGTGGTACCGCATGGAAGGGCCATCGCTCAACGGATAAAAGCTACCCTGGGGATAACAGGCTTATCTCCCCCAAGAGTCCACATCGACGGGGAGGTTTGGCACCTCGATGTCGGCTCATCGCATCCTGGGGCTGAAGTAGGTCCCAAGGGTTGGGCTGTTCGCCCATTAAAGCGGTACGCGAGCTGGGTTCAGAACGTCGTGAGACAGTTCGGTCCCTATCTGTCGTGGGCGCAGGAAATTTGAGAGGAGCTGTCCTTAGTACGAGAGGACCGGGATGGACGTACCGCTGGTGCACCAGTTGTTTCGCCAGAAGCATGGCTGGGTAGCTACGTACGGACGGGATAAGCGCTGAAAGCATCTAAGCGTGAAGCCCCCCTCAAGATGAGATTTCCCAGTATGTAAGACCCCTTGAAGACGACGAGGTAGATAGGTTGGAGGTGGAAGTGCAGTAATGCATGGAGCTGACCAATACTAATCGGTCGAGGGCTTATCCAAATTTCGAAGAACGCAGATTCGTTTCGGATTCAGTTTTCAGGCGATTAAGCCTGCCGTTTGGTGGCGATAGCGGAAGGGTTCCACGCGTACCCATCCCGAACACGACCGTTAAGCCTTCCAGCGCCGATGGTACTTGGACCGAAGGGTCCTGGGAGAGTAGGACGCCGCCAAGCGGACAATATTCCCTGATAGCTCAGTTGGTAGAGCACTCGACTGTTAATCGAGTTGTCACAGGTTCGAGTCCTGTTCGGGGAGCCATGCTCTCATAGCTCAGCAGGTAGAGTGCTTCCATGGTAAGGAAGAGGTCACCGGTTCGAATCCGGTTGAGAGCTCCACAGATTTACAAGGCCCGTTGGTCAAGGGGTTAAGACACCTCCCTTTCACGGAGGTAACATGGGTTCGAATCCCATACGGGTCACCAATTAATATTTTCTTCACCCTTTGAGGGCATACATATGGAGGCTTAGCTCAGCTGGGAGAGCATCTGCCTTACAAGCAGAGGGTCGGGGGTTCGAACCCCTCAGCCTCCACCATAATCGTCCTCATATTTGAAGAGATTATGGGGATTCTATAAGTATCCATCATAGGGGATTCGCCAAGTGGTAAGGCAACGGACTCTGACTCCGTCATCATAGGTTCGAATCCTATATCCCCTGCCAAATGCGAGCCATTAGCTCAGTTGGTAGAGCACCTGACTTTTAATCAGGGTGTCGAAGGTTCGAGTCCTTCATGGCTCACTTTGATTAAAACTTGTATTATGCGCGTGTGGCGGAATGGCAGACGCACCAGACTTAGGATCTGGCGTCGTAAGACGTGGGGGTTCAAGTCCCTTCACGCGCACCACTTATTTGCGGACGTGGCTCAGCGGTAGAGCATCGCCTTGCCAAGGCGAGGGTCGCGGGTTCGATTCCCGTCGTCCGCTCCATAATTTTGCGCCCTTAGCTCAGCTGGATAGAGCGTTTGACTACGAATCAAAAGGTCGGGAGTTCGAATCTCTCAGGGCGCGCCATTTTATATTTTTTCTATGAATCATCAATATATTAACGGGATGTAGCTCAGCTTGGTAGAGCACCTGGTTTGGGACCAGGGGGTCGCATGTTCAAATCGTGTCATCCCGATTTTCACCTTTGCGGGTGTAGTTCAATGGTAGAACTTCAGCCTTCCAAGCTGATAGCGTGGGTTCGATTCCCATCACCCGCTCCATAATTTTATACCTTTTCGGGATGTAGCTCAGCTTGGTAGAGCACCTGGTTTGGGACCAGGGGGTCGCATGTTCAAATCGTGTCATCCCGATACTTCAGTCTAGGCTGACAAAACTCTTACTCCGGTAGGAGTTTTTTGTTATAATTTATAAACTTCGCATGCCTCTCGCCGGATATCATAAACCCCGATTTCTATTATTCTTCAATCCGTGTATAATGCAATCAATACCTACACGCTGTGTAAACCTTGCACATAAATACGGATTAACTCAGACATTCTAAATTAGTATAGGAACATAAATATTTTATGACTGTATAATGAATGAATTTGGTGTATAATCGTAATTACTGCAACGCTTTACAGCGTAATAAGTTGGAGATTTCCTAGTGGTTTTACTGTATGATATGAGGAAAGCTTCAAATAGACAATGTTAAGGACATTGATCCGGAAGAGGATGGGGGGAGCAGCATGACCGAACTTACGACAGCTGTCAGCAAAAGCAATTCCAACAATCTGCTGCGGCGTGACGTACGGTTCCTGGGGAATATCTTGGGCGAAGTCTTGGTACATCAAGGCGGCAACGAATTGCTGGAGATCGTGGAGAAAATCCGCGAAACCAGTAAATCCCTGCGCTCATTGTTTTTGCCTGAACTGCACAATGAATTTAAAGAGCTGATTAATTCACTGGATCCTGAAAATCGTCACCAAGTGATACGCGCGTTCGCCATTTATTTCCAACTGGTGAATATCGCCGAGCAGAATCACCGGATTCGCCGTAAGCGTGACTATGAACGCTCCGCAGGGGACACGGTACAGCCGGGTTCTATCGAAAGTGCGATTCAGGAACTACGCGAACGGGATTTCTCTCAAGAGGATGTTCATGAGATTATGAATGGCCTGTCTTTGGAGCTGGTCATGACGGCTCACCCTACGGAAGCAATGCGGCGGGCAATTCTCGATATTCATAAACGGATATCTGACGATGTGATGGGCTTGGATAATCCAACGTTAACGTTCCGTGAACGGGAACAGCTCCGCGAGAAGCTGCTGAATGAAGTCATTACCCTGTGGCAGACAGATGAATTGCGCGACCGTAAACCTACGGTACTCGATGAAGTACGCAATGGGATGTACTATTTCCATGAGACGATCTTCCAAGTACTGCCGGATGTGTATCAAGAGCTTGAACGATGTTTGAGCAAATATTATCCGGGTCAGAACTGGCACGTGCCGACTTATCTGCGTTTTGGATCGTGGATCGGTGGAGACCGCGACGGAAACCCTTCGGTAACTGCCTCTGTTACTCTTCAGACCCTGCGTTTACAGCGTAAACTTGCGATCCGGGAATATCAGCGCATTATGCGTGAACTGATGCAGTATCTGAGCTTTAGTACAAGCATCGTCAGTGTCACTACCGAACTGTTGGATTCCATCGAAAAAGACCGGAACATCATTAACCTCAACCGGGTAGATACCTGGCGCAATGATAATGAGCCTTACCGGATCAAGCTAAGCTATATGATCTCGAAGACACAAAATGTGCTTGATGATGAGAAAAAAGGCACTCCTGAACGCTACTCATCACCGCAGCAATTCATAGATGATTTGAACGTGATTGACCGCAGCCTGCGTCACCACTATGCCGATTATGTTGCAGACACTTATATTAAGAAGCTAATCCGTCAGGTTGAGCTGTTCGGCTTCCACACTGCGGCTCTGGATGTTCGCCAGCATAGTCAGGAGCATGAAAATGCGATGGCTGAAATTCTGGCCAAAATGAACATCACGCAGGACTATGCCAAAATGCCGGAAACAGAAAAGGTAAAGCTGCTGGAATCGCTGCTTAATGATCCGCGTCCACTGACTTCCCCGTACCAGTCATATAGTGAGAGTACTGAGGAATGCCTCGCAGTGTACCGTACGATTTTTAGGGCACAAGAGGAATACGGCAAACAGTGCATTACCAGTTACCTGATCAGTATGGCAGAAGCGGCCAGCGACATTCTGGAGGTTATGGTATTCTCCAAAGAGGTTGGTTTGTTCCGCAAAGACAATGATGGAACGGTCGTCTGTACTTTGCAGGCAGTGCCGCTTTTTGAGACGATTGATGACTTGCATAATGCACCTGAGATTATGAAGAAACTGCTCAACATGCCGATTTATCGTGAAGCGGTTAGAGCGATGAACGATCTCCAGGAAATTATGCTCGGTTATTCCGACAGTAACAAGGACGGCGGCGTGGTGACTGCGAACTGGGAGCTGCGTGTGGCCCTCAAGCAACTAACCGCTACGGCGGATGATTTCGGCATCAAGCTGAAGTTCTTCCATGGACGCGGCGGTGCACTCGGGCGCGGTGGCATGCCGCTGAACCGCAGTATTCTTGCCCAGCCTGCTTCAACCATTGGCGGCGGGATTAAGATTACTGAGCAGGGCGAAGTGATTTCTTCCCGGTATTCGATGAAGGGGATTGCATACCGGAGTCTAGAGCAAGCTACCTCTGCACTGGTGACTGCAGCTATTCATGCTAGAATGCCTCAAGCTGATCTGTATGAAGCCAAATGGGATGAAATTGTGGCCCGCATCTCCGAAGTTTCATTAAACAAATACCAGGATCTGATCTTCCGTGATCCGGATTTCCTGAACTTCTTCAAGGAATCGACACCTCTGCCTGAGGTTGGAGAACTTAATATTGGTTCACGTCCTTCCAAACGGAAGAACAGTGACCGTTTCGAAGACCTGCGTGCAATTCCATGGGTGTTCGCGTGGACGCAGAGCCGTTACCTGCTTCCTGCCTGGTATGCTGCCGGAACCGGACTGCAGAGCTTCTACGAGGGGAAAGAGGAGAACCTGAAAATCATGCAGACTATGTATGAGAACTTCTCCTTCTTTACCACGCTGATTGATACACTCCAAATGGCGATTGCTAAGGCCGATCTGGTTATTGCCAAGGAATACGCCACCATGGGCAAAAATGACGAAGCCCGCCAGCGGATCTTCGGCCAGATTGAAGCAGAGTTCAAGCTGACTTCAGAACTGATTCTTAAGATCACCGGCCAGCAGGATATTCTGGATAACGTTCCGGTTATTCAGGAATCCATCCGTCTGCGCAACCCGTATGTTGATCCGCTCAGCTACCTTCAGGTGCAGCTGTTATCGGAGCTCAGAGCCCTGCGTGAAGTTGAGGGTGATGACGCGGAATTGCTGCGTGAGGTACTGCTTACGATCAACGGCATTGCCGCGGGGCTCCGGAATACGGGCTGATGCCCGGAATTTTCACAGTCTATAGGAACAGGCTCTGAATCATTTGCAGCCTGAAAATAAAAAAGCTCTATACCCAACATAAGTGCCGGTTTGAATCTGAAATCAGATTCAAACCGGCACTTATTCTATTGTAATGACATTGTCCGCAGAAGGTACAGAGTCGGGTGGGGGTTATGTAAAGCCCTGCCGAAGAAGCTGAGGGCTTGTTGAGCTTACCTGTTGAAGCTGCCGAGCTCAAGCGGCTTTCGAGTTTTCTGCCCCTCCATAGTTACCGGGAGGGAACTTGGGCGAGCAGCACTGCATAGGGTACAGGTTAGAGAAGGTGTGGAGAAGAATTTTGGAACAGTAGGAGCGGTAGCGTTCGCCTGCCTTTATTGTCAGATTTCTACCGTGCACAACGGTTATAATCAGGAAATCTGACAATAACAGCGGCCGGAAGTCCAAACATTCTTAGGAATACCGGCGTATCAGCTTACTCAATGTTAAGTTGCTTTAGCCCAAATTCCCTAGAAGGTAACAATACAATCCTTGATTTTTACTGAAACTTGAATTACGATTTAAATGCTTGTACCGTGGACATTCAAGAGATGGATTACCAAGGGCGGCAAGTCTGGGGGAGTTAACAGGTGGAGAATTTGGAAGGCAGATTGACAAAGCTCGCCTTAAAAGGCGACCAAAGGGCATTTGCCGAGCTTGTGGAACTATATAAAGACAAGATATATCATCTGGCTTACCGGATGCTGAACAACCGGCACGAAGCGGAGGATATTGTTCAGGAAACTTTTTTGCGTGTATACCGAAATTTAGACCGTTATGATGATAAACAGAAATTTTCAACCTGGATTTATAGGATTGGAACGAATCTCTGTATAGACAGGCTGCGTAAGCGGAAACCGACGTATTCGCTCGATGCTGAAATGAACGATCAGGAAGGCATTGACGGCTATTCGATGATTCCTAGTGACAATGTGACCCCTGAGACCGAACTGCTGCTCTCAGAGACGCAGGGGCTGATCTATGAGGCTATCGATAGTTTACCCGTGAAATACAGGTCAGTAATGATTTTGCGATATTTGCAGGATTTGTCGCTACAGGAGATCAGCGATGTGCTGGATATGCCGGTAACGACAATTAAGACCCGTGTACATCGCGGACGTGAATTTTTACGTAAAAAATTAGGCCCTAAATTGTAAAAATTGATGTTTTTTTTGAAACGTCTTTCCGGGAGCACCGTATGTAAGTTAAGCAAGTCTTATGCGCCCTGCCCCTTTGCCTTGAAATAATTAAATAGCACTCATGAAAGGATTGGCTCCTATGGAATGCAAACTGGCCGTCTCTATGATGCATGATTACTTGGATGACGACTTGCCCGAACTGCAGCAGAGGGAATTGAAGGAGCATCTTCTATCCTGTCCGGATTGCCGTGCAAAGTTCAAAGAACTGGAACAAACCGATATGCTGATGTTCTCCCTGATGCACCAGAACCCTGTGGCTTCAGAGGATCTTGTAGGCCGGATTATGAACTCATTACCGAAACCCAAGAAGGAGAAAGCCTTTATCACCTGGATCAAAAGACATCCTGCCCTTACGGCGGCGTCCTTATTTATTCTTGTGATGCTGATGAGCTCCGTTACTTTTTGGAATCAGGATGGGCAGCTTGTCGTTCGAGGCGCTGACCTCGATCAGGTTGTAATCAAAGGGGATACGGTGATTGTACCCTCCGGCAAAACAATATCCGGTGATCTCACAGTGGAGAACGGTAAGACCCAGGTATACGGCGAAGTTAACGGCAATGTAACGGTAATTGACGGGTCTCTCTACCAGGCATCAACAGCTCATATTTCCGGGCAAGTCAAAAGCATAGACCAAGCGGTAAGTTGGCTCTGGTATAAAGTGACGAACATGTTCTCTGAAGTTGCCTACCGTTAATACCATGGCCCTTTATGCAGAAATATTATTTGCGCCTCTTTTTCCGGAAAGATGGCGCTTTTTTGTTGCCTGGAAATTCCATTATCAGAAATCTCCAGGCAGCTAAACTTGCAACCTGAGCGTGAACGTTATAACCTAGATATGATACAGATCTTACAGACAATTTACATAAACCCAGCTAATATGAAATGACGGGGGTTTTAGGCAATGAGTTATTTTACCGACCTAACATGGAAAGAATCCATTAAAGATATAATCGATATTCTAATCGTCAGCTATATTATCTATAAAGTCCTGAACATGGTCCGCGGTACGCGGGCAGTTCAGCTGCTTAAGGGGATATTGGTGCTGGTCATCATTTGGGCGCTGAGCACCCTCCTGGATCTGTATACCCTGAAATGGCTCATGAACCAGATATTCACCTTCGGGATATTTGCAATCTTTATTATCTTTCAGCCGGAACTGCGCAGGGGGCTGGAGCAGCTTGGGCGGGGTAAGTTTTTTGGGCGGGCTTCAGAGAGTGATGAGGAGATCAGCAGATTAATCGGCGAAGTCATTAAAGCCGTGAATTATTTAGCACAGCGAAAAATTGGGGCATTAATTGTTTTTGAAAGAGACACGGGTCTTAATGAATATACCGAATCAGGCATTCCTATGCGTTCTGTCGTCAGTTCGGAGCTGCTCATCAACATCTTTATTCCCAATACGCCGCTGCATGATGGTGCTCTGATTATGCAGGAGGGGCAAATTGCTGCCGCTGCCTGTTATCTCCCCTTGTCGGAGAATCCATTCATCAGCAAAGAGCTGGGGACACGCCACCGTGCGGCCATCGGGATCAGTGAAGTGGCGGACTCCGTATCTGTTGTGGTATCAGAAGAGACCGGACAGATTTCTCTGGCGATTAATGGGCAAATTGTTCGGGATATTAAGGAAGAATCGCTCATCTCCAAGCTCCATCAGGAGCTGAGCGCATCTTCCCCGCTGAAGGAGAAGAGCTCTGCTTTCTGGAAACGGAGAGGGGGCAAAAACAATGGATAAGTGGATGAAGAATAACAACTTCAACAAAATTCTTGCTCTTGTCTTCGGCGTTATTTTATGGACAATTGTGCATGTGGATACTGCGCCAACGAATCAGACCACAGTCAGCACCCAGTCCAAAATCATTGAGAATGTCAAAATAGAACAGGTTGGCATTGATAACGATAAGTATGTATACACCTTCGATGCGGATAGTGTAAGAATGGAGGTCCGGGGGAAGAACTCTGATCTTAATTTCAAACTATCGGATGCCTACAACGTTATGGTTGATTTAAGTGATGTCGGACCCGGGGATACTACGCTTCCGCTGAATTACGACCTTCCCAGCGGAGTATCGCTGGTCGAAATGATACCACATGAGGTAAATGTGCATGTGGAGCTGCGGAATACCAAGTCTTTTCCGGTTACTCTGGTCACTAAAGGTAAGCCCGCAGAAGGCTACCAGCTGGGTACAGCGGTTATTGATCCTGCCGAGGTAGAAGTAACACTTCCGGCCAGTGAACTGGGTAATGTGTCAAAGGTTCAGGGTACCCTTGAACTCGATGGGGATAGTACGAGCATTACAGAGAAAAAAGTGAGGCTGGCGGCTTACGATAGCAGCGGTAATGAAATAAAGAACGCCGTTATTGAGCCTTCTATCGTGTCTGTAGAGCTTCCGGTTACACTTCCGTTTAAAAGCTTGCCTCTTGATGTGAGCTTTACCGGCCAGCTGCCAGGTTCACTCGTGCTGTCGCGGGTAACTCCTGAGGTGGATACAGTTACGGCATACGGGAGTGAGGAGGCGCTGGCCGGATTATCCTCTTATGAGGCATCGCTGGATTTGAGCTCCATTAAATCGGCCGGTACAGAGCAGGTAAAGCTGGACCTTAAACCGCCGGAGGGAACCGCAAAAATCGAACCCGTGGCGGTAAGTGTCACTGTCTCTGTTGCCCAAATTGCCGAGCGGACAATGGAGAATATTCCGATTAAGCTGGAGGGTGTGGGCAGAGGCCTGACGGCGGTCGTAACGGATCCCGCAGCCAAAGCTGTTACGCTGACTTTATCCGGGGCACCGACACTGCTGGATCAGCTCGATCAGGACAATATTAGCGTTGTTGCGGATGTTGGAGGACTGGCAGCTGGTGTTCATCAGGTATCTCTGCAAATCTCGATGCCGCGATTCATATCACTGGTCAATTCTTCACAGCCGCATATAGTTACTATAGATCTGCAAGCGCCAGCCACGCCGGGGACTACAGATAAACCCAATACAGGGAGCGCCCCCACCCCGGAGCCGAGCTCTGAGCCTGTCTCCGGGGTGGAGACAGATAATGAGCCTTCCAATAGCGGAGGTGCAGCTACTGCAACCCCAGCCCCTACAGCAGGCACTTCGGAGAACAGCAGTACTCCAGCCGGCAGCGGGAATGCCAATAATGCAGCGAGTACCGGCGGAACGTAACTTTTTATATGAGAACACGTCTATCTTACAGAAGTATAGTTACACAGAATCAGGATTCTTTCATACAATAATTCATTAAGCTAATGTAGCGTATTTAAAGGAGAAAAAAGATGGGTAAGTATTTTGGAACTGACGGTGTGCGCGGAGTCGCAAATCAGGAATTGACAGCTGAAATGGCCTATAGTATTGGCCGCTGCGGTGGTTATGTACTGGCAGGAAATGTAGAGAAGCCAAAAGTGGTTATCGGTATGGATACACGTATTTCCGGTCCGCTGCTGGAATCAGCACTTGTAGCCGGATTATTGTCTATTGGTGCCCATGTTATCCGTATAGGTGTTGTAAGTACACCTGCTGTAGCATATATTACCAGATTACTGAAAGCTGATGCCGGTGTAATGATTTCTGCATCCCACAATCCGGTTGAGGACAACGGTATCAAGTTTTTCGGCGGAGACGGATTTAAGCTGACGGATGAAACGGAACTGCGGATTGAAGAACTGATGGACGCAGAGAAGGATGAACTCCCCCGTCCTGTAGGCGCGGGTCTCGGTATGCTTACCGTGGACAACGACGCCAAGTACCTGTATCTGGAATACCTTAAGACAACGATTTCCAACCGTTTTGAAGGCATTAAGGTTGTACTGGACTGCGCGCACGGAGCGGCTTATGAGCTGGCCCCGCGGTTGTTCAAAGAGCTTGGTGCTGAGGTCATCTCTATTGGAGCAGAGCCGGACGGCCTCAACATTAATGACGGCTACGGTTCGACCCATCCGGAGAAGCTACGTGAAGAAGTGCTGCGTCATGGTGCAGACTTGGGACTTGCTTTTGACGGCGATGCTGACCGTTTGATTGCTATTGATGAAACAGGCGAAGAGGTCGACGGTGACTTTATCCTCTGCATCTGCGGAGATGCTATGAACCGAGCAGGCAAGCTGAAGGATGCAACGATTGTCTCTACGGTCATGAGCAACATCGGCTTCTATAAAGCAACGGAGAAGCTGTCATTGAATACAGCCAAAACTGCTGTCGGTGACCGCTATGTAATGGAAGAAATGCGCCGTGGCGGCTATAACCTGGGCGGAGAGCAATCCGGTCATGTTATTTTCCTTGATTACAATACAACCGGTGATGGGATTCTGACAGCGATCCAGCTGGTTGATACGATGAAAGCTTCAGGGAAAAAGCTGAGCGTGCTGAAGTCAATGATGACTAAATATCCGCAGGTGCTCGTGAATGTGCGGGTACAGGATAAGACCAACTACCCGAACAATCCGGCCATCGAGGCGGCGATTCAAGAGGTGGAAGGTAAACTGGGCGACAATGGCCGTGTGCTGGTACGTCCTTCGGGAACGGAACCGCTGATTCGTGTCATGGCGGAAGGTCCGGATAAGTCTGAGCTGGATCTGTATGTTGGACGAATTGTTGATGTTGTTCAGCGTGAATTGGTTTAATATACGTATAATATGATGGGCCAGCAGAGCCGGTGGACGGAGATATGCTCTTCAACTGCCGGCTGTATGGCTATTATGTGAGTTTTTTCTGCAAATTCCAAAGGTTTCAAGCATGTTTGCATTGCCAAAAGTGATGTAAGGTGCATATAATGATTAGGTGTCATTCCAGAAGGAAAGCGGGGATAGTAAGGTTACAGCAATAACAAGCGCCAGAGCTTGATCTTGCGCGGGGGAGAAGGGACGGCCGGAGCTGCCAGCTTTAAGGCAAAGGCTTGAACGGATCACGGCAGATGTAAGCTGACGAGGTGGAGGTGTTCGAAATGTTCGGCGGGGACCTCCCGGTGATGCACCAGAGCCGTAAATGGAAGCGGAAAATGAGAGGGCGACCTTTCACACAACGCTTTTGTGGGTGCAGAAAGAATTGAACTAACTCATGGGTATGCGCAAAGCGTAAGAAACGGATGTTTCTGCTGCGGCAGAGAAGAAGACTGTGCATGTCATGAACCACCTATGCAGGTGACAGGTTTATTTTGTTGAGTGTCTCAAGACAACAGAATATTTACTTATTCTCTAAACATGCCGCACGGCACGTTTCTTTCCTTATGCCGCCCACATTACGATAAATTGGACGGAGGAAAATATAATGTGTGGTATTGTAGGATATATTGGTAATCAGAATTCGCAGGGTATCTTGGTAGAGGGTTTGAAGAAGCTGGAGTATCGCGGGTATGATTCGGCAGGTATTGCCGTATTCACGAAGGATGGCCTGCAGGTTGTTAAGGCACAGGGCCGTATGGCTAACCTGGAGTCAAGACTTGAAGCCACTCCGCTGACAGGAAGTGCCGGAATCGGGCACACCCGCTGGGCGACTCACGGTAAACCATCCGATGAGAACTCCCATCCGCACACTGACAACAGTCATAAGTTCTCGGTTGTGCACAACGGGATTGTCGAGAACTACCTGGACCTCAAAGAAGAGCTGATTGCCGGCGGATGCCACTTCACTTCCGAAACGGATACAGAAGTTATTTCCCACCTGATCGCCCGTGAATATAATGGAGATATCGTTAAAGCTGTGCAAAAAGCGATCTCTTACATGCGCGGAGCGTTTGCGTTGGGCGTTTTGACTGAATATGAGCCGGATAAACTGGTAGCTGTGCGTCAGGCCAGCCCGCTGATTATCGGTCTTGGCGAAGGCGAAAACTTTATCGGGTCGGATATTCCTGCTCTGCTGGAATACACCCGCAACGTATATATTTTGAACGACGGCGAAATGGCTGTGTTGACACGGGATGCTGTCGAACTGATGACGATTGAAGGCAACTTTATTTCTCGGGAAATGATTACTGTCGATTGGGATGCTGTTACCGCAGAAAAAGGCGGCTACGAGCATTTCATGCTGAAAGAAATCCACGAGCAGCCTAAGGCTTACCGCGATACTATGCGCGGACGCATCAATGCTGAAGGTACGAAAGTGATTCTGCCAGAACTCAATCTGACTGCAGAACAAATCAAGAATATCCGCAACATCCAAATCGTTGCCTGCGGTACTGCATACAACGCTGGTCTTGTAGGACGCAACCTGATCGAGTCCCTGGTTCGTATTCCGGTTGAGAATGATATCGCTTCGGAATACCGTTACCGTGCTCCGATCGTAACACCTGAAACACTGGTTATCGTAGTCAGCCAATCCGGTGAGACTGCAGATACACTGGCTGCGCTGCGTGAAGGTCAAGCGAATGGTGCGCATGTACTGGCAATCACCAACGTGGTGGGCAGCTCCATCGCCCGTGAAGCTAATGATGTACTGGTTACCTTGGCTGGACCGGAAATTGCAGTAGCTTCCACCAAAGCTTATACTTCGCAGATTATCGCGTTCACACTGCTCGGTCTGTACTTGGCTGAAGTTCGCGGCACACAAACCGAAGAGCAGGTCGCTGAGATTCTTGCAGCCATGAACAAACTGCCTGAGCAGGTAGAAGAGGTTCTGGCACAGAAAGAGGCCATTAAGACTTACGCGGAGCAAATCTCCGGGCACAAGCACCTGTTCTTCATCGGCCGCGGCGTAGACTATGCAGTAGCTCAAGAAGGCTCGCTGAAGCTGAAAGAAATCTCCTACATTCACTCTGAAGCCTATGCTGCAGGTGAACTGAAGCACGGAACACTGGCGCTGATCGAAGAAGGCGTACCGGTTATTGCCCTGGCAACCCAGGAATCCGTCCTGGAGAAAACCGTCAGCAACATCAAAGAAGTGAAAGCCCGCGGCGCAGACGTACTGGCGATCACTCACGAAGAGCATGTAACCGATCTGCTGAGATCCGTTGATCAGGCGTTCGTTATTCCTAAGACACTGCCGCTTTTGACTTCCGCGTTGTCGGTAGTCGTTACCCAATTGCTGGCTTACTACGCTTCGCTGGCCCTGGGCCACGATGTGGATAAACCACGTAACCTGGCGAAGAGTGTAACGGTGGAGTAAGGGTGTAAGAACTGAAATTACAATTGTCAGTGAAATAAAACAATGGAACCAGTATAGAAAGTCTGGAACCGATTAATATGAGTCGAGCAGTTCTAGGGTTATTCCTAGGAACTGCTCGGCTTTTTATTTGAATTGAGAGGAATGAACCTAGCCTAGCCCCTTCCGCTTTACTATCGAGGGGGAAGGGGGCCTTGGGTTATGCCTTTATGCAGCCACGAACAGATTTTTTCTCCACGTTCACCCTCTATGTTATTGAGCTAATAAACATCATACAGCGGCGGCCGTCCACTTGACGGCCGCCGTTCGTCGTTGAACGGGGTCTCCCGCCTGGCGGGTTTCTTTCGGCTGGCAGCAGGTCATTGATTTTATCCTATTGGCTGTCGCGGATATGCCCTAACGCAAGCCCGAAAATGTCATATGACATTATTGCACTGGTAGAGTTGACGCAATAAGTCGTAGGATGCGGATATAACACAGAGAGGAGAGATGAACCTCATGAAATCAGGTTTCATCCAGAATGGTTACTTTTTATTGTTTACTTTCGTTACAGGTCTTTTTTACTTCTGCTTTTACATGGTGGCGTTGTCGTTCAGTTTAAGTCTTGCATTTACCGTAATCGGCATTCCCCTGGTTACGCGCGTATTGCGAACGACGACAACGTTCATCCAATTCGAACGGAGGCAGACGAAATTGTATACCGATATTACGACAGCGCCTTACGAGAGCAAAGTACCAACAGGTGCATCGGTCTGGGCTCAATCCAAATTAGAACTTACGGACCGACGCAACTGGCGCGCCGTCTTTTGGTTAATGCGAAAATTTTTGATTGGACTCGTTAGCCTCGTCTGTGCAGTCGTCATCTATGTAGTCCCCCTTGTGTGCCTGTTGGCACCGCTGTTGTATCGGTACATCAAGATGAATTTCATATTCATGGAGGTCGACACTTTTATAGATTCCCTTCTTATCATGGGGGTGGGAGTCGTGCTTGCAGCAATAAGCCTCAGGCTGGTTGATGGATTGGTCCAAAAAATCGGAGGTTATACACGCAGCATGATTAGGGCGCTAAACCGATAGCTGCATAGTTGCCGAACCAAGTCTTAACGAATCTAAGGAGGATTTTATATGAAAAAGAAAATGGGTATCGCCATTGCTGCTTCGATGATCACGCTGGCTGGTTTTACAGGAAATATTCATGCAACTTCGAAAGCAGGTGCTTCTCTTACAGCTCCCTACAACTCCAACCAAAAAACCGAACAGATAAAATGGTTAGAAGAGCAAGCAAGGCCCTTAAAGACAACAGATCCCACAGCATCTCTTCAGGATTTAAGTCCGCTTAAGGATATGATCGGATCAGCAGCAATTGTTGGTTTAGGTGAAGCGACGCATGGAGCACATGAAGTTTTTACGATGAAACATCGGATTGTTAATTATTTGGCAGCTGAAATGGGCTTTAAAGCCCTAGTCTTAGAAGAGGGATGGGACAGAGCTTTAGGACTCGATCGCTATGTTCTTACGGGTAAAGGGGACCCGCGCCAATACCTTAACCCTGTATTTAACACGAAAGAAATCGTAAATCTGCTTCAATGGATACGCCAATATAATGCAGATCCCAAGCATAAGTCCAAAATACGGATCATCGGGATGGATATCCAAACCGTAAACGAGAATGTGTATAACAATATCCTCGCGTATGTAAGGAAACACGATCCAAAACTTGCAACTCGTCTCGAGCAAAAGATGGAAGACCTTATTCCGGTTACCAAGGATCTAGAGACCTTTGGCGGCCTGAAAAAAGAAAATAAAGAGCGATATGTTTCCGATGCGAAACAAATCAGCGCTTTATTAGAACAAAATAAAAATAAACTGAATGGAAAATCCCGAGAGTTCGCATGGATTAAACAAAATGCCCGTATTATCGAACAATTTACGACAATGGCTGCATCCTATCCGGATAGCCTGGAAGACTTTTATTTGAAGCATGATATCGCTATGTATGAAAATGCGAAGTGGACGGAAGAACATGTAGGAAAAACAATCGTGTGGGGTCATAATGGACACGTGTCGAAAACAAATATGCTCCCTTTCGTATACCCTAAAATGTCTGGGCAGCATTTAGCAGAACACTATGGAAAACGGTATGTTACCATTGGAACATCTGTATTCGAGGGACGTTACAATGTTTATAATACCAGCCAACAATTCGGGCCATATGGAATCTTAAAACAAGATGACCCGAACAATTATGGCTACACGTTAAGACAAGTCAAATACGACCAGTTTTTTGTTGATTTACGTCAGGCAAGCGGTGTGACCAAAACTTGGCCTAACGAGCAACATCCCTTTTTCGCCGGAGTAACTACCGTGGGTCCAGATATCCCGACAATGGTTGATTTATCATTAGGTCAAGCATTCGATATCCTAGTTCATATTCAGAACGTGAAACCATCTCAATTGAATCCATAATTTTTAGATAGATCATGTTCAAGATGGCCGCTATACTAGAGCGTCCATCTTTTACTTTGTTCCATTTTCTGCAAACCTTGAGATAGATTGACTGGGGTTGATCGGTTCAGCCCAAATAACAAAATAGGCAACCGCACTAAGGAATAGACTATAATAGGATGGGAAACCAAACAGAAGCTGCTTAGGAGTGGAACGACTTGTTGGATATAGTGAAACAATGGGTTTGGTACGATTGGATTATGCTGGGGCTCCGCCTTATTACCAGCCTTTCGCTCATGCTCACGACGATACGTTTTCAAGAAGGTCTGGCGCTGCCTCTGTGGTTCGTCATTTTTTTAGAGATTGCCTCTTTCTCCATTCCATGGGTTTGTTTGCAGTTGAACTACAAATATTATTTATACACGGAACTCCTGTTATTTGGCGGACTATGCATTCATTTAACTTCGCTATTTCCGGAAGCCTATGTCACGTTCCTGGTATCCGCGTTTCTTACAGCGGCGAACAGCGCTCATCGGTCCTATCGATGGACAGCCCCGGCAACCGTCTTTATATTGCCCGGCGTTTTCTATGCGGTTGCGCCAAGCAACGGTTATTGGTTCATGGTCACCTACTACGGACTTGCTTATGTGATGGGATTCGCTTTTCATTTGTTGATCGTCAATCATCGGCAGAATACAACGATCCGCAAGCAAAATAAGGTGCTGGAGCAATATATGTCTCAAATCGAACGCATTACACTGGCAGAAGAACGAAACAGGCTGTCGAGGGAACTTCACGATACCGTCGGCCATGCATATACATCCATCATTATGGGAATGGAAACACTGCGTTCCGAGATTACTACTGATACCGGTACAGAGAGGCTGGATTCCTTGTTGGAGCTGGGCCGCCAAAGCATCGAGGACGTGAGGAATTACCTGCATCAAATGGAGTCTGCACATCAGTCGCTCTCCTTGGCCTTTTCGCTGCAAAAGCTTGGGGATGAATTTCAAGCGCATGCCCAAGTCGATGTGAACTTTAGCGCTTACGGAGAGGAGTACCCGCTGTCCCGGCAAGCGAAAATGACATTCGTTCGTTGTTTGCAGGAATCGCTGACCAATGCGGTTCGACATGGCCAGGCAACGGGAATTACCGTTACGCTGCAATTCGCGCAGCAATATACGAGGCTCGAGGTGCGGGATAACGGTAGAGGGATGGAAGAATGGCGGGAGGGCTTTGGCATGAACGCGATGAAGGAGCGGGCGATGAATCTGCAAGGTCAAGTGTCCGTCTATACGAAGCCGGGAGATGGAACGCTAGTCGTCTGTAATTTGCCCAGAGCAGCGGAAAAAGAGGAGGAGCTTATTCGTCTGCTGGTTGCTGACGACCAACCGTTTATTCGGGAAAGTCTGCGGACATTGTTTGACAATGACCCCAATTTAAACATAGTCGGTTTGGCTGAGGATGGCGAGCAAGCCATCGAGCTGTGCGAAACGCTTCGACCGGACGTTGTGCTTATGGATTTAGATATGCCGCGCGTAGACGGAGTCCAGGCAACCAAAATGATCAAGCAGCAATGTCCGCATATCCGTGTATTGATTTTAACAACGTTTCAGGATACAGACCAAGCATTGGACTTATTGCGCAACGGGGCGGACGGTTTCCTCTTGAAATCGGCTGCACCGCTGGAGCTGGCCGAAACGATTCGGCTTGTTCACCGAGGAGGTAAGCTGATCGATCAGGAGATGTCCCACAAAATATTCGAAAGATTCGAGGGGAGCGGCGAATCTCCGCAATTGAAAACAGCCGCTGATTATGAGCTCACCGTCAGGGAAGTAGAAATATTGCAGCTTGTTGCCAAAGGGCTAAGGTACAAGACAATAGCCTCCAAACTGAATTTGTCGGACGGTACCGTCAGAAACTACGCCTCCTCTGCCTATCTCAAGCTAGGCGTAAACAATAGGGAAGAAGCTTCCCAGAAAGCATTGGATATCGGGATCATTCATTAAGTTAAGACTCCATTCTCGATCAGATCGCGACACCCGGTTAATTACACAGCCTGCCGGCGATCATGGGCCGTCCTACAGTTGAGGACGGTCCATTTTTATGCGAAAGGGGAAAGATATTGAAGGCGATAGCTCGCCTAATGAAATGGTGATTGAAGTTGGCTGCAAACAGTGTTATTCTAGCTCTTCAAATACATCTAATATTAGTCACAAATTTAGTTATAAAGAAAGGTAATCCTATGATAAAAGTTGATAATTTATCCTTCGCATTTCCGCAAAAAGAACTATATAAAAACATTTCCTTTACGCTTGAAGAAGGACAACATTGTGCCTTTATAGGGACAAGCGGCAGCGGGAAAAGTACACTGATCGATATACTGATGGACCCGGAAAGATATTTGTACGAAGGCAGATTAGAGATAGACCCAACCTGCACAATTGGGTATGTAAGTCAGTTCTCACAACCAGACAAATCTCAAGAAACAACCGTTTTTGAATATATCGGCGAAAAGTTTATTAAGATTCAAAATGAAATAAACTCTATTCTCATTGAAATGGAGACAGCCACAGATATTGATCCGTTACTTGAAAAGTACCAATTAGCTTTAGACGCTTTTGATGCTATGGGCGGGGATGATTACGAAAGCAGCATTAATAAGAAACTAAACCTGGCAGACCTTATGAAGCTTAAAGATGTTAGGGTGTCCGACCTGAGTGGCGGGGAATTCAAACTTATTCAAGTGATGAAGGAAATGTTGAATAGTCCGGACTTAATGATTATGGACGAACCCGATGTATTTTTGGATTTTGAAAACTTAAATGCGCTTAAACATCTGATTAACTCTCACAAAGGCATGCTGCTGGTTGTTACGCACAACCGTTATTTATTGAATCATTGTTTCAACAAAATTATTCACCTTGAAAACATGGAGATCCAAGAGTTTGACGGGCGGTATATTGAATATAACTTCTCCTTACTCCAGACTAAAATTGAGCTGCAGGAACTTGCAGTCGCTGAAGAGGAAGAAATTAAGAGAAACGACAATATCATCGATAATCTTAGAGCTATCGCAACTTATAATTCCGAAGCATCCAGAGGGAAAGCGTTAAAAGCCAGAGTGAAATTTCAGGAAAGATTGGAAGCGCGCAGAATTAAAGCACCCTTCGTAGAGATTAAGCAGCCGAATATCAGTTTCGGTGTGGATAATGCAATGGAAGACACTGTTGTTATAAATGTTAAAGATTATAGTATTGCCTTTGATGAGCTGCTTTTAGAAAATGTTAACTTTGAGATAAAATCTACGGATAAAGTCGCCCTAATCGGTCCAAACGGCACCGGAAAAACGACTTTACTGCGGGAAATCTTTAAAAATAATCATGATTCCATTGAAATCCATGCTGATGTTAAACTGGCTTATTTATCTCAGCTTCAAGGCGAAATGCTAAAGGATTCCCATTCTATACTAGAGGAATTCATCGATGCCGGGTTCACAACTTATGATGAGATTAGATCGTATCTTTCAAACTATGGCTTTGAAGGAGAAATTGTTAATCAAAAGATAGAATCTTTATCCGGCGGAGAAAAAAACATGCTTCAATTGGCTAAAGTTGCTGCCAGTAAAGCAAACGTATTGCTTCTTGATGAACCGACAAGCCATTTAGACACCTATACACAAATAGCACTGGAGAAAGCCATTGGGGACTATCAGGGTGCGATTCTCATGATCTCTCATGATTTCTATTCTGTAGTGAATGGTATGGATTATGTCCTGATCATTGACGATAAGACAATTAGAAAAATGAGTATGCGAAAGTTTAGAAAGATGATCTATGCTAGTCATTTTGATAAAGACTATTTAGAAACTGAACAACAGAAAAAATCAGTGGAAACAAAAATAGAAGTGGCTTTAAAAAATACTGATTTTGAACTGGCAAAAGGTTTGGTTGAAGAGCTAGAAGAGCTGATTAAGCGGCTCTAAATCCTAATCCTCGGTTTACATGATAATCATCCAACAAGAATGTGAAGTCAGGTCCCGGTGATGCTTTTTTAGATCACCGGGACTTTCTTCTGCAGGTATGCGGAAATGTTGAGTTTTCGGAAGCCGCCTTAAATTATAGATAGCACAAAATCGATTGTTCTATCCAATACATAAATTCAGTGGACGGATGTTCTTGTTCAAAGCCTTTCATTCTTAAATACATGTCCCTTCCATCCGAAACATCATGCCATAAATCCGTAAATACAAAATCATATTTCTCCTTAGGCATATGTTTCTGCGCGTATTCAAACGCATCGGACTGGATGATCGTTATTTTTTGACTGTTTTTGAATTGAGGCAAAATATATTGCAAATAATTGAATAACATGTTCATTATTTTCAACAACTGTAACACGTTCAACCTGATTTTTTTCTGAGATCATATAGGCATAATAGCCAAGTCCCAGTCCAAACGTCAGTACATTACCAAATGCTTTAGCGACAGGCTCTTTCATGGTTTCAATTTCATTCGGTGTGATGGTCATCCATATTCTGTTGTTCTCTAAAATGGCCGGAAACATAAATTCCGTCTCAAAGAAACCAATCTGCGGGATTTGTCGGCCATCCTGGGTGGTGATGATGTCGTTGCAGACAAAGCCCTCGTAAGGCTTGTATTGTTCGTATTTGAGTTCGCTATTGCCGATCCGGATTGCAGGTATTCTGATATTCTTAAAATATGGATTGCTATAATACTCGTTGGTATCAAGTTGATGGATCATTTTGGTGAAATAGTTGTTGAACAAGTCCTTATCCTCAGGATTATCAACAATATCCAGTCCTAAAGCAGCTGCGAATACAACGCTAAAAGCATACTCCGCAGAGACCCCATAGTTAACAATCTCCTCAATATCCTCTTTGCTGATAAAATCCGATGTATGGTTTAGATAAACACTTAATAAAGCGAAAAGCCGATGGTCATCTTCTGTAATGTTGTCTGGTATTACTTTATTACGTTCCATATTCTCTCCTGTTGGTATGCAATTTTTAATGCCGTTAATGTTAATATATCATACGCCTGTCAAGGACCAGCATATACAGAGGATGCGCGCAATGGCTTTATTTTTGGGACAGGGTCAGTCGGCCGCCCGCCAATTGACAGTCCTCCGGCCTATACCTATAATGTAAATCAGATTATGAAAGCTGTTTCATTTTTTGGCTGGAAGTTATGGATCTGTAAGCTGAAACCCCTTTGATCAAGCGGGTTTCATTTTGTTTTTTAGCGTATTTTCGTTTCCAAAAAGGAGAAGACATGGACACAACGTTCTGTAAAATATTAGTAGTGGACGATGAGATGCTGGTACGGCAGGGGATTATCCATCTGCTGGACTGGGAAGGGGAAGGGTTTCAGATTGCGGGTGAAGCCTCCAACGGAAGAGAAGCGCTGGAATTAATTGAAATACAGCGGCCGCATATCATCCTGACCGATATCGTTATGCCCGTGATGGACGGGGAGGAGCTAATCCGGCTCGTCAAGGGGATGTATCCGGAAATTGAAGTGATCGTGCTCAGCAGCTTCAGTGAGTTCGAATATGTGCGTTCTACCTTCCAGAGCGGGGTTGCGGATTATATTCTGAAGCCCAAGCTGGAGGCGGCTTCCCTGCTTGCTGTTCTGAAAAAAACGGCGCAGCGCATTCCTCAGCTTCAGCACTTTGACTGGAGAAGCAACAAGCGGCAGTCTGCGGACTATATACTAGACAAGCTGGTTAGCGGCTATCCGGTGGAATATGATGCGGAAGAGCTGCAGACCCTATTTCCTTTTCCGGAGTTTGTGCTGCTGCTTGCGGATACGGGGGACGATCTAGCTGCCATTAGCCGCAAGGAAGAGTGGCTGGAGAGCAGCAGCCGTTCCCTGCTGCAGAGCGGCAGCCGGGTAACCTTCCGCCGTCTGTCTCCGCTGGAGGGGCATGTCCGCTTGCTCTTTAACCTGGCCGGGGAGGAGCGTGAAGCTCTAATGCATCTGGCAGAGCAGATATTCGCAGCCGGTATCCGGGCTAATATGTTCCTGAATCTGGCAGTCAGCCGAACCTTTACGGAGCTGGAGGCGCTGCATACGATCTATGCGGATGAACTGGTGCAGCTGCTGGACCGCAGATTCTTCATGCCGGAACGCTGTCTGCTGGTGGACCATGGCGGGGAGGTGCAGCCGGGACCGGTCTTTGACCAGGAGGTCTTCGCTGCTGAGCTGAACCGGCAGGAGTTCGATCAGGCTTTTACCCGGTTAAGCAGCTATGTATCCTCGATGTCCGGCCGCCGCGATACGGGAGTGTCTGAATTCAAGTCCCTCCTGTGCCACAGCATTTTTCAGATCATCGGCATGCTGCTGCAATTCCATTATGAGGCCCGTGCGCTGGATGACAGTAAATATGAGTACTTCCGCTCCATCCATGAAGCACGGCATATCGGGGAGACGGAGGAGCGGCTGCTGCAGTTTCTGCAAGATGCAACGGAATGTGTTACGAAGAACCGTGGCGGTACACCGGCGATGCAAAAGATTCTCCTGTATATCGATGAGCATTATTCACGCCAGCTTACGCTGACAGAAGTCGCCCGGGAGTTTCATTTTAACCCGTCCTATTTGTCGAATTATTTTACCCTGCACAATAAGGAAGGCTTCAACGAATATTTAAACCGGGTGCGGATCGGAAAAGCCTGCCTGCTGCTGAAAGAGAACCCCGGCCTGTCGATTGCCGAGATCAGCAGTCTTGTGGGATATTCAGACCACAGCTATTTCACCAGAGTATTCCGCAAGCTGATGGGGATTTCCCCCAGCCAATACCGGAAGGGATAATGCAGGAATTGGAAGGAGCCCGAAATGGGATTAATGGAAAAATGGCTCAGGAAGCTTAGGGACCAGAGCCTGTTCAGCAAAATTTTCGTCGTCATGGTCATCAGCATCGTGCTCGTTACAGTGCTGATTACCACGGTAACGGCGCAAATGTCGCAAAGGCTGTTTGTACAGACGTTCAGCATTACCAATTCAAAAATCATTGACCAGATAAAAACTGCATTGGAGAACTCGCATTATACTACCGTGAATACAGCAATAAATGTTGGGCAGAGCGGAGTCATCCGCAGCTTCATGACCGAGAAGGATGGCAGCTCGCTGGCTAATTTCCGGCGGTACTACAGTATGCGCGACCAGATGGACCGTATCCAGTCCGGGATCGGGGCCGCTAATATCGGCCTGTCCATACTGGGGGGGAACGGCAGAAGCTATAGCAGTGATGTGACCTACTGGTCCGGCTCTTCCGAGCAGCTAAGGAACAATCCGATTACTGCGGCTGCGCAAGAGCAGGGCGGGAAGCTGTTTTACAGTTTTATGGACGCAAGCCCGCTGAATTCAGAGAGCCGGTATCTGGTTGCCGCCAAGGCGCTGACTGCACCCGGGCTTACAGAGCCGTATGGTACGCTGTACATGTTCACGCGCGAGAGTGATTTCCGCAAGAACTACGCCAGCTTTACGAGTAAGGGCAATGATGTCATGTTCCTGGATACTGCGGGACGGATTGTATCGAGCAACCGGACGGAACAGGTCGGCAGCCTGTCTCCCGAGCTCCTGAACAGCGCGAAGCAGATTGCCGAATCAGGGCTTGCCAGCCAGGAGCTGACACTCGGCGGGCGGGAAGTCATTGTGCTGGCCGATTATCTGCCGTCCTATAACTTTTATATTGTGAATCTGATTGATAAAAACGAGACCATCGGCACGCTGTTTGATAAAAAGATGCTATTTCTGATCGGCGGGGCGATTGCAGCGGTTGCGCTGCTCCTGATCTATTTCCTGACCAAACGGCTGACGAAATCTCTGCGCACGCTGGTCAAAAAAATGTCCAATGTGACCAAAAAGAATTTCCATAACTATATGGCGGTCACCGGCAGCTATGAGACAAGACAGCTGAGTACAGCATTCAACTACATGCTAAGGGAGCTGAATGATTATGTCGCCCAGCTGGTAGAGACGCAGAAGGAGCAGCGCAATGCGGAGCTGGCCGCTCTCCAGCAGCAGATCAATCCCCATTTTCTGTACAATACACTGGCGTCAGTCAATATCCTGGTACAGCGTGGCAGCAAGGAGCAGGCGACAGAGACGATTCATGCCCTGATTTCGCTGCTGCAGAATACGATCAGCAATGTTAAAGAAACGATTACAGTCGAGGATGAGCTGATCAACCTGAAGCATTATGTATTTATTAATCAGGTGCGTAACGGTAACCGGATCAAGGTGGAGACTTTCGTCTCGCCGGACTGCATGAGCGCCAAGGTACCCAAGCTGATTCTGCAGCCTTTTATTGAAAATGCCTTCTTCCACGCCTTTAATATCAAAAGCTCGGGCTATATCTATGTCACCATCATGAAGGACAGGGATGTACTGCACTGCGAGGTGGTGGATACGGGTGATGGTATGGATCTGGACAACAAAGAGACCATCCCGGCCTCCACAAGCAGCCGCCAGCTGTTCAGCGGCATCGGCATCCGTAATGTCCACGACCGGCTGCTGCTGCTGTACGGGGAACCGTATGGCGTATCCATCTCAAGCACCCCGGGACAAGGGACAAAGGTTTCTATCAGAATACCGTGCTGAAGCAGCGCATTGAAACGATGATTATGCAGCATAATATGACAGCTACGCCGCAAGCCGGCGCCGCATACCGGCGCCGGCTTCTTGCATCTGCGAGGGCTGTTTCACCTAAAAAAAGTGCGAAAGGGGAAAAATAATGCTAATCCGCGGGTCGTGGAAGCGGATACAGTAAACAATATTATCACTATTTTAACTAAAATCATTTCTAACGAAATGAGCACCCGGGATGATATTCTTTAAAAGAAAGCACTTTCAAATACATGTTAGGGGGATCTACATCATGAAGAAAAAAGCTACCGCTCTTCTGCTCGCCGGATTTACACTTCTGACAGCTTGCTCGAGCAACGCTAATACCAATAATCAGGCTAATACCGGAGCTGAAGGAAATGCAGCTGGCGGAAACCAGAAAATCACCGTATGGGCATGGGACAAAAACTTCAACATCGCTGCAATGAATCTGGCTAAGGACGCTTATGTGGCCAAAAATCCGGATGCGCAAATCGAAGTTGTTGAATATGCGCAGGATGACATTATCCAGAAGCTGAACACAGGACTTAACTCCGGGTCCGCTTCCGGTCTGCCTAACATCGTTCTGATTGAAGATTACCGTGCACAGAGCTTCCTGCAAACGTATCCAGACGCTTTTCAGGAACTGGGAGATGCTATTAAAACTTCTGACTTCGCCGAATACAAGCTCGGACCAACCAGCTTTAACGGCAAGCAATACGGCGTACCGTTTGACTCCGGTGTTGTAGGCCTCTATGTCCGCACAGATTATCTGCAGGAAGCAGGCTATACCGTTGACGATCTTCAGGATATCGACTGGCAGCAGTACATTGAAATCGGTAAAGCCGTTAAAGCCAAAACAGGCAAAGCCATGCTGACCCAGGACCCTAACGATCTGGGGCTGATCCGCATGATGATCCAGTCTGCAGGCTCCTGGTATCTGAAAGAAGACGGTAAAACACCTGATCTGAAAGACAACGCGGTTCTGAAAGAAGCATTTGAAAGCTACAAAGAGCTGATGAATGCCGATATCGTTAAAGTCAACTCTGACTGGAGCTCGTTCCTTGCCGGCTTCAACAGCGGTGACGTTGCCTCCGTTCCTACCGGTAACTGGATTACACCTTCGGTGAAAGCTTCTGCTGACCAGTCCGGCAAATGGGCGGTAGTACCTTTCCCTAAACTCAAAAACGCAGCAAACTCTGTACATGCCTCGAATCTCGGCGGCAGCTCCTGGTATGTGCTTAACAATGACGGCAAAGAAGCAGCGGTTAAATTCCTGGGCGCAACACTCGGCTCCGACGTTGCTTTGTACCAGAAGCTTGTAACTGATGTAGGCGTTGTAGGAACATACAAACCTGCTGCTGAAGGCGAAGCCTACGGTACAGCTGATGAATTCTTCGGCGGACAAAAGATTATCGCTGACTTTGCCAAATGGACAGCTGAAATTCCGAACGTAAACTACGGCCTGCACACATATGCCATTGAGGATATCCTCAAGGTTGAAATGCAGAACTTCCTGAACGGCACGGAGCTGGACAAAGCGCTTAGCGATGCACAGTCCCAGGCTGAGTCCCAAATCCAGTAGAAACTGTAATACTTGATTGATCCGCTGTCCTTCCTACCTGCCGTCTAGTGCCAGGACGGAGGACGGCGGATTCTCCTTTTAACAAGATTTCCGCCTGCATAGAGAAAGGAATGAGAGCTGTGAACCATACCATACGCAACCGCGCTAAGCTTACCGGCTGGTTATTTATTGCCGGGGCCGTCCTCATGATCTGTCTGTTTTATTTCTATCCGATGATTCAGGCACTGCTGCTCTCGTTCAAAACGGGCGCAGGGGCTAATCTTCACTTCGACGGGTTAGCGAATTACAAGCGCCTGCTGAGTGATAAAACCTTTTTTACCGCCGTCAAGAATACCTTCTTGTTCCTGATTGTGCAGGTGCCGGTTATGATCGTGTTTGCGATGATGATTTCGGTACTGCTGAATGACAGCAAGCTGCGCTTCAAAGGTTTTTTCCGTACTGCGATCTTCCTGCCTTGCGTAACCTCACTTGTAGCTTACTCCGTTGTATTCAAATATCTGTTTGGAAATGACGGACTGATCAACCTGGCTTTATTGAACATGCACATCCTGTCTGAACCGATCCAGTGGATCTCCGATCCTTTCTGGGCGAAAGTTACGATTATTATCGCCATTACCTGGCGCTGGACGGGATACAATATGATCTTTTTCCTCTCCTCGCTGCAAAACATCGACAGTTCCATTTATGAAGCTGCACGGATTGACGGTGCTTCGGGCCCGAGACAATTTTTCTCGATTACCGTACCGCTGCTCAAACCGATCATTCTCTTTACGTCGATTACCTCGACTATTGGTACCCTGCAGCTGTTCGATGAAATTATGAATATAACCAAGGGAGGTCCCGGCAACGCGACGCTCTCCATTTCCCAATATATTTACAATCTATCGTTCAAGTACACGCCTGACTTTGGATATGCTGCGACTGTATCGTATTCTATCGTAGTCATGATCATTATATTGGCCTTCCTTCAAATCAAACTGGCAGGTGATGATAAATAATGAGAACTTTACGCCGTGCCCCAATTTATGTTTTTCTGTCCATTGTTGCGTTTGTTTCGATTTTTCCGTTTCTGTGGATGATTATCAGCGCCACAAATCTTTCAGTGGACGTAACCCAGGGAAGAATGTTACCCGGTACACATCTGTTTGACAATATCCGGAAGCTGACAGAGTCCATCAACCTTGTGCCTGCCCTGTGGAATACACTCAAAATTGCTCTGACGACAACGGTTCTGGCCCTGCTGGTTGCCTCCCTGGCCGGATACGGATTTGAAATTTACCGCAGCAAAGCGAAGGATATGGTCTTCAATCTGTTATTACTATCCATGATGATCCCTTTCGCCGCGCTGATGGTTCCGCTGTATCAAATGTTCTCGAAGCTGTCGGCTGCTGCTCCGCTTATCGGGGTTAACACAGTCGCTGCGGTTGTCCTGCCGACGTTCACTACGGCGTTCCTGATCTTCTTCTTCCGGCAGAGCTCGAAGATGTTCCCGCGGGAGCTGCTGGAAGCCGGACGGATCGATGGATTATCGGAGCTGGGCCTGTTCTTCAAAATTTATATTCCGACGATGAAGACTACTTACTCCGCTGCCGCAATCATTACGTTCATGTCCAGCTGGAATAACTATCTCTGGCCGCTGATCGTGCTGCAGACTCCGGAGAAACGGACCATCCCGCTGCTGATCTCCAACTTAGGCTCGAGCTACTCTCCAGATTTCGGGGTGATTATGGCCGCAGTTGTCATCTCCACACTTCCGACAGCTCTTGTCTTCTTCCTGATGCAGAAGCAGTTCGTTGCCGGTATGGTGGGATCAGTGAAATAATTATATGTTCTGAAGGAGGAAATGAAATTGGCAGTTACTCCAAGCTTGAGCTGGCTGGAAGATCCGGGTACCTTCAAGGTAAACCGGGTGGAGGCTCATTCGGACCACCGTTACTATAATAATATGGCTGAGGCAGAGGCCGATGCGCCGATGGATATGCGCTACAGCCTGAACGGGAGCTGGAAATTCAGTTATGCGCCAAATCCGGCGAGCCGTGTAGAAGCGTTTTATAAGGAAGAATATAATTGCACCGGCTGGGACAATATTCAGGTCCCCGGACATATTCAGCTGCAGGGCTACGGCCGGCCGCAATATGTCAATACAATGTACCCCTGGGATGGATTGATTGATCTCCGCCCGCCGCACATCTCTCCAGAGCATAATCCGGTCGGCAGCTATGTAAAGGAATTCCGCCTGCCGGAGAATATGGAGAACGGACCGCTTTTCATCTCCTTCCAGGGTGTGGAGTCGGCCTTCTATGTCTGGCTGAACGGCGAATTCGTCGGCTATGCCGAGGATAGCTTCACTCCGTCCGAATTTGACCTGACCCCGTTTATGCGGGCGGGCAAAAACAAACTGGCCGTTGAAGTGTATAAGCGGAGTACCGGGGGCTGGCTGGAGGATCAGGATTTCTGGCGGTTCTCCGGGATTTTCCGTGAGGTCTATTTGTACACTGTTCCGAAGGCTCATATCCGTGATCTTGAGGTGCGGGCGGAGCTGGATGATACTTATACGAAAGGCAGTCTGAACGTAACCATGCATCTGCTGAACACACCGCAGGAAGCAATCAGTGCCAAGCTTGAGCTGAAGGACCGGGACGGTGAAGTCTGTCTGAGCACCGAAGGAACCTTTAACGGACAGGAGCTTACGCTTTCCGGAGAAGTGGCAGATGTTCTGACCTGGAGTGCGGAGAATCCTTATCTCTATACGGTTTGTATCTCGCTATCCGGTGCAGACGGAGAGGTTGTGGAGGCCGTTGTGCAGAAAGCGGGCTTCCGCAGGTTCGAAATGAAGAACAAGCTGATGTGCATCAACGGCAAGCGGATTGTCTTCAAAGGCGTCAACCGCCATGAGTTCAACTGCCGCACTGGCCGTAATATCACGCGCGAAGATATGCTGTGGGATATCCGCACACTGAAGCGCAGCAACATCAACGCCGTACGCACTTCGCATTATCCGAACCAGACATTATGGTATGAGCTGTGCGATGAATACGGCATTTATGTCATCGACGAGATGAACCTTGAAACGCACGGTTCCTGGCAGAAGATGGGCGCGGTTGAGCCGTCCTGGAATATTCCGCACAATGACCCGAAGTGGCATGACATCGTGCTGGACCGTGCGATTAATATGGTAGAGCGGGACAAGAATCATCCGTCCATCCTGATCTGGTCCTGCGGTAACGAATCCTATGCAGGCCAAGTCATTCTGGATGTGGCGAACTGGTTCCGCAGCCGGGACAACAGCCGTCTGGTTCACTACGAAGGCGTGTTCTATGACCGCAATTACAATGCGACAAGCGATATGGAGAGCCGGATGTATGCCAAGCCGGCTGACATTGAGGAATATCTGAACGCTAGTCCGGACAAGCCTTATCTTAGCTGCGAATACATGCATGCAATGGGGAATTCGGTAGGCGGCATGCATAAATACACCGAGCTTGAGAATAAGTACCCGATGTACCAGGGCGGCTTCATCTGGGATTACATTGACCAGTCGATTCTGAAGAAGGACCGCTATGGTAACGAGTTCTTCGCTTACGGCGGCGATTTTGGCGATCGTCCGACAGATTACAGCTTCTGCGGCAACGGCATTGTTTATGCCGACCGCCAGTGGACACCGAAGATGCAGGAGGTCAAATTCCTGTATCAGAATTACAAGCTTGCGCCAGACCGGACAGGTATCCGGGTAATAAATGAAAGCTTGTTCGCAGGAACGGATCATCTGGCACTGGAGTACAGCCTGTACTGTGACGGTGAACTGCTTGGCAAGTGGACTACAGAGGTCAATGCTGCGCCGCAAAGTGAAGTGCTGGTTCCGATTGAGCTGCCACATACGGAAGGAACTCCGGGCGAATACAGCATTCAGGCTTCTCTGGTACTGAAGGAAGAAGAGCTTTGGGCTGAAGCGGGATATGAAATTGCCTTTGGCGAATCTGTCTTTGTTGTTGAGGAGACTGTAACAGAGCAACCAGCCGGTGAACTTAAGGTTGTGGTAGGTGATGTGCAGATCGGTGTCCTCGGTGAAGGCTTCACCGTTCTGTTCTCCAAACAGGTCGGATCGCTAGTGTCGCTGAACTACCATGGACACGAAATGATTGAGGCACCTCCGGCTCCGCTGTTCTGGCGTGCGACTACCGATAATGACAAGGGAACCCAGCTCGGGTACCATGCCGGAAGCTGGTATGCGGCAAGCCTGGCCCGCAAATGCGTTGAGGTCAGCCTTGAGCAGCAGGAAGGTGCAGTAACGGTAAGCTTCGATTACCGGTTCAGCATTCATGAAGAGCTGGCGTTCAAGACAGCTTATACCGTCTACGGTGACGGAACGGTCCGGGTAAGAACGCGTTACACCGGTGCTGCCGGTCTTCCGGATCTGCCCATCGTGGCTTTATCCTTCAAAATGTCAGCGGATTACAATCAGTCGGAATGGTATGCGATGGGGCCTGAGGAGAACTACATTGACCGTGCGTTCGGCGCCAGACTTGGTGTGTTCAGCCGGAAGGTGCAGGAGCTGCCGTCCAGGTATCTCGTGCCGCAGGAATCGGGTAACCGTACCGGTGTACGCCGTGTGAAGATTACCGATGAAGCGGGGATAGGCCTGCAAATCTCGGCTCCGGCAGCTGCACCGGTGGAATGTAACCTGTCCCCGTACACCGCGTTTGAGCTGGAGCATGCCTCACATCCGTTTGAGCTCCCGCCGGTTCATTACACAGTAGTGACGGTAGCCGGAAGACAAATGGGTGTAGGCGGAGACGACAGCTGGGGCGCACCGGTGCATAAGGAATACACCATTCCGGCCGAGCAAACCCTTGAATATGAGTTCTTCCTTTCCAGTGTGGGAATGGGAGAAGAATAGCGCAGCATAGCATTAAGTGTATTTTAAAACCACAAACCGGTCTTGGTCCTGAGTTGCAGGGAACTAAGACCGGTTTTGTTTTACAGGTAATTATAACCATGGTAAATTGATGAAGGGACAAACATCCTGCAATTAAAATCCAATAATCAAATGTCCGCGTTAAAGGTAAAATCCCCGAAAGAGGATGACACAAAGCCATGGGTCTAAAGCCGAAGATAGAAGGTCATGATCGCCAGGCTGCATAGGGATATCTATGATTAACGCAAGGACCCGAAAGGGGAACTACATGAAGAAGGTTTCAAAAACGGTAGGTACAATTATGGCTGCGGGTGCATTGCTGCTGTCAGGAACGGTGGGCTGGATGCCTGGTCCTGAAGTAGCCTCAGCAGCAGCGACAGCTGCCAAACCGCCTACCGTGGATCAAGTCATCGGCAAAGTAACGGCAGCTGCCAAAACGCTGAAGAATTTCCACCTGGATGTAATCAAGAAACAGGAGATTCAGACCGGCGGAGTGAAGGTCAGCAACACCAACACACTGAAGCTGGATATCAACCGTCTGCCGAATTTTGCAGCAGCAGGCAGCGTGGATATCAGTTTACTGGAAACATCCTACGATTTATATGCCAATGATAAGGAATTCTACTATCTTGTAGACGGAAGCGAACTTATTGCTGATTCTGAGGATACAGCCGCAGATACCGGAGAAGACGGAGAGGTTAGCAGCTCTGATGCAGTAACAGACGGCGACGGAGAGCCCATCGATCCTGATGCACAGTATTGGCTCGGACTGGAGAAGCAGGAATGGGAGTCTTTTTATTCCAAAGCCCAGTATGATCCTGCATCGATGCTGAATTCGGTCAAAAATGTTAAAAAGTCGATGAAAGTCACTACTGTCGGCACCCAGACCGTTCTGCAGGTTACGGTAACCGATCCGGCAGCGGCTAAGGGACTCATTGCCCTCTATGACCAGGAAAATCTCTGGGACGGCGAGACGCTGGAGCCGAAAAGCGCGACCTGGAAATTGTTCCTCAATACCAAGACCTGGCAGACAGAAAAGCTGACCGTTGATCTGAGTTATGCGCTGGCTTCGGACGGAACGAAAGATACATATACTACAAAAATTGAAGCTAAATATTCTAAGAACAACAAGGTTACAACGATTACAAAACCTGCTGAACTAGAATAATAGAACATTAGAGAGCATGGAGACACCCAGGTATGGCCCGGGTGTCTTTTTTTGTCTAATAGGGAGTGAAATCCAAAAATAGTGGAATTTCTCCCAATGGCAGGTGACTTATGTCCGGGGTCCCTAGGTTCTATAATATGAATGCGGTTACATAAAACCGAGTGATTAAGAAAAAAGGGGAGGCAAAGTATGAAAAGTATGAAACGTGTTTTAGTAGGAATCTCCACATTGCTCGTGATGTCATCTGCTCTCGCAGCGTGCGGCGGTAACTCAAATTCAAACTCGAACTCAAACGCATCAAGCCCAACTACAGCCCCGGCTGCAAACGCTACCGAAGCTCCGGCAAAGAGCAATGGCGAGAAAGTCACCATCAATCTCTGGAGCTTCACGGATGAGATTCCGAACATGACCAAAAAGTATCTGGAAATCCATCCTGAAGCGAATGTGGAGTTCAAAACCACGGTAATCGCTACTACCGATGGCGCTTACCAGCCGGCTCTTGACCAGGCGCTGGCCGCTGGCGGTAAAGATGCCCCGGACATTTATGCAGCTGAATCAGCATTCGTGCTCAAGTATACGCAAGGCGACGCTTCCAGCTATGCCGCTAATTATGCTGACCTGGGTCTGGATGACCAGTTAGTTAAGGATGCGGGCATTGCTCAATACTCCGTGGACATCGGCTCCAAAGACGGACAGCTGAAGGGTCTTGGCTATCAGGCAACTGGTGGTGCCTTTATCTATCGCCGCTCGCTTGCCAAGGATGTGTTTGGAACAGACGATCCTGCTACAATCAAAACCGAAATTGGCCCGGGTTGGGATAAGTTCTTCGAAGCAGCTGCCAAGGTAAAAGCTAAGGGTTATGGCATGGTATCCGGTGACGGAGACATTTGGCACCCGATCGAGAACAGTTCAGACACAGGCTGGATTGTTGACGGCAAGCTTCACATTGATCCTAAGCGTGAAGCGTTCCTGGATCTCTCTAAAAAGCTGAAAGACAATGGCTATTACAACGATACAACTGACTGGACAGAAGCTTGGTTCGCAGATATGTCCGGTTCAGGCGCTCAACCGGTATTCGGCTTCTTCGGTCCTGCTTGGCTCATCAACTATACGATGAAAGATCAAGTGAAAGATACAAGCGGCGACTGGGCTGTAACTGAGCCGCCAACAGGATTCTTCTGGGGAGGTACTTGGTTGCTTGCCAACCAACAAGTTACCAAGGATGATGCTAAGAAACAAGCCGTTGCTGACTTTATCAAATGGGTAACACTCGATACTTCCGAAACAGGCCTCCAATATTACTGGGCTAACGGCACTATGAAGGAAGGCGAGCAAGGTACTAAGGATAGCGTAGCTTCCTCCGTAGTTATGGGCAAATCCAATGGTGAAGTTCCATTGCTCGGCGGGCAGAATATGTTCGATGTATTTGTTCCAGCTAATGCTAACGCTTCCGGTAAGAACTTGACTCAGTACGATGAAACGATCAATAAGCTCTGGCGTGATCAGGTACGTGAGTACACAGCGGGCAACAAGTCCCGTGATAAAGCGCTTGAAACCTTCAAACAGCAAGTTAAAGACCAGCTTAACATTGAAAGCGAATAAGCGGTAGCAGAAGGGGCGGGCGAGTTTTTCCGCCCCTAATATCAATTAATATGAGGTGAGAGCATGCGCCGCAAAGGTGTTAACTATTCGAAATTCGGCTATATTTTTACCTTTCCATTTGTCCTGGCATTTCTGATTTTCTCGCTGTATCCCATTTTATATACGGCATTCATCGGATTCACCAATATGCAGGGACTCATACCGAAACCAATCCACGTTCTGGATAATCCTTTTCAAAACTTCAAAGATCTCCTGTTTGACAACCCTTCATTCAGGAAGTCTCTAATCAATACGGGAGTACTCTGGATTCTCAACTTTGTTCCCCAGATTATCCTCGCACTCCTGCTCACTGCATGGTTCACGAATGTGCGTCTGAACATAAAGGGTAAAGGCCTGTTCAAGGTTTTGCTCTATATGCCTAATATTATCACTGCGAGTACAATCGCCGTACTATTCAGCACTTTGTTTGCCTATCCGGTAGGCCCTGTGAATAGCTTTTTTGATATGATGGGATGGTCCCACGCACCGATTAACTTCCTTCAGGATAAGTCAACGGCACGTGGCATTGTGGCGTTCATCCAATTCTGGATGTGGTACGGTAACACGATGATCATTCTTATTGCTGGCGTTATGGGTATCAATCCTGCGCTCTTTGAATCTGCGGCGATTGATGGTGCTAACGGGTTCCAGACCTTCTTCCGCATTACGCTGCCGAGCCTGCGTACCATTTTATTGTTCACATTGATTACATCCATGGTCGGTGGTTTGACTATGTTCGATATTCCGCAGCTGTTCCTTGCAGGCGGACCGGATGACTCTACCCTCACCACTTCTATGTTTATCTACGGGCAAGCGTTCAAGGGCAGCTATCTGTACAACCGCGCTGCAGCAGCGAGCATGATCATGTTCGTGATTTCCGGGGTTCTGTCAGGATTCCTCTTCTACCTGATGCGTGACCGTGATGAAGCTAAATTGAAAAAAGCACAAAAAACTTATAGAAAAGCTGTCAAAGCGGCCGTGAGGGAGGTGTAGACCATGGAAAAAATTAAGAAAAGCAGTGCTGTTAACACAAAAATAAGCAAGACAATCATTTATATCATCTGTATCCTCTTGGCGGTGCTCAGTATTCTTCCGTTCTGGATCATGTTTGTCAATGCCACGCGCTCTACACCAGAAATCCAAAGCGGCCTTTCACTGCTTCCTTCTTCCCACTTAATGAGAAATCTGCAGGTGCTGCTCGACAAAAGCTTTGATCCGCTGCAAGGATTTATGAATTCATTTATTATTTCCACTTTTGCAACGCTTTGCACAGTCTATTTCTCGTCCTTGGCCGCCTATGGACTTGTGACCTATAAATGGAAGCTGCGCAAGCCATTCTTTACTTTCATTATTTGCGTAATGATGATTCCATCCCAGGCCAGCGCAATCGGTTTCTATCAGTTTATGTATAAACTGCATTGGACCAATAGCTTCCTTCCGCTGATTCTGCCTGCAATTGCAGCGCCTGCGGTAGTCTTCTTCATGCGCCAGTATCTGCTGGCAACGTTGTCCCATGAGATTGTAGAAGCTTCACGTGTGGATGGTTCCGGTGAAATCAAGACATTCAACCGGATTATCCTGCCGCTGATGATGCCAGCTGTAGCGACACAGGCGATCTTTGCCTTTGTAGCCAACTGGAATAACCTGTTCATGCCGATGATACTGCTGACCAGGAAGGAAAAATATACGTTGCCGATCATGGTAAGCTTACTTAAGGGTGATATTTACAAGCAGGAGTTCGGCTCAATCTATATGGGATTGGCTTTGACATCTCTGCCGCTGTTCGTGGTTTACTTCCTGTTATCCCGGTATATTATTGCGGGTGTAGCACTCGGAGGCGTGAAGGAATAACGAATTTTATCGGCCCGTTCAGAAGATCGCCTCATTTCAAATGAGCGGTCTTTTTTTCTTGCTTCCGTTGGCTTCACGCCTGCAATGTTGTACGATATCGGCATAACGTTTCATACAAGGAGGTTCTTAATGAAGCTGGGCTATTTGATTATCGATATGCAGGAAATCCACGTGCGGGAGCATGTGGACAAGAAAACACTGGACCGAGCCTGTGAATATATCAATTATGTCTCGGATATACTCCGGGCGAAGGACCAGCTGATCATCCACATTCAGGATATTGAAGGCATGGAGGAAGCAACGAAGGAACATTATAATATCATTCCCGAAGTTCAAGTATCGGATAGTGATCTGAAGGTAACCAAAGAGTATTCCAATGCGTTCTGGAAGACGGAGCTGGAGCAGATCTTGAAGGATCATGGTGTTGAGCTGCTGATTATCTCCGGCTTCTCGGCTGAGCATTGCGTCCAATTCACCTATAACGGGGCGAGTGAGCGCGGCTTCCGGCCGGTTCTGCTGCAAAATGGAATTCTGAGCGCACACAGCGACGTAATCATTTCTGCACACAGAGACCGCAACCTGATCTCTTATCCGGTAATCCCTTATCTGATTAATCAATAAACGTTGAAGACACCCTGTCCGTCAGCAGTAGTTGTTACTGCAGGCAGACGGGGTGTCTTTATATGAAAGCGGGATGTGCCGCTTATAGAAACTTTTTCCAATCTGCTTCGTCCAATATTAAAGATAACTATGATGAGGGGAGATTGCAGAGATGAGAAATTGGAAGCTTTCAATTGGTATTCTGGCGGCAGCGATCGCTTTAAGTCCGGGTTCCGTGTCCGCTGCGGCGGACAGCCATATTCTGTTGAATTACAAAGAGACTTTACTCGGGAGCAGCCAGGTGGTTATGGGGGGAACTACGCTTGTTCCGCTGCAGCAGCTGGCACAGACGATGGGCTATGCCCTTAGCTGGAACCAGAGCACAAAGACTGCTAAGCTCGTTCGTCCCGGACGCGAAGTTACAGTGACAGCTGGTGTGATCAACTCCACCATAGACGGTAAAGCTTCAGCCTTGACCAATGCGCCACGGATCCTCAAAGGCAAAATTTATGTGCCGCTGGTGTCGGCGGTCAGTGCAATGGGCGGCAAAACGGTGTACGACAAAAGCAGCGACAGCCTGAATATTGTGGATGAGCTCCGTTATTCGGTCGCTTCTGCCCAAGGCAGACTATACTGGGTCTCGCAAAAAAATGGTGATGTCTTCTACAGCGCTTCATCTGCCGGCAAGCCTGTGCTGATCGGCGAACTTCCGTTTGCTGATTTGCCGTACACACACGCCCTGGAAATTAAGAGCGTCGGAAAGGGAATCGACCTGCTGCTGCTTACGGATAACCACTATGCGATGTTTAATGACTTCAGCAATGGTTACCAGGCTCTGATTCAAGGCGGCAGAATTTTGAAGCAAATGGACTATCACTACAGCGGCACTTCCTATGTCAAGGCCCCGCTGTTAAAGACTTCCCAGCTCTACATGACCGATGGTGGGAACATTCAGTACATTAACAGTGATGGCAGTCTAGGGAAGCTCTTTGACCTGGAGAGTATCACAGGAACGGAAGGAAACTTCTCCGTCGAGTACGCTGCCGAAGATATGATCCTGGTGCGCCTGATGACAAACACACACTTGTATGCCATTCATACGGTGAGCGGACTAAGCACGAATCTGAGCGAGGCGTTGATCAGTACCGAAGACCGCAAGGAATGGGATCAGGCGGATGGATCGGATTCTTTTATTCTGAGTAAAATGCTGGTGCTGAAGAAGCGGGAGGGCAATGTGATGACATTCACCTATGCTACACTGCCAGACGGGAAGGTAAAGACTGTAACGTATAATGTGACTTCGCAGTAAAAACGGTGCAGATGAAGAGAGGAATTGAACGTGATGACTTACAGATATCAAACGCCAATATTGCTTGAACAGCTCCGGAGCTGGCAGATGGAGATTGCCTCGGAGGTTCCTTATCTCGAGCCCCCTACAGGACTGTATCTGGGAATCGACCGTAGTGACACAGGTTACTTTTGCACGCCTGTAGATGCTGTGAGTTTTGCCCGGACGGGCTCGGATGGAGAACACTTTGCGTTTCTGAGTGATTTTGGGACTGCCATGAGTCTGGCGGAAGCCCCGGTTATTCGTGTTATGCCGATGGAGTCTCAGCATACCCGGCTGGTAGCCCGGAATTTGTTCGATTTCTTCTGTCTGCATTTTTATGATAAATTGCTGCTGCTTGATGAGTTTAGCAGTGAGGAGGAGTATCTCGAAACTGTTCAGGAGCAGACTGACGGGCAGGAAAGTACGGAGTGGTTTGATCGAGACCGCTGGAGGCGAGAACAGGCCCAGGTAACCGCATGGGCTGCGGGACAATTTCATTTTGCGCCGATTCCGCGGGCTTGGCAATACCAGCAGGAGCTTCGTGCGGAGCGCCAGCGGAACGTTCGCGTTGCAACCAATGATACCTTGGGTGTTCTGGCGCTGAACGGACAAACGGGAATCCTCTCTGCGGAAATACCTGATCATTTAACAGCTGAGGAGGATCTGGAGGAATTACAGGTTTATTTTCGCTCAGCGGAAAAGGAAGTGAAGCTCGCATTCATCCGCAATATGCAGCATTCTGCATGTTCAGACCCGCTGCTGGTTAAATGGTGTGCCGGGGAACTGGCAGGGATGGGGATGCCGGAGATAGCAGAGAATCTGCGCGTGCGGCTGATAATTAGGCGGGAAAGAGCTGTATATCTAATCTACGGACGAGAAGCAGAGTTTATGTAGATCCGCTTGTCTCTTCTATAGGGGGGAATTTAATGACAAACCAGGATAACGAAGAAATGCTAACAGGTGGAAATGTCTCTAATGTTTATCGTTCGGGAGGCACTGTACGACGCGAATTAAAACCGGATAGTTACAGAATTCATAAACTATTAAAGCATTTAGAGAATAAAGGTTTCAGTTATGCACCAAAATTTATAGGAATCGATGAAAAAGGAAGAGAGATATTATCCTATATTGAAGGAGAAGCGGGTAATTATCCATTAAAAAAATACATGTGGTCAGATGATTGCTTAATCGAAATAGCAAAAATGCTCCGCTTTTATCATGATTCTGTGCAAGATTTTTCATTTGATGAGAGCTGGGAATTGCTAGATCTCACACCCCAACCCGTTGAAGTGCTGTGTCATAATGATTTTGCGATGTACAACATTATTTTTAATCATGAAAGGCCAATAGGTATTATTGATTTTGACCATGCGGCACCTGGTCCAAGACTTTACGACATAGCCTATACTCTCTATACTTGCGTCCCCTTAAGCAGGCTTCATCTTTCGGAATCAGGGGAAGTCATTCATTATAATTCATTTGAGCATGCTAATCGTATAAAACAAAGGGTTGCCTTGTTTTTTGAATCTTACGGTAAGGAAGTAGAAGAATATTTGGAAATGGTATTACTGCGATTAGAAGGGTTATGTAAAACAATGGTAAGAAAGAGCAGTGAAGGTGATCTTGCTTTTCAAAAAATGATAGAAGAAGGGCATCTTGAACATTATCAAAGCGATATTAAATTCATTCGGGAACATGGAAAAGAGTGGATTTGTTCAGCTAACGCCTAATGAGATGAGAGGAGGCAATTAAGTTTGAGTACTCACTACTATTTCAGTTGGTTTAATAATTCTTTTCCAGAGAAGCTGGTCCATTGTTTACATAAGGATATACAAGACAGAAAATCGCTTGTTATGATTAGCGCTGAACCGTCCGGTTATACAGGTGAGCAAATGAACGTTGAAGATATTCTTGAATGTACATGGTTAAACCAGGCTAACCTTATTTTTGATGAATATCATTTCATTGATTACCGCACGCAGAAGGAAGATGCCCGGCGATTCATTCAGGGCGCTTCTGTCATTTTGTTATGCGGTGGAGATCCGGTTTTGCAAAACGATTTTTTGGAGGATTATGAATTATCAAAGGTTATTAAGAACAGCAATGCCGTTATAGTGGGTGCCAGCGCCGGAGCGATAAACATGGCTGCAAAATGGTTAAGCTTGAATGATACTGATGAAGTTGAATCAAGTACTATTTATGATGGTATTGGCTTGGATCATTTTGCCTATGAATCTCATTCTAAACGTGACTATGCTACGTTTGTTCAAGGTTACCTGTTCCCCTTGTCTGAAGAGATTGATGTTTATGCGGCAGAACAGGAAAGTGCAATGCGTGTGAAGGACGGCATTATTGAAATAATGGGTCCTGTATATTTAATTTCCCACTCCAAGATTCAGAAATTGGCTGAGACGCTCTAATTAGGCTTACAGCAAATCATCTCAGGTCTTAATATCCCCAGGACTTATTATTGGGCAGCAATGATAAGTTTTTTATTAAACAGCATGGAGCAGTTTGCCAGTCGGGAACTGCTCCTTTTTGATAAGCTAACGGGCAGTTATCTTGCTTTTGGAAAACAAAAGCCCCCTCCATTGTTTTGGTGGAAGAGGCCGGTTTAATTCACGTTCAAAATATTTGCTTAAAATACGCGATCATGGCGTCGGGGCATTATAAGATGCTGCAGACCCTTTTTTTGTTCTTTCCGCCAGCTTCGTAATCGATTCCACGTCTTGATCGGTTAATTGATCCAGAAAATGTTTGCGTATGGCCATGGAGACGATGGGACGGGCATCATTCAAGGCTGATTTGCCAACGGGAGTAATAATGACCTGAACACCGCGATCGGTGTCTAATGGCTTCCTCATCACCAGCCTGCGTTTCTCCATCCGCGTCAGATGATGTGACAATCGGCTCTTATCCCAGTCCATGGATTCGGCCAGCTCCTGTTGGCGAAGGCTGCCGTCCCCCACAAGGTCTAACCGATCCAGTACTCCATAATCGCCCTCTGATAGTCCGGTGTGATCGGACATCTCTTTGATTACGCGACCGAAGATGCTGTGAAAGGAGCCTTTCCACTTATACCATAATTGAATTTCTTCTTCGTTCAGTTCGCTCTTATCCATATAATCATCATATCATAGTTGACGTGTCAACGTAAACATGCTACAGTTATTTAAGATTGACACGTCAACCAAACTAATAAAAGAAGGAACCATCCTAAAAAGGGTGGTCCAAAAAAAGGAGTGTGTTACTAATGCAGGCTAATCCAAAGGGAGAGCGTTCCATGAGCAAGCCGTTCACTGAAGCTGCCGGTATTCCTGTCAACGATCCCACCCCTGTTATAACCTTCAGCCCCGTGGTGCTGTCGGTCCCAGGTCGGATTGTGGATTTGCAGATCAAGGTCTCTGCGCCCTCGACGGGGAGCGACCTGCCCGTAATTCTTCTGTCGCACGGCCATGGGCCTTCGAACTTCGTATCATCCCTACACGGCTACGGGCCCATCGCAAACTTCTGGGCAGCTCACGGTTTCGTCGTGATCCAGCCCACTCACTTGGACTCGAAGGCGCTGGGCCTGCGTGAATCGGATAACCCAGAGGCACCGTTGTATTGGCGGTCCCGAGTGGAGGACATGCGCTACATTCTCGATCACCTGGACCAGATCGAGGCTGCTGTTCCAGGGCTCGGCGGGCGACTAGACCAAGGCCGGATCGCCGCAGTCGGGCATTCAATGGGTGGGCATACGGTAGGAATGTTGTGTGGACAGGGCGTTACGGACCCGGTGGACGGGACGAAGGTGAACCTGGCCGACCCTCGGATCAAGGTGGGTGTACTGTTGGCAGCGCCGGGCAAAGGCGAGGACCTCGCCGCATTCGCATCCGAGCACTACCCAGTCTTGGGAACAACTAGCTTTGCTGCAATGACAACGCCAGCTCTCGTCGTCGTGGGTGAGAACGACTGGAACCCCGCGTTCTCCGATCGCAAAGATTGGCGTGCTGATGCGTACTTCCAGAGCCCCGGCCCCAAATGCCTGTTGACACTGTTCGGAGCAGAGCACGGGCTCGGTGGGGTGTCCGGATACGACGCGAAGGAAACGACCGACGAAAACCCCGAGCGCGTGGCTATGCTGCGAGCGCTCGTCTGGTCCTATCTCCGTACCGCGTTCTACCCTGAAGACCCCGCCTGGCCTGCAGCGTGTGCCGCGTTGATGGATACGCCTAATCCGCTGGGTATTATCGAATGTAAATGAAGCTTTAAAGAAGCACACGATACTATTATACAAAGAGTAAAAATACAAATGTTCATTGGGCGGACTGGTCATACCCTCACCGCCTCACGCTTGGTTGCGTCGTGATATTGTCGGGGACAAGGACAAATTCATCCATTAGAAGCCGCGAATAGCGCGGCTTTTTTATTTTAGTGATGCAAGATCTTGTCCAAGGCTCAGGACAAGTCCTTGTATTCATTCCCGATTTAGGATAAGAACTTGCATTAATTGCCTAAGTGGGAATTTGGCATTAAGCTAGCGATCGGCTGCTTTTATTAAACTAACGGGCAGTTTAGATTTTAAGAAAAGAGGTGTTCGTGGTATTATTTGTAATTATTGGTTGTGAAATAAATGGATTATTTGAAAATGGGGGAAATCAAAATATGGGACGTAAAATTCAACTAATGGAAACCTACGTAAATATCGACTTTGGAAACTCACCCTTTTTAAAATTAGATAAAGGATTGCAAATTCCATACTCTTCAATCATAGGAATAACAACAGGTAGACCGATACCAAATGCTTTTAAACTATATGGTGCTTTATTAGGAGAAATGAGAAATGGGTTATTTAGATCAGAGGGTGGTTATCAACTGCACTTTTTTGAGAATGAGCTTAAAACTCTTCATTTAGATTTGAATAGCTTTAAAGTTGGTAAGTTCAAAATATCAAAGTTGATCATTGGTGTTGAAAATCCTGAAGAAATAAGTAAAAACATTTCCGAAAGAGTAAAGTGATAATTAGTTGATGAACTGTTCTTTGAACTAACGAAGAACGATAGCGTAAAGAGCAGACTGCTAATGAAAAGAATTGAAGCGACAGGGGATCAATATGACAATGGGGAAGTACGAAAGTAACGGTGAGCATTTAATAAAAGACTTAATAAATTTGATGGTACCAATAGAAAGTGGGACCGTTGAATTACGCGATTATATTAATATGAATAAATGGCTTAGTTCTGATTACACTTTAGCTGACCCTGGAAGAAAGAGTGATAGAAAGGTTGTCACATGGACTGCATCAATTGAACCTTTCTATGTAATGAAGTATCAGGTAACACAGCATTTGTATCATTTTGTCATGCATGATGATGTAGAACCTAATGAAAATAAACAGCCAATAACGGATGTTTCGTGGTTAGATTCGCTTGTCTTTTGTAACAAATTGTCCAGAATACTTGATAGGACTGAATGCTACACAATCGCACATGAAAGTGAGAAGACTATCTATAACAAAGATGCGAATGGCTTTCGATTATTAACAGACGCTGAATGGCAGTATGCATGCAAAGCGGGAACCAAGGGATATCGGTATGATGAAATTGATAAAATTGCATGGTATAAAGGGAACTCTAATGGATCAGTCCAGCAAGTCGGAAAGCTGCTTCCTAATCCTTGGGGGCTTTACGATATGATCGGGAATGTCTGGGAATGGTGCTGGGATCTGTATGATACTAAACGTTATGGGAACTATAGGGTCTTTCGGGGAGGCAGTTGGGCTGAAGTCGAGAACAATTGTGGATCTACAATTAGAAGGAAAAGCATGCCTGATTTTAAGACGGATGACCTTGGCTTTAGAATAGCATGCGGAAAGTATTAATGAATTAATGCGTCTTTTTTATGACGTTTCCCCTATAATCCGCTTGATCCCTGTCTCATAAAAAGGGTACATATTCTCAAGTTCCATAATATGCGTTTGGATGGGCACTCCATACATTAAAGCAAATAATTGAGATACTACTTCATTATACTGGGAAGGATGTATCGTTTTTATCTCCGAGAGATGGTAGATAAACACTTGCTGCAGGCTCAGCGGCTCTACCTGTTGTTCAAATGCTTCCTTATTAAACAAATAATACTCATAAGGTGAAGGCTCGATAGCGGGTGGTTTTTCGGTAAGCTTACTGTAATATTGAATGAGTGATAACATGATTTTTTTACCGGGAACCGTATCCTCACAAATCGATTGAAATACGTTATACAATCCTGCTTCACCTGTATACCTTTTGCGGTGTATATCAAAACTTCTATCATAAAGCCACTTACAAATAAAGTAGTCTAACACCTGTTCTTTGTAGCTGAAATTTTTAAAAAAAGTTACTTTAGTTGTATTAATGTTAGAACACAGTTCTTCAAGGGTTAAATCATTAATACTTTTCATTCTCAGCAGACGAAGCATCTCTTCCAGAATAGAAACCCTCAGAAGAGCTGCCTTTTTTTCTCTAATCCCGAAATTCTCCATCTATTTGCTCCTTCTTGGATCTGCTTCTAATCCAGGCTACACCGTTTACTAGCAAAATAGCGATAACCACAATATAAAATACTACCGTTGATATACTTTTGATAATTGTAAAAGTACTTGCAACAAATACAAGGCTTATTGGAACTGCCGCTTTGTACGCAAGCATCGTGAATATCATAATGTTCTCCAGGTAATCAAATAACATTGCAGCTATTGGGAGGGCTAATACGGCTTTTGATAAAGAGGAGTATATAGGTAATGCCGATGTATTCTTCACCTTATTATATAGACGAATCAGCAAAATGAAAGTAGATAATCCAGTCAAGCAATTTAGGATAGGAAACAAAATATCGAGGGGTAACTGCACATGCAGATAGAGTGTATAGCCTTCTTCAGATAACTGAGTTAGAAACTTATGCGCATACTCATAAGTATACCCCAAAGGATTCATATCAAAGATCAGGAGACCGCCAGCCTCCCGGCTTGTTCGTGGAATAGAATAGTTCTGCATGATGGCATAAATAGATTGGGACAATAATAGAAACAGCAACCATAGCTTAACCGTTACAGCTTCAAGACCTTTAGCCAGCCTATTTATCATGAGAAGACCTCCAGGGATTTTAATTTACTTCGGTAAATAAATTAACTCAAGTTAATTATAATATATGGGGAAGCCGGCTCAAAGTCAACATCAGGACAGGATAGTTTCAATAAATGAATTATTAGGGTGTCAAACGCTAAAAAAGAGATGTTCCATGAGCCGGATATACGGCCATTAGAACATCTCTTTGGTTCGTTATTAATAAAATTTAGCCCCGGGCCAGCTCTTGGCGTACGATCGGAGCCACCTTGGTTCCCAGCAGCTCAATAGCGCGCAGAACCTCACGGTGCGGCATGGTGCCGACATTGACATGCAGGAAGAAGCGGGTCACGCCGAGATTTTTATGCAGCAAAATAATTTTCTCCGCCACATATTCGGAATCGCCGACATACAGCGCCCCGCGCAGGCTGCGGGCATCGTCGTAAGTGGCACGGTTATAAGTCTGGCCCCAGCCGCGTTCGCGTCCGATAACATTCATCTGTGCTTGGGTGGAAGGGTAGAACAAGGCAGCAGCCTGCTCTGTAGTTTCTCCGACAAAGCCGTGGGAATGGGTTGCAATCTGCAGCTTGTCGGGGTTATGCCCGGCCGAGGCAGCAGCCTCCTTGTATAGCTTAACCAGCGGAGCGAACCTTTCCGGCATTCCGCCGATGATGGCGAACGCAACTGGAAGGCCCAGCATGCCTGCGCGGATCGCCGACTCGGGATTTCCGCCTGTCGCAATCCACACCGGCAGCGGGTCCTGCACAGCCCGCGGGTAGACCGGCAGGTTATCAATGGCAGGACGGTGGCCGCCGCGCCAGGTTACCTTCTCGGAGGCACGGATCGCCAGGAGCAGCTCCAGCTTTTCTTCGAATAATTCGTTATAATCGTCCAGGCTGTAGCCGAACAGCGGGAAGGATTCAATAAAGGAACCGCGCCCTGCCATAATCTCCGCCCGGCCGTTCGAGATGCCGTCGAGGGTGGAGAATGCCTGATAGACCCGGACCGGATCATCCGAGGACAGTACCGTGACGGCACTGGTAAGCCGGATGTTCTTGGTCATTGCCGCTGCAGCAGCCAGTACTACGGCAGGCGCGCTTCCGGCGTAATCGGCGCGGTGATGCTCTCCTATTCCATATACGTCCAGCCCGACCTGGTCGGCAAGTACGATCTCCTCTACCGCTTCACGCAATCTTTCGGCATGGCTGATTACTTTGCCGGTCACCGGGTCCGGTGTGGTTTCCAAAAATGTGCTGATTCCAATCTCCATGTTCGTCTGCCTCCTTCTTCATGAATCTATTTTACTATACTTTTTAATGTTTCTCAACTTTAGTAAGTGAAATGAGTGGTCTTTAATTGGAGGTATAGGAGAATGCGCCAATTTGGAACACTTGGACCGATTTGCCGTTACTGGCCTTCACCATGGGACATAGCTTATTGTATTACGGACGAAAGCGGTGATCAGGAGTGGAGAATGGGGCAGGAAATATGGCGGAGGCTGCAGCCGCTCATTCGGAAGGCTATTCTACACAAGCCGGCGGGGAGAGCTCCCATGCCGAGGGCAGCACTACGATTGCCAGCGGCAGTGCGGCACATGCTGAAGGGCATCTTACGCAGGCAACGAACGATACGGCCCATGCGGAAGGCACGGCAACGACAGCCAGCGGAGAAGCATCGCATGCCGAAGGATATTTAACCCGTGCAACCGGCAATAGTACGCATGCAGAGGGAGCAGTGACGCTGGCAGCCGGAGCGGAGGCTCACGCCGAAGGCAACAGTACCCAGGCTTTGGGCGATCATTCGCATGCTGAAGGGCATACCACGACCGCTAGCGGCACAGCCGCTCATGCGGAAGGGGCAAACACGGTGGCAGGCGGCTCGTTCGCCCATGCGGAAGGTGTAAGCAGCGTCTCCAGCGGGGCTTATGCCCATGCAGAGGGCGCGGGCACCACTGCCGATGGCCAGGCTTCCCACGCAGAGGGATTCATGACCCAGGCCTTTGGGGCGAATTCCCATGCCGAAGGCGAGAACACGATGGTTATGCCGGTTCACGCAGGTGCGCATATTATGGGCCAGAACGGTACCACCCGGTTTGCCTACTCCTGGCATCTGGCGAACGGGCTGACGGTGGGACCCAGCCTTAATTCTGCAGTGATCGAAGGAGCAACAGGCAATTTGTATTTGGATGGTACAGTCATTTCCCCGGCAGCGGCCGATTATGCGGAGATGTTCGAAACGGCTGACGGCCTGGCACTGGAGCCTGGATATTTTGTCACCTTTGACAGTGCCGGCGGGAAGATCCGCAAGGCCACCTCCGGGGATTCCTATATTCTCGGTGTAGTGAGTGCAAGACCGGCGATCCTGGCGGATTCAAGCGATCTGCGCTGGCATAAGCTGTTCGTCACGGATGAGTGGGACCGGATTCTATATCAGGAGGTAGAGGTTCCGGAGGTCAGAGATCCGGAGGGCAACGTGCTCCGCACCGCTACAACCAAAACAGAGCCGGTCTTAAATCCCGACTGGAACGCTTCACAGGCCTATATCCCGCGTACCGAAAGAGAGGAATGGGTCGCGGTAGGCATCCTCGGCAAGCTGCTTGTCCGCGATGACGGCACTTGCCAGCCGGGAAGCTACTGCATGCCGAATGATGATGGAATTGCGACTGCCGCCCCAACCGGGTACCGTGTATTGAACAGAACGCGTGATGACCAAATCCGTATTTTTGTGAGATAACTGAATATGTATGTTTTCGCAGAAACGGATACCGTCCTAATGAACGGTACCCGTTTCTTTTTGCGTGACGTCAGGATTTCCCCTTCTTGACGGCAAGCTGCACGATCATAATGACAAGAACAAGCAGTGCAATAAGCTGATCTGTACTCATGGTCCTTTCCTCCAATCCTGCTTCAGGATGGCTCTATCGGACCGGTATCTCCTCTCCAGGAGCGGCTTGGTTTCCCTAATTCAGAATATGAGACTCTACATGCCGTTAGTACTTTACGGTGTAAATAATTAATGCCGCTTTTTTCCACAGGCAGGTTACTTCTTACGTAAGTTCAGGTTCCAGCGAAACTTTTGTTGCCTTACATGAGTCTATAAGATGGGAGTGTGGCAGGAAAAAAGTTACAAATACTCAAGGGAAGCATTGAAGCTATATATAGAGGAGGTAAAGATATGAATAGGTTAAAAGGGTTTGGATTAATGCTGATTATCTTCAGCCTTGCAGCTATGATAGCGGGAACCGGCTGGGCGGCAGCAGCTCCGGCAACTATATAAGTGTCAGGAACACCGCTTGATTTCGAGACCGTGAAGCCCAATAGTGATGCACAGTTTCATGACGGGCTGCTATTCGGCTTACAGTCCAGCGGTAAGCTTGTCTATTACAATCACAACGGCCAGGAGGCGTTTATCCTTCCGGCAAATATAGTGCCGGTTACCGATTTTGCCGAACAGCGTGCCGTGGTGAGAAATACTGATACCGGCCTGTTTGGATATATCAACACCAAAGGGAACATAGCGATCCCGTGCCAGTTTGCTTCGGCCTGGGGCTTCTCAGGGGGTGTAGCTTATGTGAAACAGAACAATGCTGCCGGGGAAGCGCTAATTGACCGGAAGGGCAACCTAGTAACCTCATTAACGGAATCATTCAGCTCAGAGTTCTATTTCTCGGAGGGTCTAGCGATGGCTTACGCCCCCAACGGCAGCGGACGGATCGGATACATCAACACTGCAGGCAAGCTGGCGATCCCTTATAAATATTTTTCTCACTCCAGACCATTCTCCGGCGGGTTAGCCCTGGTCGAGAATTCCGCAGGTCTGTATGGCTATATCGATAAGTCTGGTAAGACAGTTATTCCCTTTAAATATACCTCCGGAGGCGATTTCTCGGAAGGTCTGGCGGCCGTACAGAATGCTAAGGGGAAATGGGGATTTATCAACCGGAAGGGGAAGGTTATGATCCCTTTTATGTATGACAATGCCGGTAATTTCAGCGAAGGGCTGGCCCATGTCTATAATGTCAGCGGCAAAGTTGGCTTTATTAATACCAGAGGCAAGCTGGTTATCGGCTACCAGAAATACAACAGCGCGTTTTCTTTTAAAGAAGGCATAGCCCTAGTCGGCATCAGCAATCCGGCTGACAATACCAAGGACAAGTACGGTTACATCAACACCAAAGGGGAATTATTGACTAAGCTTATCTACACGCGGGAATCCTCCTCTTTCAGCGGCGGCTATGCCGTGGGAGTGACGGATCTAGGCACTGGATATATTCTAAATAAATTATAGATAGGAAGAGGGTATCCGTTAATGAACCATTTCGTGCGCAGAATGCGGGCTTTGCTGATCTTCATACTGGTTGCTGCAATAGGTGCAGGTACAGCATTCACGCCCGCCAGGGCTTCCGCTGCAGGGAACAGAGGAGAGCAGCTGCTTCCGCTGTTTATTAACGACAGTTATGTACTGTTTCCGGGCAAGCTGGCTCCTTATATCAAGAACAATAAGCTGATGATGCCGATCCGGGCGTTCTCCGATGTTATTGGTGCAACATTGACTTATAATTCTACAGAGAAGAGCTATACCTTTTCTTTTATGGGCCAATCGGTCAGCGGTCTGAAAGCGGGAGTGATGAACGCCGTATTCGATAACGGGCTTGAAGCGCCGCTTGGTGTAAAGCCGGAGGTGAAGGAAGGGACGCTGTTCGTTCCGATGAGCTCAGTGCTGGAGACCTCAAAATCTATCCGTTGGGAGAATATGGGGAACCGGATCAATAAGGTATCCGGGGTCATCGATGGCAGACGCGGGGTAATCTTGCCGCAGAATACGCCTGTACAACAGCAGGTTCCTTTTGTCTATACATTAGAGACGTTAAACAATTTGCATCCATTATTCCCGGTTCGGTTGAACCAGACTGCGGTTACAGGCGGCGGATATAAGCTGCAGCTGGAAACACTGAATAACGCTCCGTTTAATTTAGGCAAAAATAGTGTAGTATTGGAATTGGTTGCAGTGGATTTCAAAGGCAGCAGCAAGACATTGAAGGGAATAGGGCCAGAAGCCAAGACGGTAACCGCCGGGGCCTCCTCCTTTACCTTTAATGTGCCTACAGAGGCGGAATATGTTATTTTCCGTTCGCATACGAAGTAAACAGGCTTCCAAGATTATTAGAGAGCAGGTTCAAACACAGATGACAACAGACGAACAACAACAACGCTACCGCTTCAGTGAGGCGCCGTTCTGGGAGCTGCAGCGCAGTTATTATGAGCAGCTCGGAATGCAGGCCTGGACCAATGATCAGGTGCCGCAATATATTACCAGCAACCCGATGATCGGAACGGCTTATGCGGAGATGATCCTCGGATTCCTGCAGGACCGGACCGTTAAGGGGGAGCCGGAAGAGCCAGTTATCATCCTGGAGATGGGAGCGGGGGCAGGCCGCCTTGCCTTCCATGTATTGCAGAAGCTATTCGAATTGATTGAATATGCGGGAATAGCTCTGCCTCCGTTCAAATATGTCATGAGCGACCTTCCGCTCAAAAATATAACCGGATGGCAGCAGCATCCCGGGCTGGTTCCTTTTGTGGAACAGGGAATCCTTGATTTTGCACAGTTTGATGCTGTGGCTGATGGAGAGCTGAAGCTTATCGAGAGCGGCAGAGTAATCCGGCCCGGCGATCTGAAGCAGCCGCTGCTGGTCATCGCGAATTACTTCTTCGACAGTATTCAGCAGGAGCTGCTGTATGTGGATGAAGGTAAAATCTTTGATTGCGAGGTGTCCCTGCGCTACCCGGACAATGCCGCTGACCTGACCACTTCCCAGGTGCTCAAAGAAATCGTGCCGGAATACCATTACAGCCGTGCAGCCGGATATGAAGAGCAGGCCTACCCGTATCATGAGGTAATTTCGCACTATCAGCAGAATCTGGAGGATACCCATATTCTGTTTCCGGCTGCGGCGCTGGCTTGCATGGAGCGGCTGGACAAGCTGTCCGGGGCAGGTTTTGTGCTGCTGACTGCCGATAAGGGCGATCACCGGCTGGAGAACTGGAAATTCGCCGATCCGCCGAAGCTGATGCATCACGGAAGTATTTCGCTGACCGCCAATTATCACGCGATGCAGTACTATTTTGAGCAAAAGGGTGCCTTATCGCTGTTCACCCCGCATCATTATAAGAACCTGAATGTCGGCTGTATCCTGATGCTGAAGGACCCGCACGCCCATGTGCAGACACGGCTGGCTTACCGGCGGTTTGTCGAGCGCTTCGGACCGGATGACTTCTTCAGCCTGAAGATGTGGGTTGACCAGAACTACGACTCGATTGGGCTGCAGGCACTGCTGGGCTTCTGGCGTCTGGGCGGATACGATGCCGAGCTGTTCATCCAGAGTGCAGAGCGGATATCGGCCCTGCTGCCCGATGCCAATGATGAGGAGCTGATTGATCTTCAGCTGGGCATACAGGTGATGTGGAACGGCTATTATCCGATGCCGCAGAAATATGATCTGGCCCTGGACAGCGGACTGCTGCTGTTCGAAATGGACCAGTACAAGGAAGCCCGCTGGTTCCTGGAGCGTTCGCTGCAGGAGAGCGATGAGGAGCCGGTTGTAACGGTGCTGTACTGTCTGGCTATTTGCTGCTATGAGCTGCAGGATGATGCAGGTGCGCTGGATTATACGCGCCGTGCCCTCGTCCTGGAACCGGAGCATGAGGAAGCACTGGATCTGCTGGCTGCGCTCAGCGAGGCTGAATAAGGTATTCCATCGGAAGCGGAATGAATACAAACGGAACCGCAGAGGCGGGAGACAGGGATAACCCTGGATCCCGTCTTTTTGTGCGAAACCGGACTTTTGCCTATAGGCGGTTCCCTCCACAAAACATCCGGACTAAACGGCTCACTCTGCGAAGCTGCTCGACATACAATTAAGAAAGCACAATAGTGATTGCCGCAGCCGGAATGGAGTTAAATGATAATAGGTATGAAAGAAAGAGATCCTTGAAAATTACATTTACATTTTTCATTGGGCAGATTATAATGAATACAAAGTAAAAGTTGCATACGGGAAACTTTCATGTAGGAAGACAACATTTTCGGGTCGAGGAGGGTTTAACATGATGGAGCAAACAGCGGTGGAGACACCTGCAATAATAAAAACTCATAAAAATAAGACCTCGGCGCAAGCTGTATTAAATGGGGATGTTAGAGGCCTAAAGCGGCTGCTTCCGTTCTTAGGCCCGGCTTTTATTGCCTCGGTGGCTTATCTGGATCCCGGGAATTTCGCCACTAACATTACAGCGGGCTCGAAATACGGCTACCTGCTTCTCTGGGTAATCGCCGCATCGAACTTGATGGCTGTACTGATACAAGCATTATCCGCCAAGCTGGGGATTGCTACAGGCAAGAATCTGCCGGAGGTGGCGCGGGAGCGGTTCCCGAAGGGCGCAGCGATCTTCCTGTGGATCCAAAGCGAGCTGGTCATTATTGCTACCGATTTAGCGGAGTTTATCGGAGCCGCACTCGGACTGTATCTGCTGTTCGGCATTCCGATGCTGCCTGCCGCTTTGATTACTGCAGCCGGTTCGTTCGCCATACTGGAGCTGCAGCGGCGCGGCTACCGGACGCTTGAAGCCGGAATTGCCTCGATGGTAATGGTCGTCGTCCTGGCCTTTGTTTTCCAGGTCATTATGGCGAAGCCGGATGCCGGGGCTGTGGTTGCCGGGATTTTCACCCCGGGATTCCAGGGTGTAGACAGTGTGCTGCTGGCAGCGGGTATTCTCGGCGCAACTGTCATGCCGCATGCGATTTATCTTCATTCTTCGTTGACGCAGAGCCGTGTGGTCGGAGCCAACGACAAAGAGAAGAAACAGATTTTCAAATGGGAAATGATCGATATTGTGATTGCCATGGTGATTGCCGGTGCAGTAAATATGGCAATGGTGGTTGTAGCTGCTGCTTTGTTTTTCAAAAACGGGCTGGTGGTTGAAGATCTGGATGTCGCCTTCGAACAGTTCCGCCAGCTGGCCGGGCCGGTTACCGCCATCTCGTTTGGCCTCGGCCTCCTGATTGCCGGACTGTCTAGCTCATCTGTAGGGACGATGGCCGGAGATGTGGTCATGCAGGGCTTCATTAACAAAAGAATCAATCTGTACCTGCGGCGGGCCATAACCATCCTTCCTCCGCTGGCGATTATCGGGTTCGGCATCAATGCAACAAGCGCTCTGGTGATGAGTCAGGTTATCCTGTCCTTCGGGATTGCCTTTGCCTTAATTCCGCTGGTGATCTTCACCAGCAACCGCCAGATTATGAACGGGCTGGTTAACCACAAGATAACCACTATTCTCGGCTGGATTATCTCGGCGCTGGTGGTGTCGCTGAACCTGTTCCTGATCGTGGAAATGTTCATCTAAGGATAGGGCAGACGATTTCCACTTAGCAAGGACAGCCGCAACAACAAAAGAACCTTCAATCCCGCTTCCCGCCGGGTTTGAAGGTTCTTTTTATATACTCAGCTGAACTATTGCTTCACAATATCCTGCACGGCTTTGTCCAGCTTCTCAAGCAGCTGACCGCGGTCAATCTGTCCGCCCAGGTATTCCTGCATGGCAGCGCCGAAGCCTTGGGTCACGCCGTCAGGGAACATATCCCAGTTCCAGCCGAGGGCTTTGTCGGATTTCTCTTGTACAGCTACAGCAACCTGGCCGATGTCAGCAGCGTCTGCTGTGATGTCCGTTTCAGCCGGGATAAACTTGAATTCCTGAGTGATATATTTCTTGCCGGTTTCCGAGGTTACCAGCCAGTTCAGGAACGCTTTGGCTTCTTCCGGATGCGCGGATTTGCTGTTTACGATATAGTTGTTCGGCACACCGACGAGAATCGTACCTTCTTCATCGCTGATTGGCAGCGGGAGGAGGCCCAGGTTCATCGCCGGGTCAATTTTATCGATATCGCCCTGCGTCCAGTTACCCTGCATCATCATTGCCGCTTTGCCGGAGGCGAATTCTGCAACCTGTGTAGCATAGTCGGTTGTCATTTTGTTGTCCTGGGCATTGTCGAAGATCACGTCAACCAGATCCAGCCACTGCTCGAATACGGGATTGCCTTTAATGGTCGCCGTTCCTGCTTTGACATCCTCGATGAATTTCTTCGGATCAGGCTGGTGGGCCAGACCTACGTTAACCAGGTGAATCCCCATCGACCACCACTCATTGGTAGCTTCGAACGGAGTGATGCCGGCGGCTTTGAGCTTGGCAGCAGCATCCTTCAGCTGGGACAGGGTTTTAGGCTCTTCGGTAATCCCGGCTTTGGCAAACAGGTCCTTGTTATAAATAAGACCGTATCCTTCAACGTTCATCGGCATGCCGTACAGCTTACCGTCGACGGTGGCCGGAGTTTTGGAGGTTGGAATCAGATTAGCCGCCCAAGGCTGGTCGGACAAATCCGTAGCACGGTCCATATAAGGGACCAGGGCTGTATAGCCGCCGTTGTTGAAAATTTCCGGTTCAGAGCCGGAAGCAATTTCTGCCTTCAGCAAAGCACCGTAGTCTTCACCGCCGCCATGCGTTTCCACTTCTACCTTAACGCCGGTTTCCTTCTCATATTCTTCGGCCAGCGCATTCAGCTGTTCAGCAATTTCGACCTTGAACTGGAACATTTTAATCGTCACATCTTTGGCAGGAGCTGCTGTTGCTTCAGCCGCCGCTGACTCTTTTGGTGCGTTCGTGGCAGCTTCATTGCTCCCGGAATTATTATTGCCACCGTTGCCGCAGCCTGCGATCAGCATGGTGCAAGCGGTTGCGATAAGGAATGCGGATTTTCTTTTCATAGAATAACCTCCCTGGTCTCTGGTTCCTACAACTAAATCGTATAGCATCTGAGAATCGACTTACACTTAATATTTTGCTCGAAAAAGTGGATATTGTTGCAGAACATGTTATCCCTTAACGGAGCCGGCAGTTACACCTTCCACAATATAACGCTGCAGCGACAGGAAGAATAGCAGAATGGGCAAGATTGCCATCACCAGTCCGGCCAGCGCGAGGTCCCATTTCTTGGTGTACTGACCGAAGAACTTTGTAACGGCCACCGGCAGAGTAGTCAAATCCTTATTGCCCCCGATAACCAGCACCGGCAGCAGATAGTCGTTCCAGATCCACAGGGTGTTCAGAATGATGACTGTAACAATGATCGGCAGCAGGAGCGGGAAAACGATCCGGAAGAACACGCCGTACGGATTCGAGCCGTCCACCCGGGCCGCTTCCTCCAGCTCATAAGGCACACTCTTAATGAAGCCATGGAACAGGAAGACTGACAGCGGCATCCCGAAGCCGAGATAGCAGGCCACAATGCCATACAGTTCACCGCGCAGCTCCAGGATACTGGTAACACGCACCAATTGCAGCATCAGGGACTGGAAAGGGATGATCATCGCCGACACCAGCAGCAGGAACACAAAGCTGTTGAAGCGCGACGGTCTTCTGACAATCTGGTACGCAGCCATGGAGCTGAACATTACGATAAAGATAACGCTCAGGATCGTAATCGATAAAGAATTCCAGAACGCCTGCGGAAAATTGATCGCATCCCAGACCTTGGAGTAATTATCCCAATGGAAGATTGCCGGGAGGGAAGCAGCATCGAGCAGAATTTCCTTGAGGCTTTTCACAGAGTTGCTCAGCACCAGATAGAACGGTGACAGGAACACGAGCGCCAGAAGGATGGCGAGGATCTCCAGAATGAAATTTTTCGGGCGGTATCTGCTGGTATCCATTAAGCTGACACCTCTTTCCGTTTAGTAATCCATACCTGGGTGACCGTAATCAGCGAGACAGCGACGAAGAACAGCAGTGCCTTGGCGGTGCCAAGCCCGTAACGGTTGTTGATCAGCGCTTCCGCGTAGATGTTATAAGCCAGCGACTGGGTGGAGGTTCCCGGTCCGCCTTTAGTCAGCGACAGGTTGAGGTCGAACATTTTGAATGCATTAGAGGTGGTCAGGAACAGGCAGATGGTGATAGCCGGCATGATCAATGGGACATAGACGCTTCGGAACAGCTGCGGGGCGCGGGCGCCGTCGATTCTGGCCGCTTCGATCAGATCCTTCGGAATGCCGGCCAGTGCAGCGATATAGATAACCATCATGTAGCCGGCTGTCTGCCAGACGAACACGATAACGAGTCCCCAGAATCCGGTTCCCGGTGTACCCAGCCATGGCAGCTGGAAGAACGAAATACCGGTAAGCTCCCCGATGGTGGCGAAACCTTTAGTGAAAATAAACTGCCAGATATACCCGAGCAGAATGCCGCCGATCACGTTAGGCATGAAGAAAATCGTACGCAGCACCTTTTTGGTCTTCAGTGTCGTCATCAGCAGGAAGGCCAGCAGCAGCGCCAGCGCATTGGCGGCAACTACGGACACCACTGTGAAGCGCAGGGTGAAGAGCAGGGATTCCCAGAACTTATCATCATTCAGAAAAATCCGTTTCCAGTTGGCCGCGCCGGTCCAGACCGCTTTGTCCAGATCCAGCCCGTTCCAGTCTGTGGAGGAATAGTAGAAGCCGAGAAAAAATGGCGTGACCACAATGGTCAGGAAAAAAAGCAGGCAGGGTCCGAGGAACACAATTTGCTGGTCCCAGCCCCGTTTAAGCTGCAGAGCTTTTCTCATATGGAATCTCCTTTGTCTAGTTATTCTACAGGTTCATGGCTTCATTATAGAAAGCCCCGCGTTTCTCCAACACTCAATTTGATGATCATAAAAGTGGATTATATTGCAGCAGACAAATTTTGCAGCGTCAAAAATTCACAGTAGCGCCCCGCACGAAACTCGGTGTATGCTGTCGTTGCGAGATTGTGTCAACTAGTGGGGCTGCGTTCGCAAAACTTAAGCGTATGCTTACGAAGCGAGTTTTGCTGCAAAGATTATTCAATGAAGCGGATGTACCGCAAAACTTAAGCGTATGCTTACGAAGCAAGTTTTGCTGCAATGATTATTCCATGAAGCGGATGATCCGCAAAACTTTTAGGAGGGGCCGTTATGTTCAGAAACAGCATCCGCACCCGGCTGATGGCGCTTGTGCTGCTGGCTTCGGTGATCCCGTCGGGGATCTCCGTCACGTTCTCATATCTCTACACCAAGCAGTCGGTGACCGAGCAGTCCGTAAGGCAGAATACGAAGCTGCTGACACTCGGGGAAGGTAATCTCAGCAGCTATTTCAGCGGGATGAACCAGCGGGCATTGTCGCTGTACAGCGGAATTAATGTGCCCAGCTCCTTTTATACGAGTCTGCTTACGGCAAAAGATCCGGCTGATCTGCCCGCAGGCACGGCTGCACCGGATAACCGGGCGATTATCTCTACCCAGATGTACAATCTGTTCCTCTCTGATCAGAATACGTTCCAGATTCATCTGTATATCAGAGCCGCCAAGCAGTCTAATCTGCTGCTCGGCGGGCAGTTCCGCCGGGAATCGGACAAATATGTCCCGCCGGAGGTTCCGGGAGGAACCTACCGGCCTTTTATAGAAGTGACCCATATGGATCACCAATACGGAATGAAGTCCCGGTTCCCGAATTTGAAATCAGGGACGGTACCCGTCTTCACGGCCCATTTTCCGCTCTACCGTGCGCCCAGCGCCGATGTGCTGGCTGATCTGTCGATTGATTACCGGCTCTCCGAATTGGAGGGGATTGCCAAATCGATGTACAATTCGGATACAGAACGATTGTATGTGTTGAACGAACAGGGACAGGCGCTGTTTGCGTCTGATCCTGACTGGATCGGGAAGCAGGTAACGGCTGGCTGGAGCCGGCTCCCCGGCAGCCGCGAGAACGGACATTTCACCTGGGACAAGGACGGTTTCAAGGGAATTGTATTGTACCGGCACATTGATGCGCCCTTGTTCAAGGGTAATATTATTAAGCTGGTGCCTTACGAGGATTTGTACGCCGATGCAAGGGTCATTACCCGGTTCAATACCGGTATCGGGGTGCTGTTCCTGATTCTGGGCGGAATCGTCGCGGTGGTGATCTCCATCGGCTTCACAAGGCCGATCAAGAAGCTGATCTCCTTCACCCAGAAGGTGCAGATCGGCCAGCTGGATGCCCACATGGATGCCGACCGTGAGGATGAATTTGGCCTGTTGACCCGCAAAATCACCGGCATGACCCGTACGATCAACGATCTGATCGTCAACGAATATAAGCTTGAGCTCGCTAATAAAACCAATCAGCTGAAGGCGCTGCAGGCCCAAGTCAATCCGCATTTCCTATACAATGCCTTGCAGTCGATTGCCAGTCTGTCCTTGCGTTATAATGCGCCAAAGGTGTACGATCTCATCTATTCCCTCGGCAGCATGATGCGTTATTCGATGAATACCGAACGGACGGAGGTACCGCTGCGCGATGAGCTGGAGCATGTGCAGAATTATGTTATCCTGCAAACCGAGCGTTTCGGGGAAGACAATCTCCAGCTGGATATCGATACCGATGAGGCTGCCCTCGACATAGTCGTGCCAAAGATGATCCTGCAGCCGATTGTCGAGAATATTTTTAAGCACGGGTTCGAGGATGGAGTCCGCGGCGCGTTAATTACGATTTCCTGCACGCTTGATGAGCAGGACAGGCTGATTCTTGCCGTCAAGGATAACGGCAAGGGCATGCCCCGCGGGCGGCTGGAGGAAATCACTGCCAGTCTTGAGGCTAGCGGCAAGGCCGAATATGAAGAGATCGGCCTGTACAATGTGCTGGCCCGGCTGCGGCTGCAGTTGAGCGGCGAGACACAGCTGCTGCTGCAAAGCAGGGAGGGCCAGGGGGTTACGGTCACGCTGGTAATTCCTCTAGCAAACGAAGGCTAATTCCAAACTGTTGTATTCTGTGCAGCAGAATCCGGGAATATGGGCCAAAAACAGCTGATTCTCAAGATTCTACTGTACTAACTACAATAGATTTAATTTTTCGGCCGATTAAGGGGACATCTGCTGTACAAACTGCAATAGACCATGCCTTTTACGCAAACAGCTGATTGTACTGAAATGGTGTAATTCCCCTACACAATACAGATGGGCTGATTTCAGTGAATGAGGTGTAATGAGTCCACTTCATCCAACACTTACACAAAGGAGCGGCAAACAATGAAGGTGCTGATAGTAGACGATGAGAAGCATGTGCGGGAGGCCATCCGCTATTTTGTGCCATGGGAGAAGCATCAGATTGCCGGCATTTATGAAGCCACTAACGGGCAGGAAGCGATCACGATTATGCAGGAGCATCAGCCGGAGATTGTATTCACAGATATGCGCATGCCGCTGATGGATGGCGCAGAGCTGCTGGAATGGCTGCATACGCATTACCCGAATACGAAGACCATAGTAATCAGCGGCTATCAGGATTTCAACTATGTGAAGCCGGCGATTGTCTACGGGGGGACGGATTATTTGCTGAAGCCGCTCAACAGCAAGCAGCTGATCGCCGCGGCGGAGCATGCCTTTCAGCTGTGGCAGGAGGAAGAGGCGGAGCGGCAGCAGACCCTGCGCCAGAGTATGCAGCTGAATGTGCTGCGGCCGCTCTACTGGGATAAGATGCTCTCCGATCTGGTGGCAGGACAGGTGTCCTTTCAGGAGCTGAAGCATTCCCTAAGTGAAGAATTGGGCATGCCGCTGTTTGCCGCAGAATGCAGAATAGCGGTGCTTTCTCTCCAGGGGGCAGACTGCCGGCTGCTGCAGAGATTTCACGGTGATGTGGGATTGACCTCCTTTGTGCTGGTGAATGTCTGTAATGAGGTGCTTGCGTCGAAGCAGAGCGGTATCGCCTTCCGCAGCTGGCAGGTCGGTGCAGAGATTGTTGTTCTCCTCTGGTCAGCGGTTTCGGAGGCAGAGGAGTTGATGCGGGGGATCAACGGGTCGATTAAGCAGACCTATGGAGTGCTGATGGATATTGGACTCAGTTATGCTTGTGAGTTCCCCGAGGGTATCCAAACGGCCTTTCACCAGGCACGGCAGGGGCTGAACGAGCGGAACCTGCTGCAGCGGGAAGGGCGGATTCACTTGTACCGGGAGACTTTGAGCGAGAGTGGATCTGTAGAAGACTACGCCTTCGAAACGCAGCTGGAGAAGCTGAAAATAGCCGTCCTCTCGGGTGAGCTGGACAAAATGGAGCGGGTAGTGGAGGAGTGGTCGGTTCAGCTGGCCGGTCTGCCTGTACTTACGGAGAGCCGGTTACTGCGGCTTCAGAAAGAGATTGCAGAAGCGCTGCAGCGCTGGCGGCCGGAGGCAGAGATCCATTTCGAGCTATGCTACGATCATGAGGGGTTATTCTCCGCCCGGCTTTGGCGGGATGGGATGAAAGCGCTGCTGCAGCGTTTATCACAGGGAAGCCCTCAACCTCCGGACAGCAGGCTTGTGCAGGAGATCCGGGAATATCTGGATCAGAATTATGCTAAAGACATGACGCTTCAGCATATTGCGCAGCGGTTTTTTATCAGCCGGGAGAATGTGTCCCGCAAGTTCAAGCAGATCAGCGGCGAGAACCTGTCAGATTATTTAACGGGCCTGAGAATAGATAAAGCCAAGACGCTGCTGCAGAACACCAATCTCCGGCTGTCGCAAATCTCGGAGCTGGTCGGCTATGAGGATGAGAAATATTTCAGCCGGGTATTCAAAAAAGCGACCGGACAGACGCCGCGCGAATACCGCAAGCAGTGAGCTAAGCACGGCTTGCGGTCGCAGGGGGTTACTTTTTAAAATAATCAGCCAGTCCCTGGGCGATGGCCTTGGCAGCTTTTTTCTGGTAGGCAGAAGTGCGGACAATCGCTTCGTCATAAGGATTACTGAGAAATCCCAGCTCCACAAGGGTAGCCGGAAGGGTATTCTCCCGCAGGATATGATAATTGCCGTAAGATAAACCGTTGCTCTTCAGGCCAATGCCTTGTCCAAGCCGGGTCTCAATAGCCCGGGCCAGCCGCAGGTCATCCGATTCAGAGTAGAAGAAGGTCAATGTTCCGGATACGTTTTTGGGTGAGGAATTGTAATGGATGCTGACAAAGGCATCGGCGTTCAGCGTGGTGGCGATCTGGACTCTCCGGGCGAGGGTGGGCTTTTGATCTGTGGTACGCGTCATCTGTACCCGCGCTCCCCTGGCTGTCAGATAGTCGCGTACATAAAAGGCCGTCTGCAAAGTAAGATCCTTCTCCATCGTATTGTAAGTCGTGCCGAGCATGCCCGGATCGCTTCCGCCATGCCCGGGATCAATGACGATCAGTTTGCCGCTGATCCGGCCTGAAGAGCTGAAGCTTGTGCTTGAGACCGAACTGGCCTTGCTGCTTCCGGTTGAGGCGCTTCCGCTGGCAATATACTGCGCGGATACCCAGCCGACCTCCCCGCCGGTTGTCCGGATCCGGGCCCAGCCGTCCTCGCGCTGCAGAACGGTTACGGTATCCTGGGCTTTCAGGGAGCCTACTACCTGGTAGCCGGTTCCCGGACCTCCCCTGATCCGCAGGGAATCTGCGGTTACGGTTGCAGAACTGCTGCCGGAGGTTGTCTTGGCAGAAGACAAGGAGGCCGTTGCGGTTCCTGCAGTCTTTTTAAGATAATAACCTGCCACCCAGCCGTTTACGGATCCGGAGCGTATCTCCATCCAGCCATGCTGCTCATCGGTAACTGTTACTGTGGTGCCGCTCTTCAAAGATCCGACGACTGAAGCACAGGCGGCCGGCTCGCTGCGGACAATAAGAGAACTGGTATAGACCTTCGCCGTATAAGACGCCATAGCGTCCACACGGGTGTTTTGGAGCAAGCCTCCAATCAGGATGCCGGCTGCCAGTACTGCAATATGTATTCTTTTGTTCATAAGAAGCCTCGTTTCAGGTGGTATTAAATCCTATTACCCGTTTCATCGGCAGAAGAACAGGATTTAATTAAAATCTAAGGAAATGGGGCTCTGTTCCCAGATAGAAAAGGGCTGTATAATTATTACAGCATGGGGAAACTGACAAAGGAGCGCCGCCGTGACCAGACCAAAACTATTCATTGGATCTTCCAGAGAATCTATCCGTTACGCCAGGGCGATACATGAGCAGCTGAAGCGGGAGGCCCGGGTGAGTCCATGGTATGCCAATGCCTTCCGCGCGAATGAATATACAATGGAAGCACTCGAGCGGAACCTGGATGAGAGCGATTTTGCCGTGTTCGTGTTCTCTCCGGACGATGTAGCCAGAATCCGCGGTAAATATTATTATGTGACCCGTGATAATACACAGTTTGAAATGGGCTTATTCTGGGCCAGGCTGCGCCGCAGCCGCGTGTTCTGCCTACTGCCGGATCAGGTGCCGGCCCGTAAAGATTTAATTCCGGGAGAGAACATCGAGGAATATCATCTGTTGTCGGATTTATCCGGCCTCACTCCGCTGGAATATGAATGGCAGCATGAGAATCCGGTGGCGGCCGTAGATGTAAGCTGCGGCAAGATCATTGACAGCATTCAGGAACAGGGGAGCTACCGTGATCCGCAGAAGGAACTGGAGAAGTTAAAGCAAGAGCTTAGGCGAAAAGAAAGTATCCTTCACTTCTTTTGGCAATATAATAGTATTGTGGCTGCTCCTGAAGGAGAGGTGCAATATCAGGCGCTCAGCGAAGCAGTCCGCAATTCTTTTCTGCCGCCTAAGCACTGCCGGGTGATGGGCGCCGCCATGTGGCAGGCCCGTGACGGTGAGGGTCTGATGCAGGTCGGGGGAAATGTGGGCCGGGGACATGTCTACCCGTTGTCGCTGTATGAAGCGGAGCAGGAGAAACGTCCAGGTGTGCTGGATGCTTTTATGAGCAAGGAATGGACCTTTTTTCAGCGTACGGAAGTTGCGGAGGTCTATATCCTATGCTATCCTTTAGGTGAAAAGCACGTCCTTTCTGTACATTTTTCCGGAAGCGACGGATTGTCTGCGGATGATCTTACCGAGGTTGTGTCGTATAACCGGGATTTGTTCCGTACCGTCAATCATTTAGTGGGAGGGGACTGACACGATGAAGAACATGAAGAATGCAGTCAGTTTATCCAGTGCTGTCCGCCGAACCGCAAACGGCAGCGGCAGTGAAGGCGGCAAAGGCCGCACGAAGCGTAAAGCGGGGACCGGAAGGCCCACCAAGCTGTCGCCTTCGTCCATCAACGTATACATTGCGCCTTCTCTGGAAGGCGGAGACGACGAATACAAGAAGCTCGTCAGCGGGAAGGTCGATAATAACAAACCTTCGTTTGCCTAACGGATATAGGGGTCCCCAGTCATTGCTGGGGGCCTTTTTTTATCGCTGGGGAGACGGGGAGCAGCAAGCCTGTGTTTTATTCTGGCCGCCCGGATCAGGAGGGATCCTGTCAGGGTTATCCCGCTGAGGAGTCCAAATACGGGCCAGGCTGCCTGGAAGCCGAAGATCCCCAGCAGACCGCCTCCCGCGATAGGGCCGCTAATGGTCCCCAGCTTCACGATTTCCGCGCAGCCGAAATATAACCCTTTACTGTCCGCAGAGGACAGTTCATCCACCAGGGCATCGAACCGTGCGCCAATCAGCAGCTCTCCGAGACTGAATACCGTAATGAATAACAGCAGCGGAGGGTAGGCAGCCGGGAAGAGAAAGAACAGAAAACTAAGGCCGAGCAGCAGATTGCTGAGCAGAACCACTGTAAACGGGTTCCATGTAGAGATCCGGCGGAGCACGGCAAACTGGGTGGTGAGGATAACAACGGCATTGACCGACAACAGGATGGAGTATAACCGGGTGCCGTCTGCCAAGGTGCCGGTGGCCGAGAGGAACTGGGAGACGGTTCCGTTCAGCTGAGAATAGCCGAAGTAGGAGAAACTCATCCCCCCGAGCAGCAGCAGATATACATGATCTTTGCGGATCGCCCAGAGGGACAGCAGACTATGGGGAATTTTAGACTGATTATTTTCCTTGTTAGAAGAAGTGTCGCGGAAGAAGAACATCGTTGAAGTCCCGTATAGAATATACATGATGCCGAGGATGACATAAGGGAACAGGGTCATTTTCATATTGAACAGCAGGCTGAGCAGAGGACCGGCAAAGCAGCCCAGGTTAATCGCCGTGTATCTCAGGTTGAATACGAGCAGCCGGTGCTCCGGGAGCGACTCTGTGGACAGCACCTTTTTGCTCGCCGGTTCAAAGAGTGAATAGCACAGGCCGTTCAGGGCGTTCAGCAGCAGAAAGACCAGGAAGCTGTCGGCAAAATAGAACAAAATGAACGCGGTCCCCCAGATAAGCGGAGTATACAGGATGATTTGGTGGAGCGGAAGTTTATCGGCAAGCGCACCGCCAAGCCAGCTGAAGGCTACACCCGCCAGCGGATTGACTGCGAGGATGAGGCTGGTGAGCAGGAGCGGGATATGCTTTTGACCGATCAGAAAGATCGATAAATAAGGAACACTCATGAACAGGGCGGTTCTCGTAAAAAAAGTGCCGGCCAGAATATTCCAGACCTTACGGTTAAGCTGAGGTGCTATACGCAGATTCATTGCCGTCTACCCCCGGAATTTGTCATTTTCTTTGTGCCGAGTGTAGCATACAATAAAAAACAGGCTTACAAATTGTGCCATATACTCACACGGGCAAACGGGGTGGACAAGTCATGATTCTGGGTAAAACGATAGGGCAGATCCGCAGATCGAAAGGAATAATCCAGTCGCTTCTGGCTGGAGGCATCATGAGCCGCTCCAACCTCTCACGCTTTGAAGGCGGGAAGTATTATCCCGGCTACGATAAGCTGATCCTGCTTCTGGACAAGCTCGAAATGTCGTTTGAGGAGCTGCTTTTCCTGCATCAGGACAATGCTCCGCAGGTGAAGCGGATGCTGCATCTCGAGCTTACAGAAGCGGGAAACCGCTACGACTTCAGCAAGGTCAAGGCGATCAGCCGGGAGTGCCGGTCAATGTATGAATCCACACGGACCGAGGCCTATTACCATTTATATCTGCTCGGCCAGGGGGTGTTGATTCAGCATCATTATCCGGATGAAATTACAGCGCTGAATGAGATTGCAGCGTATATCAAGCCGTATTTGCTTGGTGTGGATCAATGGTATCTGTACGAGTTCAAGCTGCTCAACAATTTTTTGTTCACACTAAGCAGCAGTGATGCCATTTTTTTTGGCCTCAGGGGCGCGAAAGAATTTGACAGATACCATTCCTTTCCCGAGAGCAGAACGGTCCAGCAGCACCTGCTGCAGAACATCTCGATCATTTGCCTGAACGAACATAACTATGAACAGAGCCTGCTGTTTCTCGAAAAAGCGCTGCCGTTAGCGGATAAAACCCATCTGCTGTACGATAAAATTGTGACGTTAATTTATTACGAGCTGACGTTGCTCTGCCTGAAGCAGAAAGACAGCGCGGCTGAGTTAAAGGGGTACTTAAATATTCTCAGACAGCTTGATTTTGAAGACAGCTATCAGGCTTTGCTCAAGGTCTGCCGCAGGCATCTAACTGAAGGGGTATATGCGTTAGCAGACTAACAGTCCGGTTGCAGCAAAAACGGCTGTGCCGTCCCAAGCGGGATAGCACAGCCGTTTTTTGGTGTGGTTTAGTACAGGCGCAGAGCCTGACTGAGTGATTAGGCCTGCGAAGTGCCTGCGCTAGTCTTCTTGGCGATTTCCCGGCGCACAACCGGAGCAACCTCCGTAGCAAGCAGTTCAATTGCGGTAGCCACCTTGCTGTAAGGCAGTCCGCCGATATCGAGCTGAGTCATAAAACGGTTATGGCCGAACAGCTCATGCTGGTATAGAATTTTTTCGATGATCTGCTGGGGGCTGCCGACAGCCAGCGTATTGACCGGGGAGACGAAGCGGCCAAAATCACTGCGTGAAACCCGGTATTCCTGCCCGGGATGCGGGCTGATGGCGTTGCGGTAGCTGTAATAGTAAGGATAGTATTCATCGAGCGCCTGCTGTGAGGTCTTCGCAATGTAGCCGTGGCTCGTAATGGCGATCTTCAGGTCCTCTGCGGAATGCCCGGCTGCGGCGCCGCTGCGGCGGTAGGTTACGGCCAGATTCTGGAACGGTTCAGGGCTGCCGCTTAGAATAGCAATAGCCATGCCGATGCCGAGCCGACCGGCCTGCTCGGCGCTTTCGGGTGAACCGCCGATGCCCACCCAGAGAGGTAGCTTCGGCTGCAGCGGACGCGGAGCAATCTCAGCGTTGATCAGCGGTGAGCGGAAGGTTCCCTTCCAGTTCATCACCTCATGCTGATTCAGCTCCAGCAGCAGTTCAAGATTCTCAGCGAACAGCTTCTTGTAGTCTTCCAGCTCGTATCCGAACAGCGGGAAGGATTCCAGAAAAGCACCGCGTCCGTTTATAATCTCCGCCCGTCCGCCCGACAGCAGATCCAGTGTGGCGAAGTCCTCAAATACCCGTACCGGATCGGAAGTACTAAGCACAGTAGTTGCGCTGGTTAGCTTAATCCGCTTGGTTACCTGGGCAATTGCAGCGAGCACAACCGGCATGGAAGAGATGACAAAATCAAGCCGGTGATGCTCACCCACGCCGAAGACATCAAGTCCGGCCTCATCCGCAAGCTTAGCTGCAGCAATGACCTCCTGAAGCCGCTGCTGCGGGCTGATCCGCTGTCCTGTATGACAGTCGGTCACCATGTCGCCCAGTGTATAAATGCCGAATTCAAATTCAGGCTGCTTATCTTTATTTACGTTGTTAGTCATAAGTACAGACCCCTTGTTCATCAGAATGTTGGTTATCTATATAGATTTTACATTTTAAAGTTCAATCTATAGAGTGTTTGTGCTTGTCCGGTTTAATAGGATTCGGCTTAGTATAACATAATAACTTACAAAATGTAAGTATGTGAGTAAATGTTTTGATCTGTAAGCGGATAAACAGGTTTATCCTGACGGATTGGCGCATATGCCCTCTCTTTTTGCTGTCTCTTATAGTGTATTGATTTTTGTACTATTCATCCAGCAAAATCCGATACGGAATGGAAAATTATTGAATATGCTGCGAATCAGGGTATATACTCGTTGTGGCTTCTAAGGATGGACAAGAACAATTAATTCCGGGAGGGATTCATCAATGTGGAGAATAAATATCAAAAACGGTGCCTTCGCTGCCGTTATCGGGTTAAGTCTGCTGGCTGCTGCCGGTACGGCCCAATCTGCCGCATCTGAACCGCGTACTTCTTATGTGGCCAATAATTTCGGGAGTGATGCTCCCGCAGCTCCTGCAGCTAAAATTATTTGGTCCAGCACGATGGATCTGCAGGGTGATGAATCAGCGATGAGCCGGGGGTCTGCTGTGACGGGAGGAGACAAGGTCTACATCATTCAGCAGGGGCAGCTGCTCGCACTGAATGCCCAGACCGGCAAAAGAGTCTGGAAATATGGGGCGAAGCTGACAGCACCGCTGTTGTATCAGGATGGCCTGATTTACGTAAGCTCGCAGGCAGGAACTATCTATGCTATCAATGCAGCAACAGGCAAAAAAAACTGGAGCTCTTCCGTTCCGAGTAAAGCTCCGTACCAGCTCCTGATCGACCAGAACCAGCTTTTTGCCGTTAACGGTGATATTCAGGTCTATAATCTGAAAGACGGCAAACTGCAATGGAAGGATAATTATAGTGAGAAGCTGTATTTGCCTGTACAGGTTCAAGGCGATCTGGTATTCGCTGAGGATTCCGTATCCGGGGCGTATTCTTACGAGCTTCTGCACGCCTTTGACCGGAAGACAGGCAAACAGCTGTGGGAAGCAGATAATCACGCTCTGCCCATTGATGCTGGCAGCGGAACCGTCCGTTCTCAGCGGACAGCCAACCTCATGGAGCTGGTGCCCCTGACCACGGTAGATACGCTGGATGCCAAGACCGGCAAGGTGCTGAAATCGGTAGAGTACAACCCCGGAAATATTAATCCGGATGAGGCGCTGAGCAGCGGCGGACAAGCTTGGATCAGCGGCAATCAGCTGTACATCAATGATGGAAACACTGTTTACTGTTATCCGGCAGATGCGGATCCGGCCAAGACGGCCAAGATTACCTATTCGGCTGCAGGCGGTGGAAGCTCCCAAAGGTATGCCGCTGGCCCTTATGACGGAAGAGTACTGTTCAGCGACGGCGAAGCCGTATATGGCGTCAAGACTACCAACAGGCATGGGGTATCTTATTACGGAGGCGCCCCGATTGCCCGCTTTGACCTGCTCGGTCACGGGATGTATATCGCCCGTGCAGACGGTCAGCTGGTGGCGGTGAATCTGCTTACGGGAGCACAGGTGCTGCAGCTCAAAACGTCCGGCAGAGTCTTCGGGCCAACCCTGCTGGAGAACGGAATGATTATCGTACAGAGCAAGGGAAAGGTTACAGCATTTAAAGAGCCGGCGGTTTTAAGAATGGATTAGTTTACCCGATTAATTATTTGGATTAAAATTGTGTCTTTTTGTTGACAGACTTGCAGATAGATGATATTTTAAATTCACAAATTCAAATTGATTTACTTTGAATTACATCGGCCGACTGTTCAGACAGAGGTGCCCGTGCTATCCAGCACGAGGTCCCTCTGTCTTTTTGTTTTACAATAAAAATATTAGCTGAACTATGGGGCTGCCAAAAGGCTGAAGTGGCGGAGGTGAAGTTTGGAACTGTAGGAGCGGTAGCGTCCGGAAGTCCAAACATTCACTGCAGTCACTTTGAGCCGGTTGGATAAACCTATAGGTCAGCCCACTCAGCCGAAGGAGGAGTAAACATGGGAGAGGTTATGCTGTCCATCACACAGCTGAACAAAAGCTTTGACACCGGAGCAGGCCAGGTAAAGGCGCTGCATGAGGTGGATCTGGAGGTGCAGGAGGGAGAATTCATCACGGTGATCGGCCCGAGCGGCTGCGGTAAAAGTACGCTGCTGCGCATCGTGGCCGGTCTGGACACCGGCTATTCCGGCAGTGTGACGCTGGAAGGTGAGAATATCGCCGGACCGGGGATCGACAAGGGATTTATTTTTCAGGAGCACCGCCTGTTCCCCTGGCTGACGGTAGAGAAGAACATCGCCTCGGATCTCCCCCTGGGCAGGCCGGATATCCGGCAGAAGGTGGATGAGCTGATTGAGCTGGTGAAGCTGAACGGCTTCGAGCAATCCTATCCGCGCGAGCTGTCAGGAGGAATGGCCCAGCGGGTCGCGATTGCCCGGGCACTGCTGCGTAATCCCAAAATCCTGCTGCTCGATGAGCCGTTCGGTGCACTGGATGCGTTCACCAGAGCCCACATGCAGACCGTGCTGCTGGACATCTGGCGGAAGAATAAGACCACAATGATTTTTGTGACGCATGATATTGATGAGGCCGTGTTTCTGGGTAACCGGGTAGTCATTCTGGAGCCGAGACCGGGAAAAATCCGCAAGATAGTGCCGGTAGATCTGCCGTATCCGCGTAAAAAGACGACAAATTCTTTTCAGGAGCTGCGCCTTAGGGTACTGAATTATTTTGAAAAGGTGGATGAGCTGGAATTGACCGACGGGGCGGGGATTTAGATACCTGCTGCGAACTTTCTTTGTCTTATATCTGACTTAATCTATGCGAATTATGAAATATCATCCATACAAAAGGGGGAGCTTATATGAGTAACCGGGCTGTGGCGCTGGGCGCTGCCGGTAAACCCGGAAAAGCGGCTATAGCCGGACTTGGCCTGCTGCTGCCGGGGAGTATGCTGATTCTGTGGCAGCTGCTTGGGCATTACGGAATTCTCTCGGAGATGCTGTTTCCGACACCGTATACGATTGCCCGGTCCTTTGTCACGCTGGCCAGGGCCGGCGATTTATGGAGCAATTTCAGAGTCAGTGCAGTGCGCGCGTTATCCGGATTCCTGCTCGGCGGAGGTCTTGGGCTGTTGCTGGGCATTCTGGTCGGCTTGTTCCGCAGATCGGAGAGGCTGCTGGACCCCTCGCTGCAGATGATCCGGATGATTCCCAGTCTCGCGGTAGTGCCGCTGTTCATTCTGTGGTTCGGGATCGGTGAGGAATCCAAAGTACTGCTGATCGCTAAGGGGGCTTTTTTTCCGGTATACATCAATACCTTTATGGGCATCCGCAGCACGGACAACAAGCTGTTTGAAGTATCGAGGGTGCTGGGCTTCAGCCGGATGCAGCAGATTCTCCGGCTGGTGCTTCCGGCGGCGGTGCCGAACATTATGCTGGGGCTGCGTTTATCGCTCGGCCTGTCCTGGCTGGGGCTGGTAGTGGCTGAGCTGATCGCCTCCACCTCAGGAATCGGCTATATGATGTCCGACGCCCGCCAGTTTGCTGATACGCCTGTAGTTTTTGTCGGAATTATTGTTTTTGCCGCCGCCGGATTGCTGAGTGATACCGCGGTCCGTCTGATCGAGCGGCGGCTGCTGAGATGGCAGGACAGCTATCAAGGATAGGAGGGAAACAGCACCATGAGTGAAGGGATAGAAGTCATTATCAAGACAGCCAAGGCAGTAAGAGAGGCGCGTGATTATAGCGGTACAGCTCCTAAAATTACTTCTAACAAGGTGAGAAAGACATCTCCAATCCGTTTGAAGTCCCTTCTGTCAGATTGGGGGACCGGGGCAATTATTCCAGTAGCGGTACTTACGGTATGGCAGCTTGCCGGAAGTGCCGGTCTGATCTCGCCGGGGTTCCTGCCGGCGCCGCTCTCGATCCTCTCGGCTTTTGCCGCTCTGACGGCCAGCGGGGAGCTTACCCACCACTTAGGCGTAAGCATTGGCAGAGCGGGGACCGGGTTTGTGATCGGGGGTATTCTCGGACTGCTGTTCGGGGTGCTGACCGGGCTGTTCCGCAAAGTGGAATACCTGCTCGACCCCAGTGTCCAGGTGCTGCGGCTGGTTCCCCATCTGGCGATTGCCCCGCTGATTATCCTCTGGTTTGGCTTCGGCGAAGTGTCCAAGGTAGTCATTATTCTGAGCGGCTCCTTTTTCCCGCTCTACATCAATACTTTCAAGGGCATCCGCAGCGTAGACAACAAGCTGTTCGAGGTAGCCAGGGTCCTTGGTTTCAGTCCGCTGCAGAAGCTGCGGCGGCTGATCCTGCCGGCGGCGCTGCCCGGCATGCTGCTGGGCTTGCGGTTATCGATGGCGGTTGCCTGGATCGGACTGGTCGTTGCTGAACTGATCGGCTCGCAGTCCGGGGTGGGATTCCTGATCAATGAAGCGAAGCAGAACTCCAATACGGAGGTTATCTTCGTAGGCATTATTATTTTTGCAGTGGTCGGCAAGCTGATCGATTCGCTGTTCCGTATCATCGAACGCAAACTCCTGCACTGGCGTGACAGCTATCAGGGCTAATTAATCCAAGGGGGCTGAATGCAATGAATCAAACGGTAGGACTTAATGGATCATTACACCTGAAGGCGGATGTACTGGTAATCGGCGGGGGGCCTGCAGGGACATGGGCAGCACTCACTGCAGTCGCTAAAGGGGCGAAGGTTATTTTAGCCGATAAAGGCTATTGCGGCTCCAGCGGAGCGACTGCGCCGTCAGGCACAGGCGTCTGGTACGTGAAGCCGGATGAGAAGCTGCGCGAGGAAGCGAAGGCCAGCCGCTATTCTATGGGCGGGAAGCTGGCGGAACACCGCTGGATGGACCGGGTGCTTGACCGCACTTATGAGAACATGAACCGCTTAGGCCTCTCGGGGTATCCGTTTCCGCTGGATGAATTCGGCAACCAGTACCGCCGGAGCCTGCAGGGGCCGGAGTATATGCGGCTCATGCGCAAGCTGGTCAAGAAGGCGGGCGTAAAGATTCTGGATCACAGTCCGGCACTGGAGCTGCTGGCTGATGAACACGGGGTAGCCGGGGCAACCGGCGTACAGACCCAGAGCGGTGAGGCCTGGAGCGTCCAGGCTGGAGCGGTGGTTATTGCCACCGGCGGCTGCGCCTTCCTGAGCAAGGCGCTGGGCTGCAACGTCCTTACCGGCGACGGGTATCTGTTCGCTGCCGAAGCCGGGGCGAGCCTGTCAGGCATGGAGTTCTCCAATGCCTATGCCATCTGCCCGACCTTCTCCTCCGTCACCAAGACGGCCTATTACAGCTATGCCAGCTTCTATTATGAGGACGGCAGCGTGGTGGAAGGTGCAGGATCCAAGAAGGGCCGCTCCATCATCGCCCGCAATCTGCTGGCAGGCCGCCAGGTATACGCCAGGCTGGACGGCGCATCCGAGGATTTAAGACCGCTGCTGCGCGTAGCGCAGACGAACTTCTTCCTGCCGTTTGACCGCAGGGGCATTGATCCGTTCAAGGATGCTTTTCCGGTCACGCTGCGGCTGGAAGGGACGGTCCGCGGTACCGGCGGTATCCGCATTGCAGATGAAACCTGCGGCACCGGAGTTCCGGGACTGTATGCTGCAGGGGACGCTGCCACCCGAGAGCTGATCTGCGGCGGCTTCACCGGCGGCGGCAGCCACAATGCCGCCTGGGCCATGTCCTCAGGCTCCTTCGCCGGAGAAGGGGCGGCTGGTTATGCCGCGCAGCTCGGATGGCATGCTGCTGACCGTACTCCGAAAGGACTGTCATCCTCGCCGCTTGTTGATCAGGAAGTGAAGCCGGGAACGGCAGCACGTACAGCGGAGTTCGTTTCCGCCGTACAGGCTGAAGTTAAGCCTTACGACATCAACCTGTTCCGCACAGAGCAGGGACTGACCTCCTCGCTCAGCCGGCTGGACACACTGTGGACAGAGCAGCGCACCCGGGAAATCCAGCGTACGCCGGAGGGGGTTAAAGCCCGCGAAGCGGAAGCCATGACGGCGACCGCACGCTGGATGTACAGCTCTGCGCTGGCCCGTACCGAGACCCGGGGCATGCATAAACGCGAGGATTACAAAGAAACGGATCACGGCCAGCATCACCGGCTGATCAGCGGTGGACTCGATCAGATATGGGTGAAGACAGAAGAGGTTGCGAAGGAGAGTGTATTACTGTGATTGAAGTCATTAGCGCTGCCAGGTGTGTAGAGTGCAATCAATGTGTATCCGTCTGCCCGACGAATGTATTTGACCGGGTGGAGGACGGAATTCCCGTCATCGCCCGGCAGAGTGATTGCCAGACCTGCTTCATGTGCGAGCTGTATTGTCCAGTGGATGCACTGTATGTCGCGCCGGATTCCGAAGGGGTGACGGGTGTGACCGCCGATGTGTTAGAGCAACAGGGGCTGCTTGGCGGATACAGGGAGAAGGTGGGCTGGGGCAAAGGCAGACAGCCGGTGGCAAGTCACGATTTCATGTACAAACTGGCGGCCAGAGCCGGGTTCTGAGGCAACTAAAACAACAGATGACTGAGGGGAGAACAGAGTTATGCAAACGTACAGAGAGATTCAAGGTAAACAGAAAAAGGGGATTCGCCTGGCACTGCTTGCCAGCGTAGTCATGGTTATGCTGGTGCTGCAAGCTTGCGGAAACAACACAGCTTCCACCAAGGGGGCCTCCTCAGCGGGCGGCAACAACACAGCGGAGGCAGCAGGCAGCGAGCCGGCCAGCAAGGTTCCGGCTGTGCTGAATTTCGGCTATATCGGCTCCAACAAGCTGAACGTGCCGGGCGGCGCGGAGGGCTGGGGCTTTTATAAAGGCATCATCCAGGAGGAACTGAAAAAATACGGCATCACCGAAGTGAAGCTGACCGGCTTCCCGAACGGTCCCGACCAGACGGAATCGCTGATCAGCGGGAGGCTGGATTTCGGCAGCCTTGGAGATACTCCTGCCATTATCGCTTATGCTTCCGGCGCCAAGACCCGCCTGATTTCGCAATCCTCCGCCCATACCGTCGGTTATCTGATCGGCAAGAAGGATGGCCCCAAGACGGTAAAAGACCTGCAGGGCAAAACGATTGCGATTCAAAAGGGCTCCTTCATGCACCGCTACGTAGTCGGCTTGCTTAAGCAGGAAGGTGTCACCGGCTATAAGCTGGTCCATATGCTGATTCCTGATGCAACAGCGGCTCTGGCCCGCGGAGATGTGGATGCGACAACCAATGTGGGCATTCCGGCATTGAAGCTGATTGATCAAGGCTATACCCATCTGGATGATGCTTCGAGCCATCCCGATCTGCTGGGCTCCAGTGCTACTGTTGTTTCGGAGGACTATCTGGCGAAATTCCCGGATTTCCCGAAGGTATGGAATGAGGCGCGCGAGAAGGCGCTGGCCGATTTGAAACAGCATGAGGATGAATATTACCAGTTCCTGGCCGAGATTAACGATACCACACCTGAGCTGGCGAAACAGGTCAATCCGATCAGTGATATCAAGGATACCGCCTTCACCGAAGAAGGCACGAAGCTGCTGGAGGGCACCAAGAACTTCCTGGTGGAAGAAAAGCTGGCCAAAAAAGACTTCAATATCAGCGACTGGCAGCTGCAATAATAACTTAAGCGGAGGGATGACCTTATGGGCCAGCAGACATTAGCTGCAGAAAGCTTCAGACTGCCGCTGGAGAATGGACTCTTTATTGAAGGCCAGGTACGGGTTCCACCCGGTGTGGATCCTGCTCCAGTAGTGCTGTTAAGCCACGGCTTCAGAGGCCATAAAGACTGGGCCTTCTGGCCGGAGGTTTCCGGTAGGCTGGCGGAGAGCGGCTTCTATACAGTCAGCTTCAACTTTTCACGGATTGTTGCCCATAGCGCCGCTGGAATAGCTGAGCGGGAAGCGGCTGAAGCTGCTACGCTGAGCCGCGAGCTGGATGATCTGCAGCAAGTGCTGCGCAGCCTGCGAGGCGGCAGACTCCCGCTGGCGGAGCGGGCCGATCCTGTGCGGCTGGCGATTCTCGGGCACAGCCGCGCGGGAGGCGGCAATATTATATTCGCCGCCGAGCATCCGGAGGTGCAGGCGCTGGTAGTCTGGAACGGCGGATCAGCGCCGGCGCGTACTCCTGGTAGCGGGCAAGCGCTGACGTTTCAGGAGCGGGTTCTACAGCTGGACCAGGAGCGGAACAAGGGTCGTTTCGACCTGGAACACGCGCTAAGCTTCTTATCCGCCGCAGCCCTGGTCATCCAGGGCGACCAGGACAGGGATTCGCTGCTGCAGCAGAATGCCCGTTTCCGGGAGCAGGCGCCGCAGCACCGTTACTATTCAGTAAGAGGTGCTGACCACACGTTCAATACCACAGATCCTTATGAAGGAGCTACACCGGAGCTGAATGAGGCATTGGCTTTGACCCTGGAATTTCTGCATGAACAGCTGGGCTGAGATGTATTGATAGTGGGAAAAACTCCCGCTAATTTATCTGGTTTCGCCTAAAATCGGAGTTTAGTGGGAAAAACACCCGCTAAACTCCCGGAAAACACTGATTTTGGCCCGTACGTGAGATATTAGAGTGAGAAAATCCCACTAGTCTCTGTCTCCATCCTGTCCACAGGAAGTTAGCTGGAGAAATTTCCACTACTGTGCCTCCGTACCGACAAATCAAACGTTTTCTAGGCAGACGCTCGTTCTGGAAACTTGCAGAAAACAAATTTGTACCGGACGACGATCTTATCAATTATTTCATAGGGTTAATCAACAGTTTGGGAGGGAATGAAATGCCGCAGCAGCAAATAACAACGGATGTACTTGTGCTGGGCGGAGGCCCGGCCGGGGCATGGGCGGCATGGAATGCAGCCTCGCAGGGCGCGCAGGTGATTCTGGCCGATAAGGGTTACCTGGGGACTAGCGGAGCTACGGCTCCGGGCGGAACGACATTGCTGGTCATTCCGCCGGTAGCTGAGCTGCGCGATGCGGCGGTGGAGTCCAGACTCCGGGCAGGCGGCTACCTCTCGGAGAATGCCTGGATTCACCGCGTGCTGGATCAGGTGGAGCAGAATCTGGCCCAGGTGGAGGAGTGGGGATATCCCTTTCCGAAGGATGAAGACGGCAACCCGCTGCGTACTCATCTGCATGGCCCGGAATATATGAAGCTGATGCGGCGTGTTGTGCGCAAAGCGGGAGTGAAGATATGGGACCAGTCTCCGGCGCTGGAGCTGCTGCATGATGAGCACGGCGTCGGGGGTGCCAGGGGAATCAACCGCCTGACCGGGGAAGCCTGGGAAGTACGGGCAAACGCAGTGGTGATTGCGACCGGCGGCTGCGCCTTCCTCAGCAAAGGGCTGGGCTGCAATGTGCTCACTGGTGAAGGCCTGCTGATGTCAGCCGAAGCAGGAGCGGAGCTGTCGGGGATGGAGTTCACCAGGCAGTATGCGCCAAGCTTTGCAGACGGTACGGTGACACGCGGGCGGATGCTGGCCTGGGCGACGCTGTATGATGCGGCAGGTAATCCGCTGCACAGTGGCGACCGCACCTTCGGCAGTATTCCCGAGCTGATGCTGAAAGGGCCGGTGTATGCGAGGCTGGACCTGGCGGATACGACGGAGAAGCGCGAATTCCTGCGCCGCGCCCACCCGATCTTTTTCATGCCGCTGGAGCGGGCGGGGATTGATCCGTTCAAGGATAAATTCCCGCTTACGCTCCGCTATGAAGGCACGATGCGCGGCACGGGCGGCCTGCGCCTGACCGGCAACGCTTGCGAGACGACGGTGCCGGGACTGTATGCGGCCGGAGATGCCGCATCGCGCGAGAAGGTCACCGGCGCCATCTCCGGCGGTGGGGCCTACAACGCTTCCTGGGCCATCTGCAGCGGAAGCTGGGCCGGCCGGGGAGCGGCGCGGCACGCGCTGGCGCAATCGCGCCGGGCGGACAGCCGTCAGCTCCGCGCGGCGGGCCGCTTGGGGCTTACGGCTGGCGCCGAAGCAAGGGAACCGCTGGACGCGAAGCCGCTGATCGCGGCGGTCCAGCAGGAGATCCTGCCGCTGCGGATCAACTATTTCCGCAGCGAGCTGGTGGTGGCCGCAGCCTTGAAGCGGCTGGACAGCCTGATGCCCTATCTTACCGGCCGGCCCCCGGCCACGGTGCAGGGCATCGTGCAGTCCCGGGAAGCGGCGGCTATGCTTCAGGCCGGCCGCTGGATCTACATCGCCGCGCTGGCCCGCAAGGAGAGCCGGGGCCTTCAGCGGCTGGCAGAATATCCGGCGCTCGACCCGCGCCAGACCCACCGGCTGATTCTGTCCGGCATTGATCGGATCAGCATCACTACCGAAAAGGTGCCGCATGCCCATGAGCTTCAGGTGCCGAGAGAGGAGCAGGTCATATGATCGAACTGGTCAGCGGAGACCGCTGCATCGGCTGCCGGCTGTGCGTCAAGGTATGCCCGACAAATGTATTTGATATGCAGGGCAAGCTTGCCGTCATCGCCCGCCAGGAAGATTGCCAGACCTGCTTCATGTGCGAGGCATACTGTCCGGTGGATGCGCTCTACGTAGCGCCCCAAGGCGAGGCATCGGTTCAGGTTAATGAACAGGAGCTGATTGCCTCAGGCCTGCTCGGCAGCTGGCGGGCGGAGATCGGCTGGAGCCCGGGAGCGCCGGATACAATGGCGGAGCGGGACACGACACCTTTTTTTGAAGTGTTTACGGAGACATACCGGGGAAAATAAGTGCAGCCGCAGGTATGCCAGCATTGGAAAGCAAAGAACCCATCCTCCACAATCATGGAAGATGGGTTCTTTTGTTCAGGCAGGAAGCACACTCCGTGTTGATCTTTACAGCAGTTCCTGAATAGCCGGCTCAAGATCGAGGGGATCAATAGGCGATTCGAAACGCTTCACTACATTGCCTTTACGGTCGATCAGGAACTTGGTGAAGTTCCATTTCACTTCATCGTCAGCCAGAGAGGCAGGATCGCGTTCCTCAAGCATCAGGTGCAGCAGTCTGCTGCCCGCGTGATTATGATCGAAGCCGGTAAAGCCCGCTTCCTTGGTCAAATAGTCGAATAAGGGATGTTTATGTTCGCCCTTTACATTGATCTTCTCAAAGAGTGGAAAGCTAACACCATAATTGATTTGGCAGAACACGTTGACCTCCTCATTGGAGCCGGGTTCTTCACCGAACTGGTCGCTGGGGAACCCGAGAATTTGAAAACCCTGGTCCTGGAACTTCTCGTAAAGCTTTTGCAGGTCAGAATATTGCGGGGTGAACCCGCATTTACTGGCGGTGTTTACGATCAGCAGCACTTTATCCTTGTATTGTTCAAGAGGGGTCTCTTTACCCCGAATGTTGCGGGCTGTATATGAATAGACACTCATTGGCAGCTTCATCCTTCCGGTGGATCATTTTATGTATTTAACAATTAGATTGTATACAATATAATTGTTTGTGTCAATGATCTGCTTATTTTTTTATGTACGAAGCTGCCTGTTAATATTATACTAAGATGTACGAATCGTTTCTCCGGCAGGCGGAGTATCTCCCCAGGCACTTAAAAGAATACATTGCTGGAGGAAATCCAATGAGTACTACAGAACTTACTAGCCAATTTTCCAGTTACACAGGAAGACTACTTAGGGAGCGTTTCGGGAAGGGCCCCGAGTCTATACATGTTTCTATCGGGAAGCAATGCATTGCACTGCATATCCGGAATTTTATCGGGCCAGTAGAGAGATTTCTGCTGAATAAGGAAGAAGAGCAGGCGTTCCGCTATACACGTGAGCTTCTGATGAAGTCACTGCTTCCTGAGCTTTCGGCTTATCTGCAGGACAATCTGTCGATTGAGGTTGGCGAGATTTTTTATGATTGGGGTATACATAATGCGTCTGGGATGATCGTGGCTCTCCTGAAGAACGACGGGGTACCAGTCGATGAGTATGCCGGACGGGATGAAGTTCATGCCCAGATCAATGAAGTGAGCCGGAAGGTACAGAAGGAACCCGAGTTTACCGATTCCTGGTGGCTGGGAACCCGTACCCTGATCATCAAACGCGAAGGAATTCTGATTCCTTTGGAGAAGGAACTGATCGGCCTCGGCTATGAGAATACGCTCAAAACCACGAAACGCAAGATGGAAAAACGCTACCTCGAAGATACCACCACAATTGCACCCATGCTGGGCAAGGAGCTGTCCGACATTTATGTGGATTGGGATTTCGATAAGGATACAAGCGTGATCGCATATACTTTTCTATAAACCATATCTTCAAACTATATATGAGGCGGAAATGAGCCGGACATGCGAATGAGCCGGACATGAGCCGAAGAAGGGGGACAGGTCCCTTTCTTCGGTTTTTTCGTTTTCCATGGTTCAGTAAACATTTGGGGGGGATTTGGCGCATGGAGGAATATAAGCGGACAGTGTTGTACGTCGAAGATAATGAGCTTAACATGGCCTTAATGCATCATATCTTCAAAAAAAATCTGCCCTCCTTATTGCTGCTGAAAGCTGAAACGGCGGAAATAGGCCTGGACATCGCAGTCCGGCAGCTGCCGGATCTGATCATTCTCGATATCGGCTTACCCGGCCTGAATGGATATGAGGCATTGGAATGGTTAAAGGCAAGGGAGGATACCCGGCATATACCGGTAGTGGCAATCAGTGCATTTGCCCTGCGTACAGATATTGAACGGGCCCGGGAAACAGGATTTGCTGCTTACATTACTAAACCTTTTCAGGTCAGTGTCTTTACGGATACCGTAAAAACACTGTTAGCCTGGAAGCCCTAATTATCAAAGATGGGGAACTGGGGAGAACTCCGTCTGATGGCCGGTTCGTCGGGAAATTTCGACAGGTATTTTATTCCATTTAATAGCATTTGACATTCGCCCGGATATGCAAGATATTAATATTACAGTTTTTAAATAATGGAATGGCTTTCATTACTCCACAAAACGGGCGGTGGATCAGATGTTGAAAGAGCAGTATTTTGGAGAAGTATACCGAACGGGTATCAGCGGAATGGCTTTTCTGTCCCTTGACCTCAAATGGACGAGCATCAATCCGGCTGTAGTCTCGATGCTTGGATATAAGGAAGAACAGCTCCTGGGGCATGATTTCAGGGTGCTTGTGTACAAAGATTCTGTGGAGATACATAGCAGGAAGATGGGGGCTCTGAAAGCAAGCGGAGTTCCCTTTTTTGAATGCGAAATTAGGATGATCCATGGCAAAGGCATGCCGGTTCCCGTGCTGCTGCATACCGCACTTATCAGAGATCCTTCTACGGGTGTAGAACTGTATTATATTATTCACCTGACAGAGCCTCCGGCTGAAGCAAAAGCCCAGAATCGTTATCCCTCGTCTGACGAGCTGTATAAGCTGATTGCCGCCAATATTAGTGATGTGGTGTATTACGCCACACCCGACAATATCTGCCGGTATTGTTCACCGTCGGTCAGGGAAGTGCTGGGCTATGAACCGGAGGAGCTGATCGGACGCGATATCCGCAGCCTGATCCATCCGGAGGATCGTGCCACATTAAGCCTTCCGCAAGTAGCCGAACTCCGGAGTATTCAGCTGCGGGTTCTTCACGCTGACGGGCGATACTTGTGGATTGAATTCACTTTACGTATAGTGGATAACCCGGACAGCCCAAGCGTGCTAGCTGTAGGCCGGGACATCACCGAGCGCAAAAATGTTGAGCGGAAGCTGCAGGAATCCATTGAACGCTACACCTCCCTTAAGAAATACAATCATGATGCCATTATTTCACTGGATCTGCAGGGCAACATTATCAACTGCAATGAGCAGGCCTGCCAGCTGACAGGTTACCCCGTCTCTGAGCTGGCCGGCAAGAGTGTAGGCCGGATCATCGGGGAGCATCATGTTGAAGATGTACTCGGCTATACCAGCGGGAACAGCAGCAAGGAACGGAATATTGACCTTGTCTGGCACAAGGACGGACATACGGTCGAAGTGTTGACAACTATTGCTCCGATTATCATCAATAATGCTACGGTAGGCTTTTATATCATCGTTAAGGACATTACGGAACAAAAAAAGCTGCTAATTGCCAAGGAAACCGCCGAGAGCACGAATCGTGCAAAAAGTGAATTCCTGGCGATGATGAGCCATGAGATCCGTACCCCTATGAATGGTGTGATCGGGATGACCGATTTACTGCTGGATATCAGTGAGCCGGGATCTATCCAGAGGGAGTATCTGGAGATCATCCGGCAGAGCGGTGACACCCTTCTGAATATCATTAATGATATTCTGGATTTCTCCAAGAATGAAGCCGGCAAAACGGCTCTTCATGAGGATCCCTTTGTGCTGGAGGAATGTATAGATTCCGTTCTTGAACTTCTGCAGCATAAGGCAGTGGCTAAAGGGCTAAAGATCCAGGTCCTTGTAGATCCCGCTATACCCAAGATGGTGATTGGTGACGGGGACCGGTTAAAGCAGATCCTGCTGAATCTGGTTGGCAATGCGATTAAGTTCACTTATACCGGAGGTGTGACGATTAGAGTCCAAAGCCTGGTCCAGACGGCAGGACAGATTACCCTGCATTTTACGATTGCGGATACCGGCATTGGCATTCCTGAAGACGCTGCAGACAAGCTGTTTGAGCCGTTTGTGCAGCTGGATCATTTCATGGGCCGGCGCCATGAGGGCACAGGTCTCGGCCTGGCGATTGCGAAGCAGTTGGTAGAACTGATGGGGGGAGCCATTGGCTTGGACACCAGTGTGAAGCAGGGGGCGACCTTTGAGTTTACAGTGAAGCTCCGCCTGAGAAACGATACTTCCGCCGACACGTTCGGATCTTTACTTGCAGGCTCGGGCCCAGTGAGCCGCAACTTGCGGATCCTGGTAGCAGAGGATAACGAGATTAACCAAATCGTGTTGCGTAAAATTTTGGAGAAGCGGGGGTATTCCGTTGATGTGGCTGCGGATGGCCTGCAGGTGGTGGAGATGACAGTCAGTACCGATTATGATCTTATTTTTATGGATGTGCAGATGCCCGGAATGAACGGTTTGGAAGCGACAGCGGCAATCAGGCGGACACTTGCTCCGGACAAGCAGCCGGTGATTATCGCTGTTACGGCCAATGCGCTGAAGGGTGACCGTGAACAATGCCTGGAGACGGGAATGGACGAATACATCAGCAAACCGCTGCGCAGTGAGGCAGTTACGAATCTGATTGCGAAATTTTTCGGAGAATAAATATGCTCCAGATAAATTTATTGCATTAAAGCTGTGAAACGGTGCAATATCCCCTTGCATCATGTGAGTATTTTGATTAAGATAGCAGAAACCGGCACATAAGACGTGCCGAAATATTCTCTAACGACGATGACGAAGAGAGTAAGTGCTATGTACGGATCTTAACAGGGAAGGCGTGCCGGAGACTGAGAGCACCCTCATGAGACGTTTAGTACCGAAGTTCACTTCCGAGTCGGTCCCTGAAGTATTTGCTGCAGCAGATATGCGTAGGGAGGCCCGCGCCCCGCGTTACCGGGTGTAAGACAGAGTTAATCCTGGCCGGGAAGCAGCAGCTTATCATTCTCCGCGCCTCGTATTTCGGGTTAATCTCTAAATAAGGGTGGTACCACGGCTCCTCGTCCCTTGCGACGGGGGCCTTTTTGCGTTCATAGATCACTAAATTAACAAGAGGGAGTGGAAGGTAATGACTAACGTGGAATTGGATGGGCTGAGAGCCCGTCTGGATGAAATCAATGGACAGCTGCTGGAGTTAATCTCGGAGCGTGCCCAGGTTGTTCAGGAAATTGGAGTTGTAAAAGAAAAGCAGGGCGTGCCTAAATTTGATCCGGAACGTGAAAAAGCGATGCTGGAGAAGCTTGTAGCGAGCAATAAAGGGCCTTTCACAAGCGGAACGATCCGCAGCCTCTTCAAGCAAATCTTCGCTGCTTCTCTGGATCTGCAGTCTGATGAACATAAGAAAAGCCTACTGGTCAGCCGGAAAACACGCAAGGAGGACACCGTTATTGTCCTGCCGGGCGATATTACGATCGGCGGCCTGTCCTCGGTAATGGTAGCCGGACCTTGCTCAGTTGAGAGTGAGCTGCAAACCCGTACTGTAGCTGCAGCACTGCAAAAAGCCGGAATTAAAGTGATGCGCGGCGGTGCATTCAAACCCCGGACTTCCCCATATGATTTCCAGGGGCTGGGCATGGACGGCCTGCGTATCCTCCGCGAAGCGGCGGACGAATACGGCCTGCTTACGATCAGTGAAATCGTCGATCCTGCACATCTTGAGCCTGCGCTGGATTATGTGGATATCATCCAGATCGGTGCACGCAACATGCAGAACTTCGAACTCCTGAAAGCCGCCGGTGAGCTGAATAAGCCGGTCCTGCTGAAACGGGGTCTTGCTGCAACCATGGAGGAATTCCTTCATGCCGCTGAATACATCATGTCACGCGGAAATACGCAGGTCATGCTGATCGAACGCGGGATCCGTACTTATGAGAAATGGACTCGCAATACACTTGATATCTCAGCGGTGCCGATTCTCAAGCAGGAGAGCCACCTGCCGGTGCTGGTCGATGTTACCCATTCCACCGGACGCAAAGATATTCTGATTCCTTGTGCCAAAGCCGCACTTGCTGCCGGAGCCGACGGGATTATGGTCGAGGTGCATCCTGATCCGGCTACCGCCCTCTCCGATGCGGCGCAGCAGCTGAACATCGAGGAGTTCAACACCTTCTTCAGTGAGGTTAAGGCTTCCGGGTTGTTCCGTTAATTTAAAATAATTGAATTTTTAAGATATTTACAGCAATCGTGAGAATAAGTCCTAAATAACCGCTTACAAGCGGATGCGGAACTTTTGTGGAGAGTAAGGTGTGTCGGGTACAATGGGTTGCATTGGAGTTGCACCGGACCGGGACATTTGTGAAATGTTCCATTAACCTTAACTGACACAGGAGGAAACCGCATTTTGAAGCAAAATAATATGAATAACGGCTGGTTGTCGAATCCTCGGAGCGACATTCTGTCAGGGATGACGGTGGCTATCGCGCTGATCCCGGAAGCCATCGCGTTCTCGATCCTGGCCGGAGTCAGCCCGATGGTGGGCCTGTATGCCTCCTTCTGCATCGCAATTGTCACCGCAATTGCCGGAGGCAGACCCGGGATGATCTCGGCTGCAACCGGTGCGATGGCACTGCTTGTCGGCAGCCTCGTGCTGAACCATGGCATTGAGTATCTTTTCGCGGCCACGATCCTCTGCGGAATCTTTCAGATCCTGATGGGGATGCTGAAGCTGGGGAGGTTCATTACCTTCCTGCCGCAGCCGGTCATGACCGGCTTTGTCAACGCGCTGGCCATCCTGATTTTTATGGCGCAGCTGACGCATTTCAAAGGACAAGGCTGGGTCATGTATGCCCTGGTAGCACTGACACTTGTTATTATCTATACCGTTCCGCGTTTTACTAAGGCAGTGCCATCGGCACTGGTTGCTATCATCATCGTCTCCGTACTGAGTATCGTGCTTGGTCTGGACGTGAAGACCGTGGGAGATATGGGGGAGTTAACCTCTGCACTGCCGCTGTTCCATATTCCGCAGCTGCCGATCACCCTTGATATGCTGCTCACTATTCTGCCGTATTCCTTATCGCTGGCAGTAGTAGGTCTGCTGGAATCACTAATGACCGCAACCCTGATCGATGACATTACCGGTACCGGAAGCGATAAGAACCGGGAAGCCAAGGGGCAAGGGCTGGCGAATATCGTTACCGGCTTCTTTGGAGGCATGGCAGGCTGCGCGATGATCGGCCAGTCGATGGTCAACATGAAGTCAGGCGGAAGAACCCGTCTCTCCACCTTCGTCTCCGGAATTTTCCTGCTGCTGCTTATTCTTGTGCTCGGCGATGTGGTCAAGCAGATACCGATGGGTGCTCTGGTCGGAGTGATGATTATGGTATGCATCAGTACCTTTGAATGGGGTTCGCTGGCTTCGTTGGCCCGTGTTCCGCTCAGTGATGCATTAGTCATGATTGTAACGGTGGTTACAGTGGTCGCTACAGATAATCTGTCGATTGGAGTTCTGTTCGGGGTTCTGCTCAGCGCGCTGACGTTTGCCTGGAAAATAGCATCGATTCACCTGAGTGTTCACACAGCCGCAGATACGGCAACGTATACGGTCTCCGGGCAGCTGTTCTTCGGTACGACAAGCCATTTCGTCCATGAGTTCAATTATGATGGCGATCCTGAACAGGTTATCATCGACTTTACCCATTCGCATGTGTGGGATCAATCGGCTGCCGGCGCCATTGCCAAGACAATCAGCAGATATGAAGCACTCGGCAAAAAGGTGGCGGTTACCGGATTGAACGAAGAAAGCACGCGTCTTGTAAACCGGATCGGGCTTGCTTTGTCCGGTGGTAACCTGTAACAGCAATAGAAAATCTATTCACAGCTTTCTCTTAGGAGAGGGCTGTTTTTTTATCCAATAAATATATATCCAGTAAAATACAACAGGATTTTAACCCGCAGGCGTCTATACCGTTACCTCTGGCTGTCTGAAGCTGCTTATACTTTTCTATATATACAACAATAGATTCCGGTAAAGTAGAGGTGCATATAGTAATGTTTGTTGTCATCCTGAGAAAAACCGCGGCAGCGCTGCTGGTTCCGCTGCTCCTGGTCACGGCAGGCTGCGGGAGTTCCGGCGGGCAGGCGGCCGAATCAACTCCTGCCGCTTCGCCGCCTGCAGCGGCGGCGATAGCCAGCACCGCTCCGTCTCCGTCCGGCACAGCGGCGGTGGCAACCCCGGCTGCCGGCAGTGCTGCGCAGCAGGGAGTCCCGATCCGCAGCATCAGCGCGCTGGGAATGACTGGCCCGGACGCCGGCTGGATCGGCGGCAAGGGCTGGATTGCCCGCACCGGTAACGGCGGTGCGGACTGGCAGGTGCAATACACCGGCCAGGGGACGGTGCTGAGCCTGTTCGCCCTGGACAACGCGCATGCCTGGGCAGAGCTGGAGACAGGGAGCCTGCTGCGAACCAGGGACAGCGGAGCGCATTGGACGCTGACAGGCACTGTCCCGAACCGGGATGACCTGCATTTCATTTCGCCGGACACCGGCTTCAGCGGTGCTGCCGTGACAACGGACGGGGGGCAGACATGGGAGAGTCTCCCTGCCCCCGGGAATCTGGTGGGTGATGCTTATTATTATGACCGCCTGAACGGCTGGGCGGTCACCAGCGCTTCGCCCAAGGACTTCGCCTTCCAGCGGACGACGGACGGCGGCTTAACATGGAGAACCGTACTGACACGTAAGAAGGTTTCACTGACCGGTGCTGTGATCCGCTCGACAGGTCCGGACGATGCCTGGATCGAATGTATCGGCGACTCGGGGATGCACCAGACGGCGTATTCACTGTTCCATACGTCAGATGGAGGCAGACATTGGCGGACCGTACTGAACCACGGGACAGCGGGGGCAGGACCGGCTCCGGGATTTGCAGTGGATGAGGTTAACGACATTCCGGCCAATAACGGTGCCGCTCCCGGCATGCTCGTTGTCTTAAGCAGTGAGGAAGCCTATATGAGCGGTTACTGCTCCCCTTGTGACAACGCCAATACAGTGGGCTGGACCCGTGACGGCGGCAAGACCTGGACAGACGGGGAGCAGTCTTTTCCCGGATATATACCGGCAAAGCTGGCAATGGCAGACAATCAGCACGGATGGTTTGTGACCGGCAGCCCGGACGATCCAGCGGTGCTCTATACAACGGATAACGGGGGCAGGGAGTGGAAGCGGGCCTTTACCTTCCAGGGTATAGATATGGAGCGGGGGGTAGTGACCGGCCAATCCTCACTTCCCACCGGTGTACAGGCGGCAGGGCTGGTCCGGCTGAATTGGCAGAGAATGAAGGAGATTCCCACGGCAGAAGCCTGGTCAGGAATCCCTCCGGATGCGGTGATAATCTCCGGGCGGTGGCTGGAGAATTTCGGCGGAGTACAGCTCACGTTCTACACCAAACCGGGGGATGAGGACTACGTCTATGCTGATCTCGGGACTGCCAAGGGACATTACAGCTTAGGGCCCGTCGGTACCTACAATTACCGCAAGCCGGAGGATATTACGGCCGAAGTGTCATCCCTGTTCACAGGATTGAAGCTGAAAATCACCGGCGGGCTGGGGGCGAATTTATCGCTCAGCAGCTATTACACAATAGATGGAGCGGGGGCGCCGGCCGGAGTGCTGCGGGTGGACACCGGACATATCCGTGAAGCGGATGTTGACCGGGATGGTACTCCAGAAGGAGTCTCCGCGCATGGTACCCCAATGACCGCCTATATTTACCGCTGGCATAACGGCCATGCTGAGGAAGCGGACTTAAACGATGCTTTGCATGCGGATTCCGTGGTGCTTAGAGACGACCTGATATATGAGGCCTCGAATATGGGGGAGAGTGAAGGACGAGAGTACCAGCTCATTCCGGAAGGGTTGATTCCCGCGATGCCCCGGGAGGAATGATCCGTTAAGGTTCCTTAATAAAATCTTTGCGACCGCAGCAGCTATGCCACCGTATAAAAGGATAACAATTCCAAAACGCGCATCAATTAGGGGGATACGATTATGGAAGTTAATCCAAAATTAAAACAGGCAAAGCCGGGGAAAATCATCAGCATCGCAGCAGGGGTGCTGGTAGTGGTGCTGATTGCCGCCAATTCCTTTGCAACGGTACAGTACGGACATGTGGGACTCTACAAAACCTTCGGTAAACTCAACAATAATATGTTATCGCCGGGCATACATCTGAAAATTCCGTTTTTCCAGAGTGTCATACAAGTCAACACCCAGGTGACCAAAGCGGAGACGGATACCTCTGCATCCTCCAAGGACCTGCAGCCGGTATCCACCCATGTGGCGGTTAACTATTCCGTCAACAAAGATTCTGCATACAATCTGATGAACAACATCGGAGGCAGCTTCGATGCGGTGATTATCAATCCGGCGATTCAGGAGATTGTCAAAGAAGTAACCGCCAAATATCCGGCTGAGGATCTGATTACCCGGCGGGATGTGGTGGCAGGAGAGATCAGCGATCTCCTGACCAAACGTTTGGCCAAATACGACCTCGTTGTAAATGATATTAACATTGTGAATTTCAAATTCTCGGATGCATTCGACCAGTCCATTGAAGCGAAACAGGTTGCCCAGCAGCAGGCGCTCAAGGCAGAGAACGACCTCCGGCGGATCGAGATTGAGGCGAAGCAGAAGATCGCGCAAGCGCAGGCGGAAGCGGAATCCTTAAGACTTAAGAAGCAGGAGGTTACACCCGAGCTGGTGCAGCTGAAGCAAATCGAGGTTCAGGAGAAAGCCTTGGAGAAATGGAACGGCGTTCTGCCGACGGTAACAGGCGGGGCTACACCTTTTATTGATATTGAGTCACTGACGCAAAAATAATTATAAGTAGTGAATAGTACTCTTTCACCAAACAAACAATCCAAGGGGATGCTGAGGCATCCCCTGTTCTGCTTTCCAAAGCAGTCCACTATTGGTATGATTACAAGGAATGAGAACATCTACAACCATGGAGGAATTAATAATGAGTGAAAACACAATATCCGGGATCATTGATCATACGCTGCTAAAAGCGGACGCCCGTAAGGAAGATATCATCAAGCTGGCAGAAGAGGCCAAAACTTATAAATTTGCTTCCGTGTGCGTTAACCCGGCTTGGGTCGCAGTTGCCCATGAAGTGCTGAAGGATACACCTGAAGTAAAAGTATGTACTGTTATCGGCTTCCCGCTGGGAGCCTCCACGCCGGAAACCAAAGCCTTTGAAACCACCAACGCAATCGCAAACGGTGCAGGCGAAGTGGATATGGTTATCAACATCGGCGCATTGAAAGACGGTGACAATGAACTGGTTAAACGCGATATCGCTGCTGTTGTGGATGCAGCCCGCGGCAAAGCGCTGACCAAGGTAATTATTGAGACTTGCCTGCTGAGCGAGGAAGAGAAGGTTCGCGCCTGCAAGCTTGCGGTAGAAGCTGGAGCAGACTTTGTGAAGACTTCGACCGGATTCTCCACAGGAGGCGCTACGAAGGAAGATATCGCGCTGATGCGGGCAACAGTGGGTCCTGATATCGGCGTCAAAGCCTCCGGTGGTGTACGCAGCAGCGAGGATGCGCTGATCATGATCGGAGCGGGGGCAACCCGGATCGGTACGAGCGGCGGCGTAGCCATTGCCAAGGGCGAGCAAAGCCAGAGCAGCTACTAATCGTCTGCGTTTAAAAGGATGGACAAGCGGGGGATACAAAACTTTTTGTGCCTCCGCTTTTTTGTATATACATAGTGGACGGGCTGTTCGGCAGAGGTATTAATGTAAGCGTATACTGTAACTATAATAAAACACACCGGAATAATGTGGATTTTCTCTTCCCAAATAACACCGTTTGTGAGAGAATAGTTACAATTCAAGATTGTTAAGGTTTGCCAATTGCCACTACAGGGGAGGAAATACCAATGTCAGAAGACCGCAAGTTGTCGTTTGAAACATTAGCTGTTCATGCAGGCCAGGAGATTGACCCGACTACACTATCGCGTGCTGTACCGCTCTATCAGACCACTTCCTACGGATTCCGGGATGCTGAGCATGCCGCCAATTTGTTCGCGCTCAAGGAATTCGGCAACATCTATACCCGCCTGATGAACCCGACCACCGATGTGTTCGAGCAGCGGATCGCTGCGCTTGAAGGCGGGGCCGGGGCGCTGGCGACGGCGTCAGGGGCGGCGGCGATTTCCTTCTCTGTGCTGAATATTGCCGGTGCCGGCGATGAAATTGTATCGGCTGCAAGCCTCTATGGAGGAACGTATAACCTTTTCTCCACCACCTTGCCGAAGCTTGGAATCAAAGTGCATTTCGTGGATTCCGATAATCCGGAAAACTTCCGGGCAGCAATTACGGATAAGACAAAGGCGCTTTACGCCGAAACGATCGGCAATCCTCAGGGGAACGTACTGGATATCGAAGCCGTGGCAGCCATCGCCCATGAGCACGGTATTCCGCTGATTGTCGATAATACCTTCCCGAGTCCGTATCTGCTGCGCCCGATTGAGCATGGAGCGGATATTGTGGTCCATTCGGCTACCAAATTTATCGGCGGACATGGGACATCCATCGGTGGAGTTATCGTTGACGGAGGCAAATTTGACTGGAAAGCGAGCGGCAAATTCCCCGGCCTTACCGAGCCGGACCCAAGTTATCATGGTGTAGTGTACACGGAAGCGGTTGGGCCGATTGCCTATATTATCAAAGCCCGCGTGCAGCTGCTGCGTGATTTGGGCGCATCGATCTCGCCATTTAACTCGTGGCTGCTGCTGCAAGGGCTGGAAACCCTGCATTTGCGCCTGGAACGCCATAGCTCGAATGCGCTCAAAGTGGCACAATACCTGGAAGGCCATAAGGATGTAGAGTGGGTGAGCTATTCCGGCTTGCCGAGTCACCCTTCCTATGAGCTTGCGCAAAAATACCTGCCGAAGGGCCAGGGCGCGATCCTCACCTTCGGAATTAAGGGCGGGGCTGCAGCGGGCGTCAAACTGATTGAGAATGTGAAGCTGTTCTCCCATTTGGCCAATGTAGGAGACTCGAAATCGCTGATTATTCATCCGGCGAGCACCACTCACCAGCAGCTTTCGGATGAAGAACAAATCACTGCCGGCGTAACTCCGGAGCTTCTGCGTCTGTCCATCGGAACGGAATCCATTGATGATATCCTGTATGATCTCGAACAGGCTATTGCTGCAAGCCAGCAGTAAGGCGGGATCAGCAGACACAGCAGTTTAACCTACAAGCCTCCTCCGGGAGCAGTCCCGTCTCTAGACTTAGAGCCGAGATTGCTTGCGGAGGCGGCTTTTTTTGTTGTTTGGAGGGAGTGTTGTTCCGCCGTCCGCACCGTAAATATCAGACTCCATTGATACCGCTTGCATATTTCAAGCCCGGACCCCGTATTTATAAACAGAAGGTTTGTAACATGCCGGTACAGCGTGTATCAGGAATAGGTGCCGGCAATCCAAAGCCAAAAAAAGGTGGGTGCGGTGATGAAGGGTGAACGTCAGCAGAATCAAAACCGGAACAATGTGGAGCGCCCGTTCAAGTATAATGCTGGGGACCGGGCGATAGGAGCGGAAATGAGCCAGGCCGCATCTGTAGCCTCCGCTGCTGCGGAGTTTATCACCGAAGCGGGGCGGAATGCGGGAGCGGAAGCGCCCAAACGGACTTTTATGAGGCGGGTAGGAGACCGCACGGCCTTCCTGGTGCTGCGTGAGGGAGCCGAAGACCGGCCGTTATTCCGGGATGAGGCGGGTTCACTTCCGGGAGGACCCTGCCTCATCCGGAGTGAGGAATGGCTGCAAACCCCGGAGCTTGCCGGATTGTATGAATGCTGGCTGAACAGTGAAGACGAATTCCAGGCTGAACGCACCCTTCAGCGGATTTATTACCGGCTGAGGGCTGTTTCAGCAGCGCTGCTGGAATCGGCGGATGGCGCCTGGGCGGCCGTCACTCTGCTCTATACGCAGGAGCTTGCCGCAGCGCCCGCCAAACTGGCTAAGCTGCACGATGTCCAGCTCGAAGCCCTGTTTGCCGCCGTGGCGGCAAATCAGCGGCTGGGCAGAGACAGCCGCATCGATCTGCTGGCGCCATATCCCGCCAGCGCTGCCGAATTCGCGGTGAAACGCGAATTCATCGAGGACGTGGCCGAACAGACTCTCGGCCACGCTTACGCGGCGGCGTGCAGCATCGGGGCGCTGGTTGCCCCGGATGTCCAGCCCGCCGCCGCGGGGGAAATCGCGCGTATCGCCGATTTCCTGGTGCTTGACGGCGCGGCGGACATAGCCGCGCCGGAAGAATTCACCGCCGAGGGCTTTGCCCGCACGGCGGGAGAGGTCCTGGCCGCCGTGCGGCGCGTGAAGCCGGCGGCGGTGGTGCTCGCCGCGGGGGCACCGGCGGCGGGGGCGCTTGCCGATCTGTACCGGATCGGCATGAGCGGGATCTTTTGCAGCGCGGGCCTGCGGACCGAAGCGCTGCTCCGGGCGGCCTGCCTGACCTGGATGGCCCGGCAGGACAATGGTGATACAGCCGCCGGAGGATGGCTGTAGTCATTTAGCGCCCTGTCACTGTCCGCTGTCTGGCGGAGCCTGCCGCTTAGACCGTCTCCCGGGGCATATACCGGTCGGGTGGATTAGTCTTTCCCGGCCAACCCGCGGCTCAGATTACTTTGACCCGCCATTAGTGATAACTGTACTACGTGCAGTTAGACGATTGTTTTTTCGTGCTCTTTAGGAAATAACTGCACTCTGTACACTTATTTAGGCGGAATCCTGCGCAAAGGCCGGATTCCGCTTTTTTAATTGAACAGACTGCAATTAAAGTTCCAGGATCACCAGATATCAGGAATCTAACGGTATAGAATACAATTCAATCAGTATTGGCCATGTCTCCGCATTCCTCCGCCGAACCGCTTAAATTCAGACTAGTCTCCGGGTTTACTTTACGGCGTATAGTGGTATAGTATATGTATAAGTTGCAGTGAGGAAATATAGTTGTACTATTGCAACAATGATTATCATTCTCATTTATCATGCTGTCCCGGCTGAGCCGGGGCAGCATGTGTCATTTTAAGGGCTTTAATAATGGCTCTCATTCTCAGTAAGTCTCTCAGTCGGGATCTCTCAGTCAGACGCTTATTCTCACTTATGCTCTTCACTACAAACAGGAAGGTGATTTATTATGCAAGCAACATCCAAACAACTACCTAAACCGATAGCCCGCCAAGGCAACGCACAGCAGCCGCGTACCCCGAAGCCACGGCGCTTTGATCCGCGAGCCATGCTGAGCAACCGGGAAATGCAGGCCGCGCTTGGCAGCGGAGTGCTTATGCTTATCGCCTGGGCCGCCAGCGGCTGGTCGGAAGTGCTTTCCGTGCTGATTTATGTAATCTCGTACACAGTAGGCGGGTGGATCAAGGCGAAGGAGGGCATAGAGACACTGGTCAAAGAGCGTGATCTCGATGTCAACCTGCTGATGATAGCCGCTGCACTGGGCGCAGCCTCTATCGGCTACTGGAATGAAGGGGCAATGCTCATCTTCATCTTTGCCATGAGCGGAGCGCTGGAGAGCTATACTATGGAGCGCAGCAAAAAGGACATTTCTTCGCTGATGGCGCTGAAGCCGGCTACGGCTGTACGCATTGAGCAGGGGGCCATGAGTGAGGTGCCGATTGATCTTTTGGCTGTCGGAGATTTGCTGCTGGTGCGTCCGGGTGAACTGATTCCGGCAGACGGCAAGGTCTATCGCGGCGAGTCGGCAGTCAATCAGGCCTCAATTACTGGTGAATCCCTACCGGTTGAGAAGACAGTGGGAAGCGAAGTGTTCGCAGGAACGGTTAACGGGGAAGGTCCGCTGTATATCGAAGTCACCACTGCCGCCGAACATACGCTTTTTGCCAAAATCATCAAAATGGTTGAAGAAGCGGAAACCGAAGTGCCGGATTCCCAGCGGTTCATTAAACGGCTGGAGTCGGTTTATGCCCGTGTGGTGGTCCTCGCAACCGTTCTTCTGATTGCTCTGCCGCCGTTTGTACTGGACTGGAGCTGGAGCAATACTTTCTATAAAGCGATGGTATTCCTGGTTGTCGCCTCTCCGTGTGCCCTGGTCTCGTCTATTATGCCTGCCATGCTGTCGGCCATTTCCAAAAGCGCGCGCAAAGGCATCCTGTTCAAAGGCGGCGTACACCTGGAGAATATGGCGAAGGTAACGGTGGTTGCTTTTGACAAGACGGGTACGCTTACTGAGGGGATTCCAGAGGTCACTGATTTTATTGCCGGAGAAGGGTACAGCCGGGATGAGCTGCTGGCGGTCAGCGCCTCGATTGAGAAGCTGTCACGTCATCCGCTGGCAGAAGCCATTGTCCGTTTGGCGGAGGAGGAGCAAGTGGAGCTGTACAGCACCCAGGAGAGCAAATCCGTGACAGGCTGGGGGATTGAAGGCTGGATTAACGGCAGGCTGTGGAGAATAGGTAAAACCAATGTATTGGATGAACCTGCTGTGGCAGTGGAGGAAGAGAGCCTTGTGTCCTGGACAGCGGTACGGAAGCAGCTGGAGAGTGAAGGGAAGACCGTTTCACTGATTCTGGAAGGAGATCATATCGCCGGCATGATTGCTCTGCAGGATACGGTGCGTCCACAGGCGGAAGTCGCAGTGCGGAAGCTGCAGAAGCTGGGAATTAAGGTAGCCATGCTGACGGGGGACCGTGAAGCCACAGCGGCCGTAATGGCCGGAAGAACGGGAGTCGATCTTGTTTTTGCCGATCTTTTGCCGGAGGACAAAGTGACCCATATCAAGGCGCTGCGTGAACAATACGGCCATGTCATCATGGTCGGCGACGGGGTGAATGATGCGCCGGCGCTGGCTACGGCTACAGTCGGGATGGGCATGGGTATGAAGGGCAGCGGAGCCGCGCTTGAAATCGCCGATGTGGTATTAATGAATGATAATATCGAGGAGATTGCTTCGACGATAGAATTGGCCCGCCGCACTCAGCGGATTGTGAAGCAGAATATGGTCTTTGCGGTAACGGTGATCCTTACTCTGATATTAAGCAACTTCTTGCAGGGAATTGCCCTTCCTTTTGGCGTAGTTGGCCATGAGGGCAGTACGATTCTTGTGATCCTGAATGGCCTGAGATTATTGCGCTGATGAAGCCGGAAAAGTCGCGGTTAGGGCGGTCCTGAAAAATAGGTTGTTTAAAATTGAATTGTTCACAAAAAAGGCCGATTCATGCGTGTCTGGCATATTGACATATTCCCTTGAGATGATCATAATAAGTACTACATTATAATTATTTTAATTAAGAAATTGCAGAGTAGACGTCAATGCGTCCATCTCAAGGAGGATATAATCATGTATAAATCAATTATCGTCGGTACCGGACCTGCCGGGCTGACTGCTGCGATCTATCTGGCCCGGGCCAACCTAAATCCGCTGGTAATCGAAGGTCCCCAACCGGGTGGACAGCTGACAACTACAACTGAGATTGAGAATTTTCCGGGCTTCCCTGAGGGGATTATGGGACCGGAGCTCATGGACAACATGCGTAAGCAGGCAGAGCGTTTCGGGGCAAAATTCATTACAGGCTGGGTTAACAGTGTGGAGCTGGGGGAACGCCCTTACAAGCTTGAAGTGGAAGGAATGGGAACCTTCGTGACCGATACCCTGATTATTTCCACTGGCGCCACAGCGAAATATCTCGGGATTCCCGGTGAACAGGATAATATCGGACGCGGTGTCAGCACCTGCGCCACTTGCGACGGATTCTTCTTCCGCGGTAAGGAAATTGTCGTTGTCGGCGGCGGAGATTCTGCGCTTGAGGAAGCCGGCTTCCTGACCCGCTTTGCCTCCAAAGTAACACTGGTACACCGCCGCGAAGAGCTGCGTGGCTCGAAGATCATGCAGGATCGTGTCCGTGACAATGCTAAGGTTGCCTGGAGCCTGAACCGCACTCCACTGGAAGTAGTCTCCGGTGATAAAGGAGTTAAAGGGCTTAAGGTGCTGAATAATTTAACAGGTGAAGAAGAAATGATTGAAGCCAGCGGCGTATTTGTAGCGATTGGCCATCATCCGAACACGGCCTTCCTGGGCGGACAGATCACTACGGATGCGAATGGATATATTGTGACCAATCCGGGCACTTCCGAAACTAACATCCCTGGCGTATTCGCTTGCGGCGACGTGCAGGATACCCGTTACAGACAGGCTATCACGGCAGCCGGCAGCGGATGCATGGCAGCGATGGATGCTGAGAAATACATTGAAAGCCTGGAACATAGCGCAGTAATTCTGTAACCCCTATTTGGTGAAAAAGGCACTCCGGTGCTACAATAGATTTCATTGAAAATAAAATTTAGGAGGAATCAACCAATGGAAAATGTAATTGTGTACACTTCAACCAACTGTCCACATTGCCGCCAGGTAAAAAGCTTCCTGAGCGAGCAGGGTGTATCCTACGAGGAACGCAACATTGAGCAGAACGATGATTTTGCACAACAGGTTTGGGATATGGGCCTCAGAGCCGTGCCTGTAACGGTAATCGGCGATTTCAAAATTGTAGGGATGAATAAAACCCAATTTACCAAAGCATTGGCGAGTGTTTAATACACGACGTGCTTATATAGAGTCCTTCATTAGGCCGCTTCCAGAACGGGGGCGGTCTTTATGTTCGGATTTTTTGGAACGATAGTACTTGCACTTACCGGACACGTTATTATATATAAATAAATGGATAATGAAACAGATAGGGGGTCGTCGGCCTTGTTAATATGCTTAAGGGATTATTGGAATGATGATGCGGTGAAAGACTTGCTGGCTCTGTGCATGATGGCTGACGGCGAGGTGATCGGGCAGGAAATAAGCAGCTACAACACAGAGGATTCCAAGGAACTTTTCGGCTGTTTTGTAGATGGTGAATTGGCAGAGGAATGATTACGGAGATCAGCAAAACCGCAGGAATTGAAACGATTACTGCAGAGACGGATCATGAGGCTGTGGGCTTTTACAGGAATGCCGGATTTGCCATTACCAGCCTGGGTGAACAATATCCCGGAGTTGAGCGCTTTGCCTGCATTCTGTCCGTAGGCGCTGCGGCACAGAGCAGAATGTAAGCTGAACGATACAGCTTACCGTATAAAAGTTAGCCGGACTTGAAAGAGGTCCGGCAATTTTTTATACAGCCAGAGTCATTGGGTTTCGGTAGATCATTAAAAAGCGTGGGTAATGGACATAACCACCTGAAAGATGGCATAAACAGCTATACCGCTAAAGATAAGCATAAATCCCGATTTCTTCTTTGCTTGGAACATCCGCAGCACGCCGAGGCTGATTAAAGGGGCGATAATGAGTAAAAGCAGCAGCACAGTGATGAACATCTGCGCAGAAATATCAGATGTGTCAACATAGGTCATGGGCTCACTCTCCGTTTCAGAACAAAAAGGGTGGTGTGATATATGTCACACTTATGCAACCTTATTATAATGGATTTGAAAGTGTTTTGCTGCATCTTATGCTGTTATATTTGCGGCGATTTTACGTCAATTGTTCAGAGTGTAACCCTGATATTGCCGAGAAAATGCATCACGGCCGAGAAACCGGCACCAATCATCGTTCCGCGGCTGCCCAGCCTCGAGAAAGTAATCTCGAGCTGCTGCTTGTGATAGGGAAGCGTACGCTCGGCTACCACTCGGCGCAGCGGCTCGCCTAGCCAAGGCTCGGCTTCGGATAAAGCTCCGCCGATCACAATCAGCTCAGGGTTGAAGCTGTTAATGAGGTTGGTTACCCCGATTCCCAGATACTCCCCCATGGATGAGAAGTGGCGCAAGGCATCCTCTTGTCCGCTGTGTGCATGCCGGACAAGTTCCCGGGTTGTACGTGCTGGCAGCGTCAGCCCTGAATTATCATAGGTCTTCTCCGAAGCATACAGCTCCCAGCAGCCGCGGCTGCCGCAGCTGCAGGGTTTGCCTTCCGCCTCAATCGTCATATGGCCGGTCTCTCCTGCATATCCGCGGGCACCCTTATACAGCTCCCCGCCGATGATGATCCCCGAGCCAATCCCTGACCCCGCACTGATGTATAGCAAATGGCGGACATCGCGTGCCGCACCGAAATTCAGCTCTCCCTGTGCCCCCGCATTTGCTTCATTGTCAATCGTGACCGGGACTGAAAACGAGTTTTCCAGGATCGACCGCAGATCGATCATCTCCCAGCCAAGGTTTGGTGCAAAGAGCACAACGCCGTGCTCGTCAACCATCCCCGGAACCCCTACACCAATCCCCACGATGCCATACGGGGAAGGCGGAGCCATGGCAATCAGATCGGCGATGATGCGTTTCATCTGCTCCAGTACATAAGGGAAATCATGGGTCTCCAGCCGGTAATCCAGCTCCTGCAGAATGCCACCGCCAAGGTCGCATAGTACGGCCGTAAGCTGTTTTACCCGCAGCTCAATGCCGATTACACTTCCAGCCATCGCATTGAAATGCAGCATCAGCGGTTTGCGTCCTCCGCTGGATTCGCCGGGTCCGGCTTCAGTAACAAGCTCCTGGCCGCATAGCTCGGCAACAAGATTCGACACGGTTGCTTTGTTGAGGCCGGTCATCTCGGACACCTTGGCCCGTGAGACCGGGGAGAACATGCGGATCGTATGTAGAATAATTGATTTATTGATCTTTTTGACCAGCGCCTGGTCACCTGTAACTTTCACGAAGCACACTTCCTTTTTTGACAACGTTCTCATTGATACATGCCATTTAGTCTAGAGCGATGTTCGCCAAAAAGCAACAGGCAGAGGAGCAGGATATATAGAATGGAGCCTTGAGCCCGGTCTGTAAGCTTAGGTATAGGTACTGCGGCCAAGGGGTACTTTATGTTCAAATAATTAGGCAGACCGGGAGGAGGAGTGAGGTTGCCTCCGGGTGTGAGGACAAATAACAGACACAAAAAAAGTTTTTCAAAACTTTGTTTAACCAATATACAAAGTCAGAAAGATGTGTTAAGATGATGCTGTAAACGCTTGCTTGCAGGCGAAGCATAATAGAGGAGGATTTTACAAATGGCTTATTTTGAATCAGTGAGCAAAATCTCTTACGAGGGAAGCCGTTCCACTAACCCTTACGCATTCAAATTCTACAATCCTAAAGAAATCGTAGCCGGCAAAACTATGGAAGAGCACCTGAAATTTGCAATGGCTTATTGGCATACACTAACAGCAGGCGGCGCCGATCCGTTCGGTGCTGAAACTGCAGTCCGCGCTTGGGATAAGCTGAGCACGATTGATAAGGCAAAAGCCCGTGCAGAAGCAGCATTTGAGTTCATGGAAAAAATGGACCTGCAGTACTACTGCTTCCATGACGTGGATATCGCTCCTGAAGGCGCATCTTTGCGCGAGTTCTACAGCAACATTGATACCATCGTAGACATCCTTGAACAAGGTATGAAGTCTTCCGGCAAAAAATTGCTGTGGAACACTGCCAACATGTTCACCAACCCGCGTTATATGCACGGTGCAGGCTCTACCTGCAACGCTGATGTGTATGCATACGCAGCAGCACAGGTTAAGAAAGGTCTGGAAGTTGGTAAACGTCTGGGCGCTGACAACTATGTATTCTGGGGCGGCCGTGAAGGCTATGAAACGCTGCTGAATACAGATATGGGCCTGGAGCAAGACAACATTGCCCGCCTGTTCAGCATGGCTGTAGACTATGCTAAGGAAATCGGCTTCGAAGGCCAGTTCCTGATCGAGCCTAAACCGAAAGAGCCTACCAAACACCAATACGACTTCGATGCAGCAACAACTATTGCGTTCCTGCAGAAGTACAACCTTGATAAACACTTCAAGCTGAACCTTGAAGCTAACCATGCAACCCTTGCCGGCCACACGTTTGAGCATGAGCTGCGTGTAGCTCGCATCAACGGCATGCTGGGATCGCTGGATGCGAACCAGGGCGATCCACTTCTGGGCTGGGATACTGATGAATTCCCTGCAAGCATCTATGATGCTACCCTGACCCTGTATGAAGTGCTGAAGAACGACGGACTTGGCAAAGGCGGTATCAACTTCGACTCCAAAGTACGCCGTCCTTCCTTCGAGCCTGAAGACCTGTTCCTCGCACACATCTCCGGTATGGACATCTATGCTAAGGGTCTGAAGGTTGCCGCTAAGCTGATTGAAGACCGTGTATTCGACGACTTCATCGCTAAACGTTACAGCAGCTTCACTGAAGGCGTAGGCGCTGATATCGTATCCGGCAAAGCAACTTTGGCTTCGCTGGCTGATTATGCCCTCAACAATGAAACTCCGCGTCCGAACCAGTCCGGACGTCAAGAGCTGCTCAGAGCAACTTTGAACCAGTACATCCTGACAGCTGAGTAAGACTACACCGGATTTGCGGCACTGTCCGTAAATTCATGGATCACTAACGCAACGGGGGTTGCTGAAGAGAGCATTCTTCGGCAGCCCCCTTTTTTTAAAAATATAAGAATTTATAAGGGTTACCCTATAAATTAGCCTTCTATTTCTCGCAGAAACGGATACCGTCTTTAATGGGACGGCATATACGTTTCTTCTTGTATGGCTAACAGGGTAATAATTAGAAGCAGCACTAATAGGAGGACTATGATAACTATGAAATATGTAATCGGTGTCGATCTCGGAACGAGCGCGGTAAAGACGGTATTGGTTGATCCGCAGGGAAAAGTAGCTTTTGAGCATTCGGCAGCGTATCCGCTTAAGCGACCGCAGCCCAACTGGAGTGAACAGAATCCGGAGGATTGGGTGAATGGAACACTCGTCAGCCTGCGCCGCCTGATCGAGACATCGGGCGTTGATCCGTCACAGGTAGACGGAATCAGCTTCTCCGGCCAAATGCACGGGCTTGTACTCGTGGACAGTGAAGGCAAGGTACTGCGTCCGGCTATTCTCTGGAATGATACCCGCACTACAGCACAATGCCGCAAGATTGAGAAGACGCTGGGAACAAAGCTTATCGACATCGCCAGAAACAAGGCACTGGAAGGGTTCACGCTTCCTAAGATTCTCTGGGTTCAGGAGAACGAGCCGGAGGTTCTGGCCCAGGCCCATCAATTCCTGCTGCCGAAAGACTATGTACGTTTCCGGTTAACCGGTGATTACGCCATGGATTATTCAGATGCCGCCGGAACGCTGCTGCTGGATGTTGGTGCGAAGGAATGGAGTTCGGAAATCGCCGAAGCCTTCGGACTTCCGGTTTCATTGTGTCCAAGACTGGTAGAATCCTTCGAACAGACTGGGACGCTGCTGCCGGAGATTGCGGAAGCTTCCGGGCTGCTTACATCCACGAAGGTATTTGCCGGCGGAGCCGACAATGCCTGCGGCGCACTGGGTGCGGGAATTCTTGGTGAAGGACGGACGATGTGCAGTATCGGCACATCGGGTGTAGTTCTCTCCTACGAGACTAATAAGGATCTTAATCTGGAAGGCAAAGTCCATTTCTTTAACCACAGTGAGAAGGATGCCTTCTATATAATGGGGGTTACCCTGGCTGCAGGTCATAGCCTTACCTGGTTTAAAGAAACGTTTGCTGCTGAGAAGTCCTTTGAGGAACTGCTGCAGGGCGTGACTTCCGTACCGGCAGGCAGCGGCGGGCTGCTGTTTACACCATATATCAGCGGTGAGCGCACTCCGCATCCGGATGCGAATATCCGCGGAAGCTTCATCGGCATGGACTCCGGGCACACGCTTTCACACTTTACCCGCTCCGTGCTTGAAGGAATTACGTTCTCACTTCGCGAATCTATTGAAATTGTACGTGAATCCGGCAAGGAAATTACGGAGATTGTCGCGATCGGCGGCGGCGCCAAGAATGAAGCCTGGCTGCAGATGCAGGCGGATATTTTTGGTGCTTCAATTATTAAGCTGGAGAGCGAACAGGGGCCTGCGATGGGCGCGGCGATGCTGGCTGCATACGGCAGCGGCTGGTTCGGCTCACTGGGCGAATGTGCTGAAGCCTTCATCCGTCCGGCAGAAGTGTTTAAACCGAATGCGGAGCAGGTGGCGGTTTATGACGGATTGTTCGCTCTTTACCAGGAAGTATACGGCCAGACCCGTGAATTGAACAATAAGCTGGCGGCATACCGTAAGTAAGCACCCGCCGGTAAGCGGAATGATGATCACTCGCGGATTCCGGAGAGGACATAAGATCCTTTCCGGATTTTACGTTAAAGGGGGTTGAAGACTAATGATAAAAGTGCTGATTGTTGATGATGAGCCCAAGCTGCGGGAAGGGCTGCGGTCCTTGATCCCCTGGGAAGAAGAGGGCTATACCGTAGTGGCGACAGCGGCGAACGGATTCGAGGCGCTTGAGAAGTTCCATAGCTTTGCTCCCAGTCTGATCGTCGCCGATATCCGTATGCCGGGAATGGACGGTCTGGAGCTGATTGCTGAACTTCGTAAACAAAACGCCAATTGCCATGTGCTGATTCTTAGCGGCTATGCGGACTTCGAATATGCTAAACGTGCGATCTCCTGCCATATCGACGGATATTTACTGAAACCGGTGGATGAGGAGGAATTGATCTCTTATCTGCAGGAACTCCGGGTAACGATAGAACGGGAAGAGCAGTTCAGCAGGCTGCAGACTGAAGCTGAGGTAAGCAATCATGAGGCCTGGCTGCGTGGGCTGCTTCAGCCTGGCAGCGAGGATATAGCCGTCCCGGAAGCTGCATCCAGGCTTGGCCTGCAGGGGGAAAGCGAAGTTATTCTGCTCCAGCTGATGCGTCCCCATAAGGGGGAGGACGGAAGGGAGGAGCGGGTCCGGAGCCTGCTGGAACGCTATTTGCCGCCGGAGAGGGCAATCTTTTTCAGTTTGCCTCCCTTTCTAGGTCTTTTGCTGAAGGAGCCTCTAAAAGATGAAGCTGCCCGTGCGGCGCTGTGGCAGGATTTAAACAGAATCATTGCCAGAGAAGGACTGGACTTTTATGCTGCATCCGGAGGAGCGGCGCTGGAGCCGGAACAGGCTGCCGCATCATATACTGCTGCTCGGGAGCTGCTGGAGCAGGCCTTTTTCGGGCGCAGGGAGATTCTGGTGAGCGGGGCAGTAGAACAGTGGGCAGAAGCAGTGAAGGAGCCCGGAGAGCTTGCTGATTCTGAACGTGATGAAGAAATGGAGCTTCTGCTGGCGGTTGAGACAGGAAGCACTGAGGTACTGTCCCCGCTAGTGAGGCAAATTATCTGCAAGCTGGTTGAGACCAGATATGATGAGACCTATATCAAAGACAATCTGATCCGGATTGTAAGCAGTACGATTGCCCGGCTGGAGGCCGTAAATCCCGATGTCCGCACGTTGATCAGCGAGAATGCCTCTCCTGCGAGTGAAGTGTACAACAGCTATTATCTTAGTGATATCCTTAGCATGGTAGCCGATTATCTGGAACATATTGCGAAGCAGCTGAACACCGGCGGACGGGGCGACGAGATTAAGCGGATTACGGATTTGATTCAGCGCCGGTACAACGAGAACCTGAAGCTGGGAATGCTTGCGCAAATTTTTAATTATAACAGTGCTTATCTGGGCAAAATGTTCAAGAATCAGATCGGCGAGCATTTCAACACTTATCTGGACAAGGTGAGAATTGAGAAAGCCAAGCAGTTTCTCACGCAGGGCATGAAGGTATACGAGGTAGCTGAACGGGTCGGCTACATGAATGCCGATTATTTCAACGCGAAATTCCGCAAATATGTAGGTGTATCTCCAAGCGCCTTCCGCAAGGAGCAATGAACAGGTAGGGCTTGCTGAACATGGATTCTAGGATTATGATAGACGGGCTGTTCCCCATCTGCTGGCGGATGAGGGAGCAGCCTGTTTGACGTTTTTGCGGGAGAATGATTTAGGATGGAGGGATCGAGATTAAGCAGCTAATAAGCATGATCAATAATATGAAGCTGAAGTATAAGCTAATAATGTTTTACGTTGTGGTTGTCATGATTCCCGTGCTGATTATCGGGATTATTCTGATCAGCTATTTTCGGAATGCTGCCCTGGACCGGGCCATTGATCAGGCGACAAATAACGTCGAGAAGATCAAAAGCCAGATGTCAGCCAAGCTCCGTGTACCTACGGATATCTCCAATCTTCTGTTTTTTGATGATAATCTGGAAACGCTTGTGAACAGGCAGTATCCGAACATCCTTGAGTTAACTAAGGCCTATATGGACTACACCGATTTTAAGGATTACATTTTACAGTACCGTGAAATCGCCAACATCCGCTTTTTTATCGACAATCCGACACTCGTCAATAACCTGTCGATTACGCCGCTGACTCCGGAGAAAGAATCCAGTTTCTGGTATAAAAAGGTTATGGAAACGAAAGGGATCTACTGGCTCTATATTGACGATAAAGAGGGTTTTATCGGCACCACTAAGGGGAGTATAAACAAACTTAGTCTGCTGCGCCAGGTAGCTTATCCGGAATATAACAAGATCGGAATTATCATGGTTCAGATGAATCAGGATGAACTGAATAATATGCTGTCCCAGGAACCGTTCGAGACGATCATAACAGATGAACAAGGCTATATCGTAGCTGCAAAGAATCCGAAACTGGTCGGGACGACGCTGGACGCCTTTGATATTGAAGTGGATCTGGAGCAACATTCCGGCAATGTTATCCAAACGAAAGTCAAAGGGGCAGATTCCTACGTTATCGTTGATGAGATTACCCCTGCACTCAGTATCAGCAAGCTGAAGATCATTTCCGTATTCGAAACTAAAAGTATACTCAGCGATGCGAATAAAGTAAGCATACTCGGGCTGCTGATCATCAGCGGGGTATTGCTGGTGGCCCTTGTGATGGTCTATACGATCTCTTTGCTGACAACCAACCGGCTGCTCCGGCTCAGCCGCCAGCTGAATCAAGTAGCCTTGGGGAATCTTAACGTTGTCTCCCGTATTGACGGCACAGATGAGATCGGGCAGCTGTCACGCCAATTCAACTATATGGTGTCGAGCATCAACCAGCTGATAAGCCAGGTCATTGAGAGCAATGAGAAGAACAGCAGGCTGGAGATCGCCCAACGGGAAATCAAATTGAAAATGATGGCCAGCCAGATTCATCCGCATTTCCTCTTTAATGCGCTGGAATCGATCCGGATGAATGCCCACCTGAAGGGTGAGAAGGAAATTGCGAATATCGTCAGGCTGCTCGGCAAGCTGATGCGTAAGAACCTCGAAGTCGGCAGAGAACGGGCTCCGCTTAAGGAAGAGATTGAAATGATCCGCTCCTATCTGGAAATCCAGAAATTCCGTTATGAGGAAAGGCTGAGATATGAAATTGATTTTGACACCGAGGCCTCAGAGATTCTGATTCCTCCGCTGATCATTCAGCCGCTGGTGGAGAATTCGGTCGTCCACGGTCTAGAGAATAAAGAGGGGCCCGTTTATGTGAAAGTCAGTGTAAAGCTGATCGACAATGAGATCCAGGTATATGTGATCGATGACGGGGTAGGGATGTCACAGCAGCGGCTCTCTGAACTGCGCGGGGTGATTGCTCAGGCGGAAGAAGAGCAGCGAAGCCGGATCGGCATGCGCAATGTGCATCAGAGACTGGTCATGTATTACGGGGAAGAGCATGGCCTGAAGATTACAAGCGAAGAGGGAAGGGGAACAGAAATATTCTTTTCCATCCCGCATGATAGCGATTACAAACAGTAGTTCCCCGGCTGCTGTTTCAATGTCTAATTTGTATATGATTTTACGTGAAATCTGTCGGGTATTCGCTTACATTTTGCTGCGGTATGATATGAATATAAAAACGAAGGGGGAATAATGGACGTGAAAGCGCTCACTGAAAACGGTGTTACAGCAAATGAAAGCGTAACCCCCAACCCACCTGCGAAACGGAATAGTGGATTTTGGAAAAGCGTACTGCAGCAAAAGTACTTATATCTGATGTCTCTTCCATTCGTGATCTGGGTATTCGTCTTCAGCTACGTGCCCTTATGGGGATGGTTGATGGCGTTCCAAAATTATAAACCGAAGAAATCTTTTACGGAGCAGAAGTGGGTCGGATTGGATAACTTCAAAGAACTCTTCCACGATGAACGCTTCTATCTTGTTCTGAGAAACACACTTGCAATGAGTATTTTGGGTCTGATATTTGGTTTCGTTGTACCCATCCTGTTTGCGGTAATGCTCAATGAGCTGCGGGGCAATGTATTTAAAAGAACAGTTCAAACGGTTTCTTACCTGCCTCACTTTGTATCATGGGTCGTTGTAGGCGGGATTGTCTACAAGACACTCTCGATCGACGGCGGGATCGTCAATGATCTGCTGATCTGGCTGAATGTCATTGACGAGCCGATCCAGTTCATGGCCAAGGCCAAGATGTTCTGGGGAGTTTTGACGGTCGCCGACCTTTGGAAAGAAACAGGCTGGAATGCAATTATCTATCTGGCAGCGATTACAGGCATCGACAAAGAGCTGTATGAAGCAGCCAAAGTTGACGGGGCAGGCAGAATCAAGCAGATGTTCAATATTACTTTGCCGGGTATCCGAACCACCATTACTGTACTCCTGATTATGTCGATTGGCCATCTTGTAGGAATCGGTTTCGAAAAACAGTTCCAGCTCAGCAACAACATGGTAACCGATTATTCGGAAGTGCTGGATATGTATGCGCTTAAGTACGGTATTCAGATAGCCCGCTTCTCTTACGGTACGGCAATCAGTATGTTCACTTCGGTAGTCAGTGTAATCCTGCTGCTTATTGCTAACGGTGTTATGAAGAAAGTTACTAAAGAAAGCATTATGTAAAGGAGGGGATCTTAAGTGGGTGGCAAAGCATTTCAAATGTCAAAGGGTGAGCGTATATTCGACATCTTTCTATACATTGCTCTTGGATTAATCATGATCGTGACGTTGTATCCCTTCCTGAACGTACTGGCGATTTCTTTTAACGAATCTACAGACACTGTTCGGGGCGGCATCTATATCTGGCCGAGAGCCTGGACGCTTGAGAATTACCAGCGTATCTTCAGCTATACCGGCCTGATTCAAGGCTTCAAAATATCTGTACTCCGTACCATTACCGGTACGCTACTCGGTCTCCTGAGCTCTTCCATGCTGGCCTTTACGCTCAGCCGTCCGGAGTTCAGAGCCAGAAAGTTTGTCTCTTATTTCCTGGCCCTGACGATGTATTTCTCCGGCGGTATGGTGCCAATGTACATTCTGATGAGAGACTTGAATCTGATCGGAACCTTCTGGATTTATATCCTGCCGGGTGCGGTTTCCGCCTTCAACGTCTTCGTCATCCGGTCCTTTATGGACGGACTGCCGTTCGCTCTTCAGGAATCCGCCAAGCTGGACGGAGCCAACGACTTTGTGATTTTTTACAAGATCATCCTGCCTCTATGTAAGCCGGTTCTGGCAACGATTGCGTTGTTCCTGGCCGTAGGACAGTGGAATGAATGGTTCAGCACTTATCTGTACAACGGCAATAAGCCGCATCTTACGACACTCCAGTATGAGCTCATGAAGGTATTATCATCTACCAATCAGGGCAGCGGCATGGTGAATGCCAACGATATGGCGCAGCAAATGGCGCAAATCTCGCCTGAATCAATCAAGATGGCGATTACCATTGTAGTAACCGTACCTATCCTTGTAGTGTATCCTTTCCTGCAGAAGTATTTCGTAGGCGGCATGACGCTCGGTGCAGTAAAAGCTTAATCCCTGCTGGTCAGGGCTTGAATAGGAGGGACGTATTTCTGGCAGGCAAGTTGTCAGTCAGAAACAGCGTCCCGGCCTATTAGTAAAAATTTGGAAAATTATAATTTAATATTATGGTTATATTGCAAGCGCTAACAATGGTATATTCAGGTTTATCCTGATATGCATAGATCAATTACACAAATTATCAAGGGGGATATCAAATGAAAAGCAAGAGCATTAAAACCGCTTTTACACTTATGCTCATGAGTTCTATGCTGATCGCAGGCTGTGGCGGCAACAACAATAATAATGCAGCTGACAGCGCGGCTACCAATGCACCGGCAAACACAGGCAACAATGCGGAAGCAAGCGCACCAGCAGATGAAGCTATGGATACAAGCCCTGTTACATTCACATTCTTTGGTGCGGATGCCAGTCCGAACTGGAACAAAATGCAGGATGATGTAGGTAAAGTTATTACTGAAAAGACAGGCGTAACACTGGATGCGGAATTTGACGTAGGCAGCGGCGGCGGCGACCAAAAAATCGCGATGATGGCTGCCAGCGGCGACGTGCCGGATATGATCTTTGCAAAAGGGAATCTGGGTACCTTGGTGGATGCAGGCCTGATTCTTGATCTGACCGATCTGATCGACAAGTATGCCCCGAACCTCAAGAAAATCTACGGCGAAAATATGAACCGTCTGAAATACAGCAATGATGATCAAAAAATCTATTCCATTCCTACAAACATGGGGGTTGACCAACAATCCTTCGATGCAGGCGGCGGCTTTGAAATTCAGCACCGCGTGCTGAAAGAGCTGGGTTACCCGCAAGTGAAAACATTGGCAGACTATGAGAAAGTGTTGAAGGATTATGTAGCTCTGCATCCGGAAACCGATGGACAGCCTACGATTCCGCTAACACTGAATGCGGATGACTGGAAAATCATGATTACCGTTACCAACCCTGCATTCCTGACAACCGGCGCACCGGATGATGGTGAATATTATGTAGATCCTACAACTTATGAAGCTAAGCTTCATTACAAACGCCCTGAAGAAAAAGAATATTTCCGTTGGCTCAACAACATGTACGCTCAAGGTCTGCTGGATAAAGATACCTTCGTACAAAAAGATGACCAATACAAAGCTAAAGTGGCCAGCGGCCGCGTACTCGGTCTGATCTCCCAGGAATGGGAATACCAAGATGGTGAAAATGCTCTGAAGGCAGCAGGCAAAGACGAGTACACTTATGCTCACTTCCCTGTAACCCTGTCCGATCAGTATCAAGACCACTCCTTCCAGACCACTGGTATTGATGCTGCCGGTATTTCGATCACAACCGCTGCTAAAGATCCTGTCCGCATCATTAAATGGCTGGATTGGATGTCCTCTGAAGAAGCCCAGATTCTGAAAAACTGGGGTGTTGAAGGCAAACAGTACACTGTAAATGCTGATGGCAAACGTGAAATCCCTGCTGATATTCAAGACAGAAAATCCAATGATGCCGCTAACTTTGCAAAAGAAACAGGCGTTGGCCAGTACAATATCTTTGGTGCACACTATGGTGACGGCGTGAAGGATTCCACTGGCAACTACTATACTACGAACTTCCCTGAACAAATCGTAGCTTCGTACTCTGATGCTGAAAAAGAATCACTGAAGGCTTACAACGCTACAACCTGGAAAGATCTGTTCCCTGCTGAAGATGCATTCCCTACTAAAGAATGGGGCGCTCTTTACAACATGCCTGTTCCAACTGACGGTCAGTACCAGGTTATCTTCAAAAAGACTCAAGATATTATCCGCAAACGTATTCCTGAAGCGATCCTGTCCAAACCTGCAGACTTCGACAAGGTGTACGATGCCTTCCTGGCTGAGCTCGACAAAGCCGGTGCTCAAGACATGGAAAAAGAATATACTGAACTTGTTAAGAAGAGAGTATCCCTGTGGACCGGTAAAGATCTGTAAGCAGCGGCCCTCCCTCTTAAACAAAACTAATGCACCAGCAAGGACCCGACATTTGTCAGGGTCTTTTGCTGTATATTGAATCCGTATGGAGGTTATAGCATGAAGCATGAGAAATTAGTAGAGCATCCCTGGAAATTGAAATATAAGCAGCCTGCAGCGATCTGGGAAGAAGCTTTGCCGCTTGGAAACGGGCATATGGGAGCCATGGTGTTCGGCGGTACCGCAAGAGAACAGTTTCAGCTGAATGAGGATACGTTATGGTCCGGTTTCCCCCGGGACACGAATAATTACGAGGCCCTCCGCTATCTGAAGAAGGTGCGCGGTCTGGTATCCGAAGGCAGCTATCTTGAAGCGGAAAAGCTCATTAATACCCGCATGCTCGGTGTGAATGGCCAAGCTTATATGCCGCTCGGTAATCTTTATCTGGAACAGCCGGAGGCGGAGAACTGCACAGGATACAGCCGGGAGCTGGACCTGGACAGCGGCATAGCTACGGTAACCTTTCAGACAGAAGTCGGCTCCTTTACCCGTGAGGCCTGGATCAGCGCTCCTGACGGTGTGTTAGTCATCCAGGAAACAAGTGAGGCTAAAGGCGGGCTGAATCTGACGCTTACCCTGAACAGCCCTCTGCAGCATGCCGTGAAGGAAGCAGGAGAAGGGAAGCTGGTACTGGAAGGCCGCTGCCCTACGCACATTGCTGATAACTATCATCAGGACCATCCATGGGGTATTCAATATGAGGACGGGCTGGGTATAGCCTTCCAGTTGCACCTTCAGGTACTGGCTTCGGGAGGCCGGGTTGAATTCCTGGACGGGAAGCTTGTCATCTCCGGCGCTGATCGGGTGCAGCTGCTGCTTGCTGCTGCTTCGGACTATGAAGAGCTGAAGAGTAAAGCCGCCCACCTGAAGAGCAGCCGTGAGGCAAGCCCAGCGGTGCTACTGAGCCCTGCGGAGAGCTGTGTACAGCGGCTGGCAGCGGCAGCAGCGATGACATATGCAGAGCTGCAGCAGCGGCATACCGCCGATCATCAGGCGCTCTTCCGGCGGGTAGATCTTGACCTCGGAGGCTGGGAAGCGGCTGAACGTCCGACAGATGAGCGGCTGGCCGCCTATAAGGCTGGACAAGAGGATCCTCAGCTTGAGGCACTGCTGTTCCAGTATGGCCGTTATTTGCTGATGGGCAGCTCCCGCACCGGCTCGCAGGCGGCGAATCTGCAGGGGATCTGGAACGAGCATGTGACGCCGCCCTGGAACAGCAATTATACGACGAATATCAATACCCAGATGAATTACTGGCTGGCAGAGGTGGGCAATCTGAGCGAGCTTCATGAGCCGCTTATTGATCTGATCCGGGAGCTTAGTGAGACCGGAGCCAGAACGGCTGCAGTGCACTACGGCGCCCGCGGCTGGGTAGCCCATCACAATGTTGACCTGTGGCGCAGCTCTGTGCCATCAGGCGGGGATGCCAGCTGGGCCTTCTGGCCGATGGGCGGTGTGTGGCTGAGCCGTCATCTGTGGGAGCATTATGCTTATAATCCTGATACCACTTTCTTACAGGAAACGGCTTATCCGCTGATGAAGGGGGCGGCGCTGTTTGCGCTGGACTGGCTGGTGGAAGGACCGGAGGGTCTGCTCTTAACCAATCCGTCAACTTCTCCGGAGAACCGGTTTGTGACGGCAGAAGGCGAGCCTTGCAGCATCTCTATGGGTTCAGCAATGGACCTGAGCCTTATCCGTGAGCTGTTCAGCCATTGCCTGCAGGCAGCACAGATTCTGGAGGGGGACAACGAGTTTCAGCTTCAGCTGGAGGATGCCTTGTCCCGGCTAATGCCGCTGCAAATCAGTGAGGACGGACGTCTGCAGGAATGGATCGAGGATTTCACAGAATCGGAACCGGGGCACCGTCATGTCTCTCATTTATATGGTCTGTATCCCGGAGATCTGATTAATGAACGGGATACACCGGAACTGCTCGAAGCCAGCCGGTTGTCGCTTGCGAAACGGATTGCCTCGGGGGGCGGACATACCGGCTGGAGCTGTGCCTGGCTGATCAACCTCTACGCACGGCTGAAGGAAGGCGAATCGGCTTACAGTTTTGTCCGGACGCTGCTGTCCCGCTCAGCCTATCCTAACCTGTTCGATGCCCACCCTCCGTTTCAGATTGACGGCAATTTTGGCGCTGCCGCCGGGATAGCAGAGATGCTGCTGCAGAGCCATCTGGGTGAAATTACTCTGTTGCCGGCCCTGCCGAACGCTTGGGAAAATGGAAAAGTCAGCGGAATTAAGGCACGCGGAGGATATGAAGTGGACCTCGAGTGGCAGAATCATGTACTGGTATCTGCACGGATTACCGCGTCGCGCGATGGAGAATGCCGTCTGGTATATCCGCGCGGGCTGAAGATTCAGCTTCCTGACGGCTCTCTGGCCGGGTTAAAACATCCGTTGCCGGTTAAAGCCGGAGAAGTGTACTTCATAACGGTTTGACGGAAGCGAAGGAACTGGCGCAGGATAACTAAAAGAGAATTGAAGCCGCTCCATACGTAGAGATGATCTGCGCGGGAGCGGTTTTTTTGAGGAAAGGGAGCATGAGGATATTGAAATCGCCTGCAGGGACGAAAGGCTTATTTAACGGGCATTCCGGACCGATATTAACAATATAGCGTTTACGGGGAAGGAATTTCTGTCCTCTGTATGGTTACAAACAGAATAAGTAATATTATGGTTGTGCGGAAGCCATTCTCGGCATCTAATATAGAGTACAATCGATGTGGAAAAGCTATTCGAAGTTCGCAGGAGGCACGGGGGAGAAATGGGAAAGAAACGTTTGTCGCTGATGAAGACCATGCTGGGAGGGATGATGCTGTTCGCAGCTTTGCCGCCTGCGGCTTATTATGGCTGGGGGCAGGCCTATGCCGCCGCGGCATCGTCGTCACTTCAATCTGTAAGTGAAATGGCCCAAAGGCTGGCCGGGGCAATGAATAACCGCAGAGAGAACATCACCTTTACCTACGAGGGGGATATCAGTAAGCCGAAGGTGCAAAGCGCCATTGACCAGGCGATGGGCAGCGATCCCTATCTGTACTACATCATAGACAGTTACGCTTTCTCCTACCGGGGGAGCAGCCGCTCTGCGAATGTAACGGTTCAGGTGGAATATAGGGAGACGCTGCAGCAGACTGCCTATGTGAATAAGCAAGTAAAAGCAATTCTGCAAAAGATCATTACACCTGGGATGGATAATCATCAGAAGGTTAAGGTCATTCACGATTGGGTTGTCCTGAACTTAAAATATGACAACACCTATAGTAAATATACGGCTTACGAAGGGCTGCAAAGCGGCAGCGCAGTATGCCAGGGCTATTCCCTGCTTACCTATAAATTGCTGCTTGGTGCAGGCATACCTAATAAAATAGTTGAAGGTAAGGCAAGACCGGAGGGAGGCGTGTCGCAGGCCCATGCCTGGAATCTGGTGCAGCTGGACGGGCTGTGGTACCATCTGGATACGACTTGGGATGATCCTACGCCTAGTACGGAAGATGGAGTAAGCACAGTGTATTATATGAGAACAGATGCGCAAATGCGCCGCGACCATAGCTGGGTCAAGTCTTATCCGGCAGCGTCCGTGGGCTACGCCCAGACCTTGTCTGAACTGGTCAGCCGTGGCGGCCAGAACGTGTCCGTGTATCAGAAGCTTCAGGACCAGCTGGACTACAGGCTGTATGAGGAAGATCAGGTAGTAACCTCTGCCGCAGAACTGAAGGAGCTTGCCCGGGCGGCCGTTGCCTCCGGCAAACAGTCCATTCTGTTCCGTTACAGGGGCAGCGGGCAGCGGCTCAAGGATGATCTGCAGGAGCTGTATAATATCGGGCTGAACCAGCTGTCTTACAGCAGTTCGCCCTTTGATAATACCGGCGATCTTAAGGTGTATGTAACCTGGAAATAAACGCTTTATTGATAAAAAGGATGCTCCCGCGCCGGGCAGGCGAAGGAGCATCCTTTTTGCTGAGCGTGCTTATTCGGCATTTGTGCTGAGATCGCATTCTTCCAGCGGAATAATGCGGCTTGTTCTAAACCAGCGGTAGCCGGCCCAGATTAAGAAGAACAGCGGCAGGCTGACATAAGAGACCAGAACACCGTACCAGTCAATACGGTCCCCGGTGAAGGCGCCCATATTCTGGCCAAGTACAGCGACCAGACAGAGCGCGAAGGCGAACAGCGGGCCGAACGGGAACCATTTGGCCCTGTAAGGCAGCTCATCCAGCGAGTGGCCCTGTTTCACAAAGGCGCGGCGGAAACGGTAATGGCAGACGGCTATGCCCAGCCAGTTGATGAAACCGCACATGCCTGAGGCGTTAAGCAGCCAGTTGTAAACGGCGCCGTCACCAAAGAATGAGGCGAGGAAGGCCAGCATGCCGACTGCTGTAGTTACGAGCAGTGCGCCTACAGGTACGCCGCGGCGGTTCAGCTTGCCCAGTGCACGCGGGGCCATGCCGTCCTTGGCCATGGCGTACAGGACGCGGGTGGAAGCATACATGCCGGAGTTCCCGGCCGACAGGACCGAGCTCAGAATGACGGCATTCATTACGGAAGCGGCGATCGCCAGTCCGGCTTTGTTGAAGACAATGGTGAACGGGCTGACGCCGATGTCATCGATGCCGCCGCGCAGCAGGTCGGGATTCGTATAAGGAATCACCAGGCCGATAACGAGAATGGCGAAGATGTAGAAGATCATAATCCGCCAGAATACCTGGCGGATCGCGATCGGCACATTACGGCGCGGATTCTCGCTCTCGCCGGCGGCAACGCCGACCAGCTCGGTTCCCTGGAAGGAGAAGCCGGCAGCCATAAAGACACCGACGAAGGCGAAGAAGCCGCCGTGGAACGAGCTGCCGCCCAGCTGGAAGTTGCTGAAACCGATCCGCTCACCACCCATAATGCCGAAGATCATTAGCACGCCGACAATCAGGAAGACGATAACGGTAATGATCTTGATGATCGCGAACCAGTATTCCGACTCGCCGTACCCGCGGGAGGAGAGGACGTTAAGGCCGAACATCACCAGCAGGAACACCAGGCTCCAGAGGGCCGAGGAGCTCTCAGGGAACCAATACTTGATAATGACCGTTGCGGCGGCGAGCTCAGCTGCGATGGTTACCGCCCAGTTGTACCAGAAATTCCAGCCGATGGCGAAGCCGAAGGCCGGGCTGACAAACCGGGTGCCGTAAGTGCTGAAGGAACCGGAGTCAGGCAGGTAGGTGGCCAGCTCACCGAGGCTGGTCATCAGGAAGTACACCATGAGCCCTACCGCAGCATAGGCGAGAAGGGCTCCGCCCGGACCGGAGGAGGCAATGGCGCCGCCGCTGGCCAGGAACAGCCCGGTTCCGATCGAGCCGCCAAGGGCGATCATCGTTAAATGTCTGGCTTTGAATGTTTTGCGCAGAGCGGGCCCGTTCGGGCTGCCGGACTGCTGATTATGTTGCGTTGCTTGCATGAATAAGACACTCCTTCTGTTGATCTGAATGTTGCTGTTCATGAAGGGGAGTGGTGTACGCTGCCGCCCCGGGTAGGGGGCGGCACATCCTGTAGGCGCAAAAAAACCGCAGACGGATCTGCGGTTTCCTGAAAATACGGCTCCGCATCATACTCCCTGTTAAGATAGCGCAACACAGTGCGGTACCCGCTGGCCGTGAGACCAAGCGTACACTGTGACAGTTCCGTGCCTGTTCGGCAACGGCCCCAGTCTGTGCAGCATGAAGAGCGGCGGCACAGACTTCGGCGGATATTCCTTTCGGCGGCTTCATTGACGGCTCTTAACGTCTCAGCGCGCGTACTTATAATATTCGCGACCTCTACCTCATCTTAGGTATGATGAGGCTATCTTTATACAATTATGAACATTAGCAGGGTTTAGTATAATGCAATTAATGAGGCTCACGCAATAACAAATTACGGCAGGAGTGTGTCAGGTGCGCCGGCGTTCCGACATTTGCTGCCAAACGGTTCCGGCGGCTTCCTCGCCGGAGGCAATCCGCTCCAGCGCCATTCTCGCCTGCAGGCCCACTTCGAATTCCGGGTCATCGGCCGCAAGGCTTAGGGCGTTATAAGCCTCTGCAGTGCCAACCTCATAGAGGAACCGTGCTGCCCTCCAGCGGACGAGCTTGCTGGAATCCGAAAGCGCCGCGGTCATGACCGGCGTCGCCGCCGGATCGCCGATGTCGGACAGCGTGTCTCCGGCCGTGCGCCGCACGGCCGGAGCCTTGTCTGCCATCGCCTCATAGAGCAGCTCCATCGCCTCAGGCGTGCGGATGTCGCCCAGGTACACGACCGCAAGCCTGCGGATATGCAGCTTGGGGTCGTGCAGCGCCGTGCGCAGCTCTGGCAGGAGCGCTGGCGTCGGCGCCAGATCCTCCAGCGCGGCGTAGCGCACGCGCCAGTCCTCGTCCTGCAGGTCCTGCAGCAGCTCGGCCTGTTCCTTTTTCTGCCGCTGCTCGACGAACTCGCCGGCGGTTCCGTGCGCGATAGCCTGCTGCACGAGAGAGTCGAGGCGTTCCTGCGGATACGCCGCCTCCAGCTCCTGCTCCACCTCGCGTGCGATCTCGGCCGGCTCACCGTAGCGTACGCCGTAATCGGTGAGCTTGCGCTCCTTGATCAATACGGCGCTGGCCACATCCGTCACCGCCTGGGTGAAGCGGGCGGCGAGGGCGATGCGCTCCTCAGCAGCGCCGGTCTTCACGCGGATCTGCATCGGAATGCTGCGGAACATCTGCACGAAGACCTGCGACTCCCCGAAATGGGCACCTGCATTTTCATCTGGCAGATTGAAGTCGGCGCTGAGGCCGTCCGCCCCGAAGCGCTGCTGGACCTCACGGAGAATCGCCGCCCAGTCGGCGCTGCCTTTGCGCTCCAGCGCGGCAAAATCAGCTGCGTGATAGATGCTGATTACTCCGGGGATGGCCAGCATATCCCGTGCCCAGGCAGGGGCGCTGCGCTGGCTTTCCGGTGTATAGGTCCTGCGTATTCCAGGCTCCAGGCTTTCGTCCAGATGAAGCTTCATCGTATTTGGACTTGGAGTCGGTTCAATAAATGTGATCTTCATACGTTAGGCTCCCCTTTGAACGGTACAAACACCGTAGTCTTTACCCGCATTTTACATCATAGTACGGGCGGAATACAAAAGGGATCCGCCTTAAGCAGCTTAAGCCGGATGTAAAATGGGTAAAATTTGTACTGAACGCAATGAAGGAGAGATGCCGTTATGGCTAAAGTGAAATACAATAATATCGATAATGTTAGTACAGATAAAACGCTCAAGGAATTCCGCCAGTGGCGTGAAGAACGCCGGAGCAAGAAGAAAGACTATACCTATAAAGTACCGAATCACCCGCCCAGGCTGTCTTATCTGGCTGAGAACCGGCTGGATACGACGATTACCTGGATCGGGCATTCGACTTTTTTTCTACAATATGAAGGCATGAACATTATTACAGACCCTATCTGGGCAAGGCGGCTTGGCTTTGAGAAAAGAATCGGAGAGCCGGGGATACCGCTGAATGAGGTTCCGCCGGTTGATCTGATCCTTATCTCGCATTCCCATTATGATCATCTGCACATCGGCTCCATCCGTAAACTCTATAAGGCGGGAACCACGATTGTCGTACCGGCCGGATTGAAACGGAAAATGCTCCGCAAGGGCTTTCCAAACTGCCATGAGCTGCAGTGGTGGGAGGAGCTGACGCTTGGAGCGGTGAAGCTGACGTTTGTGCCGACCCAGCACTGGACCCGGCGGACGCCGTTTGACACCAACAGCTCACACTGGGGAGGGTATGTGCTTGAACCGGCAGAGCCCCAGAAGCACCCGGAAGGTGAAGGGGACGGGCAGAAGCGGAAGCTGCCGCCGAACCTCTATTTTGCCGGGGACAGCGGCTTCTTTCCGGGCTTCAAGGAGATTGGCAGCCGGTTTAAGCTGCACATTGCTCTGATGCCGATCGGGGCCTATGAGCCGGAATGGTTCATGAATTCGCAGCATGTGAATCCCGAAGAGGCCGTGCAGGCCTTTATCGATGTGGGGGCTCAGCTGATGATCCCGATGCATTTTGGCACTTTCCGGCTGGCCGATGATACGGCGCGGGAAGCTCTGGACCGGATGGAGCTGGCCCGGGAAGCCCAGGGAATCAGCCCGGAGCGGATACGTACGCTGGGTTACGGTGAAACGCTTGTAGTGCATCCGGAGGACCGCTATTCGGGGCAATAATGAAATAACAGCAGATTTTAAGCCGAAACCGCAGGTTCTGCAGCGATCTTGCGGGCTATTCGCCTTGATTTTATGCTATAATGAGCCGAAACCCTAAGTGAAAAGGATGGTAATGCTTAATGATTAGCACAAGCGGCGTAACACTCCGCTACGGAAAACGCGCACTATTTGAAGATGTAAACATAAAATTCACACCAGGAAACTGCTACGGCCTGATCGGGGCGAACGGTGCCGGTAAATCTACTTTTCTGAAGATCCTGTCCGGAGAGATTGAAGCCAACACCGGGGACGTGCATATGACTCCGGGCGAACGTATGGCTGTGTTGAAGCAGAATCATTTTGAGTACGATGAATATCCGGTTCTGGAGACAGTTATCATGGGGCATACCCGCCTGTATGAGATTATGAAGGAAAAGGATGCGCTCTATGCCAAAAGCGACTTCACGGAAGCAGACGGACTGCGCGCCGGCGAGCTTGAAGGTGAATTCGCTGAGCTGAACGGCTGGGATGCTGAGCCGGATGCTGCGGCCATGCTGATTGGTCTGGGCATTATGCGTGAAATGCATGACAAGAAGATGGCCGAACTCAGCGGCAACGAAAAGGTACGGGTGCTGCTTGCCCAGGCCCTGTTCGGACGTCCGAACAACCTGCTGCTCGATGAGCCTACCAACCATTTGGATCTTGAATCGATCGGCTGGCTGGAGAACTTCCTCATGGACTACGAAGGCACCGTTATCGTCGTATCCCATGACCGGCACTTTTTGAACAAGGTCTGTACACATATTGCTGACATCGACTTCGGCAAAATTCAGATGTACGTCGGCAACTACGACTTCTGGTATGAGTCCAGCCAGCTGGCCCAGACGCTGCAGCGTGATGCCAACAAGAAGAAGGAAGACAAGATTAAGGAGCTGCAGGCGTTCATCCAGCGGTTCTCGGCAAATGCTTCCAAGTCGAAGCAAGCGACTTCACGTAAGAAACAGCTCGAGAAAATTACGCTGGACGATATCCGTCCTTCCAACCGTAAATACCCGTTCCTCAACTTCAAGCCTGAACGCGAAGCCGGCAAGCAGCTGCTTACAATCAGCGGCCTGAGCAAATCGGTTGATGGCGAGAAGCTGCTGGACGAACTCAGCATTGTGGTGAATAAAGGCGACAAGATTGCTTTTGTAGGCCCGTATTCTCAGCCTAAATCGCTGCTGTTTGATATCATCATGGGTGAGAAGGAAGCGGATGCCGGCGAATACACGTGGGGAGTTACCACCACCCAGGCGTATTTCCCGAAAGACAACTCCAAATATTTCGACGGTGTTGACTTGAACCTGGTGGAATGGCTGCGCCAATACTCCAAGGATCAGGACGAGACGTTCCTGCGCGGCTTCCTGGGCCGGATGCTGTTTGCCGGTGAAGAAGCGCTGAAGAAGGCAAGCGTGCTCTCCGGGGGAGAAAAGGTCCGCTGTATGCTGGCCAAAATGATGCTGAATGGTGCGAATGTACTGGTGTTCGATGAGCCTACCAACCACTTGGATCTGGAATCCATCACAGCACTCAATAACGGACTGATTGATTTTGACGGAACAATCCTGTTCACTTCCCATGACCATCAGTTTATTCAGACGATCGCTAACCGTATTATTGAGATTACTCCGACTGGCATCATCGACCGCTCCATGAGCTATGATGAATACCTGGAGAATCCGGAAATCAAGGAAATGCGCCAGCGCATGTATCCTGTTGAAGCTTAAATCATATGGAAAGAACTTTTAGGAGTTCATGCAAAACGGCTGCGTCATCCCCAGGGGGATAACGCAGCCGTTTATGTTCATTACCTGTACACCGGACCAAAAGTCCTATGAACCGCCAGTGCGGCGGCGTTGATTATTAGGCTTTTTGTTGTTTTGGCTCTTTAGCGGTTTCGCGGAACCTGCCTGAAACGAAGAACCGGGTTTGTTGGAAGATTGTTGCTTTTTCTGTTCCAGCTTTTGGCGGATCGCGTCTGCCAGATTGATTTTAGGCTTTTCATTATTTTCGCTCATTGTGTTAACCCCCTTATGAAGCAAGTCCTTTACCTCATTCTAATTGTTTTTAAATGCCGCCACAAGGGCAAGAATAATTCAAAGAATGAATTACCCGAGTGGACTGTGCAAGGAAATCGAACAAGAGGGAGTGGCAGGAAGTGGCCGATATTTACGAAGACATACGCAAGGGTGAACGCGGGGCCATGGTCAGTATTGCCGCTTATCTGGTTCTGTCAGCGTTTAAGCTGATCAGCGGTTACTTATTCGGATCCAGCGCATTGCTTGCCGACGGTTTCAACAACCTGACGGATATCGTCGCATCAATCGCGGTACTGGTCGGGCTGCGTATCTCGCGGAAGCCGCCTGATTCCGATCATCCATACGGACATTTCCGGGCGGAGACGGTAGCTGCGCTGCTGGCTTCCTTTATTATGGCGATGGTCGGTATTCAGGTTATCGTGGAAGCGGTGCGGTCCTTGTTCGAAGGGGCGAAGGCGATCCCTCAGCTTTGGTCTGCCGGAGTGGCCTTAGTGTGTGCCATCGCCATGATGGGGGTATATATTTATAACAGAAGGCTGGCTAAACAGATTAATAACAGTGCACTTATGGCCGCCGCCAAAGATAATTTCTCGGATGCTATGGTCAGTATCGGGGCGGCAGTGGGGATTGTTGGTGCGCAGTTTGGGCTCCCGTGGATTGATTCTGCTGCCGCGGTGGCTGTAGGTGTGCTGATTTCCAAGACGGCCTGGGATATTTTCCGTGATTCGACTTACCGGTTGACCGATGGCTTCGATGAGGCACAGCTGCTGGATCTGCGCAGTACGATTGCCCGAACCCCGGGTGTGGAAGGCATTAAGGATATCAAAGCCCGTGTTCATGGCAATCATGTGCTGGTCGATGTTGTGGTGGAAGTAGATGCCAGCATCAGCGTCATGGAGGGCCACCAGATCAGTGACTCGATCGAAGAGCGGATGAGCAGCCGACATAATATCATGAACGTGCAGATTCATGTTGAGCCTAAATCCTAAGCCTCTTATTTTTTTCTAATTAGCTGTAATTTCCACCAAATACAAGGAGGAATCAAGACTATAGACCTGTTACTTACCATAAAGTGGCAAACTTTTTTGTGAAATTTGGAGCATGTTCCAATTCCCGCCTGCGCCTATAATGAGGGCAGAAAGCAACAATTGTAGCGCGCGCCGTTGTTGAGTTCTCATCATGCTAAGCGGGGGAACGCTATGATCAGATCACATAAGCAGCTGGCAGCATCGGTATTGATCTCGGCATCACTGGCAATATCTTGGGGAGTGTTCAGTCCGCAGCAGGCGTTCGCGGCTTCGAGTCCGTCTGTCGCGGCATCTACTACATTAACAGGTGTTATTCAATCTTCGGTCCGTCTGCGTACAAGCCCTTCCACAAGCGGAAGTGTGCTGAAATATTTAAGTGAAGGCGACCAAGTTGTTATACTTGAACAGACAAACAGCTATTGGTATAAAGTGAGAACAGCGGATGGCGATGTGGGGTATACGAGTTCTGGAGATCAGTATATTAATGTGATTTCGGCTCCGGCTCCTGCACCTGTGCAGACGGCAGTAATCCTGTCGACGGTTAGGCTTCGTGAAACTCCGTCAACCAGCGGAAAAGTGCTGGGTTATCTGTACAAAGAGGATCCGGTGGTTATACTCGAAGAAACAAACAGCTACTGGTATAGAGTGCAGACTACCAATGGTACAATAGGATACACCAGCTCATCAGATCAGTTTATCAAGCTGGATGGAGCAGCAGCAACACCGGCACCAACACCGGTCCCAACACCGGCACCAACACCGGTTCCGACGCCGGTTCCAACACCAGTACCGACACCGACACCGACACCGACACCGACACCGACACCAGCCCCGGCCCAAACGGCGGTTATTGAGAAAGTCATAGCTGCAGGCATGGGTTATCTGGGGACTCCGTATGAGTACGGCTCCAGCAGAACCAATACCAGTACCTTCGACTGCTCGGATTTCATCCGGCAGATCTTTATGGATGCAGCGAATTTGAAGCTGCCTGCCGATTCGCGGCAGCAAGGAACCTGGGTGCAGGAGAACAGTACTACGGTTACTGATATTTCCGGCCTGAAACGCGGGGATCTGATGTTCTTTATGGATTACCAGGGCAGCACGGCTGCTGCTTATGCAGGCATCGATAAATCTACTGCGAGAATTTCGCATGTGGCGATGTATCTCGGAGACGGAAAGATTCTGCATACGTATTCCGTATCTTCGGGTGGGGTACGAGTGGATAATTTAAGCGCTTCTTGGATGAACCGTTTCCTTTACGGAGGCCCGGTCATCCGCTGATTATAGAGAAGTATAGGGAAGCGGCAGCAGTATAGTTTGTGACGGGTGAACTAGAGCGGCTTTTTACAGGGCTGTCCCTTCAGTAGAGCTTTTATTGAAGGGACAGCTTTCCCTATGTAACCGGCATGACAAAAAAACCTCGGGACCTACAAGTCCGGAGGTTTTTTAGTTGTCACCTGCATTCCCCGAACTTTATTACGGAGTAATTACATACGCAGATACTGGAACTTTGATCCAGGCTTTGCCCAGCCAGGTATAGATTTCTCTCCATTCATTGCCCCAGGCGTCGGTCTTAATGGCTCCGGTAGTGTCAATAGTCTGCGCACTAAGCCAACCAGCAGGAGTTGTGCTGTCTGTGGAGAAATGGAATGGAGTAGCCTTTGTTAAAATAATCATAGGAGTCGCTGGTTTAATGTCAGCGGGTGTGATTACAGTCTCGAATGGGGTGCCGTAGGTGCTTCCGGTTACAGTCGCTGCGTCTGTAGAGGTTGTAGTTACTTCTGCCGCTGAAGCCGTAGCTGCTATGGAAGCTAAAAGACCTACTGCTACTGTAAAACTGGCTAATTTTTTCATCTGTGATTCCTCCTAGTGTGGTTTTTGGTTTAGCGGTTTTTTCCATGTTGTGCTGTGCTAATAAGCATGTAAACAAAAAGGGGAGGCGCTGAACCAACCGCCCAAAAATTATTTTTATGTGCCGGTACAGCCTGGTATTCTTTGTATTCAGGAGACTTGCTTATCATGGAGAATAAGATTCGGGAAAGGGCTATGCGTTCTGCATGGGGAATAGGATATACAAAGAACGGAGGGGAATTGCTCTATATATTGCTCTATACATAGAACAAACCCGGAACTCCATGAGGAGATTCCGGGTTTGCAGTACCAGTAATGCTGTGAGTTATCTTATGAACACTGAGGTAAAACACGTTACAATGATCTTCCTCGGCGTCCGGTAAAGAGCGATACGATAAACAGCACGAGGAAGATGAAGAACAATACTTTGGCGACCCCTACTGCTGCTCCTACGATATTAAAGAATCCGAATATACCGGCGATCAAAGCGATTACCAGCAGAATTACTGACCATTTCAACATGTCATTTCATCCTCTCTATCGGGTAGTGTAGTCATTGTTTAAACGGGTCAAACCGCTTTGAAACAAAAGCAAGGCATCTGGTCTTTAAGACGCTTGACAACTTGTTTCGGCCTACTGGAGTACGGGTAACTATGCAGTAATAAGGCAACGCCAGCCGACAATTTATGACTTGGAAGGGGTTTTTGAAATGATAATTGATCTTAGCGTGGCACTAGTTGCTGTCGCATTCGCCGTACTCGTCTTCTTTTTAATCAAAACCTTAAAATCAGCAAAGGAATCCCTCGACAAAGTCAGCCAGACTCTGCAGGAAGTGCAGAAGACTGTAGATGAGCTTACCTATGAGATTAAAACGACTGTCCGGCATGCTAATGACATAACTGCAGATGTTCAAGGCAAAATTCAGAAGATTGATCCGATTGTGGATACTGTGAAAAATCTTGGCGATGTCATGAATGAATTGACGTTGACGGTCAAGCAGGTGTCGGTAACTGTGATTGAGAAATACCGCAAATCTCGTGAGCTGAAGGCAAAAGCCGGAGCAGTCTCTATAGAAGAAAAGCCGCTGACCCCGGCCGAAGAGCGCACGGTGAACTCCTATGACGCCGCATACGCTAAAAAAACTCCGGGAAAAATAGCAATGGCGCTTAAAGGCGTGGATACGGCAGCAGCGATCTGGCAGAAATTTCGTCATTAAGGCGATGAAAGTCACAATGTAGGGGCGCACCTTAGCATCTGGAAAGGAGGGACGGCCATATGAACGTTATCATTCTATTCCTTAGTCTGCTTTCTTCTTATGTTGCTTCCCCAGGGGAGCAGGAACATGTCCCTGCCGCATTTTTTTCAGTACAGCCTGAGGTGGTCCTGGCCTTTGAACACAGTGTGGCTCCAAGTCCCCGGATGAACAGCTTTGATTCTTTAGCCGGGGCTTCGCTTTATATGAATAAGGAGGAGCTTCTGCTGGCAAAAGGGACGCCGCTTAACATTGCCCCTGATCCGTGGCAGGAATGTCTTGAATACCAATACGCCGACATGTCGGCCGGAATATGTGAGGGTGTAGTCACTTATATTCATGTCACCCCGGCACAGGCGGGACAGTATGGCCTGAAGCTGAACGAAGAGGCACTGAACCCGGCCAATAGCCATATAGGTGAGCTTCTTGGAACGCCGGACTATGTTGCCGAAGACGGTGATGTGTATATCCGAGGCAGCGCTGCACTGAAGATTTACCGGAATGCGAATTCCGGTGAATGGGATGGAATTGACTTATTTGATGCGAACGCATCGTGAGGTGTTTCACTCGCTCCTGGTGAGGTTAATAAACTATCAGTTGTCTCTGAAGAGACAAACCTCACAAATCTAAGCGTAAGGAGCGTGATCTCATGAGTTTAATCGGTGCACAGTCGTATGCCAAGCTTTTGGAAAACGGTGTTCAGGCGATAGAAGAGGTGAACCGGCTGCGCAGCAGCGGCTATACGAAGGATAACATTTATGTTATTAGTCACGATCAGGACCGTGAAAACCGTATTGTTGATGCGGCGAACATCAATGAGGTCGGCTTAGGCGAAGAAGGGTTATTTGGCGCGATTGCCAATCTCTTCCGTTCGCGCGGGGATGCCTTGCGTTTCAAAATCACTGCGTTAGGCTTTAGCAGCGCAGAAGCTACCTTTTACGAGAAGGAACTGGATTCGGGCAAGGTTCTTGTCATTGCCAAAAAAAACCCACAATAAAGCCGGTCTCCGGCATGCCGGATCTATAGCACAATAGCGTAACCTCCAGCCCCACTACATTTAGTGGGGCTGGAGGTTACTTTGTTGAATAAGGAAACACTCATTTACTTATTTGCCAATTTATTCAATGTTGGAAAGAGGCCGTTTAAATATCGTATCATAGAGTGATAGAAAACTATGGATTGTTACGGAAGTACTACTATTCGTGCGAGGTGAAGGTGTTTGAAAATATTAATCGTAGATGACAATCCGACTAACGTCATTATTATCCGTGAAATCCTGAAAAAAGAAGATTACCGGAATTTTATAACGGCTTCGTCCGCTAAAGAGATGCTGAAACTGCTGGGGATCGGTGCCGAAGGTGAGAACGGGCGCCAGCGTGCTTCAGACATTGACCTGATTTTACTAGATATGATGATGCCCGAGATGGACGGGATCGAGGCTTGCCGGGTAGTCCAGCAGTATGATCATTTAAAGGACATTCCGATTATTATGGTTACCGCCGTGGGAGACTCCAAGAAATTGGCGGAAGCTCTTGATGCAGGTGCTGTTGATTATGTTACGAAACCGATAAATAAGGTGGAACTGATGGCCCGCATCCGGCTGGCGCTCCGTTTGAAGCGGGAGAAGGATTGGCACAAGGAGCGGGACCAGCGGATACAGGATGAGCTGAAGCTGGCAGCGCTTGTTCAGAATGCGGTGCTCAGTCTGCCGATTATGGACGAGACCTTTGAGGTTCATGCGATCTATCAGCCTTCTTTTGAATTGGCGGGTGACTTGTATGCCTGGTATCCGCTTGGAGACGGCAGATACGCCGTGATTCTACTCGATATGATGGGGCACGGGATCTCCTCTTCTCTTTTTTGTATGTTCCTGGCCTCAGTGCTTAAAGATACAGTAACTACGTATGTGGAACCGGAAAAGGTGATCCAGGAGCTGAACCGCCGCTTCAACCAGCTGTATATCGAGAAGCAGCTGGTCCAGTATTATTTTACGGCGATTTATCTTGTTATTGATACCCGCATGAAGCGCATAGATTATGTGAACGCCGGCCATCCTCCTGCGCTGTTCTTTGAAGGAGAGGCTAAGCAGCCTGTTCTCTTGGAGAGTAATTGCCACCCTGTTGGTCTGTTTGACCGGATTGACATTTTGCCCCAGAGTCTCAGCTTTGAAGAGGAAGGGCATTTGGTGCTGTATACCGACGGGCTGCTGGAAATGGCTGAAGGGGAGCAGGAAGATCAGCTGAGGTTTATGACGGAGCATTTGAACGGAGGGCATGAGTGGCGGGAGGAAGCTATGCGCGATGTTTTTTTCGTAGATGACTCTAACCAAGAACGCGATGATGACAAATGCCTGGTGTGGATCTCGCTTAAGGAAGGAACGGATAAAGAATGAAGATCAAGGCCAAACTGCTGATCGGATTCAGTGCGATGCTGGCCATTATGCTGGCACTGACGCTGATCGGATACGATCGGCTTAATTATATGAGTAATCAGCTGGATAGCTTCCAGGCCAGGGAAAGCAAAGGACGCTCCACGTCGGGGCTGCGCGGTGAAGTGAATGATATGGCGCGTATTCTGACAACGCTGATGCTTAATGAAGATACCCTGTCGGTTGCTGCCAAGCAAACGGAAATTAAGAATAAGGTCACTAACGCAGACGCCTATCTGAAAGTCATGCAATCCTCGAAGAGCTCGGCACAAGAGCTGGAATTGCTGAACCGGATTGAGAATGCGTATACCGCTTATCTGAGCTATCAGAATAAGGCGCTTGAAATGCTTAAGGCCGGATATTTCCAGAATGCGAATACTTACCGCAATGCGGAAGGACAAGCGATCCAGGAAGAGGTGCTGGATAGCCTGAATGCACTGGCGAATTATAATGCCAACCGGTTGAATGAGGAAACGGCCGTCGCCCAGAAGGCTTATGAACGATCGGTTCAGATGGTAACCCTAATTATGATAACCGGACTGCTGCTTGGACTGGGGGTTATTCTATGGGTCATTCCGAGCATCACGCGCGGTCTTAATGTGGTGTCCATGATGATTACCAGCTTTGGCAACGGCAAAATGCGGGCGATCCGCCGGATCAAGGTGGCTTCCCAGGATGAAATCGGCGAAGTAGCCCGTGTATTTCAGCGGATGGCTGAGGATATTGAACAGAAGCAGCAGCTGGAGAAGGCTTATGCCCAGGCGCAAAGTGACCAGGCCTGGCTGAATGCCAATATTGCCCGGGTGACCGAACTGCTGCGCGGCGTCATTTCGCTTGATCAGGTCTCGCAAACCTTCATTAGTGAATTCACGCCTGTGCTGGGTGCCCAGTTTGGGGCAATCTATCTGAAGGATAAGGATAACCCAAATCTGCTTACGGCTACAGGCTACTACGGCGGTGAATCCGGGATCAAGGTGAAGGCAAGCTTCGAAATAGGCCAGGGGCTTGTAGGGCAAAGCGCCCTGGATAAGAAGGTGATTAAGCTGAACCAGGCACCGGATGATTATATCTCCGTGACCTCGGGCTTCGGCGATTCCCGTCCTGACCATATCTCGATACATCCTCTGCTTTTTGAGGACGAGCTACTTGGTGTAATCGAATTTGCGTCTTTCACACCGTTTACTGTGCTTCACAGTGAGCTTCTGCACCAGCTTGCCAATAATCTCGGTATTATCCTGAACAATATTAACCGCCGGATGGTGGTTGAAGAATTGCTGCGGGAATCTCAGTCGCTCACAGAGGAGCTGCAATGTCAGGCGGAGGAGCTTCAGACCCAGCAGGAGGAACTTCGCCGTTCCAATGAGAACCTGGAGGAGCAGACGGATGCGCTCAAGCGCTCCGAAGAGCTGCTGCAGCGGCAGCAGGGAGAACTGGAACACTTCAACACTGAGCTGGTCTCCAAAACCCGGGCACTTGAGGAGCAGGTTCAGGAGGTAGAGGAGAAGAAGGACGAAATTGAACACGCCCGTGTCCAGCTGGAGAAGCAAGCCATGCAGCTTGCCGTTACGAGTAAGTATAAATCGGAGTTCCTGGCGAATATGTCCCATGAGCTGCGGACTCCGCTGAACAGCCTGCTCATTCTTTCCCAGCTTCTCACAGAGAACAAAGAAGGAAATCTGTCGGAGAAGCAGGTGGAATTTGCACATACGATTTATATGTCAGGTGCTGATCTCCTGAAGATGATTGATGAAATTCTTGATCTGTCCAAGGTTGACGCCGGGAAAATGGAGCTGAATTACGAAGAGCTCCCGCTGACTGAGCTCAAAGTTTTCGTGAAGCAGAACTTCGCTCCACAAGCGCTTAAGAAAGGCCTGTCACTCCGGATATCCTTCGATGAGCCGCTGCCGGACACGTTATATACGGATAGTCATCGGCTTAAGCAGATCTTGCGCAACCTGCTGTCGAATGCTTTTAAATTTACGAGTGAGGGATTCGTGGAATTCTCGGTAAGCCGTGCGGAGCCTGGCCGTCTGCCTGCCTATCTGCCATCCGAATTCGATTATGTCGCGATTGCCGTCAAGGACAGCGGTATAGGGATTCCCTCTGACAAGACGGAGATTGTATTCGAAGCGTTCCAGCAGGTGGATGGTACGACCAGCCGCAAATATGGCGGAACGGGTCTGGGCTTGTCGATCAGCCGCGAATTAGCCCGTTTAATGGGCGGGGCCATCGGTCTGGAGTCGCGTGAGGGACAGGGAAGCAGCTTTACCCTGTATCTGCCCGTTAAGGGACACTTCAGCCTGCTTCCGGGAGCTGTAGAGGCTGCAGCTGCCAAAGAGGCTGCAACGTTGGCCGAATATGTAGGGGAACTGCTTCCGGTGAAGAACGGGGATGTTATCCCGGCTCCGCTGTCACCTGTCAGCCTGGAAGATGACCGCGAAGGATTGAGCGCTGAAGATAAAGTAATCCTGATCATTGAGGATGACGTGAACTTCGCCAATATCCTGCTTGAAATGGCCCGCGGACGCGGATTTAAGGGCCTGGTTGCCCTTCAGGGAGATATAGGCCTCCAAATGGCCAAATCCTTTTTGCCGGATGCGATTATCCTGGATATCCAGCTTCCTGTGATGGACGGCTGGTCGATTCTGCACGAGCTCAAAGGCTCGTCCCAGACACGCCATATTCCTGTGCATGTCATCTCCGTCAATGATGAGGTGAAGCAGGGGCTGATGATGGGAGCCATGGCTTATCTAAGAAAGCCTTCCTCCAGACAAGCGCTGGACCGTGCCTTCGCGCAAATTGAGAACTACACTGCCAGCACTCTGAAGCATCTGCTGATTGTGGAGGATGATGAAATTCAGCGCCGGTCCATCATGGAACTTATCGGGCATGACGATGTCGCCATCACGGCAGTATCCACCGGACAAGAGGCACTGAGTGAGCTGCGCAAGCAGAGATATGACTGCATGGTGCTTGATCTTATGCTGGATGATATGACCGGCTTTGAGCTGCTGGATCAGATCCGTGACGATGAGGAATTGAATGATCTGCCGATCATTATTTATACAGGCAAGGATCTGGACAGCAAAGAGGAAACAAGACTGCGCAAATATGCAGAATCCATTATCATCAAGGATGTCCGCTCGCCGGAAAGGCTTCTGGATGAGACCACCTTGTTCCTCCACCGCGTGGAAGCCAATCTTCCCGAAGATAAGCGTAAAATTCTGCAAAAGCTGCACAATAAGGAGGAACTGTTCGAAGGTAAGAAAATTCTGCTCGTAGATGATGACATCCGCAACGTCTTTGCCCTCTCCAGCGTGCTTGAAGGGTATCACATGGAAGTGAAGTTTGCTGAGAACGGCCGGGAGGCGCTGGATATGATGATAGAGCAGAATGATTTTGATCTGGTTCTTATGGATATGATGATGCCGGAAATGGATGGATATGAGGCAATGCGCCGGATCCGGGAGATGCCGCAGTATCAAAAATTGCCGATTATCGCCCTGACAGCCAAAGCTATGAAGGAAGACCGAGCCAAGTGTATTGAAGCCGGAGCCTCCGATTATATGAAGAAACCGATCAGTACAGACCAGCTTCTTTCGCTAATGCGGGTTTGGCTGTATTCGTAAGTATAAAATTGGGGTAATAGCATTACAGCAAGAGCAATTCACCAGTCCGGAAATACGGCCGTGATCAAGGAAGTAGGGATAACAATGACAGCGATGGAACGGGGATATGAAGAACAGGCTGAGAGCGCGGGAAGCAAACAGGAGCTGGAGCAGATTGAGATTGAGCTGCTTCTGAACGGTGTTCACCGCTTGTATGGATATGATTTCAGAAATTATGCGCTGCCGTCCTTGAAACGGCGCATCTGGCATCATGTTCATGCCGAGAATGTTCCAAGCATCTCCGCACTGCAGGAGAAAGTGCTGCACGACCGTGCCTGCTTTGAACGCTTCGTTTACAGCCTTTCTATTCCTGTTACAGAGATGTTCCGTGACCCTGGCCTTTTCCTGACTTTCCGCCAGAAGGTAATACCCCTGCTGAGAACCTATCCGTATATCCGAATCTGGCATGCGGGCTGCTCTACAGGCGAAGAGGTATACTCGATGGCGATTCTGCTGCATGAGGAAGGCCTTTATGACAAGGCGCGTATTTATGCCACTGATATGAATGCCCGCTCCCTGCAGCAAGCCAAAGAAGGCGTTTATGAGATCAGCAAGATGAAGCAGTATACTAAGAATTATATGGAGGCGGGGGGGACCCGCGCGTTCTCTGAATACTATACAGCGAAATACAATTCAGTGATTCTGCAGCCTTACTTGCGTAAAAATATAATTTTTGCAGAGCATAATTTGGCGACAGACACTTCATTTAATGAATTCAATGTTATCTTTTGCCGCAATGTTATGATTTATTTCAACGATGAGCTCCGCGACCATGTGCATGGTTTGTTCCATGAGAGCCTCAGCCGGTTCGGAGTGCTGGTACTCGGTTCCAAGGAATCTATACATTTCACCAGGTTTAGCGACAGCTACGAGCCCCTGGACAGAGTAGAAAAAATCTACCGTAAAAATCAGTAACGGGATAGGAGGGGCCTATGGGGGTTCAAGAACCAATTCATATACTGCTCGTTGACGACCGTCCTGAAAATCTGCTGGCACTGGAAGCAGTGCTTGAGAGTCAGCATTACAAGCTTGTCAAAGCAAATTCCGGTGAAGAAGCACTGCGGAGTTTATTACGATATGAGTTCGCAGTGATTGTACTTGACGTACAGATGCCAGGCATGGATGGAATTGAAACCGCCAAATTAATTAAGGCCCGGGAGAAGACGAAGGATATTCCGATTATCTTCATCTCCGCAAACAGCAAAGAAGCAGAGCATTTGTTTGCGGGCTATTCTGCCGGCGCAATTGATTATATGGTCAAACCCTTCATCCCGCAGATTTTGAAGTCCAAGATTGAGGGCTTCGTCAATATGCATATTACGAACAAAAAGCATCAGATGCAGTCTATGCTGCTGCAGCAAAAGACACAGGAACTGGAAAAAATCAACGGTGAGCTGATCAAGGCTAAGGAGGCCGCGGAGATTGCCGCCAATGCCAAGACAGAGTTTCTTGCCATGATGAGCCATGAAATCCGCACACCGATGAACGGTGTCGTCGGCATGATCGACCTGCTGATGGAGACCGATCTGGCTCCTGATCAAAAAGAGTACACGGAAATCATCCGTAAAAGTGCCGACACGCTTATTACCGTAATTAATGATATTCTTGATTTCACGAAAATGGAATCAGGGAAAATGGAAATGGAGGAACAGCTGTTTGATCTCCAGACCACCATCCAAGAGGTATTCAGCCTGTTCTCTGCGGAATCCGGCAAAAAGAATCTGGAGCTGGCTTATTTCGTCGACCAGAGTCTGCCAAGGCTGATTTACGGGGATATGGCCCGCCTGCGGCAGGTTCTTATGAATCTTATTGCCAATGCGGTTAAATTCACCCATCATGGAGGTGTATATCTGGTTGCCTCCAGGATCCCTTCCACCGACCATAAGGTGATAGTAGAATTTACGGTTAAGGATACCGGAATCGGGATTTCGCCGGAGAAATGTGACCGTCTGTTCCAGCCCTTCTCCCAGCTGGATTCCTCCATGACACGCAAATACGGGGGAACCGGACTTGGACTTGCGATTTGTAAGTCTCTGGTCGAGATGATGGGCGGTGAGATTCGCGTAGAATCGATGGAGGAGAAGGGGGCAACCTTTGTGTTTACCATTCAGGCGTCGATGCCTGAAGATGAGCTCGCCAGAGGTTTTCAAGTGGATGAGTCGTATGATGCAGTTCAAAAGGCGAAAGCGCGGAAGAAAGCTCTTGTCGTCGATGATCACCCGATTAATCAGCGCCTCATGGTCAGTATGCTGGACAAGCTGGGATATGACTCCGATGTGGCTGAGGACGGCAGCCAGGCAGTGGATCTTGCACTACAGAATGCCTATGAATTCATATTTATGGACCTGCAGATGCCGGTAATGGACGGGCTTACAGCGACCGCCAGAATACGCGCCGGCAGCGGCGCATCTGCTGAGAAGGCCGTGATTATCGCTATGACGGCAAATGTCATGGAGGGCATCCAGAGCCGCTGTAAGGCGGCAGGGATGGACGGATATATCAGCAAGCCGCTTAAGCTGAGCAGTATTAAGCAAATGGTCATCCGGTATGCTCCCCATGGCAGCCCGACAATAGAAAGGAACGCATCCCTCTTTTAGCGGACCTCCAGGAATTACCTTGTAACAGGATGTCCGTTTTTTGTTTCAAGACTAGGCCTTTAGGGTTATTGGTAAAGAAAACACTTAATCAGGAGAGATTGTCTATGAATACACATAAAAGCGAAAAGTTCCACGCAAAGACCCAAACTGAAGGCAATGTTTGTACGGTTTATCTGATTGGAGAACTCGACTTATCCGTCGCTCCGGATTTCCGTCTGGTAATGGAGCCGCTTGTGGGAGATACAGGGCTTGACCTTGTTATTAATCTAAAAGACTTGAGATATATCGACAGCACCGGCATTGGAATTTTGCTCTCGATCCTCAAAGCAAGACACGGCATGGATGTGAAGTTTTTGGTCGAAGAGGTACCGCCGCAAATTCAAAAACTGTTTGATATGACCGGCATTTCCAAATTTTTTGCCCCCCAAGAGAATTCCCACTAGGAAAGGATCGAACTAAGGATGAGTGATGACGTGCAAAAAGTAGTTCTTCAGTTACCCGCCAGCGCAGAATATGTCGATATCGTCAGACTGAATTTATATGGAATTGCCTCGAAGATGGGCTTCACCTATGAGGACATTGAGGATATGAAAGTAGCCGTTTCGGAAGCCTGTAACAACTCTGTACTGTATGCTTACGGTCAGGAAGACGGGCTTGTCGATGTGATTTTTGAAGTAGGACCAAGTGCCTTATCCATTACAGTCAAAGATGAAGGGGAGAGCTTTGACGGATTGGATACACCTGAAGCACGCATGACGCTGCATGATAAAGAGCTGAATGATGTTGAGGTAGGCGGACTGGGCTTTTATCTTATGCAGGCACTCATGGATGACGTTAGCGTCGTGAGTGAAGCAGGGAGAGGGACAGTCGTTACCCTGACTAAGAGGCTTAATTTCAGCGAGGAGAAAGTATGAGTGATAAAGTGACTCCCCCAGAGTCCATGAATGAAGCGATAAGCCTGATCTGGGAATACCAGCAGACCAAAGATAATGAAATTGCCACCGTGCTGATCCGTAAATACGAACCGATGGTAAAGATGGCTGCCGGCAAAATTGCCCGCAACCGTCCGGATCTATATGAAGATTTGTACCAGGTAGGACAGATGGCGCTGATTAGACTGCTTCAGCAATATGACATCAGTCTGGGAATTCCCTTCGAGCCTTATGCGATGAAAAGCATGATTGGGCATATGAAGAATTTTCTGCGGGATAAATCCTGGTACATACAGGTTCCAAGACGGATTAAAGAAAAGGGGGCACTTGTTCAGCAGGCCATCGATGAGCTAACCATCAGACTGGAACGTTCCCCTGCTGTAGAAGAAATTGCTCATTATCTGGATCTTACCGTTGAAGAAACTGTGGAAGTGCTGGCCGGGCGGGAATGTTATCATTATGTATCGCTCGATTCCCCTCTCTCGCAAGAGGAAACAGGTGCCACACTTGGCGAGCTGATCAGCTCGGATGCCAACGATTACGAAACTGTGGAGAAACGTATGGATCTCCAGCAGGCGCTGGGCCAGCTTAAGGAACAGGAGCAGCAGGTGCTGCTGCTGGCTTTCCAGGATGGTCAATCCCAGCGCGCTATCGCCCAGAAGCTGGGCGTCTCGCAAATGAGCGTATCGCGCATCCAGAAGCGGGCGACAGAGAAGCTGAAACAGATCATGGCGAACTCTTCCTATTGAATCTTATCGTTAGTCCTCAAGATTAGGACATGCCTATCCTCCCGGATCAGGCATGTCCTTTATTTGTATTCTCCAATTCTTCCTGGCATAGCAATTCCCCCCGCTTGCAGTCCGTAAGGTTATCGGGCTGTAAGCGGGGGGAACCAGGGCATGAAGGTCAACTGTTCGCATCAATATACTTTTTAATTTCTCCAAGGTATTCGCCAATAACAGGCACATCCAGGAACAGGCTGAGAATATAGCCGAGTAAACCCAGAATGACAAAGGTACCGAGCGATAATCCCAGACCTCTGGATATGCCAGCCATGAGATTGGTAATAATCCGTTTTTTGGGATCCGTATAATTCTCAAGGATATCTTTGAATTCCGATTTCTCCAGTGAGTCGGCGATCTTATCCAGCCGTGCGTTTAGACGCTTGACCTCATGCCGCAATTCGAAGGGATGCTCATCGACTTCGTATGCTTTGGTCTTGCTGCCCGCATCTCCCATAAGGTCTCCCCGCTTTCTTTAGCCCGCAAAGGCTTTGATAAAATGCAGCTTCATTCCTGAGCGATGAAGCTGCATTATGCATAACAACAGCCAGCTGCGGTGAGCTGGCTGTTCTCAAATTTAAATTGAGCCGCAAGTCACAGCAGTTTAGTAGGAGGACTTGTAGGAAGCCTTAACTTCCTCTTTGGCATCCTTAGCATCATCTGCAACCTCTTTGGAAGAGTTTTTGGCTTCTTCGGCCACATCGGAGGAGGCATCTTTGACATCAGAAGCGACATCACTGGACGCCTCGGATACAGTATCACCGATTTTTTTGCCGGTTTCCTGCAAGGTAGCAGCGATTTGCTGTTTGCTGTCGCTCACAGTGGTGAGGATATCGGAGGCTTTAGCCGATACCGTGCTCGCCAGATCTGTGGCCTTTTCTCCAACAGTAGTGGCAATAGACTTGGTTTTGTCGGTTACGACACCAGCAACTTCCTTGGTTTTGTCAGTAGCCAGCGTGATCTTGTCGGACAAGTCACTGCGCATCTCACGGCCGGGCTTAGGTGCGAACAACAGCGCAGCTGCGGCTCCGAGCAACCCTCCGATAAAGATACCTTTGAAAAAAGTGCTTCCGCTTTCTACCGGGAATTCTGTCTCTGCTTTATTCATCACCAATCACTCCTCAATTAGAATATTGTATTCCAAAATCGGACAGCCACTCAGCAACGGTATGAAGAACTGTCCCGGCTGCTGCCGTCTTTTGGGGGTTCAGGATGGCCTGACGTTCTTACTTCGTATATAAACGTTGAGGTATAGGCTGAAACAGCAGAGCAGCTTAGGAAAGATTACCCAAGCATAGAGGAGAAACAGGGAATAAATAGAGGCTGTTGTCATGTAAACTGCGGTATTGGGGGCTTTACAAAATATGCGGATAGCAGATTATGAGCCTCCAAAAACGGCTTCAAGACCTATAAAGCTGTGAACGTGTTTAGCTGGAATATTATTGAAAATACGATGATTGACGAGGAAGTGAAGGGGGTAAGAAATACATAATTAAAGCGCCTATCACCCTTGAAAGCGGGGAGGAAGCTCCCTTATTTAAGAATAAGGATACTCACATCTTTGGAGGTGCAAAGGTTATGATTAAAGTAGTCACATCAGCAGAGCGCCACACTTCGAATAGAGAATGGATACACAGCGAGTTTAGCTTTTCGTTTGCCGATTATGATGATCCCAGCAATGCGCATTTTGGGGCGCTGCTGGCCCACAATGATAATGAGCTGAAGCCGGAGCAAGGGATGCATGAGCATCCGCATCATGACCTGGAGATTATCACTTATGTTGTTTCCGGGGTGCTGAAGCATCAGGATGACCTCGGCAATCATGCGGATCTTCAGGCAGGCAGCGTGCAGGTCATGAGTGCAGGGACGGGGATTAATCATTCGGAAACCAACCCGTCGGCCAGCGAAGATGTTCGTTTTCTGCAGATCTGGCTGCTTCCGGACCGCCCGGGGCTTCCGCCGACTTGGGATGCGAAATTTTATCCCCGTGAAATGAAAATCAATACGATGCTGCCGGTAGCTTCCGGAACGGGTGCAGAAGGAGCACTTAAGCTGGGAGAGGACGTCACGATTTACCTGTCTGTACTCGAGACGAACAGGGAGCTTCATTATCCGCAGGTGGAGGATAGGCGTACACATATTTATCTGATCTCCGGCCATCTGGAGGTAGGCTGCAGCGAAGGCATTTTCCACCTGCAGCCCGGCGATGCCGCCCGTATCCGTAAAAGCTGTGATCTGACCCTGAAGGGTACCGGCAGCGAAGGTGAAGCGGAGTTTCTTCTGATCGATCTTCCGTAAGGATGAAGTAATAGACTTATCAACAGCAAAGAAGCTCCCCGCCTTATGGCCATCCAGCGGATGGGTTCGTAAGGCGGGGAGCTTCTGTTCATATCGGGGGTGCTTACTTGTGGCGGAGACGGCCAAGCTCGGATACAAGCGCCTCCACCTGGGAGATGCTTAGCCTGTCACTGCCCATGGCTACCTCATAAATATCAAGTATATCCTCGTAATTGTCTACCGAGAAAGCGGATGCCTGCATGGCTGCCGCGCTGGCCATTTTGAGCTTGCTCTTGATGCCCTCAATCATATATTCCACATTTTCCTGGCTGGGCTGTGTTAGATCCATGGAGTGCAAACAGTCCTTTCTGCGTATGATGATTTGGTTTAAAAGCTCTTCCGCGAAGGTCATACAATCGTTTCTTCTGATGTATTTTATCATGACTGCGCAAGGAAACACCATTTTTTTGTCTGCCATCTGAAATCATGTTAAATTAAAGGGAATTAACCGCAGATATCATTATGAGAAGGGGGCTAGAGAGGTGGCAATCAGAGAGCAGGAAAGCAGAAAACGGATCAAAATGGATGCAGGCAAGCTGAGTGCCTTCTTCCAGGAGATCGCAGCCCGGCATTCGGCTGAGAATATCACCTTTCTGTGTATCGGGACGGACCGGTCCACAGGAGATGCCCTGGGTCCCTTGACCGGCAGCAGGCTGCTGGAGTATGGTTTTCCGCATGTCATCGGCACAATGCCGGCACCCTGTGATGCGGATAATCTTATCAGGAGAATGGCGGAGATCCCGGAGGGGCAGCTTATTATAGCCATTGATGCTTGCCTGGGCCCGCCGGCTGCACTCGGCTTTTATTTTGCTGCCAGTCAGCCGCTGCGTCCGGCACAGTCAGTAGGTCTAAACCTGCCTGAAGTAGGGAACTACAGTCTCGCTGCCATTGTTGATGTGAATGGTCCCCGACCTTACCGGACGCTGCAGACGACACCGCTGCACCGGGTAATGGTCATGGCTGAGCAGATTGCCCTGGCTGCGGCTAAAGGCTTCGGGCTCGTTTCAAGTTGATGTGATCTGATTAATAATTAAGATAAGCTCAATGCGGATTGAGTTACTACATAGAAAGAAGGAAGCCGTCATGGAAAATGTTCGTTGTGAAGGAAGTAATATTTGTTACAGTGATCAAGGGCAGGGCGAAGTCATTGTACTGCTGCACGGCTTCTGTGGAAGCTCTGCGTATTTCGAGCAGGTCATTCCGTTCCTGAGCAGCAGCTACCGGGTCATTGCTCCCGATCTGCGCGGTCATGGAGCATCGGATGCTCCGCTGGGTGCATACAGCATTGATCAGATGGCAGATGATGTTCTTTCCTTGCTGAATGCGCTGGAAATTCCAAATGTATATCTGCTGGGTCATTCTCTGGGCGGCTATATTACACTATCCTTTGCGCAGCGCCATGGCTCCCGCCTGAAAGGGTTCGGGCTGATTCACTCCACGGGCTACCCGGATAGCGACGAGGCGAAGGAGAAACGCCTGAAAAGTGTCAGCACCATTCAGAACGAAGGAATTACTGCCTTTGTGGATAGTCTGGTACCCGGATTGTTTGCCCCGGGAGCAGCGCCGCAGCTGCTGGAACGGGCTAAAGAAATCGGCTACAAGACACCGCCGCAAGGTGCAGCAGGTGCCGCTCTGGCGATGCGGGAACGCCCGGACCGCCGTGACGTGATCTCTGCAACAGCACTACCGGTGCTGCTCGTAGCCGGTGCAGAAGATACCCTGGTACCGGCTGAACGAACCTTTACGTCGGACAAGGCTAACATAACCAAGGCGACCATTTCCGGGGTAGGGCACATGAGTATGTATGAAGCACCGGAACGTCTGGCAGAGGTCATCAAAGACTTTGTTCATGCACCGGTAACCAAGAAATAAGGGTTAAGTCCAGAAAATGAACCGAGCAGTAAATTCTCCTTTGACGGGGAATTACTGCTCGGTTTTTTTGGCGAGATTGGCGGTTATCAGCAAATATTCTATTGAAACTTGCGGATTGCCGGAATGCTGAGTACAAAGGCAGCACAGAGCAAGCCAAGCCCTGAGAAGATCGCAATAGTTGGAATGCCGCCGATAAGATCAGCCAGCCACCCGACTGTAATGTAGCCGACCGGCAGTAGGGCGAAGGAGCCCAGCAGATCAAGACTGGCTACACGCCCGAAGGCTTCCTGCGGAACGAGCTCCTGCAGGCTGATTTCCCAGATTAGGCCAAAGATCATCAGGCCGAAACCCTCTACCGCGAATAAGGCGATAGCCGCCGCTGCATTCGGAATAAATGGCATCAAGAACAGGGCGAGACAGCTTAAGATTACTCCACCGTAGGCCATAATGCCCCGATGGGTCCATTTCTTGCGCAGACTGTATAGCAGCCCTGCTATAATGGCTCCGGCACCGGAACAGGTGACGGCAAGTCCGTATACATAAGGTGCCCAGCCGTGGTGGACCTTGAACAGCCAGGGAATAAGGATGCTGGTGACTCCGGCATAACAAATATTGAAGAAGGAGAAGGTAATAATGGTGATCCAGAGCCAGGGATGGCTGCGCAGCACAGCAATGCCTTCTTTGAAATCCTCCTTCCAGTTAGGGGCAGCGGCCGGGGCTGCAGCTGCTTCAAGGTTACGGATGGAGTCAGCAGAGTGTTTCGGCTGCAGTCTCAGCATCAGTGCTTTGCGAAGATAGATCAGGCAGTAGAGGGAGATTACATAGGTAAATGCATCAATCCCGAAGCCGATACCTGCAGACAAATGAGTGACAAGCAGCCCGCCGAGAGAAGGGCCGATCAGCCGGACGGTCTGAGTACTCATCTGGGTCAGTGAATTGGCTGCAATGCGGATATCGGCTGTGAACACAGTAGCCTGGGTCGCAGAATATGCAGGCCGGAAGAGGCCGTCAAGCAGGCCGTAGAATCCCATGAATACGTACAGCAGCGGTATGCTTAATATACCGGTCAATGAGAATACAGCGATTGCAACCATAATAACGAAGCGGGCAATATCGGCCGTTATCATAATCTTGATCCGGTCGTAGCGGTCCACAATATGACCGGATATAGGCAGCATAATTACATTAGGCAGCATATATAAGGCCATTACGAAGCCCATCGTCTTCGTGGAGCCGGTCATGGAATAGACAAGAACAGGCAGAATCACCATAGTCACCGAGCTGCCCAGGAAGGAAATCAGATTTCCCAGCCACAAGTAGGAGAAAGCACGCGAATTCGCAAACAGAGCTGCAAAGTGCCGCAAGGGATTGCGGCTGGCAGGTTTGGTTGCGGTTACCGGATTCATTCAGGGACTCACCTCCGGTTCAGATGGAGAATTTGTATGAGGCAAGCGCCCGATGACGAACTCCACGCCATACTCATCACCCTGGGTAATCTTGGACTCCCAGGTGGTGATCACCTGCATGAGCTCCCGCTGAAAAGCGGCTAGTTCCGCGGAGGATAAGGTCAGCCGGGTGGTGAAATGCTCAATCTTGTCTTCAGTGCGGAACTGAAAGCCCCTAAAGTTCTCGGAATGGAAGAAGGTCCCCTTGGAGCGGTAAAACTTCTGAATGACCCCTCCGGCGGCTTCCGTGCGGACTAGCTCCAGCAATCCGCCTTCAAACAGCTTGATAATATGGTAGTGGATGTTGCCGGGGGTTTTGTGCAGCTTCTCGGCTACCTGTTTGGAGGTTAGCGGCTCATCCGCGAGCGCATGCATGATTTTGATCCGCAGTGCGCTTTCCAGCAGTTTGTTCTGCTCGTCTGTTATGGAGAGTGGAGGCAGGATACGATCATACGGCTGTTCGGACTCCTGGTGCTCCTGTGTTTGCTCAATCTTTGGATCTTCCTTTTTCATAAAAACGCTCCTTATCCGCTAATCTAGATTTGTTAAATCCATACGATCTATATAATAGTTCGATCTGTAATTCAGATCGGTTAGATTAAACCCATTATATCGGCAGCGTTCTTTTTCTGTCAATGATTTCAATTTTCCTTACGATGATGCTTATCGACCTATGGGACGTTCGGTGGCGCACAAGGATAGAATGGTTTAAGATGATTTTAAGGCAATCTAATAATCTGGCAACTGCGACTAGTTTGGGTAATATGCACAGGACGCAGCCTCGGGGAGGGTGTACAGGATGTTCCGAAGAGATTATATCGTCCGGATGATTGAGGATATGACGGCCATGGTGGCCAAAGTGTTTGCGCTGAAGCAGGAAAAGAAAACAACAGAAGCCTTATGGGAAGTAGATGAGCTGCTGGGCCGGCATTTCCGCCTGAACTCCCGTCTGTTAAACTCCTTATCCGTAGAGGATATTATTGATATGTACCGGTTAGGCGGCATCATTGAGTCCGACAAGCTCCAGGGTGTGGCCAGGCTGCTCAAGGAGGAAGGCGGCATTTATGCGGCAACAGGAAATACCGAAGCGGCGCTGTTCCGGTCAATGCGGTCACTGCATCTGTTTCTGTACGCTGACCTTCATGGGGCCGACCGGGATCTGATGCATATGACGCAGGAAATCGATGAGCTTCTGAATGAAGTTGAGGCTTACCGGCTTCCGGTCAAAACAGAATGGCTGCTGCTATCGTATCTGGAATCTGTTGGCCGCTATGCCAAGGCGGAAGACAGTTTGTACCGGTTGTGGGAGCAGGGCGAAGATGTTGCGGCAGAAGGGCATGAGCTCTACGGCCGTCTGCTGCTCACGGCACCGGAGGCTTTGGAGCTTGGCGGGCTGCCGCTGGCTGAAGTAAGACAGGGGCAGGCCGAGTGGGAGAAGCTCACTGCTGCCGCCAGGCAGGAGACGAATCTGCTCTAAGCACACCGGGCATGCTATAATATAAGAATATTAAGGAGAGCCTGCTCTTCATTTTTAATTGCGAAAGTGAGATGTACCCTGTGGAATCTTTAAATACATTAATAGTGCAGGTGATTAACAGCCGCACCTTAATTACGGCAACCTTAAGTCAGCTGCGCAGCAAAGGTGAGGTGACCTACACCAAGGTGCAGGTCAAACCCGTTGAGCTTAAAGGGAAGCTGCATTATCAGTTTGCCTACTATACCGGACCGAAGGTTGAGCACCGGAATATTCCTGCGGAGGAAGCTGCCGAAGAAATGATGTCGCTGCTGCGGGCAACATTCCGCCAGGCGCTGCTGTGTACCGTGGAAGCGGACTACCAGGTGCTGATCAGCAAAAAATACAAGGTTTCGATCCTGACAAAGTCAGCCAGTAAGCAGGAGGCGCCTGATTTAGCCCATAACCGCAAGAAACAGTATGTGCTGGATGAGGGGGAGCCGGTGCCGTTCCTGGTCGAGCTGGGCATTATGAACAGCGAAGGCAAGGTGCTCGCCAAGAAGTACGACAAGTTCCGCCAGATCAACCGCTTCCTGGAGATGGTTGAGGATGTGCTGGCCGATCTGCCGGCCGGACGGCCGCTGACGATTGTTGATTTTGGCTGCGGCAAATCTTATCTCACGTTTGCGCTATATCATTATCTGGCTGTCCGCGAGCGGCGGGAGCTGAATATTGTCGGCCTTGACCTCAAAGCGGATGTGATTGAGCACTGCAGCCAGCTTGCAGCTAAGCTTGGCTACAGTCAGCTGCGCTTCCTGGTAGGCGATATTGCTGATTACAATGAGCTGGATCAGGTGGATATGGTCGTAACGCTGCATGCCTGTGATACAGCAACGGATGCAGCTCTGGAAAAAGCGGTCCGCTGGGGCGCATCGGTTATCCTCTCTGTACCGTGCTGCCAGCATGAGCTGTTTAACCAGATTGAGAATGATGTGCTTAGTCCGCTGCTCTCGCATGGAATTCTGAAGGAGCGCTTCTCGGCGCTGGCCACCGATGCCATCCGGGCCAAACTGCTGGACCTTATGGGCTACCGCAGCCAGCTGCTGGAATTCATCGATATGGAACATACCCCGAAGAATATCCTTATCCGTGCCGTCAAAAGCACCGGCGGCGACAATGCCGCCAAATGGCGTGAATACAGCGCATTCCGCGATTTTCTGGGGGCCAAACCTTACCTTGAACGTGTCTGCGCCGACCTGCTGCCTGCAGAGACTGCGGTTCAAAGCTGAAGACTGCCGGAACAGCGTGACGGTCATGTATAAGCGGTTGATGATAATATCGCATAATAACGTACAGGACAGCATGCCTCCAGGCGGGGCAGCGGTCCTGTTTGTTTGTGTGCAGGTTTTTTTTCTACGCTTGTTGTTGCTTTAGGGTGAATCTGGAAATACTTATAGCAACTTGGATATCCGGGAGTAATGAGATGAGTTATAAGGGTATGGGACGGCTGCAGGTTGTTGCGGCTTGGGGGAGCGGGATACTGGTGACAACAGCCGCAGCGGCGGCTTGTCTGCTGCGCGGGATGTTTTTTGCCCGGGAGATGTATGGCTTGCTGGCCGTATGGTTTGTACTGAGTGCTGCTGTTGCCGCTAGCTCAATCTATATCAATGGAGGATACAAAAGCGGCGGGACCGCGGTGAAAATCATACTGGGTGGTCCGTTGCTGATCCTTGTCCTGTATGCCGTTCATTTACTGCGAAGCCCTTTATCCGTGCAAGGCACTGTCAATGAGCTGCTGCGGTGGGGACTCTATTCCAGCTTCGCCCTTGCTGCTTTTCTGTGCGCGGGAACCCGCTGTGGATCCCGGCTGCTGGCAGCAGTCTGGCACGGGCTGGGCATAACAGTCAGTCTCAGTGCTCTGCTGACTGTGTGCGGCGGACTGCCGCTGCGCTATGCTGTTGCCTATACGGCATCGCCAGAAATCAGTGCGACGGGGGCCAGACTGGGCGGGCTGCTCCAGTACCCGAACGCCTTTGGCGCCTTGATGGCAATTTTTCTGCTGGAGCGGATGTTTGCACTCGCCGCCGGTGATGCAACGGCGCGTTATTGCTCGCGCGGGGAGCACCGCGTGTTCCGTGCCGCGAGGCAGCCGCTGCGCATGCTGCCTCTGTTCCCGTACGCCGCCGCGCTGCTGCTCAGCGAGTCGCGCGGCGCGGTGCTGGCTGCGGCCTGCGCGGCCGCCGCAGCCCTGCTCTGGAAGCGGCGGCTGGCCGCGCCGCTTCTTGCCGCCGGCGCCGCGCCCGTAGCCGCCGCGGCGCTGCTCTACCGCCAGCTGGCCCGCGCCGGGCTGGCGGTAGAGCCCTTGCCCGGCCTGCTGCAGCTGGCCGGGTGCTGGGCCGGCGCACTGCTGGCCGGCCTGTGGCTGTGCCGCCGCAGCCGGCGTGCGGCGGGCGGGAACCGCGCCGCGCTGCTGCTGGCGGCGGCGCTCTGGACGGCGGCCGGCAGCGCCGTCCTCGGCCAGCTGTGCGAGCGGATCAGCGGACCGTCTGCGACGGTCAACGCTCGAGGTCTGATGTACCGCGATGCCTGGAAGCTCGCGGGGGAAGCGCCCTGGCTGGGGCAGGGGGGAGAGACGTGGCACAGCGCATACCTCGCTGCCCAGTCCCGCCCCTATGTAGGCAGCCAGGTGCATAGCGGTTATCTCGACTTCCTGTTGAACCTCGGAATCGCAGGTGTTGCTGTTCTGCTGCTCTTGCTGCTGGCAGCGGTCTGGATGACAGGCAGGGACGCCCCAAGGCTGCTGCCTCCGCTGCTGGTGATCGTCCTGCATGCGGCGGCCGATTTCGACTGGAGCTACGGCCTGAGCTGGCTGCTGCTGTTTTTACTGCTGGCGATGGTGCATGCCGAATCCCTTCAGCGCTTAACCGCTGCCTCTGCTGCGTCATCAGCCATCTTACATCCCGCCTCTAACCGATCCCATTTTCGCGGCATCCTGATGCTGAAGCGGGCGGGGCTGCGGCTAATCCTAATCTGTATTTGTCTGGGGTTCAGCCAGCTTTCTCTTCAAATGATGATGGGGGGAAGATTGTACAGTCAGGCAGTCCGCACCGCTGAACCTGCGGATCAGATCATGCTGCTCCGGCAATCCCTTGCATGGAATCCGCGGGATCCCAAGGCCGCTGTGGTTCTTGCGGGGCTGCTTCCGGGAGTGCAGGGAAGAGACCTGCTCCGGAGCAGTCTGATCTATGCTCCGGAGGACCCTGGTTTACATTGGGCACTGGCGGAGGCGTATATGGCAGGCGCTGATCCGGGACAGGCGCTGTACTGGGTGCGGAGAAGCCTGCAGCTTGACGGCTTTAATGCTGCCAAACGGGCAAATGCGGCAGCAGGCATGCTGGAGATGGGGCGGCGTAATCTGGTGAAGGGGGACCGGCAGAGAGCTGCAGACAGCGCATCTGCCGGGTTGGAACTACTGAGGCAATACCGTCTGCTGGCAGTACAGGAGCGTAGTAAAGGCAGGCAGCACAATGACCGCCGGTTCGAATATACCGAGTCGTCGGATAAGCTGAATATGGAGCTGGAGCAGCTGCTTGCTGCGGTTTACACATCAGATGAAGCTCCAGCCGATTACAGGCAACTCACGGTTATACCTTCATCCGCCGGGCAATGAGCCAGGAGTAAACATAGGGAATAATAGTCGCAATTAGCAGGGCTGTGATAATCAGGCTGATAGACAGGGTCTTCGGCATAAAAGCACCAAGCACAATCAGGATCCCGCCGATCGTCCACATATACCCGGAGAACCGGTGGGTCTTCCGCCACACCTCAGGACTTGCGAGCGTCCACGGTGTCCGGATGCCAGTGAAATAGTTATCTTTAATCTGCGGCATATAATTGCCGAGTGCTATAAATAACACCCCGATAGCCGCGATAGCTATTTTACCTGCCGCCAAATTCTCATTCAGACCCTTGGCAACAGAAAGCACCAGTACGGCATCGAACAGTATCCCTACAGCCAGGCGAATCATTTTATAAGCATTTTCAAATTTGCTGTAGTTCTCTCTCTTAGGGTCAATCCGGCGGATGAACTGCATAGCAATTGGAAAAATAAGGCCCATAAATGCCCCCAGAGCAATGATCGAGCCTTTGGGCCAGTAGGAGTTGACCTCCCCGGTGATGCTGAAATGGGAAGGAAGCTGTGCGGGCAGTTTGCTGTAATTGATCAGTGCATAACCCAGTGCGAGCCCTCCAAAAATCACAATCAGCGTGTCCTGCCATTTCCATTTGAAATCCTTCATGATACTAGTCCTCCTTGTCAGAACTGTTTTTCCCTGTGCCGGTTAATTCCAGGAACCATCCGAGCACCTCTTCAAGCACAGTCGTATCGAGCGAATATACGATAAACTGTCCCTTGCGCTCATCCTGTATCAGTCCTGCATGCTTCAGGGCACTGAGGTGATGCGAGATGCTGGGTTTGGTCATCTGAAAATAATCGGCGATTTCTCCGGCGGTCCGGTCCTTTTCACGCAGCAGCCGGATAATCTGTCTTCGGGTTGGATCAGCGAGCGCCTTGAAGGATTCATTCATTCTCTATCCAACCTTTCGATATTTAAATAATTATCTAAATGTATAATCGCATTGAATTTATCAGCTGTCAATACCTGAATGTATTCAATCAAAAGAGCCGTATTCCGGCAAGGACTCCGACCCCGTATCTTCCGCATTAATCATCCGCGGTCACTGCCGCTCAGCACTGTATTTTAAAGACCGGGACACAGGCGGCAGCCGCAGCTTGGCCTCAAGTAGAAGTCGTAAGCCTGCATATGCTAGAATAGGCTAGGAGAAGCTGGGTACATAGAGCAGAGGAAGGCCGGGTTCTCAGCCGGATAAACTCTGTATAAAACGGGAGGAGGAGCTGCATATGCACTTTATTTCTGATCTGATCTCGCATTTGTTTGAATGGATTCAAAGTCTTGGCTATTTTGGGATTATGATCGGGCTGATGATTGAAGTGATTCCGAGTGAAATTGTGCTCGCGTACGGCGGCTATCTGGTTTCACAAGGTGATATTAATTTTTTTGGAGCGATTCTTTTTGGTACGGTTGGCGGTGTAATTGCCCAGATTTTTGTATACTGGATCGGCCGTTATGGCGGAAGGCCTGTACTGGAGAAGTACGGCAAGTACATTTTTATCAAGAAAAAACATATCGACCATTCCGAGGAATGGTTCAAAAAGTACGGCACGGGTGTTATTTTTACCGCACGCTTTATTCCGGTTGTCCGCCACGCTATCTCAGTGCCTGCCGGAATTTCACGCATGCCGCTTGGTAAATTTACCTTGCTAACAACACTTGCAGTATTACCGTGGAGCACCCTCTTTGTTTATTTGGGCTACACCCTTGGCGATAAATGGGAGACGATTGATGAGGTCGCCGCTAAATATACCCATGAGCTGATTCTGGCCGCAATTGCTATTATCGTAGTATACTTCCTGTTCAAATGGTATAAATCCAAAAAGAAAGGTAGTGCAGTATGAAACAGAATGTAGCTCATAAATTTGGTAAGGGCCTGACTCCGCGCCAGTTCGTAGAGAGCATGACCAAAAATCAGCAGGCCTTTGAATCCTGGTACGAGAAATTTGCCTGGGACAACGGGGAAGACCGTGAATATTTCGAGAGCCTGAACCACCGCGATGACCTACGAGTGCTTATCCTGGCTGCGGACTGGTGCGGGGACGTTGTGCGCAATGTGCCGGTCGTGTTCCGGATTCTGGAGACTGCGGGCATCAAGACTGAAGTGCTGATTCTGGAAGAAAACCAGGAAGTTATGGATGATTTTCTGACCATGGGCGGAAGATCCGTACCTATTGTCATTTTTGCCGATACCGGCGGTTATGTTTTGGGTCACTGGGGGCCTCGTCCGGAACATGTACAGTCACTGATGCGCACCTTCAAACAGGAGAACCCGGACCGGGAAGCAGCCGACTATGAGAGCAAAATCGCGGAGGTACGCAAGGCAATGGGGCAGGCCTACGGGGAAGGAACGGAGTCACACGCAGTTATTGCCAAAGAGCTGCGCAGTCTGATTTCCGGCTTCTGATCTGTATGCTGAATATTCGTTCCTATAATCTGGGTCCGCTCCAGACCAATGCCTATCTGTTAACCGGAGCTGATCCGCAGCGCGGCGTGATTATCGACCCCGGCATGAATCCGGCTGCGCTTGTGCGTGCTACAGAAGGTATGGACATCGAAGCGATCCTGCTGACGCATGCCCACTTTGACCATATCGGCGGTGTGGATCAAATCCGCAAAGCGAAAAATTGCCCAGTATACTTACATGCCTTGGAGAGTGAATGGCTCGGCAGCCCCAAGCTGAACGGTTCGCTGATGTGGCCGGATGCTTCCCCTCCGATAAGTACAGCACCTGCGGAATATGACCTTGCAGAGGGTCAAACCCTGAAGCTGCTCGGGCTCAGCTTCCGTGTCTTTCACACCCCGGGCCATTCGCCGGGAAGCGTTAGCTTCCTTTGCGGGAATGACCTCTTTTCCGGGGATGTCCTGTTTAAGCTCGGTGTAGGGCGCACAGATCTGCCCGGAGGCCGCGAGCGGGATCTGATCGATTCCATCCGCGGTAAGCTCTACCGCCTGGACGAAGAAGTGAAGGTGTACCCGGGACACGGTCCGCGGACGACCATCGGTTTCGAGCGGCAGAACAACCATTATGTGCCTATGCAGTGATGCAATTCTATACTAAACGACAAAAAGCGGGAAAATAGAGATAGACAGAAAGATACAAAGTTGCTACAATACTGTTAATTAAATGTAACATTTACCTCGCGAAGCACGCAGACTGCGGAAATTAATCCCGGTTTGCGTTCTTTTTTTGTTTATATAGGTTTTGTTTCGTATGGGAGGCAGAGCATTGAAGAACGATATATACTATCGTCTGGATAAAGGGCAGCAGAAAACAACGGTAGAGAGCGCTGAAGATATCGTATTTTATCCCCCGGCTGTTAATGATGCTTCAGGCGGAGAGAAGACACGGAGCAGATTGTATTTCTGGAGTTTTCCCGGCGGACACGGGAGTATTCAGCCTTGGCGGCGCAGATTGTGGGAGCTGCAAAAAGATCTGGATCGTGAATGAACGATTTGCTGTACCTGTTCGTATTACAGATGTGAATGAATGAAGAAGGGAATGTAGGGGCCAATGAGCGACGGGACGCTGGAGTTGATCAAGCGGGCGCAGCAGGGTGATGCTTCGGCGCTGGCTGAGCTGCTGCGGGAACATTATACCTTCTTGTTCAAATATTTAATCAAAGCTACTATGGATCCCTCTCTGGCGGAAGAGCTTGCCCAGGATACCATGGTGCGCTGCATGGAGAAGATCGGTACTTATAACGGGTCCTCTTCGTTCTCCTCCTGGCTGATCACGATTGCTACCCGGTTATATATTGACCGTAAACGGCGCTGGAAGCGGGAGACGCAGTGGTTCCGCCAGGAGCAGGGTGCGGCGGCCATCCGCTGGCGGTTTGAGAGCCGCAATATGGAGTGGAGTGAAGTGCTTGATGCGCTTTCCAGGCTGCCCTTACCCCAGCGGGTTGCTGTATTGCTGAAACATTATTACGGCTATAGCTATGAGGAGATCGGTATTATTGTTGAGACTGCTGCCGGTACTGTTAAATCGCGTGTGTCTGCAGGTCTTCATCAACTGCGAAAGGAGCTGAAAGAGGATGAGAAATGATATAGATCAGGAACTGCTGAATAAGCTGTCAGCCGGGCTTGATCGCCTGGATGCGCAGTATGACGATATCTCCCCGCCATCCTTGCCGGCAGTGGAGCAGTTTCTTGCCGCGGAAGCCCTTCGCCGGCGCCGTCAGAGCCGTAAGGAGCTGCTGCTGTTTTGGTTTGTGGCTTTGTTCCTGCTCATGATCATCTTGACTGTTCTGGGCAATGCACCTGTCATCTATTGGATACTCCAGGCAGCCTTTCCCCTCGCTGCACTCGGCGGCTATGCAGTAACACGGTTCAGACTGCGACGGGAGGATGGGGGACAGTGAAGGAGCTGCAGGACGTGCCTTATTGGCTGTGGGCGTGTATCGCGGCTGTGCTGCTGCTGCAGGGAACCTGGCTTTTCCGCGATGCGCGTAAGCGGGATAAAGGAAGGATGGCGTGGTTTTGGGGTCTGTGGGGACTGACCGGGGCGCCTACTCCGATCATTGTCTATCTGCTGGTTGTCATTTTGCCGGACCGATGGAGAACGGGTCAGAAGCGCTGACCTGGATAAACTTTGCTTGCTTAGCAGAATACAATAAAGAGTTTTGGGGGTATGGAAACATGGACGAGGTGAACTGGGGGTTGATTTGGCCGCTGGTGGCTTTACAGGCTCTGCTGGCAATTATCGGACTGTTTTCTCTGGCTAAGGCGGAACAGGTCCGGGGGCCAAAGTGGCTATGGGTACTCATATTGCTCTTCGGCAATCTTCTGGGCAGCATAGCATATTTTACAATTGGAAGGAAGGAAAGCTGATGGCGCTGCTTGAGGTGACAGGGTTAAGCAAGAGCTACGGCAAGCAACGCTCCGTAGACAACATCAGCTTTGAAATCGAAGCGGGGCAATGTGTTGCCCTGCTGGGTCCGAATGGTGCTGGAAAGACAACAACGTTGCGGATGCTTGCCGGACTTCTGCCGCCTTCCGCGGGTCAGATTTCTTTTAACGGCAGTCCGCCGGGAACGGATTACCGTAAGGAGCTTGGATATTTGCCGCAATCACCGGCTATGTACCGCTGGATGAGCGGGCTGGAATACGTGGTCTTCGCGGCCAAGCTGAGCGGCATTCCATCCCGGGAGGCGGCTAAGGTGTCTGCTGCAGCCCTGGAGAGGGTAGGCCTTGCCCCCGCTGGCCGCCGGCGCATTGGCGGCTACTCCGGAGGGATGAAGCAGCGTCTGGGCCTGGCACAGGCGCTGGTTCATCGGCCCAAGCTGCTGCTGCTTGATGAGCCAGTCTCGGCGCTTGATCCGATTGGCCGCAGGGAAGTGATGGAGCTGCTCCGGGAAATCCGCGGGGAGACCACCGTCATTTTCTCTACTCATGTGCTGCACGATGCCGAAGAAATATGCGATAACGTTATTTTAATGAATCAGGGTACGATCGCAGTGCAGGGAGAACTGTCACAGCTCCGCCTGCAATATAGCCTGCCAGTGATCCGGTTGTCAGTGGAGACTGGAAGTGCAGCAGCCGGGTGGCTGGAGAGTCTTACCCTGAAGCCGTTTATTCAAGCTTCGCAAATATCAGGCGGGAAAGCCGTCTTTAATGTCGCTGACGTAGCATTGGCGCGCCGGGCCATACTGCAGGAGGCGGCCGGACTTAACATTCCGCTGCTGCATTTTGAAGCCGGATCCTCTACACTGGAGGATCTGTTTATGAAAGTGGTGGGATCATGAGGAAGTTCTGGACGCTTTACTCGAAGGAGATGCTGGAATCGCTCCGAAGCTACCGGCTGGTATGGATCCCGGTAGTGTTCATTATTCTGGGAATTATGCAGCCGCTTACTACGTATTACCTTCCGGATATTCTTAAGGCTTCAGGAGATATGCCGCCAGGAATGCTGGAAGGCTATGAAATGCCGGGTGCTGCTGCAGTAATGGCACAGGCGCTTGGACAGTACGGAACCATCGGCATGCTGGTGCTTGCACTGGCTGCCATGAACAGTCTGGCCGGGGAACGGAGCAGCGGTTCGGCTGAGTTGCTTATGGTCAAGCCGATCGCTCCGGCGGTGATTATCATTGCCAAATGGGCGGCACATTTAACCGTGCTCTTCATCGCTCTAGGACTTGGGGCAGCGGCATCGGGCTACTATACCATACAGCTAATGGGCTCACTTTCAATAAGTGATTGTCTGGCAGCTACGGGCCTTTACAGTTTATGGCTGCTTAGTGCTGTTTCATTAACTCTGCTCTTCAGCGCTTTTATGCGCGGGCCGGCCGCTGCCTTTCTTGCGCTCCTGTCCGCAGCGGGAATGTCACTGCTCTACAGCCTGCTCCCATCGGGATTTGACTGGCTGCCGGCGGCTTTGCCTGATTTATCAGCCGGACAGCTAACGGAAGGCAGTGTTGCCTGGCTTGGACCGGCACTGTCATCCGTACTGCTGATTCTTGCGTGTATTGCCGGGGCTGCCATGCTAATGGGCAGGAATAAATTGCCTGACTGAAAGAATAATGCTGAATTTATGGCTGTTAACAGGTACTCCGGCTTGTTTTCAGAAAATATTTGTGAATTTTCATTAAACATCCCTCCTGCTGCTGGACAGCTCTAGCTTTTTTTAGTAGACTGTTGAAACAAGTAGAACCTTGATAGATTTTGAAGCAGGAGGTAGGACGATGCTGCGGTTAGGAGAGAAGATTGTCATTGTTGCGGATGCTTTTGAACAGAGTCTTCCTATCGGAGACTACGGCTACCTGATTGCTTATGACCGCAATCCCGATAATGCATTTGATTACGTCATCCGTGTCCCTCAGGCCAACAGAAATTTTTATGTTACTGCCGAGGATATTGAGGCGGAAGAACAATTGCTGGTGGCGGAAGCTGAAAGAGCTACGCACGAGGCGTTGATCGATTATGCTTTGTCGACGCACAATGAGAAGCTGTTTCATCATCTAATGAACGGCGAGGATGCGGAAACGGAAGAAGCGGAAACAGCGCCTAAAGAAGGTTTGTCCCAGGCGGAATTCATCAAACAGGTGAATCTTCGTGCTTGGATTTAAGGGAGGCCGGCGAAAGCCGGCTTTTTTGTTTAAGCAGGAATTCATAGGATGCGTAATATACAAGTAATGAGACGGACGGGGCTGTCCCATATGTGGATTTTCTATGACCCGGGAGACGGTTCTCTTCTTTCTTAATATCACAAAAAGTAAGCAGAGCAGCGATTCTCCCGTTATTGGAGGATCACTGCTCTGCGTTTTTATAAATATTGTAGTCCATTTCCCGCTTAAACAGCGGAGAGAACGGAACGATTGTGGAAAAGCGATAGCGTTCGCCTTTGTGTCGGGATTTTCACCGCTAAGGAGAATGAAAAAAATCTGGACACAACAGCGATTGGAACAACGTTTCATTCGCGGAGCGTCCTCACCAAGCACAATACTCTATCCAACTCCAAAAGAAGGAGTGTCCCATCAGCCATTTCTGATGGCTTATGGGACACCCCACTGCTAGGGTAGCCTTATGAAATGACAAGCGCATTGAATTGTCCAGGCTTCTACAATATAATTAAAAACGTTATCCGGGCGCTTTAGCCCTTTAAACAGGAGGGATATTCCTTATGAGCATTACTGTCAAAGATGTGCAGCATGTGGCCAAGCTGGCCAGACTGCAACTAAGCCCGGAGGAAGAGGCTACTTTTACTGAACAAATGAATGCTATATTACAATATGCTGAGAAATTGAATGAGCTGGATACGGAGAATGTGAAGCCGACTACGCATGTGCTGCAGGTCAGCAATGTCATGCGCGATGATGTCGTGAAGGAGAGCCTGTCCCAGGAGGAAGCTCTGCTTAACGCGCCGGAAGACGAAGACGGACATTTCAAGGTTCCGGCTGTACTGGAATAATTATACCGAGAGGAGGAAGAATGTTGAGCCTGTTTCAATATCGATTGCCTGAACTACATAACATGCTGCACAGCAAAGAACTTTCCGTCAGTGAGCTGACCGAACAATCCCTGGCTGCCATAGCAGAACGTGACGGTAAAGTGCACGCATTTCTAACGTTAAATGAGGAGGGGGCACGCCAGTCAGCGCGGGCGCTGGATGATAAGCTGGCTTCCGGAGCAGCGCGTGGCCTGCTGTTTGGACTTCCTGCCGGAATCAAGGACAATATTGTCACCAAGGGGCTGCGCACTACCTGTGCCAGTAAGTTCCTTGATAACTTCCAGCCGATTTATGACGCGACAGTTGTTTCGAAGCTGCGCCAGGCGGATGCGGTAACGATCGGCAAGCTGAATATGGACGAGTTTGCCATGGGCGGCTCCAACGAGAACTCCGCCTATGCGGCTGTGCGCAATCCGTGGAATCTGGAACATGTTCCAGGCGGTTCCAGCGGCGGCTCGGCAGCTGCGGTAGCTGCTGGAGAGGTATTGTTCGCGCTTGGTTCGGATACCGGCGGTTCGATCCGCCAGCCCGCTTCATACTGCGGAGTGGTTGGCCTTAAGCCGACTTACGGTCTGGTATCGCGCTATGGCCTGGTTGCCTTTGCCTCCTCGCTCGACCAGATTGGTCCGGTTACCCGCAACGTTGAGGATTCCGCTTATGTACTGCAGGCGATCGCGGGATATGATGCCCAGGATTCCACCTCGGCCAAAGTAGATATTCCCGACTACCTGAGCGCACTGACCGGTGACATTTCGGGACTGCGCATCGGGGTGCCGAAAGAGTATATCGGCGAAGGCGTGGATGCTTCTGTCCGCGAGACAGTACTCTCTGCATTGAAGGTGCTTGAAGGCCTTGGCGCCGTCTGGGAAGAAGTCTCTCTGCCGCATACCGAATACGCGGTAGCAACATATTACCTGCTTGCTTCTTCGGAGGCTTCCTCCAACCTGGCCCGGTTTGACGGTGTCCGTTATGGGGTGCGCGTCGATGAAGGCGGCGGTCTGCTTGATTTGTATCACAATTCCCGCAGCCGCGGCTTCGGGCCTGAAGTGAAGCGCCGGATCATGCTGGGGACTTATGCGCTGAGCTCCGGATATTATGATGCTTATTATTTGAAGGCGCAGAAGGTTCGCACCTTGATTAAGCAGGACTTCGATGAGGTCTTCAAAAAGTACGATGTGGTTATCGGGCCGACGGCTCCGACGACCGCCTTTAAGCTGGGTTCGCAGACGGAAGATCCGCTGACGATGTATTTAAACGATATTCTGACCATACCGGTCAATCTCGCCGGCATTCCAGCAGTCAGCATTCCTTGCGGCTTTGCCGAAGGACTGCCTGTCGGCCTGCAGATTATCGGCAAGGAATTTGACGAGAGCACCGTGCTGCGCGTTGCGCATGCCTTTGAACAAAATACAGACTACCACAAAGAGCGGCCACAGCTGTAATTCCCGCCGGATAAGCGTTTTTGGCTCACAAAACTTTTAAGGGATGAGATCATTTATGTCTAAATACGAAACGGTCATCGGGCTGGAAGTTCATGTGGAGCTTCACACAAAGTCCAAAATCTTTTGCGGCTGCTCCACAGAATTCGGTGCTCCGCCCAATACTCATACCTGTCCGGTCTGTCTCGGGCACCCCGGCGTACTGCCGGTACTAAACCGCCAGGCGGTGGAATACGCAATGAAAGCGGCGATGGCACTGAACTGCACGATCGGGGATGTCAGTAAGTTCGACCGCAAGAACTATTTTTACCCTGATTCGCCAAAAGCCTACCAAATCTCGCAATATGATCAGCCTATCGGTTTGAACGGCTGGATCGATATTGAAGTGAACGGTGAGACGAAACGGATTGGCATTACCCGACTTCATCTGGAGGAAGATGCAGGTAAGCTGACCCACGTGGACGGCGGCTTTGCGTCGCTGGTCGATTTCAACCGGGTGGGTACACCGCTGATTGAAATCGTCTCCGAGCCCGATCTGCGCTCGCCTGAAGAAGCCCGTGCTTATTTGGAGAAGATCCGCGCAATCATGCAGTACTGCGATGTTTCTGATGTGAAGATGGAGGAAGGCTCGATGCGCTGCGACGCCAACATCAGCCTGCGTCCTGCGGGTCAGGAGGAATTCGGCATCCGCGCTGAGCTTAAGAATATGAACTCCTTCCGCGGTGTGCTGCGTGGCCTCGAATATGAACAGTTCCGCCAGGGGGAAATCCTTGATGACGGCGGTGTTGTCGTACAGGAGACCCGCCGCTGGGATGAAGCCCAGGGCAAAACCCTATCCATGCGCGGCAAGGAAGAAGCCCATGATTACCGCTATTTCCCTGACCCGGATCTGATTGTGCTGCATATTGATGATGCCTGGAAAGAATCGATCCGTCAGACGATTCCGGAACTGCCGGATGCGCGGCAGGCCCGCTACAGTGAGGAATACGGGCTTACCGCCTATGATGCAGGCGTACTGACCTCCTCTAAACTGCTGGCTGATTTCTTTGAGGGCAGCCTTGCCTATACCAAAGACGCCAAAGCAGTTGCCAACTGGATGATGGGCGATTTGCTTGGCTACTTGAACAGCAATAACCTTGAATTGCCCCAGGTGAAAATCACACCGCAGGGATTGGGTGAGATGATTAACCTGATTGCCGGAGGAACAATAAGCAGCAAGATCGCCAAAACCGTGTTCAAAGAAATGCTGGAAAGCGGAAAGCTGCCAGCCGTGATCGTTGAGGAAAAGGGCCTGGTGCAGATCAGCGACGAAGGTGCAATCAAAAAAATCGTAGAAGATGTCGTTGCTGCGAATCCGCAATCCGTTGAGGACTACAAAGCGGGTAAACAGAAGGCGATCGGATTCCTGGTAGGACAGGTAATGAAAGAGAGTAAAGGTAAAGCTAATCCGGGTCTGGTGAATACGCTGCTGGCTGAAGTGCTTAACAGCTAGATCCGGTTTTTGGGTAATTTATTATAGGATCTATAAGTTCAGGGCTTGTCGGCAACGGCAGGCCCTGAAGCGGCATATAAGGGGACTGTACGGATGGATATAATAATTAAGCTGGACCTGCAGGATGCCTTCACCTTAAGCGAGCTCTGGAGCCTGCAGCACAAGGCCTACCGGCTGGAAGCTGAGCTGATAGGCTTTAACGAGATTCCGCCGCTGCTGGAGACGAGAGACATGCTGGCAGGGTCTAAAGAGGAGTTCTACGGCTGCTTTGACGACAGTGGTGATCTGATGGGTGCTGTTGCTGTGTTGGAAGAGTCACCGGGCAAATTGACGGTAACCCGGATGATGGTACATCCGGATCATTTCCGCAAAGGGGTGGCCGGAGGGCTGCTGGAGTTTATTTTTGAGCACTATTCCCGGATGGCGCAGTTCATTGTATCTACGGGCAAACTTAATATTCCGGCCGTTACGCTCTATACCAAGCATGGGTTTATTCCTGCAGGTGTCGAGGAAGTGGCTCCGGGCGTAGAGCTGATCGAATTTTATCGGAGTGGTAAGCTTTGAACAGGAAACAACATAAACTTTATGGAAGGAGGACTCCCGAGATGAGTTCCGAGCAGAAGGATGAATCCGTCATGGTGCCCAATCCCCCAATAATACCTCCGCGCCAAAAAAAGCGCCCCCGCAAGCGCAAGTTTATTGCCGGGCTGCTGGCGGCCCTGATTCCCGGAACCGGACATCTCTATTTCGGGCTTCTCCGTAAAGGGATTTCTTTCATCTTCATCATACTGCTGGACATCGCGGCGATGCTGTATTTCTCATCCATTGGCATGCAGATTAATGTGCCGCTGCTTATTTTACTGGCCCTGCTGATTCCAGTCGTTTATTTCTATAATGTGTATGATGTGCTGCAATCGGTAGACCGGATTCTTCGCTTCCCTGAGGAGACCGATCCTGAACTGCCAATAACAACAACTAAAACTTCTAGGCATCGTGCCCTTATCAGCGAGCCGGGTATTTCCTTTGGACTCATGCTGCTGTTTGGCGGAGCGCTGATGTTCCTTTTCCGGCAAAAACCGGTCTGGCTGCAGCAATTCATCGAAATGTATGCGAGTGCAGTAATTGCCGGACTTTTGATATGCGGGGGGTTGTGGCTGGGAGCACGTGAAATTGCCAAAGGGCTGATTATCCGCAAAAGCAATGAACGGCGCCCCCGGCGTGTCGGCAGATATACCGCAGCAGTGCTGCTCATAGGGGTGGGGGTTCTCCTGCTGCTCGATTGGCGGAATGATACGGATCATATGCTGCTGCTGTTAAAATGGTGGCCGTTGATCCCTGTGTTATGGGGTGTGGAGTATCTGCTTATTTCCTTTTTAGCGCGCCGCAGAGGTTCTATGCCCAAAGGTCCAAGGGCCAGAATGGATCTGCGGGGGCTCTTGTCAGCAGTTATATTGGGGGCCAGCGTATTTATCGTAGCGGAACAAGAGCATTACCTGCATTTATGGAACCGGGTCAGTATGAATCTTACTGTAGCAGCAGTAGATTATGGCGAAGCCAAAGGCAGCCGGTTTGAAAAAGCTCAGCTGATTGTACCCGTCGAGCTGAACACCTCCAAAATCGCTGTTGATGGCATCAATGGCGATATCCTCATTCATCGCGCCCCTGTAGAAGATATCGAGATTACAACTACTGTATGGGTGGACCAGCTGGAAGGAGCGCAGGCTGAAGCGATATCGGAGCAATCCTTCGTAGAAGTAACCGAGGGGCCAACCATAAAAATCACCCCTCAATATAAAACCTATGGTGAATCCGGCAAACGCCAGCCGCGGATGGATCTTGAGATCTCGCTTCCGGAGGACCGCCGCTTTAATCTGGATGTCCGGACGATGAATGGCGGCATCACTCTGCAGAATGTGGAAGCAATTGAGGATATTCTGCTGGAGACAGGGAACGGAGAGCTCATTCTGCACCGTATATTCGGGAATGTGAAGGGGAAAACGCTGAACGGTGCGGTTCGTGCCCGGACAGTGCAGGGTAGTGTGGATTTGACCACCAGCGGCGGAAAGATGAATGCCTGGGATGTTACGGGTGCCCTGAAGCTGTCTACGGCTGTAGGCAATATTTCGGTAACAGGCAGCGGAGATGAAGTGAATCTTGCCAGCAAGAACGGCAATCTGGAGATTGACGGTGCAAGAGCGAAGCTGCACGCCGAGTCGCTGAACGGCAAAGTTACTATCCGCTCTGAATTTTTTGGCGGGGACTGGGAAGTGTACAGCGCAGTGGGAGACATTGATCTGTATCTGCCACAGGCAGGGAATTATAAAGTAGACGGATCAAGCGGCTACGGGGATATTAACTCGGACTTCCCTGAACTTACCATCGACAAAAAGACAATTTCCGGCGAAGTAGGAACCGGCGAGTTTAAGCTGCATGTTGAAGGGAACAGCAACCTAAATGTGAGGAAATATTGAAATAAGTAATTTTTATTATATAATAATGAATATAATGTACTTGGCACGTTGACAACATTCAAATCCGGGTTCTACAATTGCAGTATAGTCATTTTATTATGGTATTTAATTTAGAGGTGGTGGAATTGATGGGTAGTGGCGTGCAACATGCATTGGAACAATTGAAGACTACCGGTGTCCGTATTACACCCCAGCGTCATGCGATTCTTACGTATCTGATGGAAGCGTTGAATCATCCTACGGCAGACGATATTTACCGTGCGCTTGAGCCGCAGTTTCCGAGCATGAGTGTGGCGACAGTGTATAATAACCTGAAAATGTTCATGGAAGCCGGTATGGTGCGCGAGTTAACCTACGGTGATAATTCCAGCCGTTTTGATGCCAATGTGTCCGATCATTATCATGTCATCTGCCAAGAATGCGGTAAAATCGAAGATTTCAGTTATTCCTCACTCCATGAGGTGGAGCATTCTGCCGAACAGGCGACTGGCTTCAAAATTCATGGATTACGCTTAGAATTGTACGGGGTTTGTAAATGCTGCAGCGAGAAACGGCATTGAGAGACCAAGAGCAGCATAACTTAATAAGCAAATTTATGACGTGCGGAATCCGGTAACGGAAGCCACACGTTTTTTTATTGAGGATAGAGGCCATTTAATGTCTGGTCTTCCAGCAGATTAGCGCAACCAAAAGGATGAACATAACGTATACTTAAGATTGACTACCTGCATTTAAATTTATTGATAGTTTTGGAGGATATATATTTTGGATAGCAGACAGAGACAGGGACGCATGAACAAGCGCGGAAGTCGTTTTCGCCGTTTATTAGGGGTTGTTATCATTGCCGCAGCCGCCTATTGGATTGTTTTTTATGTACTGCCAAACCGAGCGCATATCGATCCGGATTGGAAAAGCCTTGAGAAGCCTGTGTTCGTTAAGGGTGAACTAACCGGATATTCAGCCGCAGGGACCGGTGACGGTCTGCTTTTACCGCTTCCCCTTTTACAAAAGTATGTTGATTCGGCGATCCGGTATGAGGAAGCCAGTAAGTCGGTTATTCTTTCTACGGATAAAGACCTGCTGTATATGCAAGAGGATTCAACCTCCGCGAGTCTGAACAATGAGCCGATCCAGCTCCGGCTTGCTCCTGAAGAAAAGGATGGATTGACTTATCTTCCGGCCGGTACCCTTGAGGAATTGTATGGCTTTGAAATTGAGGAAGATACAAGTACAGGTGCTGTTCTGCTGATGACTGCCGGAGAAAGTGTACCACTTGGCACAGTTAAAGGCGAGGAGGGCGGCCGGACGAAGGCGCTGCGTAGTGAAGCGACAATTCACGCTCCAATTATTGCGGATATGGCCCCTGGAACCATCGTCAGAATCTGGAATGCGGATAATAAGGACTGGCTGTATGTGCAGATGAGCAGCGGTTATACCGGGTATGTGAAGGCTGGTGACATTACAGCAGACGGGCAGAAGACAGTGGAACAAAAGGTATCTGAGCCTTCCCGTGCAGAACGCAGCTGGAAAGGGAAACCAGTGAATATGTTCTGGGAGGCCGTATATGAGCGCAAGCCTAACCCTGCAAATTTTGGTGAACTGCCTGGAATTAACGTTGTCAGCCCGACCTGGTTCCGGATTGTAGACGTGAAGGGTAATGTTCGCAGCCAGGCGGATAGTGCCTATGTGCAATGGGCTCACAAGCAAGGTATGGAGGTGTGGGGACTGCTGAGCAACAGCTTCGAGGCGGATCTTACCACGCAGGCTTTATCAAGCTATGAGAAACGGATGACCACGATCGTTCAGATGCTGGAATATGCAGATCTGTATGATCTGGACGGGATTAATATCGATTTCGAGAATGTCTATACGAAGGACGGAGAGAATGTCACGCAGTTTATGCGGGAGCTGAAGCCGATGGCCCAGGCCAAAAACCTGATCGTCTCCATAGACGTCACACCCAAGTCTAACAGTGAAATGTGGTCATTGTTCCTGGACCGGAAGGCGCTTGGTTCAGTAGCGGATTTTCTCATTGTAATGGCTTACGACGAGCATTGGGCATCCAGCCCAACAGCAGGTTCTGTAGCATCTTTGCCCTGGGTGGAGAGATCTATAAGCCGTATTATTGATGAAGATAAGGTGCCGGCTGAGAAGCTGATTCTCGGTGTTCCGCTGTATACCCGCATCTGGACAGAAACCACGGAAAAGGGAGAGACTAAAGTCAGCTCTAAGGCTGTCGGCATGTCTGCCGTTCAGGGGATTCTGTCCGAGAAAAAACTGACGCCTAAGTTTGACAATGACTCTGGCCAGAACTATGTCGAGTACAAGGAAGACGGCGCTCTTCACAAAATTTGGATTGAGGATAAGGTCTCCCTGAAATCGAGAGTTGAGCTCGCTAAGTCGTTTGGACTTGGGGGAGTAGCTTCCTGGACCCGCAGCTTTGGAACAGTTGAGGCGTGGGAGGCTTTGCAGGAGATTAGTAAATAGGGTTTGTACCAAAAACAAGGGGCTCCTGAAACGGAGCCCCTTGTTTTTTTGTATTCAGTGCTGGCTCTCTAACTGCTCTGCTGTAATGGTTGCCTGTTCTGGATCGCGGGTGAGGATAGTGTGGCAGAACATGCAGCGGTCGGTTTTGCCCAGCATCTTGGTCAGCTTGTGGCATTCCGGGCATTCCAGCTGAACCGCACTCGTAGACAGCATACCTGCCCAAAAGTATATTGCCAGACTGGCCATCATCGAGATCAGACCGATAACGAGTCCTATCGCAGCAAATACTTTACCTGCGGATCCCCAGAATACAATTCCGGCTGTTCCAAGAATCATGAGGCCCATTCCAAGCATAGTGAGCAGTAATCCCCAAGTGCGAAAAGCATTGATTTTAGCCGATTTCATCTTCATGAGTATTTGCTCCTAACTAAAATATAGTTCGGACGTCCAGAAGGAACTGCCATAAATATGTAGAATATTAATATTTAAGAGAATTATAACTGACTGGACGCAAAATCGCCAAATTTGATGGAGGGAAGTATGGAACTATCCAATTTGACCCTATTGAGTGGAGAAACGTTCGATGAGAATGTTCTGGGGGCCGTAGCTTTGCGGCAGAAGGGCAATGCTCCTTTTCAGAGCGCGCTGCTCCACGATTTTGATATGGTAGTATTAATGCTGCATGAGGAACAGGAGAAAGAACGGGTTATAACCCATACCATAGCCGGCGAGAGACGAACGCAGTCTGTACACGTCGGTATATCTGCTTTGGAGCGCGCTGTGATGGCGGGTGATAATAATGAACTCCTTACCAGCCTTATAGCTGGAGAAGTCATTTGGGATCCCAAAGGGATTTTAGGAGAGATGCGCCGGGAGATCACACAATTCCAGGGACCGCTCAAGGAACGGGTTCTGTTTATGGAATTTGCCCGCTTCCTGCATATGTATGTGAAGTCCAAGCGTTACAGTGAAGCAGGCTTTACCATGGATGCATACAACTGTGTACTTATAGCATTGTATCATTGGGCCCGGATTGAAGTCAGTGAAGCGGGATGTTTTCCCGATCCGGCAGTTTGGGAGCAGGTTAAAAGCCTGAATACCTCCGTTCACAAGCTTTATGAAGAGCTGACGGTCAGCACCGAAACGCTTGAGCAAAGAGTGGAGCTCATTCTGCTTGCCTGTGAATTTGCGATTATGTCGAAGATGTCTGACTGTTGCACTATGCTGCTGGATATTCTCGGAAGCCGCAACGAGTCCTGGAGTATCAAAGAACTGTTGCAGCATTCAGGGCTTAGCCCGCTTGGGGCGGAATTGCCGCTCGTGCTTCGTAAGATGGTATCCCGTTCCCTGATTAGGGAAATTACCTCTTGGGCGGATGATGCTTCTGAAGGGCATACGGTACGATACACACTATAAATATATAACAGCTAACCCGGGAATTAATTGAGCTTAATAGGCCACGATAAGGAGAGGATGTTCGCTCTCTTTTTTTATTTGCCCTTAATCAGATTGAACAGATAACCATTGGGAATATTTAGAGTTGACTCCTGTGTTAATACTGTGTTAAATTATAACTCGTCCCTCCGACACATCGTAACGCTACAAAGCAAACGATGATCAACAAAAAAAAGAAGTCAAAAAAAGATGTTGACAAAAACGAGGGCTGCATGATATATTATAAAGGTCGCTGCTGATAAGCAATGACAACGAAAAAAGAGAATTTGATCTTTGAAAACTGAACAACGAGTGAGTATCGGAAATCACTTCGGTGAGATCCAAAATTAGAGAATGCAAATTCTCGTCAGATGTTTCAAAATGAGCAATCGCTCTTTCTAAATACCAATTTGGAGAGTTTGATCCTGGCTCAGGACGAACGCTGGCGGCGTGCCTAATACATGCAAGTCGAGCGGAGCTTATCCTTCGGGATAAGCTTAGCGGCGGACGGGTGAGTAACACGTAGGCAACCTACCCCTCAGACTGGGATAACTACCGGAAACGGTAGCTAATACCGGATAATTCCTTTTCTCTCCTGAGGAAAGGATGAAAGGCGGAGCAATCTGCTACTGAGGGATGGGCCTGCGGCGCATTAGCTAGTTGGTGAGGTAACGGCTCACCAAGGCGACGATGCGTAGCCGACCTGAGAGGGTGAACGGCCACACTGGGACTGAGACACGGCCCAGACTCCTACGGGAGGCAGCAGTAGGGAATCTTCCGCAATGGGCGAAAGCCTGACGGAGCAACGCCGCGTGAGTGATGAAGGTTTTCGGATCGTAAAGCTCTGTTGCCAGGGAAGAACGTCCGGTAGAGTAACTGCTACCGGAGTGACGGTACCTGAGAAGAAAGCCCCGGCTAACTACGTGCCAGCAGCCGCGGTAATACGTAGGGGGCAAGCGTTGTCCGGAATTATTGGGCGTAAAGCGCGCGCAGGCGGCTATTTAAGTCTGGTGTTTAAACCTTGGGCTCAACCTGGGGTCGCACTGGAAACTGGATGGCTTGAGTACAGAAGAGGAAAGTGGAATTCCACGTGTAGCGGTGAAATGCGTAGATATGTGGAGGAACACCAGTGGCGAAGGCGACTTTCTGGGCTGTAACTGACGCTGAGGCGCGAAAGCGTGGGGAGCAAACAGGATTAGATACCCTGGTAGTCCACGCCGTAAACGATGAGTGCTAGGTGTTAGGGGTTTCGATACCCTTGGTGCCGAAGTTAACACAGTAAGCACTCCGCCTGGGGAGTACGGTCGCAAGACTGAAACTCAAAGGAATTGACGGGGACCCGCACAAGCAGTGGAGTATGTGGTTTAATTCGAAGCAACGCGAAGAACCTTACCAGGTCTTGACATCCCTCTGAATCCTCTAGAGATAGAGGCGGCCTTCGGGACAGAGGAGACAGGTGGTGCATGGTTGTCGTCAGCTCGTGTCGTGAGATGTTGGGTTAAGTCCCGCAACGAGCGCAACCCTTGACTTTAGTTGCCAGCAGGTAGTGCTGGGCACTCTAGAGTGACTGCCGGTGACAAACCGGAGGAAGGTGGGGATGACGTCAAATCATCATGCCCCTTATGACCTGGGCTACACACGTACTACAATGGCCGGTACAACGGGAAGCGAAGCCGCGAGGTGGAGCCAATCCCAGCAAAGCCGGTCTCAGTTCGGATTGCAGGCTGCAACTCGCCTGCATGAAGTCGGAATTGCTAGTAATCGCGGATCAGCATGCCGCGGTGAATACGTTCCCGGGTCTTGTACACACCGCCCGTCACACCACGAGAGTTTACAACACCCGAAGTCGGTGGGGTAACCCGCAAGGGGGCCAGCCGCCGAAGGTGGGGTAGATGATTGGGGTGAAGTCGTAACAAGGTAGCCGTATCGGAAGGTGCGGCTGGATCACCTCCTTTCTATGGAGAATCGTTCTCTGCAATGAGAACATTCAAATCGGAAGTATAACTTCCAAAACTCAGGTTTAGGCCTGTTACTCACTCGTTGGTCAGTTTTGAGAGTTTAAGCTCTCAGCAGTACCTTGATCCTTGAAAACTGGATACCGAAACGAATTTGCGTTTTAGAACATTCTTTAAGCTGAACTTGTGTAAACAAGTTTCAATTATAGCAATGCTAGCGATTTTCCTAACGGAGAACGCATGGTTAAGCTAATAAGAGCACACGGAGGATGCCTAGGCGCCAGGAGCCGACGAAGGACGTGGCGAACAACGAAACTGCCTCGGGGAGCTGTAAGCAAGCTTTGATCCGGGGGTGTCCGAATGGGGAAACCCAGCTGTGGTAATTCGCAGTTACTCACACCTGAATACATAGGGTGTGTAGAGGCAGACCAGGGGAACTGAAACATCTAAGTACCCTGAGGAAGAGAAAACAATAGTGATTCCGTCAGTAGCGGCGAGCGAACGCGGAACAGCCTAAACCAAGGGGCTTGCCCCTTGGGGTTGTGGGACGTCTCACATGGAGTTACAAAGGAATATGGTAGGTGAAGAGGTCTGGAAAGGCCCGCGATAGAGGTAAAAGCCCTGTAACCTAAACTGTATTCCCTCCGAGACGGATCCCGAGTAGTGCGGGGCACGTGAAACCCCGTATGAATCCAGCAGGACCATCTGCTAAGGCTAAATACTACCTGGCGACCGATAGTGAAACAGTACCGTGAGGGAAAGGTGAAAAGCACCCCGGAAGGGGAGTGAAATAGAACCTGAAACCGTGTGCTTACAAAAAGTCAGAGCCCGTTTTAGGGGTGATGGCGTGCCTTTTGTAGAATGAACCGGCGAGTTACGTTTAACATGCAAGGTTAAGGTGAGAAGCCGGAGCCGCAGCGAAAGCGAGTCTGAATAGGGCGAATAAGTATGTGGACGTAGACCCGAAACCGTGTGATCTACCCCTGTCCAGGGTGAAGGTGCGGTAACACGCACTGGAGGCCCGAACCCACGTATGTTGAAAAATACGGGGATGAGGTGGGGGTAGCGGAGAAATTCCAATCGAACTCGGAGATAGCTGGTTCTCCCCGAAATAGCTTTAGGGCTAGCCTCGGTGAATGGAGTGGTGGAGGTAGAGCACTGATTGGGTGCGGGGCCCGCAAGGGTTACCAAGCTCAGTCAAACTCCGAATGCCATTTACTTCTTGCCGGGAGTCAGACAGTGAGTGCTAAGATCCATTGTCAAAAGGGAAACAGCCCAGACCATCAGCTAAGGTCCCCAAGTGTGTGTTAAGTGGGAAAGGATGTGGAGTTGCACAGACAACCAGGATGTTGGCTTAGAAGCAGCCACCATTGAAAGAGTGCGTAATAGCTCACTGGTCGAGTGACTCTGCGCCGAAAATGTAACGGGGCTAAACACACCACCGAAGCTATGGCTAGATGCTTTGCATCTGGGGTAGGGGAGCGTTGTATGTGGGTTGAAGGTGTACCGTAAGGAGCGCTGGACAGCATACAAGTGAGAATGCCGGTATGAGTAACGAAAAGATCAGT